>CAWBSS010000018.1:0-155114 GCA_963791515.1 uncultured Acidobacteriaceae bacterium | reverse complement strand
TGCGGCCGCCACAACGGAGTGTCGTCGGGAACTAAACCAATTTTCCTTACAAGTCTCTGATCCCCGGTCTTGCAATCGAAGAGCTCTAATTTGCCCGTCAGCCGGACATCCAGCGTTATTGTCAATTCAGTCTGGTCCTGAAATTCTAGGGAGATGTACCGGGATTCCAATTCGTTGGCGATACTGACGGCCTCCAGCACTTTGCCTCTGATACCGCGCCTGAATGTGTCCAGATTTAATTTTCGCTCTTGTCGTTCATGCTTCCGCTTTGCCATTCGGTATACTCCTGTAACTAAATTCATTCATCTTCCATCCTGTAGTACTCCCGAATCATTTTGAAATTCCCGGTGCTGACATCCGATAAATCGATGCTGTCTGTCAGGATTTTGGCACTGAACTGCAAGGAAAAATCCGTCTTGTCCTTGAACCGGATACTCACGTACAAGCTGCCGTCCTCGAATGTATGGCTGACCCAATCCACGATCTTCCCGTGGACCTCCCGATACCTGCGGCGTAGCCCTTCATGACGCTTTTTTATTTTCTCTTCAAGGATTTTCTGTTGTTTTGCGCTTATCGGGGTTACCGTGATATTTCCTACCTGGACGGCAATCGGTTTTGCCATAGCTCCCGCTCCTAAACGTGGGTTTCGCCGGCGGTTTGGTTCACGCTCGATGGAGCCTACCGCGAAGTAAGCGCCCGGTGATGAAATTTAAGTGTCGTGGCCCGAATAGCGACCAGTCAGCCCCTATGTCGGCTGCAAGCCAATGAAATCAAAAGAGAATACCCTGAACTTATCAGCGAAGGCGGTGCATGAACGGTTTTCACGATGGCCGGAATCTCGGACAGGTGCATTATGGCTCTGTAGACCGACGAAAACCTTTACAATGTGGAGGCAAGCTGAGGGGGTAGGAAGCCGCCCGTCGCAGCGCAGCGTAGCTCCGGGCGGCTTTTTGCGTTTAGAATCCGTTAGTCTCTTGCGATCAATCGGCGGTCACGATGCAGGGTTGTGCGGGGTAGTCCAGTAGCCAGCTCACACTTCTTTCCTGGAGCAGCACCACAGGTCGGGCAACGGATGGCAAGTATCTGTTTTGGGCTGATGCCTTTTTTCGTCACCGGAAAGATAATCCCAAAATCCGATCCATAGGGATGGTCAATATTGACCATTTCCGGCAATTTACGTGCCGCCCGTTAGTCAAGCAATGTTCAAACTGGTGTCTTGCACACAAAAATAGGCGGGGCGCTTTTTAGCGCCCCGCGTGAACCTTACGCCGCAGACTTTGGTTTTGGTTTTGTCTTCGCTTTTGGTGGTTTGCTGCGCTTCGCGGCGAACTCCGCCGCTACTGATTTCTCTACCTTCTCGACATCCACCCGAAACCGCTTGGCGGCATCCATGAGCAGGTCTTGCGATACATCCCCCCGCTGGTAGGCCGAGTCGAGCAAGCTGATTTCGAGCAAAAGCCGCGAGAGCGCAGCTTCATCATAGGTGCTGATCTTCTTCATCAACACTTCCTGCGGCGGCTTGGTGGTTTTGGCAGTATCGACCTTCTGCCGCTTCGCCAAGACCGGGACTTGGTTGTAGGACAAATGGCCGATGGTGTATTGCGCGACCGTGAGCAAGTCGGCTTTCTTCAACGGCGCAGCCACGCGCTCTAGCACCTTGGCCAAGACGCAATGGCGAATGGTGATGGCCTGTTTGCTTTTTTCGATGCGCTTGCGTTCCTCAGCCCGTTCCTTGGCAACTTGCTCAGGTGAGGGTGTGTCGGGATGATGCACCCGGCACGAGGGATCGGCGCAGACCTTAACCAGTTCTCCGCGCCTTCCGCCGTCCATGACCACTGCTTCGGTCATCTTCTGGCATGGCTTCTGTTGAGGGGCAACCTTGGAACCTGTGCCGTTGGTTTTGGCCTTCTTGATTTCAAGCTCCACGTAACGGTTCTTTCCCAATGGAGCGCCTTCTCGGGTGTTCCAAGCGGAGGAAATCTGCACCAGTTGGGGTTTGGTTTCGAGCGTCTTCGACACATGCGCGTCGATCTTGGCCCGGAAACATTGTGGGTCAGTACAAGAGTCCTTGCGCACGTCGGCAAAAAGCAGCTTGTTGAAGCCTGTCCGCTTGGGACAATTGCTGCACGAGCCTGCTGCGGGAACGAGGGCTTCGTCCTGCTTGTCGAACGGGGCAGACGCCAGTTGTAGCAGGATGTTGGACTCAATCCATGCCGCAAGTTCGCGCACGGGGATGAGCACTTGGCTGTTGCCATCGGTCGTCCACATGCCGCGAAACGCCGCGTTGAAGGCTTCCTGCTGTTGAGAGTCCGGCAGTTTGGCGATCAAGAGTGCGTGGCCAATGGCAATTGTGTCTTTCAGGAACGCCTCGGCCACGGATGGAATCAAGTCCGCCAGCTTGATGCGTCCTTGCACATAAGCCTCGCTCTTACCCGCTCGGGCCGCGATGCTGGCGATGGTGTAGGTAGGTTCTCCGAGTTGCAAGAGTGACTTGAAACCGAGAGATTCTTCAAGTGGGTGGATGTCCTCGCGTTGCAGGTTTTCGACTACCTGGGCCTCGATGGACTCCGCATCCGTCAGTTTGACCACGCGGACGGGAACGGTTTCGAGTTCCGCCAGCTTCGCTGCTCTGAGGCGACGTGCCCCAGCGACAACTTCGTACTTGCTTTCCTCTAATTCCCGCACCAGAAGAGGGGCGAGAATCCCTTGCGCTTTCATGCTGGCGGCCAGTTCTTCGAGGTTCTTCTCGTCGAATCGCTTGCGCGGGTTGGTAGCGGACTCCACCAATATGCTGATGGGAACGCTTCGATATTCGTTACTGGTTGCATTGTTCTGCGCGTCTTGCATGACCATTCTCCTTTTCATTGTTTTGTTCCTCGGTAGTGGTTGGGTTGTGGCCGTCACACGTCGGGCATGACGACCCGCACGGTTGTTCTTGAGCTAGAGTTTTGTGTTGGGTTAAGCGGCAACCGCCGCTGGCTCGGGGGCAATGCCCCCGAGAATCACAGCAGCGGTCTGTTGGACGGCTTCCAAACTCTCGCGCAGAAGATCGGCGTCTCCATGCCAGAGCTGGATGTAATCGGCGGATGCGGTTCCGGTCTCAAGCCCGATTGCTTGGCAGACCACGAAGGCCACAGCTTCGGCCTCGGTCTCGCGGACTTGCTTGGTAGTCAGGGTGCGACGGTCGCCTCGGTGCAACATCTCGTGGGCGATCTCGTGCGTTAGCGTGGAAAACTCCTCGGCAGGTTGCATCCCGGAAAGCAGCGTGATCTTGCCGCCATACGAGAGACCCTTGGCGGGAGCAATTCTCTCGGAGAAACTAAGCTCGACGCTTTGCGCTTCGACGAACTTGAAAAGTCGTTCGCGGTATCCGCTCACGTCGCCGTTGACTTCGGTCAGCGTTGGAAGCTCTTTGCCTTCGGTCTGAGTAACGTCGAACACATACACGCCTCGGAAACCGTACAAAGTGCGCTGAGTCTCCTTGGCATCGGTATTCTGTTCCGCATTCTCTTCTTTATTGCGCTTGTTGCCGACCATTGGGGCGAGAATGAAAATGCCTTTTTCGCCACGCCGGACGAAGCGGCCAAGCGAGTCCAAGTGCGGTATCCGGCAACGTGAGTAGCGTCTGGCTTCTGCCTCGCAATCAGCATGATGTTGCCGAAACTGTAGTTGCGAAACTTCGCCATCGCTCCGAGATACTGCGTGAGCACCGAACTCTGCCCAGCCTCCAGCGACTGCACGAGGTAGTCGACTGCTTCTTTGGTCTTGAGGTTGACTTCTTCTAATTTCATGTTTTTTCCACTCCCCGTCATCCCGAGAATCAGCGTATGGGCAACTTCACCGTTATGCAGGTTCAGAAAGTATGGCGTGCTGTTGTCGGTTTCGAGCGCAGCCAGGTACTCCGTACCGAGATGCGCGTTCGTCTTCTCGCCGGGCAGGATCGTAAAGAGAAAAGACAGGTCGGCGTAGTTCGTGTTCAGCAGATACATCTGGCGAAGGTTCATTGCATAGTTGCCCGGCACAGTGGCGAAATAGGCGTTGAGCTGGTTGTAGCTTTCCGCGAACAGATTGCCGTCTGCGTTGGTGAAGACGCCAGTAAACTCGGCCACGAGTTGATCGAGTTCTGTCCGTGACCGGCCATACAGCACAATCGTGAGCGAGAAATCGCCAAGCGATTGACCGTCACCAAGGGCGCGCAGGCAATCACCAAGATTTTCAATGTCGGCCTGCTTGGACTCGTCCACCAGCACATCGCGAGGATTCGTCTTCGTGGCGTCGTTGCCCATCTGAGAGACGAAACCCGTCTTCGACATATTGAAGTGGCGGCGTCGCTTGTTGACTTCTTTGCGGGCTTTGTCCGCCGGTAGCGGTGTCCACTCCGTGACCACGTAGAAGTTGGCCGGAATCTTCAGCAGCGCGTCGAGCACCAGGGGCCGCGTCTCTGTGATGGCCTCTTTCATCGTCAGCACGCGGACAATGTGATCGCCTACGCGCAGATGATCGCGTTCCGCTTCGATGTCGGAGTTGACCACCTGATAGTCGAGAAACTGCGTGGACTGCGGCCTGCCGGCAACACGCCAGTCGTCATAATTCAGCAAGCGGCGGAAAAACCTGAACTGGTCCCTGCTGATTCAAGACCTCGATTTGCATGAAATCCGCAAGCTGCCGAGCGAATGCCTGCACGTGCTGGTCGAGCCGTTGAAGATCGCGCTCGATATGCGTACGCAATAGCGTCTTCATGCTGTCGTTGGTGAACTGCGATTTGAGTTCGCCAATCGCGCCCTCTGGATCGTGTAAGAGGCGGGCCAGAGCTGTTCCGACGCCGGTCTTCGACCTAGTGCCTTCGAGAAGGATGCAGTAGAAGATCTCAACTTGGTAAAGATGGTCTCGCTTGGCTTCAAAGAACTTCCGCCGCTGGTCGATAGCTGCCTCCACGATCGGGTCGTCATAGCTCGCGAATGGTATGTCCGGGCGATTCGATTTGAAGAGGTATTGGTAAACGTGGAAGCCTGAGCCAAACGCTTTGAGCGCTGCTTCCAACCGCTTCACCGCATACTCCTGTTCCGAGCGGTCAAGACTTTCGTAGTCCACGCCGGAAACACTGAGAACCATGCCGAGATCGCCGCTTTTCGTAAGGAAGGCCGTCTCATTCCAGAAGCCGTAGAGGTTGATGTGGTCGTTGAGCGCCGCACTCTCTTTCCACGGCTTGATGACCTTGTCGAGACGCAGCATCACACCACCTCCACACGGGGGACTTGCTGCTTCGCGGCGTCATAGCGCACGCTTGTAGCGTTCGGACTTGGCCAGGATGCGGAGGAATGCCGGATCGCTGTTCGTGACCCAATGGCCGAAGGCAAAACCGCCAATGAAGACGGCGATACCGGCGAGGATGGAATTGAAGAGATTGAAGGCCCCCACTGCTCCGACACAAACGAAGTAGAACAGCGTGCGTTCCACGCCCAAGTAGGTGAGCGGCTTATGCAGGCTCTTGAAGACTCGATTTGTGCGATGCTTCTGCTGTGTTTTGTCTGGCATAAGTCACTTGTCTAAGCATGCTAGGATCGAAGGTGGCTCTGAAGGGGCTATACGCCCCAGAGCCAACTCAGGACATTCACGGCGAGGACGGCAATGCCCGTTCCGGCAGCAACACCGGCGAGTGCCTTTTTCGCACCAGGTTCGCCGTGGGCGAAGCCGTAGCCGCCGATCACTATCGCAACCAGACTTGCAACCTTCGCAATCGTGCCGGTGAAAAGGCTTTGGATGGCGGTAAAGCCGGTGTCGAACGGTGAACCCTGCGCCAGCGCGGCCACAGGGATGACCAGAAGAAGGGTGACAAGAACGGCGGTTGAACGCGCCCACTTCGACCGAAGACGGGACTGGATTTGGCGGATGAAATGGACTCGGGACCAACGTGTCATTTGTACCTCCCGCAGCACTTCAAATCGGCTGCTTATGGCGCAAACGTAACTTGGCTCAATCGCGATGTCCAACAACTTCTCGTCCGCGTGATATTCCTGGGAGGAATAACAGCCGAACATGGTGTCGCGACCAAGTAAATCGCGCCTCTCGGCCCGATACTCTCGGTAAGGAATCTTCCTCGGAAAGCGATTGGTCGGCAAATGTGACTCGGACACCGCTACACGGAGGGCGTCTTATTTAGACGGCCCTGAGATGCCGTTGTGCTGGCGGACGCGCATACATGTTTTCCCAAGTCTGCGTCCAAGTGCCTGCCGATGAGGCAGATGAGTGTGTCGTGGTCTGCTTGACTCAGTTCTTCTGAAACGACCACTCCGCATCCGCGAAGTGATTTGCTCAACGAAATGTGAAGTGACAAATCGGTTTGCCGCTGTCTGATATTCCCGGCAGGAATATCACGCGGACGAGAAGTTGTTGGACACGGCTGAAGGAATCGATCAAATTGGCTAGCACTGTCCGTCCGCGCGAACTCAACGAAGCGGACGGACCGCGGTTGTGGAGAAGAGGTCTTTATGTCAGCCCAGCCCAATCTGATCACCCCAAGTGAGCGGTCACACTCGCTTCGAGAGGCGCCCGTCAGTCAGCAACACGCTGCTCGCTTTCTCAACATGCACCCGAAAACTGTACTCCGCAAGGCTCGTGAAGGGTCACTTCCGGCTCACCCGGTGGGGTCTGATCGGAAGCGCTGGCACTTTTATCTCTCTGAGTTGGATGATTGGCTTCGGTCGCAGGTAATTGCAGGCCGTCGGGTGCGTCACAACATGGCCTCGGGTGTAGCGGCCGATAAGTGAATAAAGGGATCGAGAATTCGTTTCCGTCGCGTGCAAGATGTCTTTGCGCCGGATCACGATCCGCGCGGGGCCCAGCCTGTTGGTTACCAGGAACTGCGGAAAATGACATTCGCCGTGAACTAGACTCCCCGACGCCCATTGGGGTAAATTCGGATTGCGACCGCTGCCAGAATTCAAGGAGCAAATGAATGCTGGCGCGTTATCAGAATGGGTGTCTCCAAACAATAATCCGCAAAGATGGGGTAGAAAGATGGCAGTTTCGCTGGCTGCACAAAGGCGCGGACGGCATTTCACGCGAGCGCAAGAAAACCATCGGACCGGTCAAGGACTATCCCGAAAACAGTAAGAAGCTGCAGGATTTGTTAGCTGGACTGCGGCTAAACATCAACACCGATGGCCCGACAGAGTTGACGTCGATCACTATGACTGAGGCTGTGGAGCACTACAAAATTCATGAACTTGCTGATTGCGGCCGGGACGGCAAAGCATATTCGACCCGCAACCGGAAGACGCTGGTTCTGAACCGCTGGGTGCTGCCTCATTGGGGAAAACTCGAACTCCGGGCCATCAAAACCGTTGCGGTGGAGCAATGGCTTAAGTCACTTGTCACGAGCAAGTTTGGCAGACGCAAACTTCTTGCAGGTGGCACAAGAGAAAAAATCCGTGACGCGATGGGCAGCGTTTTCAATCATGCAATACGGTGGGAGTTCACTGACCGCAATCCAATCGCAGGTGCCGGCAAGGGTTCTGGTGTTCGTGTTTCTGCAAAGCGTGAGCGAACACCTGACATTCTCGAAGTTGAAGAGATGCATCTGCTGCTGGGGGTACTGGGGATTCGGGAAAAGGCGATGGTGTTTCTCGACATGCCGTCGGGACTACGCCGGGGCGAACTGGCCGGGCTGAAATGGGAGGATTTCGATTTCAAGAATCTCCATGTAAGCGTGACTCGGTCGCTGGTTGACCAGCACGTAGGCCCGGTCAAAACGGAGGCATCGAGAAAGCTGATGCCGATTGACGAGTATATAGCTCATGATCTGTTGGCCTGGTATGAAGTGACCCCATACAAGAAGCCGTCCGATTATGTATGGGCCACCGATGCCAACCGCGCTGGAGCCAAGCGTGGGAAACAGCCAGTCTGGCTGAGCGCGGTAATGCGCGACTACATTCAACCCGCAGCTCGAAAGCTGGGGATCAACAAGAAGATGTCGTGGCACACATTTCGCCACACGTTTTCTACGTTGCTCAAGGGCAACGGGGAGGATGTCAAGGTCGTACAGGAGCTGTTGCGGCACTCAACAGCAAAGATGACGTTGGACACCTACACACAGGCCCTGAGTCCGCAGAAGCGAGCGGCACAAAGCAAGGTAGTCGGCATGATCCGCTCGAAACCAAGTTGTACCGTCGTTGTACCGCGAGTTTCTGGGGAAATCCCGGTAACTCATTGATTAGGTTTGGCGTCCCCGACGGGATTTGAACCCGTGTTACCGCCGTGAAAGGGCGATGTCCTAGGCCAGGCTAGACGACGGGGACGACTCTGAGGCAGGAGTGCCAGTGAACTTTTGATGTTAGCAGCCGTCTTACTCAGTGTCAAAAAGTCATTCCCACGGGGTACGGCGGCCTAACGTATTGAACTGCGCGTCTTACTCAAATCGAAAACACTTAGCAATGCCGACGCCCGGCGGACTGCTTGGCAGGCATTACAATAGTGCAGTGAGGGCGCTGCAGCCTCCGCTCTATGCCTGACTCGTTATATCTTAGCCTTTGGTTTCCCGATTTCTCCGGCCCGGCGATGCTGCCTCACATGTTCGCCGTCTTGCAGCAGTTCCCTTTCTCGGAGCAGCGTCCCGGCATCACTTACGCCGCCGTGCAACCTGTTTCCTGGAATGAAGCCAGTATTCTGGAACGTCGCTTCTCGCCCGGCATCACAGCGGAAGAAGCAGTCGTGGTCGCCGCCGATCTCATTCATGACGACTACGCCTACGTTTTCGACGCGTATTGGGATCTTTGGACGCCCGATCAGAGTGGCCAGCAGTGGCTCCTTATTCCGAGCCTGGTCAAGTTCATTGTGCAAGGGGAAGAATTCGACGAAGGGGGGTATCAGGAAACCGGACACATTGAGATTGATTTTGGCCTCGACTCGCTGTTCGTGCAGGAAAATATTGAACTCACTGTAGAAACTCAAGCCAAGATTCGCGACAATCTGGCAAAACTTGTCGAGTTCACAAAGAAGGCGGAAACGAATACTCGTGCCACCTCGCGCCGCCTGTGGTCAGAATCGGAAGAAAGTCTTCCTCAGAAACTGATCGCACGGCTGCAGAAAGTGCAATAACCACCGAGGGCACAGAGAAACACAGAATTCAGACTTTCTCTGTGGACCTCCGCACCCTCTATGGTTAAGCGGTTTTATTTCGTTCTTCCGCCCTCGACCTTCAGCGTCTCAGCAGCAGCCGCTTGCGCCGCCGCCAACCGTGCTGTCAGCACTCGGAACGGGGAGCACGACACGTAGTTCAAGCCGGTGCGATAGCAGAATTCCACGGACGACGGTTCGCCGCCGTGTTCTCCGCAGATTCCCACCTTCAGCGTAGGCCTGGTCTTCCGCCCGCGCTCGGTCGCCATCTTCACCAGTTGTCCGACGCCTTCCTGATCCAGCGCCGCGAACGGATCCTGCTTCAGGATGCCCTCGGCTAGATAGGTCGGAAGCACCTTGTTCACATCGTCGCGCGAGAATCCGAACGTGGTCTGCGTCAGATCGTTCGTACCGAACGAGAAAAACTCCGCCTCTTTGGCGATCTCGTCCGCTACCAGCGCCGCGCGCGGCAACTCGATCATCGTGCCGACCATGTACTCGACCCGCGTTCCCTTTTCCTTAAACACTTCCTCGGCTACCCGCCGCACGATCGCCGCCTGGTTCGCCATTTCCTTCACCATGGCAACCAGCGGAATCATGACCTCGGGAAGCACCTTCACGCCCTTCTTCGTGACATCAACGGCCGCCTCAAAAATGGCGCGTGCCTGCATCTCCGTAATTTCCGGATAGGTGATGCCGAGCCGGCATCCACGATGTCCGAGCATGGGATTGAACTCGTGCAACTGCTCTACCCGGGCCAGCAGCGTAGGCAACAGCTTCTTCAGATCACCGACACTCTTCGCGCCGTAGTCGGAATATCGCTTCACCAGTTCTTTCTTTTCCTTCGCACCCGCGCGCGAAAGCGTAGCAATCTCCACCATCAAATCTTCGCGGCGGGGCAGGAACTCGTGCAGCGGTGGATCCAGCGTGCGGATCGTAACCGGCAAACCGTCCATCGCCTTGAAGACGCCGGCAAAATCCTCGCGCTGCATCGGCAGCAGCTTCTTCAGCGCGGCCCGCCGGTCTTTCTCGTTGTCCGCAAGGATCATCGCACGCATGTGAGGAATCTTTTTCTCGCCGAAGAACATGTGTTCAGTGCGGCACAGCCCGATGCCCTCCGCTCCGAACGCGCGCGCCTGAATCGCGTCCCGAGGAATATCCGCGTTGGCGCGAACTTTCATCTTGCGATGCGGATCGGCCCACTGCATGAACTTCTGCAACTCTGGATCATCCGGAGAGGGGTCCAGCGTGCCCAGCTTTCCCTTGATGACTCGACCTGTCGTTCCATCCAGCGAGATCCAGTCTCCTTCTCTGAACGTCTGGCCCTTCACTCGCATCTCACGAGATTTTTCGTTCACATCGATATCGCCTGCCCCAGCCACGCAGCACTTGCCCATACCTCGGGTTACGACCGCGGCGTGACTGGTCATGCCACCGCGGGAAGTGAGAATGCCTTTCGCAACTTCCATGCCATGAATGTCTTCCGGGGTCGTCTCCGCGCGCACCAGGATCACGGGATTCTTCGTCGTATCGTGCCCCGCCATCTTCACCGCTTCATCGGCGGTGAACACGATCCTCCCTACGGCCGCTCCCGGCGAAGCCGGCAATCCGGTCGCGAGCACTTCCACCTTCGTGCTCTTCTCATCGAGGCGCGGCACCAGGAAGTCATAAAGCTGGTTCGGTTCGACGCGAAAGATCGCCTCGTCCTTCGTGATCAGTCCCTCTTCCACCATCTGAATCGCAACCCGCACCGCAGCCAGCCCGGTCCGCTTGCCGTTGCGCGTCTGCAGCATGTAGAGCTTGCCGTCCTGAATGGTGAACTCGAAGTCCTGCATGTCTTTGTAGTGCTTCTCCAGCCGCGTGGTGATTTCGCGGAGCTGGTTGTAGACATCCGGCATGATCTTCTGCAGTTCGAGGATTGGAACCGGAGTGCGAACACCGGAGACGACATCCTCGCCCTGCGCGTTCATCAAGAATTCGCCATAGAACTCGCTCGTGCCGGTTGCAGGGTTGCGAGTGAAACCCACGCCCGTGCCACTGGTATCGCCCAAGTTGCCATACACCATCGCCTGCATATTGACCGCTGTGCCGAGCATGTCGTCGATGTTATTGATGCGGCGATAGTGCTTAGCTCGATCGTTCTGCCAGGAGCGGAACACGGCGTCCCGCGCCATCACCAGCTGTTCGCGCGGATCCTGCGGGAAGTCGCGCTTGGCGTGCTTCTTCACGACCTTCTTGTACTCGACAATCACTTCTTGCAGAGCCTTGGCGTCGAGATCGGTATCGAGCTTGGTCTTCTTCTGCTTCTTCTTGGCGTCGAACACTTCATCAAACGCCGGTTTCTCGATGTCGAGCACAACGTTGCCGAACATCTGAATCAGTCGCCGGTACGAGTCGGCTGCAAACCGCGGATTGTTGCTCCGTTTCGCCAGCGCTTCCACGCTCTTGTCGTTCAGCCCAAGGTTGAGAATCGTGTCCATCATCCCCGGCATGGAGAACTTCGCGCCGGACCGCACGCTCACCAGCAGGGGATTCTCGCCCGTGCCCAGCTTCTGCCCCTGCAGTCCCTCCAGTTTCGCCAGCGCCTCGTCCATCTGCCGGTCAACTTCTTTCGACGCGGCGCCCGTCCGCATGTACTCACGGCAGGCCTCGGTCTGAATCGTGAAACCCGGAGGCACCGGCAGCCCGGCGTTGGTCATCTCGGCCAGTCCGGCGCCCTTGCCGCCCAGCACATCCTTCATCTTGCCATTGCCGTCGGCCTTGCCGCCGCCGAAGAAGTAGACGTATTTGGTTGTGGACTTCTTTGTTTCCTGCGTTTCAACTTCGGGGAGAGTAATCGTCGCCATATATGATTCCTTTGCTTCGAGATTTGCGAAATTGAACCTTAGATCCTGTCGTGCTCTGATTTTGGGTGGCGCAGCGCTTTCAGCGCTGCGGTAAGTGCCCAGGAGAAAACCAGGGTTCAGCCCCTGGGGAACTTAACTTCCTACACTCTTGTTTTCCGTCACGATCTCCGAAAAATCCGCGATCGTGGAAAATTCCTTCAACAAAGTCCGCAGCTGGACGAGCCGATTCGATCGCACCCGCTCATCTTCGACCATCACCATCACCTTGTCGAAGAATCTGTCGACCGGTTCCCGAGCCGTGGAGAGCAGCAGCAACGCCTCCAGGTATTCTTTGCTGCTGCGATGCGCTTCGACTCTCGCGCCGGTTCGCTCCATGTATGCCATCAAAGTCTTTTCTTCCTCGGCGGATTCCGGCAGATATTCAAATTGCGCAGCCGGCTCAATCCCCTTCTCCGCAGCCTGTTTCAGTATATTCCGCATGCGCTTGCAAGCCGCGCCAATCGCCTGGAACTCCGGCATGTGCAACACCTGCTTGACCGCCTCGGCCCTCTGCGCCGCATCCACGACGTCCTCCGAGTCCGCGCCCAGCACAGCCTTCACCACATCATACGCATACCCGCACACATCCTTCAGGTAGAACTCCAACCGCTCCCGGAAGAACGTTGCGACCGATTCGGAAAACCTTTCATCCTCAACGAACTTCTTCTCCGCCTCGGACCGCTGATATCCGGAGCGTGCGTCCCGCATAAGTTCGCCCAACCGCAAGGGCAGCTTCTTTTCCGCAATCACTTTCACGATCGCATTCGCCTGCCGCCGCAGTGCAAAGGGATCCTTCGACCCGCTCGGTACCAACCCCAGCGCAAACATTCCCGCAATCGTATCTGCCTTGTCGCCGATCGAAAGTACCGCGCCTTCGATCGACCGCGGTACATCGTCGTCAGTCGACTCGGGCTTGTAGTGATCGTAAATCGCGTCGGCGATGGCAAACCGCGTAGCTTCGGGCAAGGTGGGATCCAGTTGCTGCGCCCGCGCGTACAGCCCGCCGACAATTCCCTGCAACTCCGTGAATTCCTTCACCAGTTCGGTGGTCAAGTCAGTCTTCGACAGGCAAGCCGCCTTGTGGATCACTCCAGGCCGCACCGTAATCCCGCTCTGCTTAAGGATCTCGCTCAGCCAACTGCACAACCGTTGCACGCGTTGCGTCTTGTCGAAGTAACTACCCAGATCTTTCTGGAACGTTACATGCTTCAGCGATTCCAACCGCTCCAACAGGGATTTCTTCTGATCAGTCTCCCAGAAGAACCGTGCATCGTTGAAACGCGCCCGTAGCACGCGCTCGTTTCCATGACGGATCAGCCCCTGCGGGTCGCTATCGGTATTCAGCACGGCCAGAAAATGTGGCGCCAGTTTCCCGTTCGCATCTTCAACCGCAAAATATTTTTGGTGATCGCGCATTACCGTCACCAGCACCTCTTCGGGCAACGCCAGGAACTGCGGATCGAAACTGCCCAGAATTGCCGAGGGGAACTCGGTCAGATTTACCACCGTGTCGAGCAGCGCCTGGTCCTCGCGCCAGCGTGCGCCCGGAACGGTGCGCGTCGCTGCGTCCAGCGCTTTGCGAATCTGATGTTCACGTTCCGCGCGTCCCAAAACTTTGGCCGCTCGCAGTGAATCAATGTAGGCCGATCCTGCCCGCGGTATGGTCACCGCGCCAGCCGGCAGAATCCGATGCCCACGCGAGCTGGTCCCTGCCCGGATGCCGTCAAATTCCAGCGGAATCGTCTCTCCATCGAGCATCGCGACCAGCCAGCGTACCGGACGCACGAAGCGCTCGTTCGGCTTGCGCCAGTACATATTCTTGGGCCAGTAAATTGTGGATAGTTCTTTGGGCAGGCCCTCGGCGAGAATCTCGGCCGCACTCCGTCCCTTCTTCGTGACCTTCGCTGCCAGGTACTCGCCCTTGGGAGTAGTAACTTTCTCAAGTTGCGCAATGTCCACGCCGGCCTTCTTGGCAAAGGCGTGGGCCGCGGGCGTCGGCTGACCATCTTTATAAGCGACGTTGACGGAGGGTCCCGTGATTTGTTCGACCACGTCGGCCTGCGAAGCGGCAATTCCAGCCGCCATCAGTGCCAAGCGACGCGGTGTATCGAAATGCGTAACTTCCTGGCTGGACAACCGCTCGCGGCTCAGCAGCGCCTCGACGCGATCGCGCAGCTCCTCGGACGCCGCGGCGATCATCCGCGCCGGAATCTCTTCGCATCCGATCTCTAGCAGGAAGTCTGGCATGCCCTCAAACCATCCAGTGTTTCAAAAGTTCGCATTTCTCGAATGTGATGGAAATCACAACCAGCCTGTGCAAACCCAAAACGGGACGTAACTACCATCAGCTTACCGGCGATAACGCTTCTTTTTTTGCCTTAGGTTTCTTCCGGTTGGTGGGTTCAGACCCGTCGGACTTCTCCGCCGCAGGCTCACTTCTCTGCTGTTCGCTTTTTTGTTGATCCACCCAGGCCTTCGCGATGCCAACAGCCAGCACCCGCACCCGTGCGATCACGCCCACGCGCTCAGTCACCGAAATCGCCCCGCGCGCATCGAGGACGTTGAACAGATGCGAACATTTTAGGCAAAGGTCATAAGCACCGAGCACGGGGAAACGCTGAATCTCCCTGGTCAGATCGCTGTAAATCCCCTCATCTCGGTCCGAGGCGTGCTGCATTGCCTCGCGTTTCTTCTTGAAGCCCTCGTATTGATCCAAGAGCATTGAGCATTCCTGCTCATACAACCTAAAGTGGTCCCAGAGGCTTGGTACGAGTGCCAACTCGAAGTTGTACACCGAAAACTGCAGCTCATCCGCCAGCCGCACATCGCCATACGTCACCACGTGTCCCGACTCCGGATCGCGCGCCCACACAATCTCGTAGATCGAATCCACATCCTGCAGAAACGCGCCAATGCGCTCGAGGCCATAGGTCAACTCAACGGAAATCGGAAACAGATCTACGCCGCCACACTGCTGGAAATAGGTGAACTGCGTGATCTCCAGCCCGTCGAGCATGACCTGCCAGCCCACGCCCCACGCACTCAGCGTCGGCGCTTCCCAGTTATCTTCTTCGAACTTGATGTCGTGCTGGCGCAGGTCAATCCCAATCGCGCCCAGCGACTCCAGGTACAACTCCTGCACGTTCTCCGGCGGAGGCTTCAGGATTACTTGCAACTGCATGTGCTTGAACAGCCGGTTGGGATTCTCCCCATAGCGCCCGTCCGCCGGACGCCGCGACGGCTGCACATACGCGACTTTATAGGGTTTCGGCCCCAGCACGCGCAGGAACGTCTCCGGCGCCATGGTTCCCGCTCCGACTTCAACGTCGTAGGGCTGCTGCAATACACATCCCCGCTCCGCCCAAAAGGCCTGCAGGCGCAGGATAAGTTCCTGAAATGTCAGCGAATTGGACGAGGACAGATTCACAGATTCGGCTCTTGGCTCTTAGGCTTTTGGCTCTTGGTCAATACCCCAGAATGCGAGTGGTCACTCGAACTCCTACAGCGCCGACGGAGCTCAGCAGGTTAATCAACGATTGTAATGGAAATGGCTGTCGGCCGTCAGCTATCCAATTCCGGCAGGCAGTGGTGCTTTAGCGTGAGCACCACTACTATTCCGGCAGCTTCAACCACGCGAGCGCAAAGATCAGCAGCGCGACTATTAGAAACGAAGTGGGCGCGGCAAAGAAATAACGCAAAGCAACGGCGGTCATCGTGGCCAGCCAGATCGTGTTGATCAGCGCCACTCGCTTCAGCAGTCCGGCGCGCTCCCGGGCGAGGACCAGGTCGAGCGCTCCCATGACAAGCGCGGCTAGCGTGAACGAAATGCTGAATCCGCGCAGGAAATTGTCCAGAGTGCGCATCGACCCCATGACATTGAACTTGTAGTTCGACATAAGATCGAACAACTGCCGCTCGGTGTCGTTCGCGGGCACGGGCTTTTCGAACAGCGACAGTGCGTGCACCAACCCCAGCAGCAACAACAAGACCGACCCGGTCGTGAACAATCGCCTTCCCCATTTGTCTGTCATAACGGTCCTCGTGGCGTGCAGTTATAGCACAAGTGGGCGGGTGTAGGACCGTCTGAACCCCCGCTAGAACCCGCCCTTCTCCAGCATGCCCGCTGTGACCAGCTTCTTCTCCATATGCCGCTGCAAAATTTGGATCAGAAATTTTCGCAGGTCCGCCCCCTGCGACTTCGGCCACGGCACCCCCGCAAAGCTTTCCACCGGAGCGCGAAACATCTGCGCGGCCAGCATCCGCGAGTCAGCTGAGATTTCGGACGATGCCAGGCGCTTGTCGTCGGGGCACATCAGGCCATCCGCCAGCGCGTGGAAATAAGCGCGGCTGCCGTTCAGGCTGCGGCCGCAGACGATGCACTCCGTCAATTCAGGGAGGAAGCCGACCAGCCGCGTCAGCCACAGTTCAAAGTATGTGATCGGCATCCACACCTCCGAGCCCGTCAGGACATGCAGCACCGAAAGTGTCAGGCGGAAGACGGCGTCATTGGCCTCGCGGTCCGGCAGCAGTTCGTCGAGCAATTCGGCGACGTGGCCCAGAGCCACCGCCCGCGCATAGCTGACCTCCGACGCCATCGGAGACTCCAGCACCTCGCAGGCATCCAGTCGCGCCAATTCCTGCCCTTCGCGGACGTCATAGAACGCCCGCACATAGGTCAGCGGCTCGAGAGCTCCACCGAATCGCCGCTTCGACTTCTTAGCCGAGCGCGCCACGCCACGGACTTTGCCCTCCGCACGCGTGAACAGCGTGACCAGCAGATCGGCCTCGCGCAGCGGATAGCTGCGCAGCACAATCGCTTCCGACTCTCTCAGGGCCATGGGAATTCGACGATGAAGTCTTGATTCTAGTGGAAGCAGCTTCAGCCGTCAGCTTGGGGCGTTCACAGCGACCGGGGTGCCTCTGCAATCAAATCCGCCTTTCGATATACTTTCAGGAACGTGAAAACAACTATTCCTGTTCTTCTCGTCATCTCCCTTTTCGTCACACTCGGCCTCGCCGAGGAAACCTCCTTCAGCCGCGTCGCTGCGCCCGACTCGAAAGGAAGACTAACCAAGGCCGTCCTGACTCTCAGCGACGACCACAAGGCAGTCGAGGTGCAGCCCGCCAAGGGCACCACCGTGAGTATTCCTTACGCTGAGATCTACAAGTTCTCGTACGAGTACACCAAGAAGCACCGCGTCAACGAAGAATCAATCTTCACGGCCGCGATCGGAGTGGGGGCCATTGTCATGTTGACCAAGTCGAAGAGTCATTGGCTCGAAATCGACTACCGCGAGGGCGACATCCCTAAGTCGTTCGTCCTGCGCATGGACAAGCATGAATACATCCGCATTCTCGATGCGGTGAAGGCCCATACTGGCAAAGACGCGGAGATCCTGGGAAACGCGGATAAGCGATAAAAACGGCAATTCGGGAAGATTCCAAGCCACTCTCAAAAGCAAGAAAGCGCGCGCCCCCGCAAGGACGCGCGCCATGATCCCCATCAAAGGCCAAGAGCTAAACGGCCAGAAGCTATTTACCGCCCGAAGTATTTGGCATTGCGCTCGGTGAAGGCGTTCCACTTCTCCGGCAGATCGTCGAGGGCGAAAATGGCCGAAACCGGGCACACCGGAACGCAGGCGCCGCAGTCAATACATTCCACCGGGTCGATATACAGCAACTCCTCGGTCGCGTAGGCGGGCTCATCTTTCTTGGGATGAATGCAGTCCACCGGACACGCATCCACACATGCGGTGTCTTTGGTGCCGATGCACGGCTCAGCAATCACGTAGGCCATAAGGGTGTCAGTCTCCTGAGAGTCTCTGCTTTATTTTACTACCGCGGCGGTTTTGTGACCGGACATTCTAGCAAGAATGCCGGCGCCTGGTACAGAGCGTCTTGTGCTGTATCACCTTGAAAAGAACTGCAAAAGCAGAGGACTGGCAGCGAGAGGGGCCGCTTTTGAAAATGCGTCTGAGCCGCGCCATTGGGAAGAGAACAAAGAAAAAACGGCTGGCAGCGCCATGCTGCCAGCCGTTTTCACGCTTCAAGCGTACTGCCCGTTAGCGGTGTCCGCCACCGTGGGATCCGCCGCCACCATGGAACCCACCCCCACCTCCGCCACTGCGGACGGCGCCTCCGCCATGGTATCCACCGCCGCCGCGGACGGTGCCTCCACCATGGAATCCATTACTTCCGGCGTAGCCGCGTGCGGAGCCGCCACGAGCATAGCCGCGCCCATAGTTCCCGCGCGCATACCCCCCGGCATAGCCCCGTCCGTAACTCCCGGCGTAACCGCGTCCATAGCCCCCACGGGCATAACCGAAGCCGCCGCGACCCCAATATCCACTACGACCCCAGTACCCACCATGACCCCAGTGATACCAAGGTCCGGCACCGATGAATACTCCACCTGCAAACCACTGCGGACCGTAGAAGCCATACGGTGCACAGGAATAGGGATAATAGGAGTAGTACCCATATGGGCACACCGGCGGTCCGTTAACGTAGCCCGGGTCGGCATAGCCTTGGTCGGCGTAACCTTGGTCAGCGTTACTTTGGTCGCCGTAACCCTGGTCGACTCCGACGCCAACTCCCGCTTCAACCTGCGCCTGCGAGTAAGCAAGCGGTAACATCAGGACTACCAGCAACGCAACATATCTCAGGTAACGCATATGGACCCCCTGGCTCCAGACCGGTCGAAACTCTAATCGAATCCGGAAGCCTTTCTAAAGACTGTGGCCTTCGTGGGTGCCTTTTGACCATCCACCACTGACCACCGGTCTCTACTTATTTGAACGCGGAACTGGGAGAAAAGTTGCTAGTCGAGGAGTGGCTCATTTCAGCCATACCGGTTAAATTCAACCACTTACGAGGACCGGGAAAGCTCCTGGTCTTTCGGGGGCTGGCTTTACGAATGGGAACGATAGCGCAACTACGCGTCGACCAACTCTTTCTTCTCGCTGGGTTCGTATTCCACGATATGCCCCGCGACGGCGCTTGCCGCTACCGTAAGCGGCGATGCCAGGTACATCTGTCCCGGCCCGCTGCGGCCCGGGAAGTTGCGGTTCTGCGCGCTAATCACAATCTGGTCGGAACGGGTTGAAACTCCCGGCCCGGCGTTGATGCAGGCTCCGCAACTCGGCTCGATCACCTGCGCTCCTGACTTCTGGAAAATGTTGACGTAGCCCTTGCGCAGGCAATAATCGCGCGTCTCCTGCGATCCGAACTGAATGTAGAACTTCACCGAATCGGCTACGCGCTTGCCGTGCTGGAGCGCATCGGCGAGCACGAGCGCGTACATGTCCATGTCTTCGTTCTTGCCCGCGGTGCAGGTACCGCCGTAGGCGATTTCGATGGGCACGGGCGTATTCAGGTCTCGAACATACTTACCGTTCCCCGGATCGCCCGGCGTGGCCACCATCGGCGAGATCTCGGCCGCGTCGAGTTCGATCACGTGCGCGTACTGAGCCCCGGAATCGCTGTACAAGCCTTCGATCATCGCCTCGGCTTTTTGCCGATTCACGCCGCGTCGCTCCACCAAGAAGTCGACCGCCTTCGTGTCGGGCGCGACGATGCCGGTGAAGCCGCCAATCTCCGCCGCCATGTTCGTCATGGTGGCGCGCTCGTCGACACTCAACGCTTCGATCGCCTCGCCTGCATACTCCATGACCTTGGCCAGCGCCTTGCCGCTGCGCACGTAATCCAGGCTCAGAATCTTCAGGATGAAATCTTTCGCGGTCACGTTCGGATGCTTTTTTCCCCGAACCACGATCCTCACCGACTCCGGCACCTTCACCCGCACGTCTTTCGTGATCCACGAATTGAACACATCGGTGGTCCCGATGCCGAAGGCCACGCAGCCGATCGCGCCCACGTGCGGTGTGTGCGAATCAGAACCGATATTCAACTGCCCCGGCAATGCGTAGCTCTCGAGCACGATCGAGTGGCAAATGCCCTCCGATCCTTTACGGTCGGTCAATTCGCCATGCAGCCGGATGCCCTGCTTCTTGGCGAAATCCTGCTGCTTGAGCTTGAGCTGGGTGGCGAGATCAAGCAGGCCGAGCTTCTTCTTTTCTTCCGAAATCACCTCATCGAGGAACGTCAGGTGGTCACGGAAGAACAGAATGCTCGACGGATCGTTAACCTTCGCGTCCTTGCCCACGTAGCGTTCGAAGAAAATCGCCGCCATGGGTGTGACGTATTCGTGACTGAAACGGAGATCGGCGCGCGCGAATCCGGTATCACCCGGCTTGACGCACGACACGCCTATTTCGCCCTTCGCGTTGATCATGTGCCGCGAAAAAATCTTCTCGGCCAACGTCATTGGTGGCACACTGTAGCGACGAACATTTCCCACCATTTCCAGTTTCACGTTGTTCTCGATCGGCGGCAAGAATACCTTCCCCTGCATCCGCGCCACATTGAACGGAAACAGCCCGCCATATTCGATTACCTGCCGGGTAATCTCATCCTCGCCGGCCGTGAATTCGCTCAGCGCGATCTCTTCCCCGCCGCGAATGCGGTCGATCAGCGAAAAGTTCGTCGAGGTCAGCAGTCCCAGGTTCTGGCAATTCTGCTTGTAGATGCGTTCGATGTTCTCGGCGATCACAACATGAATGCCCGCGCACATCTCGGCGTAAGGAGACTGCTCGCGGCTCGACCCTTTGCCGCGCCGCTTGCCGCTCACCGCACACACGAATCCGCCACGCTTCACGTCGCCGCGCCCGATGGGCGTCACGCTGCCACATTTCAATCCGAGATAAGGAATCTCGCCCAGTGTCTCGTCAAAGTAGAAGCAGTAGTGCGCCGGAGTGATTTCGTCGGTCGAAATGTCGTCGCGCAGTTTTGGATTGTTGGCTGGATTCTTCGTATCCCAGGGCAGATCTTCTCCCGCAAGCTGCCGCCGGATCAGGTCCGGATCTTCGGTGAGAAAAAGAATGCGTCCCGGCAGCCGGACTTTGTCCGGCCGCTTTTCGATCTTGCGTTCCAAAAGTGAGTTGATCACGGTGAACCTGAAGTGTTCCTGAATTGGCCACCGTCCGGAGCGGAGCGGGCCGGCGTCCCCACAGGTTTATTGTAACAAGGCAAGAGTGGCGAGGAGACATCTAGCAGGGAGGTCGCCAGTGAGCCGCCGCCTGCAGATTAGCTCTAGTGGTGGGCGTGCGCAGCCTTGTCGAATTTCTCTCCTGCAGGTATCGCTATCGCCAGGCGGTTCTCCTTGGGCGCTAAAGGACACGTGGCATACGGCGTTACCGCGCACGGAGGATTATAGGCGCGGTTGAAATCGAGGACGACCTGTCCATCGACGACCGGCCCGGTGTCAAGAAAACGTCCGCCGGGATAAGTATCGTTCTTCGCAGTCAGGTCGTTGAACACGAAGAACAGCCCAGTCTTGGAATCGCCACCCAAGGCAGTCAGCTTCAGCTCTCCGCCCTTCACCTTGAACATCACGACTCCCGACACCGACTGTGCCGTGACGTCCCCTAGCACATTGGGAATTTCAATCGTCTTCTTGCCATCAGCGGGAACCCACGTCGCCGTAACGCGATAATTCATGTCGAGAGGAAAAAACGTCATCCCCTTGAAATTGCGTGCCCCTGCACTGTCTGTGTCAAGCAACCGAATTCCCACCCGTTCGCCACGCACAATCACATGAAAGCGTAAGGTCCCCATCTCAACGTGGGTAACATGCGCAGAAGTATCCGGATCAAGCTTGGCTTTGCTCACCGGCTTGCCGGCAATCGTGGCCTTCGCGTCGGGCAGCAGCTTGAGCGTAACCTCTTTCCCGGTTAGATCGAACTCGCCCGCGCGCGGGGGAACCTTGGGGAACACGATCTGGTTGGCCAATTCGCTCCCGAAAGAGTTCGGACCCGGCTTGAGCCAGAACAGGCCCGCAAGGGACAACCAGTTCTCCTTCAAATCGGCGGTCTGCTCGGCCTTCCATTTCTCGAAGGACTGCACATAAGCATCGTCCTGAGCGTGAGTCGACGTCGCGCTCAGGACAACCAAGGCACACACCAGCAGTGCCACACCGACTAGCGATTGACTGCTCCGCTTCATCATCTCGTTTGTCCTCCGCGTCCTCGGCGTCCTCTGCGGTTTTGATTACCGCTTGTATTCGCTGGGTTCAGGGAGTGGAGTCAGTCCTCGTCCGGCAAAGATTTCCTGGAATTCGTGCAACAGCGCGTCATGCACAAGTCCGTTGGACGCCAGCGTCTCGCGGCTGTCGATCTCAAACGGAGACCCGTCAAAGCGGCTGACCTTTCCGCCAGCTTCTTCCACGATGAGCACACCCGCGGCCGTATCCCACGCATTGAGATTGAATTCCCAGAAGCCATCGAAGCGCCCGCTGGCCACATTGCACAAATCGAGCGCGGCCGATCCCGCGCGCCGCACCCCGTGAGTGCGCAGCGTGATCTGATGGTAGAAATGAATGTTCGGATTCTTGTGCCGCTTGTGGCTGGGAAAGCCGGTAGCCACCAGGCATTCCTTCAACTGCGCGGCCTTGGACACATGGATCGGCTTGCCATTCAGATGCGCGCCTCTCCCCTGCTCGGCAGTAAATAGCTCATCGCGCGTTGGATCGTAGACAACTCCGGCGATGCGGCGCCCTCGCTGCCCGGACGAACGCTCTTCCAGAGCCTGATGCTCCAGCGCCATCGACACGCCGAATACCGGATAACCGTGGGCAAAATTCGTTGTCCCATCGAGCGGATCGACGTACCAGCGATAGTCGCTGCCCTGATCGTTCAGCCCCTGCTCCTCGCCCAGTACGTCATGCGTGGGAAACCGCTTGGTGATGCGCTCGCGGATCAGCTTCTCAGCAGCCCGGTCCGCCGCGGTCACCAGATCGGCGTCGCCCTTATACTCGATCTTCAGTCCCTGATGGAAATACTGCAGCAGCAGCGCGCCCGCCTCGCGAGCGATGACCGACATGACGGGAAGGAAGCTCTCATTGGGAGTGTTGTGCACAGGTTCGGGTCTTGGGTGTTAGGTCTTAGGTCTCTCGGGGCGCCACGCATCAGATTCAGAAAATGAATGTCAACTTATGACCTAAGACCTAGCACTCCAGCTCGCTCATTTTTTCTTTCCGGAATCTTCCGCGATATACATAATCTCATGCTTGAAAATAAACAGATTGGGCGCGCCCTCTCGGGTAAGCCGCACCATGTTCTTATCGTAATACTCGATCCATCCGTGGACGATCTGGCCGTCCGTGAGCTTAACCGAGACTGGCTTTTGCTTCTCCCCTAGCAACTTAAGGAAAGCAGCTTCTTCGAAGGTATCTTCCGGAGGAGGCGTACGGCTGCGCTTGGCGGCATTAGGATTCCCTGGCGGAGCGCGGAACGACATGCAGGCATTGTACACAAAGTGCTGTGGCCGAGGAGCCCACGCCGGTGAGAAGCAGCTCGCAACGAGAGTACAATTCCTGAAAAGTTCGCTCTTCCCGCCGGAGGCGCACCGTGAAGAAATCTGTTTGGCTTTCACTCCCATTGCTGCTTGGACTGCTCGTCACGCCTGCAATTCCGCAAACTCGAAACCACTTTCCAACTCCCCCGGAGCCTCTCGATCCCACAACCACCGAAAAAGCTCCCGCCACTTCCTCCCACCACATCGATCTAGCGCAACTGCAGAGAGATGCGGACGATCTGGCGCGCACGGCGCAAACCATTCCGTCTGATGTAGCCAGCGTCCACAAAGGCATGCTGCCCAAGGACGTGATCGAGAAGCTGAAGCAAATCGAAAAGCTATCGAAGCGCCTACGGACGGAACTGAATCCGTAAGACTCAAAGTCGACCTTCACCTTTCAGCACGCCTAGACGACTCCCCAAGGCATTGAAGAAGCAGACAAGGCTGGTTCGGGAGGAAGCTCCCGCCATCGTGAAATGCGCGTCCTAAGGCGCAGTCAGCACGCGGCCGTATGCGGGCCGCGTACCCATCACTTTAGCATCGCTCAAGATGTGAATCTTACCTTCGACGTCCATAGCGAACATCTGATATTCGCCGCTCCATTGTTCACATCGCGGCTTTTCTTCACTCACTACGATCCCCTGCGAGCCCAAACGGTTCAGTGCTGAAAAGACAATGGTCCTTCCGTCTAGAGACCACGAGGGGAAGCAAAAGTCTTGATGCTTGGAATGCGCCAGTCCGTGCTGATCGGAACCGTCCGGCCCCATGAGGAACAGGCCCCGGCGATCATCGCCTGTGGCCGAGATATAGACGATCGAGCCACCGTCGGGGGCCCACGCAGGATTGGAGTCCTCGGCATTGTGTTTGGTAAGGCGGCGCATATTGGATCCGTCCGCGTTCATCGCATAGATCTGGAAAATGCCATCGCGGTGAGACGCGAAGACGATATGGCGTCCGTCCGGCGACCAGGATGGATCCATCCCGTGATCGGTCAGTTTCCTTGGATTGGTGCCGTCGGAATCCATAACCCAGATTTCGGGATTGCGGCTAGGTTGTGTCTGCGCGAAGGCATAATAGGCGATCTTCTTGCCGTCGCGAGACCAAGACGGGCCACAGGCGTCTCCGCTCTTAATGTCAGTCAGGCGCTTCGGAGCAGTACCGTCCGAGTTCATAACATAGATCTGCGAATAGATGGTATCGCGCTGCGAGCAGTAAACAATCTTGGAACCATCCGGAGATGCCATGGGGTCCGAGCCGAACACATGCAGACGCGTCACACCAGAGCCGTCCGGGTTCATGAGCGCGATCTCGCTGGTCTTGGGGTTGGCTACAGCCCTGCTCTGCATATCCGGGGCATCGTGCGTCACGGTGACCATCCCGCCCTGCCCGGCCCCGGTTGCCTCGTTCGCCTGATCCCCGATCGCATTCGGGCTTGATTCGGCAACCGTGATTGAGCGCATCGAAGAAACTCCGATGGACGGATCGGCGCGCACGAACACGATTTTCTCCTTGAGCGTACGGGAAGTACTTGTGGCTGGCGGCACAGCCGACTGTGCGGAGGCTGAAGGCGAGAGAGTTAAAGCCAAAAGAGGGACAGACAAGAAATGAGCGAAGCGTGACATGGGAACCTCCACGATGCGGATGGTAGCTCGGCCTAGGCATGTCCGCAAGGGCCGTGATGTGCGCAGTTATGCGCCGTGCCCATGAAGAAAGGCCACCAGCCCGAATCGGGCTGGTGGCCAAGGTGATGGGCAGATAAAGTTAGAAAACCAGCCGCAGACCAAATTCGATCTGTCGCTGGGCACCGAGACCGTAAACGCCCGTGCCGTTGCCTACACGGAAAGCTTCATTGTCTACTCTCGTCGTACCGTTGATCGAACCGTTCCCCGCTCCGAACAGAATGCCGTTCATGGTGTTGGGAGGCAGGTTGAAGTTGCTGAAGTTAGGCAAGTTGTAGAAGCCCACGCTCGGCTCGATGGTGAACCGATCCATGAACGTGTGCCGCCATGCCATCTTCAAATCCATCGCCCGTAGCCAGGTAAAATTAACCTGGCCTGCGGGAGCCGGGTCGATGATTGGAGAGACGCCACCCAATGCCGACAGCTGGCCGTCCGTCATGAGTCCGTTCTGAATCAGAACGTTACCCGCGGGAGTTGGCTGGCCTCCCTGAGTAGTGTTGTACCGGCTGATGAGAGCATTCAGCGAACTGGCATCGGTGCCGCGATCGAACTGCCCCAGATGCGTGCCCGGAACCGGATCGCCAACGGTGCCATCGCCAGTGAAGTCGGTGCGGTAAATTTCCCCAACATCGCCGAAGTTCGGCGCCACGATGGCGCTGGACAACGGGCTGTAGAAGTGAGCAATCAGGCCGAGCCGGAAGCCACCCGGAACATCGGCGTAGCCACCGAACGAGATCTGGTGGGTGCGGTCGAGCAACGCCGGACCGTAATACTTGCCAGGGTTGTTATTGTCCGCTGCGGTTAGCACGAAATCCTGATCGCTGTCCGCAGGAGTGCCAGTGAGTTGAGCGCCGCCCGTGTTGCTGAAGTTGGACAGGCTATAAGCGACCTGGAAGTTCATGGCCTTCACACCACGGAATGGCTTATTGACGTTTTCAATCAATTTCATCTGCAGAGCGTTGTAAACCGACCGACCAATCGGCTTCAGAAAGAATGCCTGGTTCTGATTGGAGTTAATACCACCGAAGGCACAGGGATGTCCAAGCCCCCCGGCCGATGTCGCCTGATTACAACCCACACCGCCAACATCATTCGGCGTTGCGAGACCATTGGCAACATAGTCGTCGATAGATGCCCCCGCCTTAATCGCACAATCCACGCCGCCAGGTCCGGCCGGACATTCGAAAGCCGCGTTCGTGTCGGTGATAGCTTGGGTTGCTCCCGCCGCGCTGAAGGTAGAAATGTCCCCAACTTTGTTGACATCAATACCTAGCAAACTGTGAGTTTCAATATTGCGTAGATAGTCCACGCTGAGCACCATTCCGTGCCGGATTTCGCGCTGGATGCCGAAGTTGATCTGCACCGAGCGAGGTGTCTGGTAATTCGGTGCGAACAGAGCGGGACCCGGTACGCCAAGACCTTCGGACAAGGACGTACCCACGAAGTTTGGATTCGGGTTTTGCGGATTGAAAGTGTTGCCCGCCAAAACCTGTTGCCAGAACGTCATGATCTGCGGTATCACGTTGCCAACGTAAACGTTGTTGCCGCATATCCCTGCTGGAGGAGTGATGGTGCCACCGCTTACAGGAACCGGTTGCGGGGCGCCACCCAGACAAGCGCTGGTAACAGCATTGAACGCTCCGTTTCTGAGGCGCTCCGGCCGATCGAACAGGACGTTGTTCCAAATCACGTTTTCATAGAAGAGCCCAACGCCGCCGCGAACCACGGTCTTGCCGTTCCTGCTGGGATCCCAGGCGAAGCCAAGCTGCGGCGCCAAGTTCGCGTTCGTCTGGTGCACAGCGTTGCCATAGCCCGGGAAGGCGCTGTTGATTTCTGGAATAGCTGGCAGGTCGCTGTCGGTACGGCCCGTGTCGCGGTCGTAACGCAGGCCCAGGCTCAGAGTCAGGTTTGATTTGATCTTCCACGAGTCGCCCACGTAAAGGCCAATACGGTTATCGGGACCCAACCCCCCGGCCGGGAAACCAAGGGCAGGCTGCAGGGTACTAAATCCCTCGCCATTGCCCACGCGAAGGCGGTTCACGGGATAGTTAAGAGGATTGGCGGAGCCGCCCGGGAAAGGACCCGCGGCCGCAAACGCTTCCGTGGTGCTGTTCGTGCTCCACGAAACACGAGGTGCGGTCCCATAGAAGTCAGCAAATCCGCCACCCTGCACGTGGTTGAAAGAAACTCCGTAGCGGAGGGTATGGGAGTGATAAACCTTGCTGCCGTCGTACTTGATCTCGCGGTTGGACTGCGGCGTGCTCTGCGGCGCGAGAAGGTTCGGCCCGGCAAAGAACGAACCGGAACTCATCAAGATGCCTGTGCAGCAGTCCGGGAGCGAACTGTTGTTCAGCGTCGCATCCACAATCTGATTTTGGAATTTCAGATACGACAAGCGGATGCTGTGCGTGAAACTACCGGTGCTGAAGTCGAATCCGAGAACGTGCTGACGGGTGATGTCCCTGTTGTCGTAAACCGAGAATCCAAGGCCGAACGTAGCAAGTAACGAGTTCTTGAAATACGAATAGCGGTAAAACGCTTTCGCGCCATTGCTCAGGTTGTAGTCTAACTTCCCAATAAGATTGTCTTCGATGAACGGTTGGCTGAAACCAGCGCCGAGGCTCGCGTAGGGAGTTCCAGTCAACACAACGGGCGCAAAAGAAGCTTGCTTGGTCCGTTCGCCATCGCCAAAAAAGAAGAGCTTGTTCTTGATCACGGGACCGCCCAGACGCGCACCATACTGATCACGCTGGGAATAGAGATCTTGCCCTCCCGCGGCAGCCGCAGCCATCGAATGATCGCGGAAGAAGCCAAACGCTTCGCCGTGGAGCGTGTTGGTTCCAGACTTGGTGGTCACGTTGACCGCGCCAGAAGAGGTCAGATCTTGTGAGAGATCCAAGGAAGACTGGCTGATTTGGAATTCATCAATTGCGCTCGCCGGAATATCCGCGGTGGTAGTGCCGACGGTCTCATCGCTCACGTCGACGCCATCTACGTTCACGCGGGCAGTGCGGCCGAAGCGTCCCCCGAACGAGATTGAGGAATATCCTGCCTTAGTCGGGTCGAAGTTCTGTCCATCTTGGATCTGCACGCCCGGTTCAAGTTGA
Organism: uncultured Acidobacteriaceae bacterium; assembly: GCA_963791515.1. GTDB lineage: Bacteria > Acidobacteriota > Terriglobia > Terriglobales > Acidobacteriaceae > Sulfotelmatobacter. The sequence goes on along the minus strand of CAWBSS010000018.1, from coordinate 126,917 downwards.
GCCAGATCAAGGAAGTTACGGCCATTGACCGGTAGATTCTCAATCTGACTCGACGTCAGAACACCCTGCACCGTCGCCTGCTCGGTATTGACCTGCACCGCGGAGCCCTGTACTTCGACGACCGTGCTCTCCTGGCCGACAGCCAGTTTGGCGTTCACGCTAGCGGTGTTGCCGACTTGGACCGTAACGATCTGGCTGACCGTGCTGAAGCCCTTCGCTGAAACCTGCACTTTGTAGCTGCCAGGGTCGAGCGGGCCCGTACTGAAAGCGCCAGCCGAGTTGCTCGTCAGAGTCACCGTCTGATTCGTACCCGTGTTGGCGATCACCACTTTGGCTCCGTCAACGACCGCGCCACTCGGATCGGTCACAGTGCCCACGATGCTCCCAGTACTAAGCGTAGTCTGAGCCAACAGCAGTGATGAGGACAGCAGAAATGAGGTCATCAGCGCCAACAGGCAAATTCGGAAGACCAGGCGTTGGAGACTAAGGTTCAACATCGTCCACCTTCCTTTCGGAAATTTCGCAAAATGGTTTGTCTTCTCACTTCTAATTATTTAGAACCGAAAAACGATGATCGCCGTCTGGCAGACAGAAATGACGTCACTCACTTAACGTGTAAACAGTGTCGTCTTGAGCCGGTGTGTACCCACCAACTTGAGTTTTCTTGATCGGGAGTGCTGCAATTTGCCCTCCAGCACCGCACAAATCATCACGAAACGTCGAAGTGTTATTCATTTCAATCACTTGAAATAGTTTTGTGGGAGGCACACCGCGAGGCAGTGCGTCCCGCTTATTCCAAGAACTGTATTCCTATTCTGGGAAACAGAAGAATGAAGCATATCTTGAGCGTTTACATATAATTACAAACAGTGTTGAACGGATGTTTCTCGACATCGTTTCTGGCTGTTATGTTTCAACCGACACCACGCTGGGTTCTATTAGAAATCTGACTTCACCGTGTAGTAGCCGGCGCGATGCCTCACATGGTAGGCGGGAGCTTCCGGTACACCCGCCACTTTGACCTCAATGTGGCGGAACTCCGACCACGACGTGCGCTGCGACGGATAATAAGCCAGCAGGTATTGCGTGCGCAGTTCGTCGCTGATTTTGTGAAACGCCTCATCGAGATCGCCCGTGGAGGTCGCGTAATAATACTTCCCACCCGTATCGTCCGAGAGCTGGATCAGCGCATGCTCGCCGCCGGTTTCACGTCCAGCGCTGCTCTCGATGGGAACGATGATGATCGAGTAGACAATCGCTTCCGCTTCTTCCGCGGCGCGCACCGCTTGTTTGTAGTCGATTTTGCTGGCCGTGTCGCCGCCATCGGTGATCAGGACGATGACTCTTCGTCCCTTGCGGTGGTCCAGTGCGCGCGAGGCAAGATAAATCGCGTCATAAAGCGCCGTGGCAGCGCCGACGCGGATGTGCTCAATGCCCTCGTCGACGCGTTTGAGGTCCGAAGTATATCCGCGAGTGGATTCGTTCACGACTTCACTAAACCCGTACACGCAGATTGCGTCGACCGGGCGCAGGATGGCATGCGTGAAGCGCTTGGCCGAGGCCTGTTCCAGTGGCAAGTCGTGTCGCGTACTCAGACTCGTGTCGATGGCGAGTGCGATCGAAAGCGGCAGGGCGGATTCCTTGTCGAAGACCGCAATTTTCTGCTCGTGATCGTCCTCCTTGACAGCGAAATTCTCCTTCGTGAGCCCGCCGATGGGGGCGCCGCGCGCGTCGGTCACCGTCACAAATACGTTGACCAGGTTGACGTCGACCCGGAGAGTGGTTGTCGGTTCAGACTGGCGTTGAGACTGCTCCGGAGTCGGCGCGGCGGGATTCTGCTGGGTCTTCGTCTCTTGCGCCGATAGGCCGCAAATGAGAACGAGCAAGCCGGTTAGGAGCAGAGTCGTAGCGGGTTTTCTCATCGATTGCTGGAATTATACCTGTGCCAAAGTGGCAGTTCTCGCTGGCCAAACGCTCTTGCCTGCACAGATCGCAAACAACGATCGCGAAGCTGTCTGATTCTGTTTTTCTTTGCGTCCTTTGCGGTTCTTCTTGGCGAACCCTGCGGCTAAGGATTTTCCGGCCTTCTGGAAGCGGAAAACAGCTCTAAAGCCGCGTGCAGTTAGATGCGGCTTGCGGTGCGGGGCTGCCTCTTCCTCAGGAATTTGCGCGTGGAATTTCCGGCGGAAACGGTTCTCCATCGGCCCAGACCGCGCCGTCTCCGAAGTACTCCTTTTTCCAGATGGGTACCGTGCGCTTGAGCGTGTCGATGAGCCATCGGCAGGCGTCAAAGGCGGCCGCTCGATGCGCCGACGCAACCGCGATCAGCACGCTGGTCTCGCCGATTTCGAGGCGGCCCAATCGGTGGACGATGGCAACATCGCGGATCTGAAACCGGTGCACAGCCTGATCGGCCAACGACTCCATCTGCTGCAGTGCCATCTTCTCGTAGGCTTCGTAGTCGAGATAGAGGGTCTTGCGGCCGCGCGTCTGGTTGCGGACCACGCCCTCAAAGACAAGCGCGGCGCCATCTTCTCCGCACTTGAGGCCCGCAACAGTTCGCTGCGTTGCAATGGTCTCGCGGACGATCAAAGCGTAGCGCCCGCGCGCCGCTTCTGGCGCTCCACCGCTCACTGGCGGCAGCATGGCAACCTCGTCGTTCGGCCTCAATGGCGTATCGGGCCCGGCATATTGTTGATTCACCGCCAAGGCAACCGACGGCAGCGATTCCTTGAGGCGTGGAATCTGCGATTCATAACGTGCGAGCACATCGCGGACCGAAGCGCCGTCCGGAAGATCGATCAGGTCCGCCGACTTCCCGATCATCTCCTTCAAAATACCGAAAAAGAGAACTCGCACTCGCATCAGGCATTCAGTTTACCCGAGTTGCCTCGCGTTAGTTTGCCGTAGCGCGCTCGAAGATCGTTGTACAAGAAAATGGCCAGCCTCGGGTGAGGCTGGCCATTGAGCTTTAACGCCTTCAGGCTTGTGTCAATACTCTATCGTGAACAGCTTCCGGTTCTTTCACTGGCTGCGTGGGCTTGTAATCCTGTTTGGGATCCTTCGGCGGCGTAGAGAGTATCTTCGCGGCAGGACCCTCCGCCACCTCAGGCAGCGAGACCCGCAGGGCCTCGTCGATGGTCTTCACGTAATGCACCGTAAGGTTCTCCAGTTGTTCTGGCGAGAGATCCTCCTCGACGTTCATTTTATTCTCCGCAGGTAGAATCACGTCGCGCACACCGGCACGCTTTGCGGCGAGCACTTTTTCTTTAATCCCGCCGACGGGAAGAACATTCCCACTTAGCGTGATTTCGCCCGTCATGGCGAGCAGCGGCGTGATGCGATGCTTGGTCAGCAGCGACACCAGGGCCGTGGCCATGGTCACTCCGGCCGATGGTCCATCTTTCGGGATCGCCCCAGCCGGTACATGGATATGTAAGTCGTGGTTGGCGAAGAAATCTTCCACAACCCCCAGCCGCTCCGCATTAGACCGTACCCATGTCAGCGCCGCCTGCATGGATTCCTGCATGACCTGGCCAATCTGTCCGGTCATGGTAAATCCGCCCTTGCCCTTCATCGCATTGGCTTCGACGAACAGTACATCGCCGCCCGACGGAGTCCACGCCAAGCCCACGGCCACCCCCGGCCGTTCGGTTCGTTCGGCAATTTCTCCTTCGCTGCGAATCTTGATGCCCCCGAGAAACTCTTGAATGACTTCCTTGGAGACGATGAGCTTATCGGTCTTGCCCTCGGCCAATCGCCGCGCCTGTTTGCGGCAGATCGTGCCGATGGTGCGTTCCAGGCTGCGCACGCCCGCCTCGCGTGTATAGTGGCGAATCACATAGCGCACTCCTTCTTCCGGAAATTCGATCTGCTCCGCCGTGATGCCGTTCTCATCAATCTGCCGCGGGACCAGGTACCGGAACGCGATGTGAACTTTTTCTTCTTCCGTGTAGCCCTGTAGTTCGATGATCTCCATGCGATCGCGCAACGGCTCGGCAATCGGGTCGAGCATGTTGGCGGTCGTGATGAACAGCACCTTCGACAAGTCGAACGTGACATCAAGATAATTGTCGCGGAACGACGAGTTCTGTTCCGGATCGAGCGCTTCCAGCAGCGCCGAAGCCGGATCGCCGCGGAAATCGCGGCCCACCTTGTCGATTTCGTCGAGCATGAAGACGGGATCTTTCGTCTCCGCGCGGCGAATGCCCTGGATGATCTGGCCGGGCAGCGCTCCGATATAGGTCCGGCGATGCCCGCGAATTTCCGCCTCGTCGTGCACCCCACCCAGCGAAAGCCGCACGAACTTGCGCCCTAACGCGCGCGCAATTGACTTGCCGAGCGACGTTTTCCCCACGCCCGGAGGTCCGACAAAGCACAGGATCGGCCCTTTCATATTCGGCTTCAAGCGGCGGACGGACAGATAGTCCAGAATCCGGTCTTTGACTTTCTCCAGATCGTAGTGATCCGCGTCCAGAATTTCTTTCGCCTTGGGTATCTCAATTTCCTGTCCGGAGGTTTTCGCCCATGGCAACACCGCCAGCCATTCAATGTAGTTGCGCGTGAGCGAATAATCGGCCGCCATCGGCGACATACGCGACAGGCGCCCCAATTCCTTGAGCGCTTCCTTCTTGACTTCGTCGGGCATGCCCGCTTCTTCGATTTTCTTCTTCAGGTCCTCGACATCGCGCTGGCCTTCGTCCTGCTCGCCCAGTTCTTTCTGAATGGCTTTCATCTGCTCGCGCAGGTAATACTCGCGCTGCGTCTGCTGCACCCGGTCCTGCACTTCGCTTTGAATCTTGTTGCGCAGTTGCTGGACTTCGAGTTCCTTGGCCAGGTGCTGGTTGATTTTTTCCAGGCGCACGTGGATGTCGAGAGTCTCCAGCGTGTCCTGTTTGTCGGGCGTCGATAACGACGGCAACGATGATGCAATGAAGTCCACCAGGCGGCCGGGTTCGTCGATGTTCATGGCCACGGTCGAGAGTTCATCCGATAGCGTGGGTGAACCGGCGACGATCTGCTGGAACAACGTCAGCACATTGCGCTGCAGCGCTTCGATCTCCGAGGTCACAATCGGCGCAGTGCCTTCGGGCAACGCGGAATAGTGCGCGTTCATGAACGGCGCCAACTGCGTGAACTCGCCCAGACGAACCCGTTCTAAACCTTCCGCAAAAACGAACAAGCTCTGGTTCGGCATCTTGACTACTTTATGCACCACGGCGGAAGTCCCCACCGTATAGAGGTCGGTAGGCTGAGGAGAATCTACCCGGGCTTCGCGTTGGGCTACCACAATGATGGTCTTGTCTTCTCCCAAAGAATTAATGAGTTGGACGGAGCTTTCGCGCCCCACGGTCAGGGGGAGAACTGCATGCGGGAACAGTACGGTGTCCCGCACCGGGAGCACCGGTAGAGCCTTTTGATCGTTTATTTCCTTATTCTTAGGAGTGCGCTCGACGGGCGGCTGCTGGCTCATATATCTCCTTGAGTGTAACTCGCTCAAGTTTAGATGATACTCCTCCGGGAAAGGTTTCAGGAGCCCGGAGGATTCCCGCAAGATATGAATTCTATTTCATTACGAACTTGTGGAGAACGTGCCTAAGGTGCAGAGGCTAACCCGGAGGGGCCGTCACTGCCAAGAGCTAAATTTGGAAGAGGAAACGAAAGGCACACCTTCCTGACCTCTTTGGCTCACGAATTTCTTGGATCCGGGGTCCGGTAGTGTCTTAATACTGTGTTGCTGCCTTTGATTAAGACACTACCCCGCGGTTCCCAATCCTTGACGCCGGACGCCAAGAAATGCCCCAGGGGCTACGAGTCGCTTCGGACGGATGGGACCAGTCGCGTCAACATCTCAGCCGCCAGCGTCACTCCTGCCCATAGCGCGGGCTGCATCCACTCAGATCCCGTCGGCGTCGACGATCGGAACTCTAGAAAACGTGTTTGGCGGTATCGCCCCGGAACACCAACTCTTGGAGCACTCTCTCGTTTCCTGCACTTAACTCGTAAATGGTCTGGTTCTTCTCCGCCTTCTGCGGGAGCGGAACGAGCGTGCATTTCACTTTGAACTCATCTTTGCTATGGACACGCTGAAACACCATGATGTGCTCCTGCCCTTCCATGGTGTGGCGTACGACATAGTCTCCGGCCGGTAGCACGACTGTTCCCACCCGCATTGGAGCAACGAACGTGACGTGGCTCACATCGCGGATTCCCATATTGTTTGTTCCAGCCATGGCCATCGCTCCGAGCGCCAGCACGCACATGGAAATACCCAGGACTTTCAAGAAATGCATAAAACCTCCTTCAGATTAATTCTGTAGTGCCAGAGGACAGCATCCTACGGTCACCAAGACCAGTCTAGGAGAGCGCATTCCGTCCGAATGTGTGCAGGATCACAGGAATGTGTGACGGCGGACCCGCGAGTTTCATTCTGGCATGAACTGCGCCAGTTCGTAGATGCCCAGCTTCTTTTCGAGCCCGGCGACCTGATCGACCACTCTGAAGAAGCCTTCTTCGCCGAACAATTCGTCTTCCTTCTTTTCGAAGTCATCCCCCAGCACCTCATATTCGTGTGGAGAGACGATTTTGCGGAAGGCGGAAAAAAGAACGGTATCTTCGCGAGCTTCGTGCGGACGATACATGCGCAGAAAGGCGTCCAGGGCGTCGGCCAGTTTCTCGCCGTCCGACACGTACTTGAGCGTGGCTGTCCCGGCCAGTTCTCTGATTTTGGCCGTCAACTCGCGCCCCGCCTTATGCTGGATTTGCAGGGTGTCAACCAGTCTGACCAACTTTCCCGCCTTGCGAAATCGCGGAAAGAGAAAATCTTCTTCCAGTTCTCGTGGTACTCCTCCACAAAGTGGCGAATGATGTCGGCGGCACTTACCAGGAGGGACCCGTCAAAGGAACGCTTCGCCGCCAGCATTCGCAAGTGTTCGTCATAAATGAGCAGGAGCCGGTTGAGCAGACCGTGCTCGCGCATCAGGTCTTCGGCAGGGGAGATGTCCTCTCCTTACTTGTCCCCGTCCTCATCCTTCTGCTTCTCCGGAGCAGCCTTCTGCTGGGCGACAGCCATGACTGGGAGTAGCAGGCTGGCCCCGGCAACCGAGGTACTGCGAAGAAAGTCCCGGCGGGTCGAGAGCGATTCGGGCATGAGTCTCCCCTTGGTCGCAGACGCTGAGTCGGAAAATGCTGAGGTCTTTGACGTGAACGCCGCGGAAAAGGTTCACCCAATTCAAACGGCCGGATAAATCCCCAGCACTTTCACAAACTCGGCAACTTCGCCCAGATGTCGCAGCGCGTTGCGCGCCGGCTCGTCGTCGCCGCGCAAGAAGTCCACGTAGAAAACATACTCCCACGGCCGCCCCCGCATCGGCCGGGATTCGATCTTGCTCAAGCTGATATCCCGCAGGGCAAACACGCTGAGTGACTTGAAGAGCGCGCCCGGCACGTTCTTGACCTGGAACACGATCGAGGTCTTGTTCGCGCCCCGAGGAATCAGGCGATGATAGTCCGCAATTGTCTTCTTTCCAGCGACCCGGCCGAGATTGCGAATCAAAAAGAAGCGAGTGAAGTTGCGCTTGTCGTCTTCCACGCTCGACTGAACAATGCTTCCAGAGTATTCGCGCGCGGCCTGACGTCCGGCAATTCCCGCGGCATCTTTCAACTGGTTGGCAATCACGTGCTTCACGCTGCCCGCAGTGTCATAGAAGGGGACCGCCTCGATCTTCGGATGCCGGCGGAAAAAATCGCGACACTGATCGAGCGCCACTGGATGCGACAACACGCGCCGTAGCGACCGCAGCTGCACCCCAGGCATGGCGATCACGTTGTGCACGATGCGCAGCAGATATTCGCCTTGAATAAAGACCTCCCGCGTCAGCATGAGATCGGCATGCTCCGCCACAGTTCCGGCCAGCGTGTTCTCGATCGGAATGACCGCAGCAGCCACCGATCCACGCTCAACGCGATCGAAGACCTCCGCCGACCGCGCGCAAGGCACAACCGTACATCGCGGCAGCATCCGTTCCGCTGCTTCGTGACTGAATGACCCGAGCTCCCCTTGAATCGCAACCTTCATGTCGTCTTTCCTGATAGGCAAGTTATCTGCAGAAGGCATGTCAGCGCAAATGCTACGTGTGGCTTGTCAGGCCAGGTCTTTCTTCATCACCAGCGCGTCCACGCCGTTGGAATAGTAGCGCGGCCAGGTCCTGATCACGTGGTAGCCGTGCCGCTTGTAGAACGACAAGGCCCCGAGGTTGTCCACCGCGGTTTCCAGTCCCACGGCGCATGATCCCTCGGCACGCAAGCGATCTTCCGCAGCCCGCAGCAGCAACGATCCAACTCCCGAGCGGCGTTCCCTCCCAACTACGTCAATGGTGATGACATGTCCGGTCGGGCCATTGTGCACCACGATGAAGCCTGCAACTTTGCTTTCGTCGGCGTCCGTGGCGACCAGTGTGAACGATCCTCGCCCGCGTATATAGGTCTTGAGTTCCTGCTTCGAATACGAAATTCCCGGCGGGAAGCATTCCTGGTCCATCCGCCAGAGCGTTTCGAAGTCTTCGGGCTTGAAGTCGCGGATGACGAAGGCCACGCCGACATTGTAGCGGGCGAATCCGCGGACCTAACCGTACGGGCTTGGTTTTCCACAGCCTACCCAGGGGCAATCTCAAAAAAAATGTGGCTGAGGTCCATTGTCCTCTTGCCCGGGTCGCAACCTCGGACGTACCATCGGCATCAGAGGACTGGGTGAAGACGCGGTGGGACGCCTTCTAGTCATCGACGTCGTCGGCGCGGTTGCGGCTCTGGGGGTGTGGTACTTCCTGTTTGCCGCCTACAATCGTCGCAAAGGAACCGAGGCGCTGCGCTGGGTACAGACAGCCTGCTCCGGCAAAGGACGCATTCTCGACTGGCGCTGGCTGAACAGCCACCGTCTCCATGCCCGCCTTCAGTTTCCTTCCCGCAACTTCGAAAACGCTCACGTCACCATGAAGTTCCGGCCGCGCGCTTTGCCGGTCCATTGGTTGCTGAGTTGCTGGCACAAACAAAAAGAGACCCTGACCTTCGAGGCGGACCTGGGTGGCTCTCCCAACTTCCATCTCGAAGTCGTGCGCCATCGCTGGTGCGCTCACAGCCGCGGAGTGACTGCCATCCGCCGCGACGAGCGTCAGTGGGACGTCTACGAACCCGGCCCCTTGGTCCTCACCACCCGCACCCACTGGAAGCAGGATTCCACTCCCGAACTCAATACTCTGATGACGGTGCGCCAACAGGACGTGCTGCAGGTTCGATTCCGTCCCGAGTCTCCGCAATTCTCCGCCACGATCTCTCTCGACGCGCTCTATGATCCGCGCACCGCTGCGGGCTTCCTCACGACCCTGCGTGAGTTGGCCGCCGGCGCTTCCGCCCACCGCCAGTAGCGCAACCGCTCCTCCCAGCAGTCAAACCACCTCCGGGAGCACTTCACAACTACGCCTCCCAGATTATGAAGTAGACTGCCCACATGGCTAGCGCAAGCCCAGGGTCGATCCGCTTGTTTCGTTTCAGGGGGATTGATGTGTTCCTTCATTGGTCCTGGTTTGTGGTGGCCGCATATGAAATCCAGACGCGAAAGGGAAGCTATTCCTCTGTTCCCTGGAACGTGCTGGAGTACCTGGCCCTGTTTTTGATTGTGATGATTCATGAGTTCGGACACGCCCTGGCTTGCCGTCAAGTTGGCGGAAGGGCGGACCGGATCGTGCTCTGGCCCCTCGGCGGCGTGGCATATGTGGACCCGCCACCACGGCCCGGCGCCACACTCTGGAGCATTGCAGCGGGACCGCTGGTCAATGTGGTGCTCATTCCGGTTTTGTTCTTAGCGGTCACTGTCAGCCAATCGGTGGGAATGCCGGCAACTGCGCCCGATCTCTACACCCTGCTGCATACTGTCTTCTGGATTAACGTGGGCCTGTTGGTTTTCAATATCCTGCCCATCTATCCCTTGGATGGTGGCCAGATCCTTCGCTCTCTGCTCTGGTTTGTGCTGGGACGCGCTCGCAGCTTGATGGTAGCCACAATACTTGGCCTGACAGGGGTCGCCGGCTTCATCGGTCTCGCTGTCTGGAGACAAGACGTATGGTTGGGAGCGATCGCCGTCTTCATGCTGATGAATTGCTGGGGCGGCCTGAAACACGCCCAAGCGCTGTTACGTTTTGCAAAGGTGCCCCGCAGGGATGGCTTTGCCTGCCCCAACTGCAAGACCGCGCCCCCGGTTGGGGAGTACTGGAAGTGTGGCCAGTGCGGGCAGCCCTTCGACACGTTCCAATCAGGAGCCGTTTGCCCACACTGCAGGGCGCAATTTGCTAAGACGAAGTGCCTGGATTGTGGGGCACTCAATCCCATGAACGACTGGATGGTGGCCTCCCTTGCGCCTTCGAAGCTTTGATCCCAAGTTCCAGTCACCTCCATCCTGATAGCCTGAGTGTGATCCTGCGCATGCTGGCCTCGGGGATCTTTGGCGTTGAGCGGGCCCCGAATCGCCCGTGGTGTAGGATATCGGCAACAAACCGGAGATCTGGCCAATGTGTGCTCGCCCTGGTTTCTTGCGTCCCACTCTCTGCTGTATGTTTGTCTTCCTGATCGCTCCGCTTCTCTTTGTCAGGTCCACGGTGTTCGCCGGAGAACCGCAATGGGTGGAAGTCCGCTCTCCCAACTTCTCGGTAGCCACTGACGCAGGAGAAAAGCGGGGACGCGAAGTCGCGATGCGCTTCGAACAAATGCGCGCAGTTTTCGGCGACCTGATGACCAAGGTGAAGGTTACCTTGCCCGTCCCGCTGCAGATCGTGGCTTTTCGCAATACCAAGGAGATGCGTCAGGTAGCACCGTTATGGAATGGCAAGCCTACCCAGGTTGCAGGACTGTTTCAGGGCGGCAGTGATCGCAGTTTCATCATGCTCGACATGTCGGCGGAAAATCCGTGGGCCGTTGTATTTCATGAATACGCCCACCAACTCATGAACGGTAACCTACAGGCTCAGACCGATCCCTGGTTCGAGGAGGGCTTCGCCGAATACTTCTCCAGCATTGAAGTTGACGGCAAAGAAGCGCGCGTCGGAAAGATTCCGCGAGACGAGTATCTGATTCTGAACCAAGTCGGCACGATGAGGATCGCCGATCTTATGCTGGTCCGGCAGTACTCGGAGACATATAACGAGACCGGGAACCGTCGAACCGTGTTCTACGCTGAGTCGGGAATGTTGGTGCACTATATCTACGACTATCAACTACTCCCTAAGGTCGCCGTCTACTTTGACTTGAAAATAAATAAACACGTTGGGGTTGAAGAAGCGATCCAACAAGCCTTCGGGATAAGTGCCCCGCAGTTCGACAAGGCGCTGCAAAACTATGTGCGGGAAGGGCAGTACAAGTATTATCCCATTCCCGCTCCAGCCAACATTGCCGCCAGTAGTTACACATCCCGTCCCTTGAACGCCACAGATGCCAATGCGGTGCTGGCGGACATCCATTTGCATTCGCGCGACTACCCAAGACAGGGCAGTCGCCGAGTTCCAGGAGATTCTAAAGTCCGATCCCAACAGTGCCCCGGCGTGTCGTGGCCTCGGCTATGCCTATCTGCAGAAGCAAGACTTCAGCCAAGCCGCGGGATACTTCAAGCGCGCCTCGCAGCTAGACTCCCAAGATCCGAGAGTGCACTACTACAACGCGCTCCTGATGGCCCGCGAAAGCGGCTTCAGCAACCGGGCTGACATCCTCTCCCTGACCCGGGAACTGGAAACCTCGATTGCCCTAGACCCGAATTTTGCCGACTCCTATGCGCTGCTTGCATTCGCGCAAAGCACGTCGGGCGATTCCGCAAAGGCACTCGCCAGCATGCGGAAGGCGCTCGATATCGACCCGCGCAACGAAAACTATGTTTTCAATCTAGCCAATATTTATCTGGCAAATCGGCAGCCCGATCAGGCGATCTCTGTTCTGCAGTCTCTGGAAAACACTGGGAATCCTGAACTGGCTTCGCGTGTCGCCAGGGCTTTGACGAGTATGCGGCAGTTCCAACACACGACCCAGTCCAGCACCTCAGGTCTCGCTCTGGTGCGGAGAGACGGCGCAACAAGCGCGGCCAATCCACCGGACGTCGCTGCACCACCTTCGTCCTCTTTGACGAAGGTAGCAATAAAGTGGGGTGCGCCAACCTTCCTGCTCGGCAAGTTGAGCGGTGTGGACTGCTCTGTAGAGCCATCCGCCGTGCTAACGATTGTTTCCGGATCCAAGACTCTGAACCTCAAGATTGCGGACAGGAGTCATCTGATTCTGATTGGGGCCGATCAATTCTCCTGCTCGTGGAGCAACCAGAAGGTCGCGGTGAACTATCGCCTGCGCGAGACGGGCGAGACTGACGTAATTTCTCTGGAAATTCAGTAGGCTGTTGGCGAACCATCGGTCTCTCCGCAGCGACCCCAGGATTGACCGCGAATAAATCTCTTTTATGCTTCTCATCAGCTTTTTCAATTGGCGGGTTCCCTGCTCCCGCGCTATCCTTCGTGTTCCAAATCAGCATGTTGAAACCAGCCATTTCAACTTCCCTGTATCCGTGATGTGGTTTTGCCAAGATCATAGTTTCTATACCAAAGGAGACTGAAGGACATCCATGCCCAACGAACTGCGCAATTTCCTGGCACTCTCATACGATGAACTGGAAGAACTCAACCTGAAGGCGAAGGAGCAGCGCAGGAGCCGCGTCGCATCTCACAAGGTCCAGGAGGATCGCCTCAAGTACCTGACCGACGAGAAGCGGATCAAAGCTGTGACCGTGCTCTTCAGCGATCTCGAAGGCCGGTTGCACATGCTCGACTACGACAAGAAATTCTTGCTCAAGAGTTGGGACAACCTTACCTTCGACGGCTCGTCGATCCGCGGCTTCACCGCCCAGCGCGAAAGCGATCTCCGCCTTGGGATCGATTGGGGCGCCTTCTACTGGGCTCCCTCGGATGTCTTCGGGTCCGGCAAGGTGCTGGTCTTCGGCGAGGTCATCGACAAAGGCGGCACATCCTACGCCGGTGACATTCGCGGCGTGCTCAAGGGATATGCCGACGATCTTCACAAGAAAAAAGGCTACACCCTCAACGCCGCCAATGAAATTGAAGGATTCCTCTTCAAAGGCCCGGACGCCGAGCGTCATTATCACGAAACCAGCAAATTCGAGTACGTCAACACCGGCGGATACTATCATTCCCTGCCCGGCGACCCGCTGCGCACATTCATCGACACCACTGCGGAAGTGCAGCGCGCGATGGGATTCCAGAACGAGAAAGACCATCCCGAAGTTGCACCCTCGCAATTTGAAATCAACTACGGCTATGGCGAAGTCGTGGCCGCCGCCGACCAGATCCAACTCTACAAACTGATTTGCCGCCAGGTCGCCACCAACATGGGACTCACCGCATCCTTCCTGCCCAAGCCAGTCATCGGCGTCAACGGCAGCGGCATGCACACCAACGTTTCCATCAGCGAAAACGGCAAGAACCTGTTCTGGGACGCGAAGGGTGAAGAAAAGCTCAGCAAGCTAGGATGGGCCTTTGTCGATCGCATCCTCACCCACGGCAACGACATCTGCCTGCTGCTGAATCCCAGCGTGAATGCCTATCGCCGCCTCGATCCGCACTTCGAGGCGCCCAACCAGATCAAGGCGTCGGCGGTTGACCGCGGCTCCATGATCCGCATTCCCATCGGCAACGAAAAAAGTATGCGCGTGGAAGTTCGCTCCGTCGCCCCTGACGCAAATCCCTACCTGGTGATGCACTCAATCTTCAAGACCGGCCTCGACGGCGAGACCGCGAAGATCAAGAATCTTCGCCAGGCCGAGCGCTACTTGCCCGACAACATCTACGATGCCCTCGCGAACTTTCGCAAGGCTGAGTGGACCTCAACCCTGCTCGGAGAGGACGTCAAGGGACGTTACGCCGACCTGAAGCAGGCCTCCGCGGACCGCTGTCCGCGCGCCCTCGGAACCTTCATCAAAGCGCAGGAAGTCCAGTTCCACCACGAGGTCTACAACCAGTTCCTGTGGAATCTCTTCTAAACTGCACGCAGTTCTGCCCGCGCCCCGGTCAAAAGCCGGGGCGTTTTGTTTAGTAGCGCCGGCGTCCCGCCGTCGTCGCGGGGAATCATGAGCGCTATCGCCCGTTCGCGGCTGCTATTCAACCAAAACGGGAGTGGTCGCTTTACGGAAGCTGCAGGTCGAGTGCGTAAATCTCCTGAGTGCTAATGTCGCGAAGGAGCAAAGGGATGTCGCCCGGCCCCAAGCCAGTCCAGGACCCAAGCCCAAACGGACTTGGGAACCGCTGGATATTCTTCAGGTCAGCGAGCCTTGCCACGTTCGAGTCCCTGATTCGCAGGCGAAAGAGTCCATCATCGCCGCTCATGAGCGTATCGAAATATACATAGGCGCTGTCTCGAGACCAAGCCAGGTAACCTAGAAATGGGTTGGCCGTCAGCTGCCGCCATTTTTGTTCCTGAACATCGAAGAGCATCAACTTGGAATTGTCATGAGAAATTGCAGTGATGTGACGACCATCCGGTGACCAGCGGGGCCCGAAAATTGCACGGGAACCCGGCAACTCCGAAATCTGACGGGTCTTGAGATTGAACAGCTCGATAAATGTCTGCTCGGGACGTCCGTCGTAATGTCCAAAAGCAAGAGTGTTACCATCCTGCGACCAAGTCGGATCCGTTTCCAGAATTCCATCCGCATCCAGTGTTACGCGTTGCGGGCTGCCGCCATCCTTGGAGACCAGAAATAGCTTCCACTGCTTGCCAATCGTCGCGCCTGAGAAAGCAATTTGTTGGCCGTCGGGGGACCAGTGAGGCAAGGCCGCCGCCAAAGGAGAAGCAGTAAGCTGCAGTCGGGCGCTGCCGTCCAACCGACTGCGCCAGAGCGTACCCTCTGGATAGCTGACATAAGTCACCCATTGGCCATCCCGAGAGAAGTCAGCATCGCCCCCCGAAATGCCGCCGAGATAGGGAACGAAATCGCCGGATTTCGCGTCATAGCGCAGCAATTCGGCACGCTGTTGTACGCCGATTACAAACAACTTCTTGCCGTCTCTACTGGGCACCGGGTTGGAAAACTGCAGCGGTCCCACCGTGAGCTGAACTGGCTCATGCGAGGTCTTCCTCCACCAGGCAGAGCGTTCCGCCACAATCCAGATGTTGGTTCCGTCCCGGGTGCTTTGAAAAACGTAATAATCGCCGTTGGGTGTCCACTTGCCGCAGCATTCGGCAGGAGGGTTGTTCCAGCCCGCAAACAAAGGATGCATGTCGCTGCCATCAGCGCGGGCTTCCCAGATTGCCGAAGTATTGTTCCCGTTCACTGTGAACCTGAACCGGGTTCCATCCGGGGAGAAACTGATGCTGGTTGGCATGTCTGGTGCGGCAGCAAACTTTCGCGGGTTGCTGCCATCATGCTCCGCGAGGTACAGATCCTTTCCCTTTGCGAACATCAACTTTCCGTTCGGTGTCCAGACGGCATCGTGCCCAAATACATCGCTCAGCCGGCGCGGCGATCCGGCTGGGACCGGCACTGACCAATGGAAGCCGTCGGGCTCAGGCGTCGGTGATCCTTGATAAACCAGTAGCTCAGACGGTTCCGATCTGACGTCAGACACGGCGGGGAGAGGAAAGGGGGTCTCGACAACAGCAGCCTCGCCTCCTCCACTTGACACCTGAGCTACCAAATAACGGCGAGCCGAAAACTCTGTGAAGTAGATACGATTCCCATCCGTAACCAGCGTGACCTTGGGAAGCCCATCACTCGTGATCTGTTTCGATCCCAGTATCCTGGGGGACGGAAGCGGCGAACGCAGCCAAAGTCCAAACATGGCACCGGCGATAAGAAGCGAGATTGCGCTCCATCTCAGCCAGGGTGCTGACTTTTTCGGCCCGTCACCTGCGACCGCCGCTGGTAGCGTCCTGCCCGATTCCGAATCTCGTTGCAGTCGCTTCAGGTCGGTGCGAATGTCGGCCGCGTGCTGGTAGCGCAATTCCCGGTCTTTTTCCAGACACTTGTTAATCAACCGTTCCAGTTCTGCCGGGAGTTCGGGGTTCAGTCGCACGGGAGAGGTCGGCGTTTTGTTGAGGATGGCATCGAACAGAGCCGCTGACGTGTCACCGCGAAAGGGAAGCGTTCCCGTCGCCATCTCATACAGCACGGCGCCAAACGAAAACAGGTCGGTGCGTGCATCAAGTTCTCTGCCCAGCGCCTGCTCTGGCGACATGTAGGCGACGGTTCCAACCGCGCTTCCCGGGCTTGTCAGCAACTCGTCGCTCAACGTGGCAGTGGACGGCGCGACCGCGGCCACCTCTTTCTGATCGGCGTTGACGTGGAGCTTGGCCAATCCGAAATCCAGAATCTTGGCGTGCCTGCGCTTCGTAAAGAAGATATTGGCCGGCTTTATATCCCGATGAACAATTCCCTGCGCGTGTGCGACATCGAGGGCATCGGTCACCTCGACGCCGATCAACAACAGCTGCTCCTGTTCGACCGGCCGTCCTTTGATCAACTGTTTGAGTGTCTGACCTTCGAGGAACTCCATCACAATGAAGAATCGTCCCTCTTGCTCACCGATCTCGTGGATGGTGCAGATGTTGGGATGGTTCAGTGCAGAAGCGGCCTGCGCCTCGCGCTGGAAGCGCGCCAAAGCCTGGGCCTCGCGGGCAGCATCGTCAGGCAGGAACTTCAGCGCGACAAAACGGTGGAGTTGGGTGTCTTCCGCTTTGTAGACGACTCCCATCCCACCCCCGCCGATCTTC
This sequence comes from uncultured Acidobacteriaceae bacterium, assembly GCA_963791515.1. Lineage (GTDB taxonomy): Bacteria > Acidobacteriota > Terriglobia > Terriglobales > Acidobacteriaceae > Sulfotelmatobacter. The sequence continues at coordinate 110,114 of CAWBSS010000018.1, read as the reverse complement.
TCAATCAGCCGGTAGTGGCCCAATTCAAGGCCGATGCGTAAATCCTGACTCGACGCTTGGCTGGCCATCGACAGTCCCCTCACCTAAACGATGCCTCGCCTCAACAACGGGAACTTGTCTCGGGGATGCGAATCCTTTTCGGGACGAATTCATGCTGCGCGGATGAGCAAGACATGTCAGTGACGTGGGTCACACTTGGTGTGCGGTCCGCCAAGAGTCACAAACGCCGACGGTCAACCGTCGCAGAGTCGCCACAACTGTGATCAAGTCCCATTAACGCATCACTCCAACGGTCCGCGTTGACTCCCGGCTCATCCGTCCCTAAGATGGCACACCAGATTCAAGAAGTGAATTCTGGAGGTTGAAGCATTGCCGAATCCAACCGACCGCGCAGTTCCGCTCAACCTCTTGCGTGCCATCGCCACCGACGTCCACTTCTGGATTCCCCTCACCGTCCTCCTCGGCGGCCTCTTCCTTCTGGAGAAGCTCCGTTGAACTCACCGCCTGGCTCCGCGCAAGCCGCACCCCCTGCTCAGACTCCAATGCACGCAACACGCCTGCGCAGTTTGCAAGCACTGGGCATCTTCTGCGGTTTCGCCGCCGGAGCGTGGCTCGGCGGCGCCGAAGCTCCCATCAAGCTCATCAACCCAGACGTCTCTCCCATCACTGCCTCCCTCATCATGGTCTTCGGAGTTTTCCTCGCCCGTTGGAGCGTCCCCGCATTCGTTCGTGGCACATCCCACGTTCGCAACGACGTTCGCCAGGCGCCGCATCTGGTCGTATGGGCCGTGCTCGCCGGATGCATGTGGGCCGTCGCCAACACGCTAACGATTTACGCCATTCGCAATGTCGGCCTCAGCATCGCGTTTCCCCTGTGGAACACCAACAGCCTGCTCGGCATCGTCTGGGGCTTCCTGCTCTTCAATGAGTTGCACTACGCCGGATGGAAGCGCTGGCTGGGTGTTTTAGGCGGCGCCGTTTGCATGTTTGCAGGAGCCACGCTGCTGGCGATTGCCTCTTCGCATCAGGCAGCACCGGGCAAGGCCGCACTGGGTATCTTCGCCGCCCTTGGCGCCGGCATCCTCTGGGGAACGATGTACATTCCCTACCGAAAGGCCTATCTCACGGGGATGAATCCCCTCTCCTTCATTACATTTTTCACTGTCGGAGAACTCGCCACCATGACGGTGCTGGCCGTGGCCTATCGCGGCGCGATGCCGCTGTGGCATGAACTGGTCGGCGCGCGCACGGTTCTGTTCTGGCTGATGCTGGGCGGCTTCGTCTGGGTCATCGGAGATTTATTCCAGCAATACGCCACGAAATACGTCGGCATCAGCCGCGGCATTCCTCTCTCCAACACCAATCAACTCTGGGGACTGCTGTGGGGCATTCTGGTTTTTCACGAACTGCGAGGTGGAAGCCAAACGGTCTACGAACAAGTGGTCGGAGGATCGCTTTTGATGGCTGTGGGCGCAGTCGCGATTGCCTTGTCGTCGGCAACCGAGCGCGAGCACTCCTCATGGCGGGACGCCGCCCAGCGCGAAGGCGAGCGCTACAACGTCGAAGACGAATATGTTCGCGCCGGCATGGAAGGCCGAGAAATGCAGGGAGGAAGGGTGCTGGGCCGACAGTCCGCTGCCAATCCAAGCACCAGAACATTCCTGGATTGGCTGCTCATTCTCGGTGCTACGAGTATATTCGCGGTGCTTGCCGTCATGGCAAGGCTTCCCCACGTGGAGATTGCTTTAAGTTGGGCGGTTGCACTTACGGTCGCGATGCTCGCCCTGCTGGCAACCTGCGGAATCGCACTCTGGCGCACAACCCGCTTCCGATGAGCCGACCCAAATCCCCACGGGCCGCGTTGGCAGGTTGATTTTGTTCTAGACACCCTTATCGAACTCACTAGAATGGCGGGGCTCACAAAGGAGACTCCTCGATGAACCGCATGCTCTCGGCATTCTGCTTATTCCTGCTCACGGCTGGCGCAGTTCGCGTCGCAGCCCAAGCAAATCCCTATAAAGACGGCACTCCCGGCGTCACCGGATACCGCTCCGAAGTACTGGCGGAAGTCACCATTCAAGAAGACAAGTTCACGCGCCTCGCCGAGGCCATCCCCCCAGAGAAGTACGCTTGGCGCCCCGCACCTGACGTGCGCTCTTTCGCCGAAGTCTTCCTCCACGTCAGCGCGGCCAACTACAGCCTGTACAAACTCGTGGGCACGCCTCCTCCCGCAGGACTCGATCTGAAAGGGCTCGAAAAATCGACCACCGACAAAGCAAAAATAATTGCTACCCTCAAAGATTCCTTCGCACACGCCAAAAAAGCGATCACGGCCATGCCCGACGCCGACCTCGAAAAGAGCCTGGATTGGTTCGGCGGGAAGAACACGCAGCGCGGCATTCTGCTCTTCATCGTTCGCCACACCGCCGAGCATCTCGGACAGTCGATCGCCTATGCCCGCGTCGTCGGCATCGTTCCGCCTTGGACCGAAGATATGCAGAAAAAGCAGCCGGAGAAAAAAGACGCACCCGCAAAGGACAAGCAGTAGCCGCGCCAGAATCCGGTGGGTGTGCTAGATTCGGAAGTTTGATGGACCTCGCACCCACCATCTCTACCCAGGGGCTCACCCGCCGTTTCGGAGAACTCGTTGCCGTCGACGGCGTCGACCTGCGCGTCGCGCCCGGACAATTCTTCGGCTTCCTCGGCCCCAATGGCGCGGGCAAGTCCACCACCATCAAGATGCTCACCGGGTTGCTCGCGCCCAGTTCCGGGAGGATCGAAATTCTCGGCCTTGATCTCAACGTTCATCCCGTGGAAGTCAAACGCCAGATCGGCGTTGTGCCTGAAGGCATGGCGTTATTCGGCCGCCTCACCGGCGCCGAGTTCCTCAGTTTCGCTGGACGAATGTACGGCCTCGACCGCACGACCGCGGCCAAGCGCGCCGCCGAGTTGCTCGAATTTATGCAACTCGCCGACCAGCACAAGAAACTCGTCACCGACTATTCCCACGGCATGCAGAAAAAACTGGCTCTCGCCGCAGCCGTGATTCATGGGCCCAAGGTATTGTTCCTCGATGAGCCGTTTGAAGGCGTGGACGCGATCGCCGCTGGTACCCTGAAATCCATGCTGCAAGGCATGATTGCGCGCGGAGCCACGATTTTCCTCACCTCGCACGTCCTGGAAATCGTGGAGCGCCTGTGCAGCCATGTCGCCATCATTCATCAAGGACGCCTGGTGGCTCAGGGCTCGCTCGAGGAACTGCGCGCGGGCGTGGAAGCCCAGAAGCCCGCCGCATCAGGCGATGCCGCTCCCGCCTCCGGCGAGAAACTGACGCTCGAACAACTCTTCCTGCGCATCGTCGGCGGAACGCGCCGCACCGAACTGGAGCTTTCGTGGTTGGGATAGTGATCCTTTCTGGCGGATGCCGCCTACGAAGAGCGGGCTGGGCGGCTCAGGAACTTTCTTCGGCTATTTCTTCGGCGGGCGCGCAGGCGTCTCAGAGCCGACAACAGCTTGTGGCGAGGCATAATCGACATCGTTCGGAGCGAATAGTCGAAGCTCGCGCCGCAACCACAGCAGACCTTGTAACTGCGCCCACCGATGGTGAAGACGCGGCTCAGCTTCGAATGGTGACAACCGAAGGCAAACTCCAGTGCTCTCGCCAATGGATGCGTAACGGCGTCCCATAGCGGAATTTCTTCGGATGCCATCATGTTGATTTACCTCCAGAACCACTCTTAACCTTCTACGGCAACTCGCAGAATGACCGTGAGCGCCCCCACCTCTATTCGTGACTTCAACCACGGGCAGGGAATCCGCTTGGAGGCGAGACTACCGCGGGCACGTGCGATGCTCCCGGAAAAACAGCGTAGTTTCAATGCCTTGTGCTCGGTGCACGTTCTAACTTACATATGCGAGAATTGACGCCACACGAAATGACGCGTCCACAAGTTTCAGCTCAGCTAATCGCCATCGCCGACCTGCGCGGGCGCATGTTCATCAATGGCCTGCGCAGCAAGCGCGGCAGAATGGAGCTGGCTTCGCGCATTTTTATCACCCTGGCCTTCGCCCTCGGCGGACTGGGCGGCTTCACAGTCGCAACCGGACTTGCCTGGTACTTTGTCTCGCAAAACAATGCCGCATACCTGGCGATTCTGTTGTGGCCGATCTTTTTCTTCTGGCAACTCTTTCCCGTGATGTCGACCGCCTTCACCAACAATCCTGACTCCGCTGAGTTGCTGCGGTTCCCTCTCACCTACCGCTCCTATTTTCTGATTCGTCTGGCCTATGGATTTTTTGATCCCGCCAGCGCGCTCGGCACTGTGGGCGTGCTTGGGATCCTACTCGGTGTCAGCATCGCACGCCCTTTCTTGTTCCCTTGGGCGCTGCTGGTCCTATTGACCTTCGCACTCTTCAACCTCGTTCTGATGCAGACGGTCTTCGCTTGGCTGGAGCGCTGGCTGGCGCAGCGCCGCACCCGCGAAATCATGGGCGTTCTCTTCATCGTGGCGATGCTCAGCTTTCAATTAATTGGCCCAATAATGGGACGTCTCGGGAGAAGGCCGCACCCCCAGCTCAGCCGAGCAGTCGAGATCGGAACACAACTCCAGTTTGTGTTACCGCCCGGCCTCGCCGCGAATGCCATCGCACAAACTTCCCATGCCCAGCTGCTGCTCGGCTTCGCTTTCCTGCTTTTGCTCGGAGCGCTGACCCTGGCGATTGCAACGCTGCTGCACCTCCGGCTGCGCGCGCAGTTTCGCGGCGAGAACCTCAGCGAAGCGGCTGCCCGCCCCGCCGTCGCTCAAGTGCAAGGACTGCAAGTGGGATGGAACCTGCCCGGATTTTCGCAATCGGTCGCAGCGGTGTTCGAAAAGGAAATGCGCTACCTGGCGCGCAGCGGCCCCATGCTGCTCACCTTGATCATGCCTATCTTCATGCTGCTGATCTTTCGCCTGGGGCCGATGAATTCCCTTCGCCACTCCAGTTCCTTCAGCCGCACGCCCGACATGGCATTCCCGGGCGCTGCCGCCTACGCGATCCTGGTGCTGACCAACCTGGTCTTCAACAGCTTCGGCGGCGATGCCGCCGGCATTCAATTCTTCTACGCTTCGCCGGTAAATTTCCGCCAGATCGTGCTGGCGAAAAACTTGACGCACGCCAGCATCCTCGTCGCGAACACCCTGTTTGCCTGGATCGCAGTGTCCTACCTTTATGGCGCCCCCCATCTGGCTGTTACGGTTGCGACTCTGGCTGGGCTTCTGTTCGCTGCCCCCTTGAACTTCGCCGCCGGCAACCTGCTTTCGATCTATACCCCCAAGAAGCGCGATTTTTCGACCTTCGGCCGCCAGAACGTCTCGCAAACAACTGTCCTGGCAAGCTTCGGCGTACAGATCCTGATCGTGGGCTTGGGCGTCGGGGCCTTCACCATCGCGCGGCTCTACAAGAATTTATGGATCGCCACGCTGCTATTTCTTGTGCTCGCAGCCATCTCAATCCCGCTGTACCTGTTGGTGCTGCGCCGTCTTGACGGAATCGCGCTCCTTCGACGGGAAACGCTGGTCGCCGAGCTATGCCGCGCATAGCTCACTCGCGGCAATTCTGCGCTTCACTTCTTTCACTCTTTTTCAGGTCGAGCCAGGAACCGATACCCCACACCGCGCACCGTTAGCAAGTGGCGCGGATTCGCCGGATCCTCTTCGATATAGCGCCGCAGCCGCACCACGAAATTGTCGATAGCCCGCGTGTCGGTGTCTTCCTTCAGTCCCCACACTTCTTCCAGAATCTGCTTGCGCGACACAATCCGGCCGTCGTTGCTCACCAAGTGCCGCAAGAGTTCCGACTCCATCACTGTCAGATGAATCGTGTTGTCTCCGGACTGCAGTTCCAGCGCACCAAAGTCGATCGTCTTCCCGCCAAATGAAAATGTTCCGAAGTCTCCGGTCCTGTTGGCATCAGCTCGCGTCTCGCTCGTTTCGGATGCCCGCCCTCCGCGAATCCACTGGCTGCGCCGCAGCAAGCCCTGCAGCCGCGCCAGCAAAATCGAAAGATCAAACGGCTTTGCGAGATAGTCGTCAGCCCCGGCGGCAAAGCCTTTCAGAACGTCTTCCGGACGTCCCCGCGCCGTCAGCATGAGCACCGGCACGTAATTGCGGGCGGCGCGCAACTCCGACACCACGCTGAACCCGTCTTTTCCGGGGAGCATGATGTCGAGTACCACCGCATCGAAGTTTTCCTTCTTCTCCAGCAGACGATCGGTAGCCGCTTCCCCATCCCCGACCACCTCGGCCGCATAACCTTCGGCTTCGAGGTTGAAGCGCAATCCCTGCGCCAGATGTGCTTCATCTTCGACCACAAGAACCCGGCTCATGCCGCCCACCTCGGCAGTTCCAGAACGATAGTGGTTCCCTGCCCTTCCCCCTCGCTCTCGGCAAACACCTTGCCTCCGTGCTTTTGCGCGATCGCCTTCACAATAAACAAGCCCAGTCCGGTCCCTTTCACGTGCGTCAGCGAACGGTGCGTGACCCGATAGAAGCGTTTGAAGATGCGCTTTACGTCATCGGGAGGAATTCCCACACCCTGATCCTGGACGCGGAGCACGATGCGTTTTTCGTCCGGCGTCTCCAGCCTTACCCGCACGTCGACGCTCTCCCCGGAGTATTTGACGGCGTTGTCCAGCACATTGAACACAGCGGTACGCAAATCTTCCTCGCTGCCCCGCACGCGTAATCCGCTCCCGTTGCTCGCTGCCTCCTCGTACCGCAGCGCCTCAGGTTGCAGGTGATGACGCGTGCGGGTCGCGTCCATGCAGTCGCGCACCAGTTGTCCGAAATCGACTTCCGCCTTTTCCTGTCCCGCCTTTTTGTCTCCCGCCCTCCCGGCGCGGAGAACCTGCTCCACCGTGTCGGTCAACCGGTCGGTATCGCTCAGCATCAGCCGGTAAAACTCCTGCTTCTGGTGTTCTGGCAGATCGCGGCGCTGCAAGGTTTCCAGGTGCAGCCGGATCGAAGCTACCGGCGTCTTCAATTCATGGGTAACGGCATTGATAAAGCTGTCGTGCTGCTCACTGCGGCGGAGTTCGCGCAGCAGAAAAATGGTATTGACCACCATCCCCGCAATGATCAGAGCGAAAAATACAATGCCGAAAAACAGCAGCACCCCCTCCCGCCAGTTGAGGATGATCCAGCCGACGTTCAGGGCAACCGCCAGCGCCACCAGGACAATGCCTAGGCAGAGGAAGAAAGCGATGGTTCCGCGGCGGCTCGTGATGCGCATGGCGCTTGTTCGCACTGATTCTACCGCGGGAAGGCCCGCAGTTGTACCCGCACCGCTAGGGTGCTACCGCGTCAACTACGAAAACAGGTTGAACGCTCCCCGAATCACGCCTGTCTTTGCGCCCTTCGCGAACCCCTTCGCGATCTTCGCGGTTAGAGTGTTTTTCGGCCAACGCTCCCCAACCATCCCCGTTTTCAACCGTATCGCATAATATCGTATTATCATATTAATAATATCCGTATTATATATCTGATATAGTAACGAAACATCTCTGATGAAAATGTCACTGAAAAGTATTCCCTTTCCCGTTCTTGCTTTGGCGACGGTCGCTTGCATGCTCTCCAGCACAAGCGCGCAGGATTCCGGCGACTACTTTAGAAACTGGTTTCCCCGCGTCACCAAGACTCAGGCGGAGCAGCCGCATTGGATCACCCCGCTGTTCACCACCACGCCGCGCCTGGAAGAAGAATTTCGCGCCGACATCACATGGACGCCGGCCCGCGACGGCGACAACCTGAATTACCTCGGCGGTAAGGGTTTGGAATTGATTCCCACCGAGCATACCGAGATCATCCTTGGCCTGCCCCCTTACGAGGTCCCGGTCGCTGGGCCCGACGGTTTCGCCAATATTCCGCTGACTTTGAAGTACCGTTTCGCAGCCGCCAACGAAGAGCGCGGCAACTACATCCTTACTGCGTTTCTCGCCGGAAGCATCCCCTACGGCCGCTTCGCCACACCGTATCCGACAATCACGCCGACCATCGCCTTTGGCAAGGGATACCGTAACTTCGACTTCCAAAGCACTCTCGGCTGGACCATTCCTACCGGAGGCCGTCAGAAGACCGGAACTCCCGTGGCGTACAATACGGCCTTTCAGTATCGCGTGCTGCGCAGGTTGTGGCCCGAGGTAGAAGTCAATGCGACCTTCTGGCCGAACGGAACCCTGAGTGGAGACAAACAGGTGTTCCTTTCTCCCGGTCTGGTAGTTGGACGTTTTCACATCTGGAGGCGTCTGGGCCTCAGCGTGGGGGCGGGCGAACAGATCGCGGTCACGCACTTCCACCAGTACAATCATGCGCCGACGCTTTCCGTCCGCTTTCCCTTCTGAGATTGCCGGACCAAATCGCGCGCGCCAGAGGAGAGCAACCCGATGGTCGAAAAGAAGACTAGCCGTGCGGAAGCGCGTGAGACGCTGCTCCGTCCGCGCGATGCCGCCGTACAACTGCAGATCAGCTATCCCACCATCAAGCAGTGGATCTACCGCCGCAAACTCCGGGCCGTCAAAACGCCCGGCGGCCATTACCGCATTCCGCAGACGGAAATCGACCGCCTGCTGTACCGGACTCGGGGACACAACGAGGGCGAACGCCGGGTCACTTACCAGCGCATTAGCGGCCGCAACCAGCTTGTCGGCCGCATCGTCGATGTTCGCGTCAGCGGATTGGTAGCCCAGGTCACCTTATCGGTGGGAGGACAACTGATCACTTCGCTGATCACGTCGGGAGCAGTGCGGGAAATGCAACTGAAGAAGGGACAAACCGCAGCCGCGTTGATCAAGGCCACCGAAGTCATGATTATCCGTGTATGACTGACCGGACCGGCGCCCAAAGTCGCGTCCACGAAACGGCCCCGGCCGGATATGGCCAGGGCTGATTTTCTTGGACGAAAGCGAATCGACCGCCTAGTCTCCTGCGATCAAAACTTCCGGCACTGCTTTCGTGATCAGGTGCCCGTTCGGCGTCGGCACCATACCACGTTCGACTTCAGCCAGCTTCACCCGCTTGATGTCCCAGGCCAAGCCCAGCGTCTTTAGCGCCCAAATCCCATACCAGTTCATGTCGACTTCATACCACCTGAACCCATGCTGCGCCGCCGTCGGATGCGCGTGGTGATTGTTGTGCCAGCCTTCGCCAAACGTCAGCAGTGCCACCCACCAGCTGTTGGTCGAAAGATCGCGAGTCGCGAAGCGCCGCGAGCCCCAGGAGTGCGTCGCCGAATTTACCAGCCACGTGGCGTGCAACCCAACTACGGTGCGCACGAAGATGCCCCACATCAGGAAAGGTAGTCCTCCGATGGCGAACAAAATCACGCCCAGCACAATCATGGGAACGTAATGATATTTCGTAATCCAGACGTGGAATTTATCTTTGGCGAGGTCGGGAACGTAGCGCGCCAGCGTGGTCGTGTCATGGTGCATCGACTTGCCCATGAGAATCCATCCCATGTGCGCCCACCACTTGCCCTCGATCGGCGAATGCGGGTCGCCTTCCTGATCCGAATACTGATGATGAATGCGGTGCGTCGCCACCCAGAAAATCGGCCCGCCTTCCAGAGCGAGCGTAGCGCACACGGTCAGGAAATATTCCACCCACTTCGGAGTCTTATAACCGCGATGCGTCAGCAGGCGGTGATAACTCATCCCAATGCCCAGGCTGCCGGAAACCCACCACAGGAACATCGCAACAAACAACGCCTTCCACGTGAAAAAGAAAAGCGCAGCCACCGCTCCCACGTGAAACGCCGCCATGAAGGCCGCCGTCACCCAGTTCACTTCACCTTTTGCCGCTTGTGGTCTTTCCAGATCTTGCAGTTCCATCTCCAAAGAAGGTCCCCATTTCGTGGTTGTTTGAGTTCGATCAGCCCTACTGCTACCGTACCAAGGGTGAGCATAGGACGACTGTAATACTTGTGTAATAGCGGGATTATGGGGAATTACGGTGGTAACGAACGGGTAATCTCAGGCCCCGTTTACAGCCAATTCTTGCCCCTGTATTTTTCGAGTCCGGCCTTTGTCAGTTCGCCAAGTTCCGCAAAACAGGGCCTCGTCCGGCGCGCGGAAGTTGAAGCATGGCTTCCCTTGCATGCGTTTCTTCAAATCGGAAGATACCATCTTCGGCAGTTCTGGACATGCATACAGCGGCTGAGGTGATAGCTCACATAGCCTTTAAACAACATGACCGCCCCGAAAAACATGGGACCGCCCTTCCAACTGTTGGACTTGGTGACCAGATAGTACTTGCGCGGCTCATCCGCGGTCGCCTGTAACTTAGGCTCGAACGCACCCATGACTCTCTTAAGCCCTTCGAAAGCGGCCACGAAATCGGCAGGGGCCGTCGACAGGGACTTAGCCCCTTTTTTCCGCTTCGCACCGCTTCTCTTGGCAGAGCTCCTTCTTCGGCACGAGACGATCCCCTACGCGGCCTTCCCCTTCACCTGCACCCCCGCCCATTTCTCCAACAGCGTCAGCGTGGCAGCGTAGTCGAGGTCCTGATTTCCATCTTCCGACGCCATCTCGTAAATCTCTTCCACGGTTTCCAGCGCCGGCAGCTTCACCCGCGCCTCTTTCGCCGCTTCCAGGGTCAGCCGGATATCCTTGTGCATCAGCCGCAGCGGAAAGTTTGGCGTGAAGTCGCGCTGCAGAATGAACGGCCCTTTGTAGTCCACCACGCCCGACCGCACCATCGTGGCCTCAATCAGCGACAGCAGTTGTTGCGGGTCTACCCCGAGCTTGGTGGCCAGCGTCAGCGCCTCGGCGAATCCCTCAAAAATCAGCGCGATCTGCAAATTCATGGCGAGCTTCGTGGCCTGCCCCTTGCCGGTATCTCCCATGCGGAAAATCTTCTTCCCCATCGCGGCGAACAAAGGCTTGAGTCGCTCCACCGTAGCCTCGTCTCCTCCGACAATGAACACCAGCGTCCCGTCCCGCGCTCCGATTTTCGACCCTGTCATCGGCGCATCTACCCAAGTCACGCCTCTCGTCCCCACGCGCTCCGCGAACTTCACCGTGGCCGACGGAGAAATCGTGCTCGAGTCCGCGATGATCATCCCTTGCGTGAACGACGCCTCCACGCCATCTGCCCCGAAGATCACGCTCTCGACCGCGTCCGTGTCTGAAACGCACATCCACACAACTTCTGCACCCTGCGCCGCCGCCGCCGGGGTAGGAGCCACCCCCGCGCCTTCCACCAACTTGCCCGGCGTTCGGTTCCACACCATCACTTCGTGGCCCGCCTTGACTAGATTTGTTGCCATGGCGTGTCCCATGATTCCCAATCCCACAAACGCAACTCGCATGCGGACTTCTCCTTCTTCCTGAAGAACAGCGCAAAAAGGAACGCTTTCGGATTAGATATGACCAACTCGATCAAGGTCAAGCGAGGGCGTGCGAATACGGAAGTTCTATCACCCGGGATGGCCAGCGTTTCCTTGCTGTCGTCATGATTGCCCGGAAACTAAAAGCAGCCCGCAATCCGTCCCTTTCATCTAAGATTAATAATTGGTAAATAAATCCGCCGCATCGCTGTTATTACTCTGCTCTCGCGGCGAAAGCGATTAGTATGAAAGGTTGAGGCTGCTTCCGATCCAGCCCCCAGGCTCTGTAGCAGGATGATTAAGCAAACGCTTCGCAATCCGGCCCTTCGTAAGCGCGCCACCCAGTTCGGACGTTTGGTGCGTCACTCCGCGGTAACTCCACGCAGTGGTGAAACCCACAAGCCGCGCCTTGCCACCAACGGAGAACTCGGGGTCACCTTCATCGGCCACGCCAGCTTCTTCGTGCAAATTGGCGGCAAGAGTGTCGTCATCGATCCCAACTTCGCACGCTGGCTCTTCGTATTGAAGCGCCTGCGCCGTCCCGGTCTGCGCATCGCCGACCTTCCGGCCATCGACGTGGTGCTGGTTTCACACGCCCACTTCGATCATCTGCATCGTCCGTCGCTCCGCGCCATCGTGCAGAACAACCTGCGCACCCGCGGCCTTGCACCGGCCATCATCATTCCCGCTCATGTTTCCGATCTGGTCTCCGATCTTGGCTTTTCGGAGATCATCGAACTCGATTGGTGGAAGACTTCGCGCCACGGCAACTTGTCGATCACGCACGTGCCTTCGCGCCACTGGGGCGCACGCGTTCTGAAAGATTCGCACCGCGGTTACGGCGGCTTCGTGCTGAAGGCCGGCAAACATTCCGTCTATCACGCCGGCGATACCGCCTATTTTTCAGGCTTCAGTGAAATCGGACGCCGCCTCGCACCGGAACTCGCACTACTCCCCATCGGCGCCTACAATCCGCCGCAGTTCCGCAACGTCCACACCAATCCTGCCGATGCCATGCGTGCTTTCCTCGACCTCAAATCGCGCTGGATGGTTCCCATGCACTACGGCACCTTCCGCCTTTCGCACGAACCCGTCGACGAGCCACTGCAGTTGCTGGACCAGGAAGCCCGATCCGCAGGCATCAAGGACCGCGTCGTCGTGATGGAAGAAGGCGTGACCCGATTCTTCTAGACGCTATCCCCTAAATGGTTCTGGCAAGGGCACGGCCTCAGCTGGTTTTGGGAAGGGCACGGCTTTCAGCCGTACCGCTCGGAGCCACGAATGATGCGGGCTTTAGCCCCTGAGGGACCGCATTTTACTCCTTCGGTTTCATGAAATCGCTTCTAGCCGCCCTGCATAAAACCGCATTCCCGCGTTACTCGATGCGCTTAATAGAAATATCTTTCCCATCCGCGTGCAGAATCATTGCAGTCACCCGTCCCTGGCTGTCTGTCTGAAACGTCATCCCATCGTCAGACGTGGTCGAGAAAAAATCCGTCTCACTCTCGGGCATCAGATCTTGCATCGGCTCGTCATTTTCCTGCACAGAAAGATGATCGCCTTCGCGTCGGATTGTCAGAATGATATTCGGCGGTAGTCCGTAGCGTCCGACATATTGGTCCAACACTTTCGCATCCACGGCAACCTGCTTGTGTTTCTTGAGCGGTAGCCGCGGTGGGAGCTTGTCATACGGTACGTAACCTTCCCATTCGATCGGGGTGAACGTGTCTTTCAGCAGCGTCTCCAGCACGTCCTTGAAAATGCCTTCTCCGTTTCCGCTGTTGCTCATGATGACGAAGCCGGACTTCTGCTGGTCGAAGCACACGGCATAGTTTCTCCAGCCATCGTCATGCCCTTCTTTGAAAAACACCTTGCCATAAGGCGTCGAGAAAAGGCCCCACGCCAGTCCGTAGCTCAAGCGGATGCTCTTGTTCTCATCGCTGGTCTCGTCGCTGAGCGTCGGGAACTGGTGCTTCGATATGATTTGAACCTGCGGGCTGAGCATCTGCTCTCGCGTTTTGCTGCGCAGCAATCTGCCTTCCATCACGGCCTGCATAAACCGCGCAAGATCGCCAACTGTCGTTTGCATCGAACCGGCGGCGTCCGTGTTCTTCCATCGATGTGCACCCACGGAACGTCCATATTCGTCATAGCCGTTTGCGTAGTCGCTTTCGAAGCGCTCTTGCCAGACCATGCTGGTTCGGGTCATCCCCAGAGGCTTAAAAACACGCTCCTGCATTAATTCGACCAGAGGTTTTTTCGTGATCGTCTCAACCACTAATTGAAGCAGATCGATGCCTTCGCCCGAATAGGCAAACCTCGATCCCGGCTCAAAGTGGATCTTGAGCTTGCGGTCTTCCTCCATCCACCGCCAATTCGCAAACCCGCTGGTGTGGCTCAGCAGCATACGCGCCGTAATGCGCTTGTAGCGCGGGTCATTCGCCAAGTCAGCGTATTTCGGGTATTGCGGCAGGGGATTCGGCAAATATTGATAGACGGGCTTGTCCAGATCCAGCATTCCCTCGTCTACGAGTTCCATCGCCAGGTACGCGAAGGCCACCTTAGAAATCGAAGCCGCCGACATCACCGAATTGTCCGTCAACGGCAGATTCTTCTCCTTGTCCCGGAATCCATATGCCTTCAGGAACTCAATGTTGCCATTATGGAAGACCGCAATTCCCGCGCCTGTGACTTCAGCGACCTTCATCAACCGTGTCACCGTCCCATCAATTTCCGCCGGGGAGATTGTGCTGCCGTCGAGCCGTGTGACGCTCGACTGTTGTCCGACCGCTAGTGACGCACTCGCCAGCGCCATTGCCAGCCAAAGAAGAGTCTGCCTCATAAGCTTTCCCTCGACTCGTCGGACCGTCTTACCTAGGTCCAAACACAATCGACGGCTCAGGGTTGCCCGTAAAACAACTTCAAATCGGGATGAAGATACCCGATTTGCTGGTACTCGACAAGTTGCTGCGTGACCAGCTCTATTGACAACCCGCTCCGTTTTTTTGGTGTAAACTTCTTCCCGGAAATCCCCGCCTAGGAGGTTCTTATGTCCGTAAAACCGATTCCCGAGGGCTATCACACTCTCACCCCATTTCTCACAGTCCGCGACGCAGTCCGCGCCATCGAATTCTACAAACAAGCATTCGGCGCGGAGGAAAGAGGCGTCATGAAAGGCCCGGACGGCAAAGTCATGCACGCCGAGTTAAAGATTGGCGACTCCATCATCATGCTGAGCGATGAATGGCCGGAGTACGGAGCTCTCTCTCCGCAAAGCAGCGACGGCGCAGGCATGGGTCTGCACATCTACCTTGACGGCGTCGACGCCGCTTTCGATCGGGCCGTGAAAGCCGGCGCGCAGGTCGAAATGCCGGTCACAGACCAGTTCTGGGGCGACCGCTACGGCAAACTGAAAGATCCCTTCGGCCACAAATGGTCAATCGCGACCCACACCAAAGACTTGTCCATGGATGAGATGAAGCACAGTATGGACGAAGCCATGGAGAAGATGGGCGAGCCAGAGAAGATGCAGAAAACCGCGTAACTGCGACTCGTCAGGAAATGCCCACGTAGGGACAGCCGCCTCGGCTGTCCCGCCAGGGCAAAGCCGGTGGCGCGAAAGTGCGATTCAGTACGCCAGCAAGATTCTCAGATCACGCAGATTGTTCCCCGTCGGTCCAGTTTCTATCGCATCTCCGAGCGCACTGAAAAACGGGTACGCATCAAACTTGTCGAGCGCGGCGCGCGCGTCCAGCCCAAGACGTCGGGCTCGCTCCAGAGTCGTGCCGTCGACGACCGCTCCGGCGGCCAGACTGTTGCCGTCGACTCCATCCGTTCCCGCGCTGAGCGCAGTAATACTCTCTCCCGCAATCTTCTCCACGCACGCCAGCGCGAACTGCTGATTGCGCCCGCCAACTCCGGCGTTCGTGACTTTCACCGTAACTTCACCTCCAGAGATCAGACAGACAGGAGAACATTGCTTACTCAAGTCGCGCACCTGCTGCAGTAAATATTCGGCAGCACGCTCGTAATCCCAATCGTCGCAAGCGTTGTCGACATGCACGATGAAGCCCGCGCGCTCCGCCGCGACACTCGCCTCCTCGACCGCTGTCTGGTTCGTCAGCACGGGCCACCAGCGCGCGCGCTGAAACGCCGGATCATCCGACTTCGGCGTCTCCTCTAACGCCTGGCGCTCAAACAGTCCCCGCGCCGATGGCGGAAATTGTTTCAGCATTTCGTACTTCTCCGCGATGCGGTAACAATCCTCGACAGTAGTCGGATCGGGCATGGTCGGGCCTGAGGCGAGCGCGTCGGGCGTGCTGTCCGGAACATCGGACACCAGCAGCGATACCTGCTGCGCCGGAGACGCGGCCTGCGCCAATCGTCCTCCCTTAACCGCAGACAGGTGTTTGCGCACCGCATTGATCTCGGCGATGGGCGCGCCGGAAAGCACGAGTGCCCGATAAGTCGCGATAAGATCGTCGAGGGAAATCTCGTCGTCGATGGGCTTCTCGACGATCGACGATCCTCCACCGCTGAGCAGGAAAACAACCAGCGCCGAAGCCGGTTGCGCATCCAGCGTGCGCAGCACGGCGCTCGCAGCGTGAATGGATTCCGCATTCGGCGTCGGATGCCCACCGCGAAAATACCGGAACCCATGCACCTGCGCGGAAGGCTGCACCGAACTGGCCACGATGCCTTCCAGCGACGCTCCGACCTGATCGGACAGGGCCTCAACCATCGTGTGTCCAGCCTTGCCCAGCGACACGACCAGCACGCGGGAATAGGAATGCAGGTCGTAAAGATCGTCGCAAACGCGCAGAATCCCCCGCTCACAATGCACGTGCCGCGCAAATGCCTTGCCTATCGATGCCTCAGCCAGAGCATGCTGGAAGATTTCGCGCGCGGCTTCACGTCTGCGGCGGAACCTGGTTTCGCGCTCGAGGTCAGACATGGAAAGAATTATAAAGACCGCTTTCGACCACCAGACGTCAGGATAGAAAACACGGTCTGCTTTGCGATCTCTGCGAATCCTTCGCAACCTATGCGGTAAAGCCTTTGACCGCAGAGTACGCTAAGGCAGAGCCGAGCACGCGAAGAAGACCGGTAGTCGGTGGCATTCACGAGATCACCTGCTCGCGAACCCACGTTTCAATCGCTTCCCGCAGTTCGCGCAAGCGGCCTTCGAAGAAATGATCCGCACCTTCGATCAACACCAGCTTCTTCGGTTCGGGCATCGATGCAACCAACGCTTCCAACTTGGCTCGCGGACCGAATTGATCGCGGGCTCCGCTGACAAACAACTTGGGCTTGTTGCAATCTCGCGTGAAATCAAACGCGTATACGCGCGGCTGCTCGGTGTCAGCCGCAACCGGAGCTACGGGCGTTCCAACGCCGATCACCGCATGAACCCGAACGTCCGCACAAGCCGGGCGCAATCCAACCGCTGCGCCGAAAGAGAATCCTGCGAACACCAGTGGCAAGTGATACTCGGCGTCAAGCCAGTCGAGCGCGGTGCGCACATCCTCACCTTCCCCATTCCCGAGGTCGTGGTCGCCCTGGCTCAAGCCAGTTCCACGGAAGTTGAAGCGCAACACGGGAAAACCAAAGCCGTTCAATGCCTTCATGGTGTGAAAGACGACTTTGTTGTGCAGCGTTCCGCCAAACAGGGGATGCGGATGACAAACCACTGCAGCGTGCGTCGCGTTGTCGGCTCCAGCGTTCAGCAGCGCTTCCAGGCGTCCAGCAGGACCGTCGAGAAACAACGACCGGATGGATGAGTTCGAAGAAATCACAGCGTCAGATTACACGGGAATGGCCGCAGAAAAGAAATCGGAATGAAGCATGAATCGACCACACTTTGTCGAATGAGTTCCAGGTCCGAGGTCAGAAGTCAGAAGTCGATTTGCTCTCTGCTATTCTCTCCTCCATGGACGCTGTCACGCTAACGCGGCAACTGGTGGACATCGAGTCGATCAGCGGAAACGAAACTGCCGTTGGGAACTACCTTTACGGAGAACTTTGCCGCCTCGGGTATCAGACAAAGAAGATGCCGGTCGAGGGTGATCGCTTCAATGTGTACGCAACATCGGCGGAGCATCCGCATCCCGCGGTGGTGTTCTCCACGCACATGGATACGGTTCCGCCGTTCCTTCCGTCGTCGGAAGATGCGGTACGCATTTACGGACGCGGGTCTTGCGACGCCAAGGGCATCATCGCGGCGCAAATCGCGGCTGCGGAACGATTGCGCCAAGCGAACATCCATGCTGGACTGCTGTTTGTGGTGGGGGAAGAGCGCGACAGCCTGGGGGCGCAGGTGGCGAATGAATATGCAGCGAACGGGCACAGTTCGCAATGCCGTTTTCTGGTCAATGGTGAGCCGACGGAGAATCGCCTGGCGCTCGCATCGAAAGGTACGCTGCGGGCTGAGGTGACTGCGACGGGACGCATGGCACACTCGGCTTATCCGGAGTTGGGGGAGTCAGCGATTGACAAGCTGATTCCGCCGCTCACGCGATTGCGCGCCATGCCGTTGCCTTCCGATCCGGAAGTTGGGCCATGCACGCTGAACATCGGGTTGATCGAAGGCGGACGCGCGCCCAACGTGATTCCTGATTATGCGCACGCGGATTTGCTTTACCGGCTGGTTGGTCCGTCAGATGATTTGCGCCGACAGATTCTTGCGACCGCGGGCGATCAAGTGCAGGTCACGTTTCCCCTCGAGCTTCCCTTCCTTCGGTTGCGCACCGTCGAAGGATTGCCGACGATGATCGCGGCGTTTACCACCGACATTCCCAAGCTCACCCACTGGGGCGAACCGTTGCTGATCGGTCCGGGATCGATTCATGTGGCGCATACTGAGGGCGAGTACATCGACAAGCAGCAACTGGCTGAGGCGATCGCTTTGTACTGCAGGATCGCGAAGCAGCTTTTGACCTGACGCGGGACCGTCGTTCTTCGAGGGTGAGATTGAAATCCAGCCTGTGGATATTTGCCCGCAAAAAATGCTGTCGGGCATGCGGGAGGCGTTGCTGGAGGTGCGTGCTGAAGTGGGAATTCTTTGGGGATCGAGGGGGTACCCCCCTCCCCTACCCCCGCTGAATGCCTTGACTGGCGCGGGTTTCGCAAAAAGTGTCCGCAAAATCTTGAAGGCAAAGGGGTTAGAGGTCAAAATCTTGATTCTAAATAACTTAACGCATTTTCGCGGCGACCGTTCTTTACTTCCTTTGCTTCAGCAATGATCCGCTTATTTGTTAAGAGTGGCAAGGTTAGATGTCACAAGCGGGCTGTGGAGATCGTTGGGTGACCGATTTCCTTACGTAGTGAAATCGTGAGAGACACTGGCCCTTTACGTTCTGCGAACAGAATCACCGAAAGAGTTCTTGAGTCCGGGCACGAGGGGCATACTGCGCGCCCGTCATTCCTACAGTGGGCACAGCAATGGCGGAAGATGGCAAGAACGATAGGAGGTCTGTCATGACACTCGAAGACAAAATCGCGGCGGCGATAGATTCGGGACGCGAGAAGGCGGACGAAATTTTGGCGCTGCGAGCCGTCGCACAAAGCCGGCGGGCGGATGCGCTGAAGAAGAATCAGAACACAACGGCGATGCGGGTTCAGATGGCGGCGCCTGGAGTTCCGCAAACGTCCGCCGAGTTCCAAACCGCGGGATTTCTGGCGGCTGCCGGAGACTCGTGGTTCGATTACCCGCTCCACGACGTTCTGAAGCTGCTCGAAGATCATCATGGATACAACGTGGAATCCACCGCACACAAGGGCGACCCGATCGAAAAGATGGCCTATACCGGGGGACAACTGGAAGACTTCGCGCGCAAACTGGAAAAGATTAAAGCGCGAGGAGCGGTGCCGAAGGCCGTGCTGGTCTCTGGGGGCGGCGACGACGTAGCCGGAAATGAATTCGGCATGCTGCTGAATAACGCGTTCTCGCCGATTGCGGGGTGGGCCAGCGAAGTGGTGGACGGCGTCTTGAATCAGAGAATCTTGACGGCCTACACCCAGCTTCTGATGAGCATTACCGGCCTCTGCCAAGGGACGTTCGGCAAGACGGTGACGGTGCCGATTCTGATGCATGGCTATGACTATCCCGTGCCCGATGGCCGCGGTTTTCTGGGGGGCTGGCCGTTTCCGGGCCCGTGGCTGGATCCCGGCTTCCGCGAAAAGAACTTTGATGATCTTGCACAGCGAATTGGCATGATGCAGACCCTCATGGATCAGTTCAACGACGTGGTGAAGTCGCTGCCGACGCAGCCCGTGTTTGCGCACGTGCGGTATATCGATTTGCGGGGAACGCTCTCGAATCGATTGGCCGATTACCAGGACTGGTGGGCCAACGAACTTCATCCCACAGAAAAGGGATTTGAGGCAGTGACGGATCGATTCGCGGCGGAACTGGCGAAATTGCCGTAGGGTCGGGGAAGGTCCGTAGCGGCTCAGTTTGATGCTGGAAGAGAAATCCACAACCACGAAGGGCTTCGTTTGTGGGAATTGATTCGGATACCTAGCCTGACCGTCACCCGGCCCTTTGAGATCTTTGCGGCCCGAGCTTCGTCAATGCAGATTCCGGCGAATTCACGTGCCATATCGCAGAATTCGCACACAAATACCGGGGAGATTGGAGGGAGACAGTTATTGAACCACTTCGCGTTAAAGCAGTCATACATCCTGGGCAGCTCGTCTTTCCAGTCGAATACACGTACTGGTTCCATGTCCATCTGCTCGAAGATCAGTTTTTGCTCGTCCGTCATGCGCAAAGGATAGCACCCGTCTTAGCCGTGCACCCCGGGGAGTCCGCACTGGCTGTTCCCTTCGGCTCTTACCGGATGGGCAGCTCTCGTCCCCATTGTAGCGTTAGACTGATTCAATGACCGCCTCTGCCCTCAACTCCCTCGCGCGCGCTTCTTCCGCTTATCTGCGATCCGCCATGCATCAGCCGATTCAGTGGCATGAGTGGGGGGCGGAGGCTTTTGCCGCGGCGCAGCGGGAGAACAAGCCCATGCTGCTCGACATTGGGGCGGTGTGGTGCCACTGGTGTCATGTGATGGATCGGGAGTCGTATGACGATGCGGAGATTGCGGCGATTGTGAATCAGCATTTCATCGCGGTGAAAGTGGATCGGGACGAGCGTCCGGACATTGACAGCCGGTATCAGGCAGCGGTGCAGGCGGTGAGCGGGCAGGGCGGGTGGCCGCTGACGGCGTTTCTTACGCCGGATGGAAAGCCATTTTATGGCGGGACCTATTTTCCGCCCAGCGATGGGTACGGGCGTCCCAGCTTTCGGCGGGTGCTGCTGAGCATTGCCAACGCTTATGCGGAAAAGCACGGCGACGTGGTGGAGCAGGCGAAGATGGTGGAGAGCGCAATCGCACAGTCGGAATCGTTTGCGGGGCGGAGCGGGCGGGTGTCGGCGGGCGTGACCGCGGCGATTCAGGAATCCGCATTCAAGATGTTTGATGCGCAGCACGGGGGGTTCGGTCAGGCGCCGAAGTTTCCGCATCCGTCGGCGTTGGATTTGTTGATTGAGAGGTATGCACGAGGGACGGCCGAGGGAGCGGGCGGCGAATCCCCACCCTATCGCAACGAGCGCGATCGGATGGGTCACCCGGATCTTCGTGACGTCATCGTCACTACGCTGGAGCACATGGCGAAGGGGGGCGTGTACGACCAACTGGCGGGCGGGTTTCATCGGTATTCGGTGGATGAGCGTTGGGTGGTGCCGCACTTCGAGAAGATGTGTTACGACAATTCCGAACTGTTGAAGAATTACGTACACGCGTATCAGGCTACGGGAGAGAAGTTTTTTGCGGACGTGGCGCGGGACATAATTCGCTGGATGGACGAGTGGCTGAGCGATCGGCAGCGGGGCGGGTTTTATGCGTCGCAGGATGCCGACATTTCCATGGAAGATGATGGCGATTACTTTACGTGGACGCTCGATGAGGCCCGCGCTGTGTTGACAAAAGAGGAGGCAGAGGTCGCGGCGTTGCATTACGACATCAACGAAGTCGGGGAGATGCATCACAATCCGGCGAAGAATGTGTTGTACGTGCGGGCTTCGGTGGAAGAGATCGCGCGGCGGATGAACCTGGAGCTGAAACGCGTCACCGACCTGCTGGCGTCGGCGAAAAAGAAGATGTATACGACGCGGCTGCAGCGGCCGACGCCGTACGTCGACAAGACTGTGTATGTGGGATGGAACAGCTTGTGCGTTTCGGCTTATCTGGAAGCGGCGATGGTATTAAATCTTGCGGACGCGCGGCGGTTTGCATTGAAGTCTTTGGATCGGGTGCTGGCGGAGGTCTGGAAGCCAGAGTCAGATAAGAACGAACCTGCGGGCGAGTCGCCCGCAGCCACACGGGGGCTGCTGCTGCATGTGGTTTCGTATTCTGACCCGGCGGCCGCGCACCGCGAAGTGCCGGGGCTGCTCGAGGACTATGCCTTCACGGCGCTGGCGTGTCTCGATGCGTACGAGGCAACCGTCGACCTCAGTTACTTCAAGTTTGCGCGCGCGATCACGGATGCGATGATCGCCCGGTTCTACGACGCGACTTCGGGGGGATTCTTCGACAGCGAGCCGGGCGCCGAGGGCCAGAGCCTGGGCGTGCTGGCAACGCGGCGCAAACCGCTGCAGGACTCGCCGACGCCGGCTGGGAATCCCATGGCCGCGATTGCGCTGGCGCGAATGCATCATTACACCGGGGACGCCGGGTATCAGGACAAGGCGGAGCTGACACTGGAAACCTTCGCGGGCGCGGCCGAACAATTTGGAATCTTCGCTGCGACGTACGGGATTGCGGTCGTCTATCTCTTGGAAAGTCCGGTGCAGGTGGTCGTGATTGCCGAAGACGGAGATGAGGACGCGGCCGGGGAACTGTACGCGGCGGCGGTTGCGCCTTTTGCCTTCAACAAGAGCACGCTGCGATTGGCGGCCAGTCAGGTGGTCGCGGAAAATCTTCCGCCCGCATTAGCGGCCACGATTCCCAATCTGCCAGAGCTGGGCTCAAGAAAATCTTTTGCGGTGCTCTGCTCGGGATCTGCCTGCCAACCGCCCGTTAGCGATGGGGCGGAATTGCGGAGAGCCTTGGAAACGGCACTCCAGAAGAACTAGGAACTCGCGCCCTTTCATGGCACAAAAAAATGGGGCTGGCGGGTTAAATATGGCTCGTCAGCCCAAAGATTGCTTTAGTTGGCCCAAGTTACAGTTACGACAGGTTACTTTAGTGACCTTGCGGTCTCAGGTGCCTTAGGTTGTACTACCGGTGGTCGGCAGGCGGTGGATTTGGGTGGGCACAAGAACAGCGGGCCGCCGTCCGCGGCGGGAACCTGTTGGACGGCAGCTGCAATGAATGTGCCCACGAGTCCTATCATCAGGATTGAAATCCTGAATGCGCGTTTCATGGGTTCGTCTCCTATATCCGCGTTAGGTTTCCGTTTGAAGGAAGCTTTTTCGCGGAGCCGCATTATAGGACACGTGTCAAGTCCGGTGTGCAATAATTTTCACCCCGCCGAGCGCAATGCGTCGGCGCGACCTTGTTGTTGTGATCAAGCCCTGCAATAAACTCCTTTATTAACAGTCGATTCCACTCATTACATAAAGAATTTCTATAAACAAACAGGCGGGGTCCAGCTGGCGGGACTTCTACGCATAATATTTACATTTTCCGAACAAGGCGAGAATGGATCGTTCGGAACGGCAGAAAAAAGAAGGAAGGTACAGCAAGAATCGAACTGCCTAAGGCGACTACGGCTTGGAGCTTACATGCACTGCAGGAAGGCTGAATCTGCCGCTTGCGGCTGCGGCGCCGCGCGCGGCGGTACCAGCGCCCTGAGTCTCAGGGGTGGGGGTTGCGTCTTGGTGAGTGCGGGATAGAGCACGGTCGACCATCCCTTCAAACATGGGGATGAGGGAGTCAGGCGGAAGCGGGTGGTGAATGTCGGTGAGGCTCTGCTCCCAGCGCTGTGGCTGCAAAAGAGACAACGAGGCATCGCGCGCCGGACTCTTCACGGCGACATACCCGAGCCATACCAGCAGACTGCCGTTGTAGGCGGCCATGTTTAGGATGCTGATTATCGCGGGGTCGCCCAGGTGTTGGCCGACCCAGGAACAGATCAGGACAAGTTCGATTACGGCAAAAGAACCAAAGCCCAGGGCGATGCCGAAGCTGTGCTGGCGACGACTGATGCCTACGTAGTGAGCAAAGAAGAGCAGAAAGAGAACCATCCCAACCTGGATGATGCGCACGCACCGTTGCGAGGTGATGATGGCCTGCATCCAAGGCGCGATCTCGGACGAATTGGTCGAAACCGAGACGACTCCGGCCACCAGCAGCATGACCAGGCCCGCCCATTTGAAGAGCACGGTGCCCAGATCGCGCAGGGTATGAAACAGGCGGAAAACGTCGACGAAGACCTCGTGAATCACGGCAAAGCCGAAAGCCACGCTGAGCGCATCGCAGATCCAATAGAGGTAGAAAGAGGCGGAATAACTATTCCAAGTCGCGGGAAATACTACGGCAAAGGTAATCAGCTGAATGAGAACGTAGCCAAAGAAGAACTTGAACTTGCGGTGCAGTCCACGCCGGAGCATGATCGCGGCGATTCCCATCTGGAGGACGGGATGTGCGATCCAGAGCGCGTAATAGAGAACTCTAATCTTCTCGTTCATCTTTTCCGCTCGCCGGCAAGGCTACCTTAATGGGTTGAACAGCAACGGCCAACACTCTTAGGGCATCAGCTCAGAACGGTGCTTCTTCGGCGTGTTAAAGCAACGTTAGCGTTTCCCAACCCGATGTTCAATGCACTGAAGTAATTACAAGTAACGTTACCGTTGTAGGTGACCCGGGCACAAGGTTACCTTCGTGCTAGGTGTACGAAGCGACCAGCCAACCTTAAGTCTGCAGGAAAAATGGAGCCCTGAGAGGATGCCGGCCGAGAACAGACGCACGCCGGCAGAAGAATTGCGGGTGAGCTGCCGGCGAAGGGCGCGCGAAGCAGTTAGGCGTCGGGAGTGGAGTGGATGTAGGCGCGCATCATGCGCACCTCGTCATCCTTCTCGTTCAAGTCGTGCAGCAGGATGTCGCGCAGCGATACCATGCCAACCAGTCGTCCCTCGTGGCAAACCGGCAGGTGGCGGAAACTGTGGCGCCGCATCAGAGCCATGCAGTTTTCCAGGTCTTCGTTCATGCTGACGGTGAGGGGATCGTCGGTCATGACCTCAGCCATGCAGGTGCTGCGGGGATCACGGCCTTCCGCCACGACGCGCTTCATCAGGTCGCGTTCGGAAAAAATCCCGACCAGTTTGCCATTGTGCAGGACGGGCACGGCGCCGATGTTGTGCTCAACCATGAGTCGCACCGTTTCGAGCACGGTGTGGCCCAATTCCGCCTGAAATGTGTTCTGATCCTTGATCAGGTCGCAGATACGCATTTTGACACCTTCCGGGGGATACAGAGGTTCCGACTTGTCCAAAAGCATCTACCGGGGCGCGAGTATATGCCGGAAAGGAGATGTAAAGAAAGCGAAAAAGGTTGGGCGGAGAAGAAATTTTCGCCCCCAATCGGGCGGATTCAAAAAGCAGAGTCGCTAGCGGGAAGCCTTCGCTTTTGCCGCGCGTCTTGCCTCGTTCTTTGGCGGTGCGTCGCCAGCGAAGATAAAGTACGAGCAGTTCCACAGAGCAGTGGGCAGGCTTCCGCGCGGCCGTGCCGTGATCACTATGTTGTAGGCATCGGAACTGCTCAGGTTCATTTCCCGCAGTGCATCTACAGGATACCCCCCTCTCTCATTCCTCCTGGTTTCCCGCGCGCTGGAGTCTGGTTCGCTCGTTCCTGGTTCGATAACGGCGAGCCAGCCCAGAAACTCGTGGAGGTCGCGGGTGCGAGGACGTCCGGGAACGATGAATGAGAGTTCCGCCTCCTGGGTAGAAAAGTGCCACGCCAGAGAGGCGGAAAGATCGACTGCCATTTCGTAGGCTCGTTCGGAAATCAGGCCTGGTTCAGGATTATCGAAGGCGATGCAGAGCTTGCGCTCGTCTTCGCGAGCGAACTCGCGGACTTTCAGCGAGCCTGATTTGGCGGTCGCCTTCCAGTCCACGTGGCGGGCGGAGTCTTCGGGCATGTATTCGCGAATGCGGTAGAGGTCGGAGCCACGGCCGCGGACGAAGCTCTCCCACTCGCCCCGAACCAGCGGAAGGATTTCGAAGACTTCGTCGGTAGGCTCGATGCGCGGATAGACCAGCACTTCCCTGGGCAACGAAACATGCCGCGTCTTGGTGAGGAAGGCGAAGGGAAAGCGCGTGGCCAGACCAAAGCTGTCTTCGCGATAACGGCCGCGCTGCTCGAATCTTAATTCCAAAGCAGCGGACAATTCTGCCTGTGGAGGGAGAAAGGGAAAGTATGCCATCCCTTGAAAAATTCCCGGTGGCGGTGGAACTACGGTGAGGCGGCGCAGACGCCGGTCCGGCAGGTGCAGCCACTGCTGCTCCAGCGGACGGTTAAAGGGGAACGCGAAGGTGGTTGCTTCCCATCGCCATTGCTTGCTCGGCTTCTTTCGCTTTTTGCGCGTGGAAACGACGCGGATGGAAAAGGACGGCAAGAATCGGCGCGGGTTGCGCAATATGATGCGTCCTGCCACGGGCCGGCCCGCGAAGACGTGCTCAGGCAGACGGACATCGAGTTCCAGCCAGCGCAGCACCCAGGCCGACACGACTCCGGAAACCAGAATGGCCGCCAGCATGGCCGCGACCACGATGTAGAGAAGATTGTTGCCAGTGTTGAGCGCGGCAATGCCGATCACCAACGTCACCAGTGCGTACACGATGCCGGCCCGCGTCACGTCGTAATCGAAGGATTCGCGCAGGCGCTCGACGGCCACGCGCCGCGCCAGGTAAGGGACGGCAATCAGTCCGACCAACGTAGCAAGCACCAGCGAAGTCGATGCCAGAATTACTGTGGCCGAGACATTGCCGGCATCGCGGGACACGGTGGAGAAAAGTGCCGAGGCGAAGGCCAGCCCCAGGCCCACGAGCGCGAGCAGGAATTTGACCCAGACTTCGCCCGAGGCCGATTGGAGCCATTGCGCCAGCCGGTTGGGCGCAGACGGGCTTGATTTCAACGAATTGACATATGCAGAACCCACTTCTTCGCAGCCTAGCATTCTCTGCGGGAACGGACAATCACGATCCGCTTGCGGGGAAAGCGTTCGTAACCCGGGAGGGGGGACGCTTTAGGACCAGCTCTGTGAATGTATGGATCCTGTCCGATTCATCAGGCTACTTGGATGGACTCGCCGGATCGTCGCTCTTGATTAAAACCCACACTGTCCCACCGGCGACGATGCCCGCGCCGATTCCGATGGCCCAAGGAGAATCGAGCATCCCGCCCCAGGCAGGAACGGCTGCAGCGGCTACTCTTCGATTCCGTCTCTTCTCGTCCTTCTGCGACTGTGAATCGTCTCGAGTAGTCTGCTGACCTTGTGGCAGTGTAGTGGTCCCGGTGTCGTCTTGGATCGACAGGTCGCCTTTTCGCGCCGCGATCTGGACCTTACCATCTACGTCTCTGACTTCAAATTCGGTCCAAACATCAGAGACTGGTGACACGGTGACGCCGCCGGCGCGCGTCGCCAGCAATTTCGAGGTCGAAATGGTTACGCCTCCGTGCTCCAACTTGAGAGCGCCGCCCTCATACTGAATCAGGGAGTCATTCAGAACGAGGACGCTTGAACCTGTAGCGTTGATGTTGGCAACGGAGTCCGCATTAGTCTGCACCAAGTCACCGGAAAAAATAGCCGAAGATCTCGCGATGCTGTTGCCGTTGAGCAATGCGGTGCCATGGCTGTAGAGCATGGCAGCAGGTTGATCCGCTGCAAACAAGGCAGCCGGAAAAAGGATCACCATCATGCAGCTCAGGATCTTCAATTGGAAAGCCCTCATCATTGGCGAACATCCTCGCAGATTACTTTGGATGATGGTAGTCCGAACGGCTGTTGCACGCAAATATATCCCGACTGCCCATTTCCCAAAATCGTTAGGCCCGTTCGTCGAATCGTATCCTTCTACATTGTTGTCAGTCAATGCCTTTTGTTGTGTCAGAAGCGCCTGTCGGTGGGGAATTGGTTGCACAACAACTTTTCCACAGCCTCATTCGTCCATCGCTTCACCAATTCGCGCGCAATTTTCGTTTTGAGATCAGCCCTGACATTCCCCGCATGGTTTGGGCAAATCGGTCATCGGTCGGAGGCGGAATACCGTTTCGGTGTCTGCCCGCATGTCTTACATTTCCGCTCGCCTTTCTTGTCCATCTCTCAGTCCTTGGGAGCTCCGACTTGCCTCCAGGCTTTCGCAATGAGACTCGCCGTCAAAGCTGTTCAATTCCGTGTGCTAAAATTGGAGCGTTTTCATGCTACCCATCTTCGATTCGCCCCGGAAAAATTCATGACGACCTCTGCAGCAGATACGTCTTTTGATCAACTCAAGGCCAGAATTCAGCAGCGCCAGTCGCGCGTGGGCATCATTGGCCTGGGCTACGTCGGGCTTCCGCTGGCTTTGTTGTACAGTGAGCAAAAATTCCAGGTGACCGGCTTCGATATCGACGCCCGCAAAGTTGCTACGCTGGCCAAGGGCGGTTCCTACATCTACCGCATCGCGCCAGAGGAGGTTCAGGCGGCTAAGACGAACGGCTTTTCCGCCACTGCCGAATATTCGCAAATCACCGCCATGGATACCGTTATCATTTGCGTTCCCACGCCACTGAATGAATACCACGAACCCGATCTCAGCTTTATTACCGACACCACGCACTCCATCGCCCCTCACTTGCGCGCGGGGCAATTAGTGGTGCTCGAGAGTACGACGTACCCCGGCACCACGGAAGAAGTGATGATCCCGATCCTGGAAAAGGAGAACCGGGGCGGTCTCAAAGCCGCTCGCGACCAGGCTCCGACGGGAAAGGAGTTTTTCGTGGCGTTCTCCCCCGAACGCGAGGATCCCGGCAACACTACGGTGGCGCGTCGGGACATTCCGAAGGTGATCGGTGGATTAAATCCGCAAGCCTCGGAGCTGGCTGGCGCCCTTTACGGGGCCATCTTCAATCGAACGGTTCCCGTGTCGTCCCCGGCGGCGGCGGAGATGACCAAGTTGCTGGAGAACATTTACCGCTGCGTCAACATCGCCTTGGTGAACGAACTCAAGCTATTGTGCCTGCGCATGGGCATCGATATCTGGGAGGTCATCGCAGCCGCCTCCACCAAGCCTTTCGGCTTTCATCCCTTCTATCCGGGACCAGGTCTGGGAGGGCACTGCATTCCCATCGATCCCTTCTATCTGTCGTGGAAGGCCAAAGAGTGGGACTTTCGCACGCGCTTCATCGAATTGGCGGGAGAAATCAACACCAACATGCCTTACCATGTTGTGTCCTCGGTGGGAGGCGCGCTGAATCGCCACAAGAAATCAGTGAATGGCGCGCGGGTCTTGGTCTTGGGCGTGGCCTACAAGAAAGATATCGACGATCTCCGCGAGTCGCCCTCACTCACCATCATCGAACTGCTGCAGAAAGATGGAGCCCAGGTCAGCTACCACGATCCCTATTTCCCTTTCATCGGCAAGGGCCGGAAATACGACCTGCAAATGAAGTGCGCGGAGTTGAAAGATCTGGGGCAGTATGACTGCGTCGTCATTGTGACCGACCATTCCGATTACGACTATCGCAGCATCGTGCAGGAAGCCAAGTTGGTGGTCGACACGCGCAATGCCACCCGCGGGATCGAAAGCACCAAGATTGTGCACTGCTAAGACCGAAGCGTTTTACAGGGCGAAGGCTGGAAAACTGTCCACAGCAGGATGTAGCTTTTGGTAATGGTCCGACTGCTTGCGCCCGCCCCAGGAAAGAAGAGGCCTCTTAACCCATTGATACAAATGGGGATTGGCGCCGTTCGTCGGCTGCCCGGAATGGCCTTTGTCGTGCATAAACGAGGCTGGAATAGTACACTTTGGTTGGACCCTGCCTACCAGGTTTCCATCATTGAAAAGACGGGGAAAACCTTTACAGTCGTATCCGGGTTTAGATCACTGAAGCAGCAGAATTGATTATGGCGTCGTCGTCTCGCGAATCAGGCATCTTCTCGTCGCTCCCGCCGTGGGAAATGCCATGGTCTGATTTTGTGTTGAGCTATGGCATCCAGGCGGTTGTGGTTGCGATTTTTGTGTGGATCCCTGTTCTCCACCCGGAGATTCTTGAGCGCCCAAAGCTTGACTATCATGCGATCGAACTCGTTCCCACACCGGTCCCGGTAAATCACGAGCCGCAGAGACAGCTTCGTAAACCAATCCTGGTGGCAAAGCTCGATCCGCCGCCCGAGGCTTTGCGTCTGCCAGCTCCGCGACCTCAGCTCAAACCGAAGGTGGAAGAAGCCCCGGCTCCCGAAGTGAAGATCGCGACGAGGAAGCTTGATCCTTTGCCCCCAACTGCAGGTCCGGTGATTCCAAAGCAAATTGTGAGGACCAACGTATTTTCCACAGGGAGCTCGGCGCCGCAGACCACTGACCGCGCCCCGCAGCGGGTGCAGACTGGCGGCTTCGGCGATCCGAACGGCGTGCCCGCAAAGGCAAGCCAGAATAAAGCCGTCAATATCGCGCAGGCTGGCGGATTCGATATGCCTACTGGACCGGGCTACGGTAACGGAACAGGCGGGGCGAACGGCGCCCGCGGAGTCGTTGCCAGCACAGGGTTCGGCAGCGGCGTTGCGACTGGAAATGCGCCGACTTCATCTCGAGGCACGGTACGCCAGGCGGGCTTCGGCGACGCCGACGTTCCCGCTCCTCCGACGGTGCAATCGCGGCCGGCAGCACAAGCAGCGGAGAAAATTGTCCCGGCGGAAATCCTTTCTAAGCCGCTCCCCATCTACACTGAAGACGCCCGCGCCAAGCGCATCGAGGGTGAAGTGCTTCTCGAAGTCGTGCTGGAAGCGACAGGTAAGCTGCGCGTGTTGAAGGTAGTTCGCGGACTGGGGCATGGTCTGGATGACGCGGCGGTACACGCCGCCGAGCAGATTCGGTTCAAGCCCGCCCTGAAGGACGGCCAACCCTCGGACTCGACGGCCGTGTTGCACATTATTTTTCAGTTAGCGTGATCAACTCCCAGAAGGTTCTTATGCAAATTGTTCGTTCGGGCTCGGTGTTGGTTCTTATTTTGGGCTGCGTATTTGGGGTCAATGCTCAGGTTCCTCCCTCTTCCGCGGCGCAATCGGCTTCGAGTGTGACGGAAGCGCCGTCGCTTGCCCCCGCTCCGAGTTCCGAATCACTGCCCCCGGTCGCTATGACGCTCAACGACGTGGTGGATCACGTTGTGCAGCGGGAGCACCTGTTCATGGCGCAGATGCGTCATATGCATCCCATGGTCGAGACCTACCTGCAGGACCTCAAGAACGACCAAGCAGGGAACCCGATCCCCGTGAAGGACCAGTATTTTCTCGGCCGCCTCGACCTGAGCGATGGCGCGGAGGACATTTCTTTCATGGGCCAACCGGGATTCGGCCATCGCATGCTCAACAAGATGACGGGGGTCTACTCCCTGCACTTCCTTCCCTTGGGCTTCGCCCAGATGGTAGTGCTCGACACCGATTTCCAGAAGAGGTTTTACGACTTCACCTTTGTGCGGCGCGAATTTCTTGGAGAGCTCCGCTGCCTGGTGATCGATGTCCATCCCAAGGAAGGCCAGAAGTACGCACGTTTCATGGGTAGGATTTGGGTCGAAGACCAGGATTACAACATCGTTCGCTTCAACGGAACGTACTATCCGCAGCCCAAGATGAATTTCTTTTTCCACTTCGACAGTTGGCGACTGAACATGCGCCACGGAACGTGGCTGCCGGCATATGTCTACACGGAAGAATCGAACCTCAAGACGGGATTCAGTAAGACCCTGCACTTCAAAGCGCAGACTCGGCTCTGGGGCTACGACCTGAAAGGTCTGAGCAAGAATGAGGAGTTCACCCAGATTCTGATCGATTCGCCCCAGTCGGTAAAGGACCAGAGTGATGCCGCCGCGGATGCCAGTCCCGTCGTCGCTCAGCGGATGTGGGAACGGCAAGCGGAAGAAAATGCCGTCGAGCGACTTCAGAAGATTGGCTTGCTCGCTCCGTCCGGCGAGGTCGACAAAATTTTGGCGACCGTGGTCAATAATCTGCTCGTCACCAACAACATTGACCTGCAGGGAGACATCCACTGCCGCATACTCTTGACCTCTCCTCTCGAGTCTTTCACCATCGGCCACACCATTGTCATCAGTCGCGGCCTGCTCGACGTTCTTCCCGACGAGGCGTCCCTGGCCATGGTTCTGGCCCATGAACTCAGCCACATCGTACTGGGACATCGCTTCGACACCAAGCTTGCCTTCAACGACAGGCTCTTCTTCCCCGACGAAGAGTCGCTGCAGCGCCTCGACTTCAAGCGCAGTTCCGCGGATGAGGAAGCGGCCGATATCAAGGCGCTCGATCTTCTCAAGAACTCTCCTTACAAAGACAAACTGGGAAATGCAGGATTGTTTCTGAAGGCTTTGCAGCAGAAGGCGCCCGACCTGCCGAATTTGATTCGGCCTCACTTGGGAAACAGCTTTGCGGGCAGCAAAACCATCCGCATGTCGAGCCTGTTGGCCTCGTCCCCTGCGCTCGATGACAAGCGCCTCGATCAGATCGCGGCTTTGCCTCTGGGCGGCCGCATCAAAGTCGATCCCTGGACTGATCGCGTGGAATTGTCCAAGGCCAAGCCTGTAGCGCTGACCTCAGCGAGCGAGAAAATGGAGTTTGAAATCACTCCGGTCTTCCCCTACCTGACCCGGCTTTCAACGGGCGGCACAGAGAAGATGGCGCTGACCACGACGTCGCAGTCAGAGACCGAACAAAAGTAATGGTAGGGGTACACGGAGGAAACGAAGGTCAGCCTTCACGCGCTTGCGGCAGGCTAACAGCAAGCCTTTCTCCGCTTGCTCTGACATGAATTGCTAGGATGGCCAGTTACTGAATCGCGCTGCCGACTTGGGAAAACACATTGTTGGCGTTGGAGCCGATGAGCCGGATGGTACCCACGACGATTACCAGAATCACAGCCAACATCACTGCGTATTCCGCGATGTCCTGACCATGCTCGTCGTTCCAGAGCTGCTGTAAATGTCTTGCCACGGGGCTCCTCATTTCTCACTTCGCCGAACTGTGATGCGCTCACTCCCATTGGGCATGATCGAATACACCTTGCCTGCAGGTGTCCCCAAGCGACTCCGTACTTCCAATCTTAATATCCGCAAGCTTCCCAGCCAATAGCACCAAAGTGCCACCGGACCTTAGATCTGCGAGCACGCTACCCTACCGGCGTTCAGGCAATGCTCTTGAGGGGCAGAGCCTGATTGACTGCAAATAGAGCAAGTTCCAGACGGGTCGAGACCCCGAGTTTGTCGAAGATATTGCTGAGATGGTGCTTGACGGTATCCTCGCTGATCTTGAAATATTCGGCGATTTCCTTGTTCGAGTACCCGGCCACTACAGCCGAAACGATTTCCAGTTCGCGCGGTGTCAGGCCGAATTTCTTCTGCCGCGCCTCGTCATGCGTAGACTGCATGAGCGTGCGCAGATATTGCACAAGGTTGGAGACGCTCTCCCGTCCGACCCAGTATTCGCCCGCCATCACCGTGTGAATCGCTTTCAGCAAGAGCTGCGTGGCCGAGTCTTTGAGCACTACTCCGCGGGCCCCCAGCTGCAGCGCTTCGACGATTTGGCTCTTTTCCGCCGCCGCGGTCAGTAGAATGACCCGCACTGGAGTCGCAGTCGCAGGCACACTCAACTCCCGCAAGGCTTCCAGACCCGGATGCTTGGGCATCGCCAGATCGAGCAGCAGAATATCGGGCTTCAGTTGACGCGCCAACTTTACGGCTTCGGCGCCATCCGATGCTTCCCCCACAACCTTCAGGTCCGCTTCTGACTCCAGCAAGCGCCGCAGACCATCGCGGAAGATCGGGTGGTCATCGGCAATAACAAGGCGAACGGACTGCGCTTTTCTAAAGTTCATGAGGCATTTCCCCGTTGCGAGGTACGGTGACTTCCAGGCGCGTTCCCTGTCCGGGATTTGATTCTACCGTGAGTTCGCCGGCGATCAAACCTACGCGTTCCATAATGATCATAGGCCCTTTCCCGGCCTCATCCATCTGATGGTGGTTATAGCGGCCAGCGAAGGGAAATCCTTTCCCATCGTCTTCCAGGGTCAAGTTCCACTTTTTCAGGCTGGATCCCAAACGCACCAGCACGTGGCGCGCACCACTATGTTTTCTTACATTGACCAGACCTTCCTGCACAATGCGAAGAATCTCGCGACATACACGTTGCGGCATGTCGACATCCTCGAGATCGGTGACGAACCGAGCGCTAATTCCGGTCTCTCGTTGGAATCGTTCGACGGTGTCGTTCAAAACTCCAAGCAGCCGTTGCGCATCCACGTCGATGGCTTTCATCTGCTGCATCAGTTCCCGCAACTTGAGCACTTCCTCGCGAAGCAGTCCCTGGATGCGGACTAATTCCGCACCGATCGGCTTGCCGGCATCGGCCTGCCGGCGCAATACGTCCAACTGCATTTCGACCGCAATCAGCGACTGCACCGCACCGTCATGCAGTTCCCGAGCAAAGCGGGCGCGCTCGGCGGCTCCTGCCCGGCGTCGCAAGCGGTGCAAAAGGTAAACGTTGTAGACGGCCGGCCCGACTTGGTGGACCAGATCGAGTAGAAAGCGGAGTTCCTCCTGTTTCTCACCACGCCACGACGGGTCAAACAGGAATACTCGTCCTCGCCACTCGCTCCCAAAAAGGAAGGCCACCGTGATCAGCGAATCAAAGGTCCGCATCTCCCGCAGTTGAGAAATTGCCGCCACGTTCGCTACCGGCACCTGGTGGCCACTGTGGTCCAAGGCAAGGGTGGTCCATCGGTCGCCGTTGATAGCGGCGTAACACACGTCTCCTGGAAAATCATCCAGATAGTTTTTCGCGTCTCGCGAGGCCGATTCCAACCAGCGGAACTCGGACGGCGCACTGCCGTTGTTCTTATTCAACTCTCCCACAAAGACCCGTTGACTGTGAGATTCCTGCGATGCGACCACCGCCCGGGACGCGCCGTACATGGACATAGCTTCCCGGAAAATCTGTTCAATGGTTCCGTTCAGGCCGGCTTCCACGCGGATCCTCGACAGAGTCCCTGTCACCACCGCTTTCTCCGCCCGCAGGTGCTTCTGCTGCTCGGCCAGATACCCCAGCAATAATCCCATGACCAGCAGGTAGACCGACTGCATGAACAGGCGTTGGGGTTCGAACTCACGCACATTCACCCGCAGTCCACTCAACGCCGCCCATGGCAGAGATCCCCCGGGTCCCAAGCTCGCATGGAGTAGAACAAAGCTCTC
The DNA here is from genome assembly GCA_963791515.1 of uncultured Acidobacteriaceae bacterium. Classification (GTDB taxonomy): domain Bacteria; phylum Acidobacteriota; class Terriglobia; order Terriglobales; family Acidobacteriaceae; genus Sulfotelmatobacter. The sequence continues at coordinate 75,312 of CAWBSS010000018.1, read as the reverse complement.
AGCCCACAGCAGTGCAACTTCGGCGGCGGCTGTGCCCAGCGTCTCCCAAAAGCCCCAGCGGTAAGCGGCAGCCGCCAGCACAAAAACAAAGAAGAGGAAGAACGGAGTCCGTGGCCCCTCGGAAAATATCGAAATGAGAGCTGGCCACGCAATATCCCCAGCATGGACCATAAGACGAAACGCAGCCGTGGACTGCTGCCGCCGCCGCAGCAGCATGAGGATAAGAATGCCATTCGCCATGTAGAAGACGAACAGGCCATAAGCTGCCCATGAATGGCCCAGTTCCGTCGGGTCCATTTGGATCGCCACTAATGCTGACACGGCGAGGATCACGCGAGCCGTGGCCAGCCAGCGCTCGATCCGGCGGGTCTCGCCCGGATCAGCGGGAATTCTCAGTCTCCAGGAATATCGGTAACGCTCAACGTGCGGATTCAATCGAGTCCATCTCCACGGGCGTGGCGGCTTCGGGGCATATTATTGAATAAAAGCAGCTTACCACCAAGTGAGAGTCTGGTGCATGCTCCCGTTCCCTGCTCCAGCATTTCTTCTTAGATTACTACAGTAACCAGTGCCGATCTGAGATCCGTTCTAGAATGGGGCCCGAGAAGTGTCTTGAGCAAACGTTCCCATGTCTGGTTGGCGGCGGTGGCCGGATTGTTGGCAGCCTTAGTTCTGGCAGCTCTCGTCCTACCCCGATCTTTTCAACTGACCGCTTTCAGCGACCTGATCCAGTGTGCTTTGTTGGTTTCGGCCGCCGCTTCCTTCGTCCCGCTGGTGCTGCGCTCTGACGGACGCATGCGGCTGTTCTGGGCACTCATCACGCTTGGCATTTCTTTCTGGCTGTTCTATCAACTGCTTTGGACCTACTTCGAAGTTGTGCTGCGGCGAGATGTTCCGGACCTTTTTGCCGGTGACGTGATTCTTTTCCTGCACATCGTTCCGCTGATGGCGGCTCTAGCCCTGCGTATGCACATTCCACGGGACGAGTATGCCGCCCGCGTGGGACGGCTTGATTTCGCACTTTTGCTGATGTGGTGGTTCTATCTGTATGTCTTGCTCGTCATCCCTTGGCAATACGTCGTGGCCAATGTGGCAGCCTATAATCGCCAATTGAACGCGGTCTATGTCACGGAAGAGATCGCTTTCCTGCTTGGCTTGGTTGCCTGCTGGATGACCAGCAAGGACCAGTGGAGAAATCTCTACGCCAATCTGCTTGGCATGAGCGTGTGTTACGCCGCCAGTTCCACGGTCATGAACTGGGCGATCGGCCGGAAGCTGTACTACAGCGGCAGCCTTTACGATATCCCCTATGTCGCTGCAATGGCGTGGCTCACCTGGATTGGCCTGCGGACCAGGGTTGAGAGGCCAACCTCCCCTGCCCGCGAAGCCTCTGCACTCTACGGCGTGTGGATTGCCCGCTGCAGCATGATTTCGGTTTTTTCGCTGCCCTTGTTCGCCGTGTGGGTCATGTCGGATGCGACCGTCCCCTCTCGCGTCCGTGTGTTTCGGCTCGTGCTGACTCTGGTTGCCGCATTCTTCATGGGCTTAATGGTCCTCGTGCGCCAGCACCTGCTCGATCGAGAACTAACGCAATTGCTGCAACACTCGCGGGAATCGTTTGACAGTCTGAAACACCTGCAGGCCCAGATCCTTCAGTCGGAAAAACTGGCTTCGATTGGTCAGTTGGTCGGCGGCGCGGCCCACGAACTCAACAATCCAATCACCGCCATGCTCGGTTATTCAGACATGCTCCTCAGCACGCCGCTCACCCCCGAGCAGCGGCCACTCGCGGCAAAGATCGGTCAGTATGTTCGCCGCACCAAGTCTCTGGTCGCCAGTCTGATCAGCTTCGCGCGGCAGGCACCAGCGCCCAAGAGTCCCATCGATCTCAACACCCTGGCGCGCACTGCCATTAAGTTGACGCAACCCCAGTGGGAGGCTCTCGACATCGAGGTGCGCACCCAGTTCGATCCCGCGCTGCCCAAAGTTTTGGGAGATTCCAATCAATTGCTTCAGGTCTGCCTGCAACTCGTCGCGAACTGCCTGCACGTCCTGAGCGAGCGCGGCGGCCGAATCCTGACCGTCAGCACCGAACGGCAGGCGGACACTTCCGTGCTGCAAATCGTCACCGAGCCAATCCCTTCCACCGCATCGACCGGCACCCCCGCGCCTTTCCCGGTCGATCCCGAAGACGCCTTGGGCATGAGCGCGTGCCAAGGCATCCTGCAGGAGCATCGCGGTCAAATTTCACGCGAGTGCCACGAAGATGGCGCCATGCTGCTTCGCGTGGAACTCCCCGTCACTGAGTCGGCTCCAGCCAAGAGAAAGGAATCTACGGTGCCGGTGCTGTGGCAACCTCGACCGTACGTTTGAGCTGACCACACGCGGCGTAAATATCGCGCCCTCGCGGACGTCGCACAAATGCCGGAACTCCCGCCTCCCGTAGAATCTTTTGAAATATCGCGACCCGGTCCGCGTCGGGAGTCGTAAACTCAATTCCCGGGCCTGGGTTCAGCGCAATCAGATTCACCTTGCTGCGCATCCCGCGCAGCAACTCCGTCACTTCTTTCGCGTTCTCCGGCCCGTCATTCACCCCCCCAAGCAGCACGTACTCGAACGTAATCCACTCCCGGGTGCGCAGCGGATAAGCACGCGCCGCCGCCATCAACATCTCCAGATTCCATTTCCTGTTCAGCGGCATCAGCCGCGTGCGCAGCGCATCGTTCGAAGCATTTAAAGAAATTGCCAGCTTCGGCCGGATCGCCTCCCCGCCAAAGTCATAGATGCGCGGCACAATTCCCGCCGTCGATACCGTCATCCGCCGCTCCGCAATGCCGACTTCTTCCACCAGCAGGCGCGCCGCCTTCACGAAATTGTCGTAATTCAGAAACGGCTCGCCCATGCCCATGAAAACCAGGTTGATGCGATCCTCGGGCGGCGAAACTTTCTGGTCTTTGAGTACCGCGCACACCTGCCCCACAATTTCGCCCGCGGTTAGATTGCGCTTCACTCCGAGCAGCGCGGTCAGACAGAACCGGCAATCCACGGCACATCCCACCTGGCTGGAAATGCAAATCGTCGAACGCCCCTGATTTTGTCCCTGCTTTGGTTTCTGATCTTGTCTCTGATTTTGGGTGGCGCAGCGTTTTAACTCTAGGTTAGGCTCGTGATTTTCCGGTAGAGCATTAGCGCTTGAGTTGCTCGGACCGACACTCTCGGCAAACCGTTCCGCCAGTTCCCCGGCCTCGCTTCCGTCTCCGGCTTCCCCGCCGTCGCCCTCCGGCATCCACACGGTCTCCACACTCTGCCCGTCGGCAAACGCAATCAGATACCGTACCGTGCCATCCTGCGACACGAATCGCTTTTCAATCCGGGGCAGACCGATCGAGACGCCCTTCTCCGCCAGCGTGAGCCGAAGCTGCTGCGAGAGAGTCGAGATCTCTTCAACCGACTCCACATGCTGCCGATACACTGCTTCCACCAACTGCCTGGCGCGATATGCGGGCTCTCCCAAGTTGTCGACCAGCGAAGCGAGTTCGGCCCGATCCAGCCCGAGCAGCGAGATTTGCAATAGATCCGCCATAACTTTCAATGCTAGTACTCGATTGTCAGGTGACCGACATCTATCGGCCACGATATTGCACCTCGCGCCGATTTCAAGAAAGCCACTTAACTCACTGATTCTAAATCACTAAACTATTCTCGCACACCTGGTGCCCCTATGTCAGAATAGTAAAGGTCTCCACAACTGGTCCCCGGGGTTACTCAATAGTATTTGACTGCAGGAAGCAATGACCAAAGAAGTCCGCAACATTCGTCGTCAAAAGCTGCCCAACGGTTTAACGGTGATCACCGAGCAGATGCAGCACATTCGCTCCGCCTCCATTGGCATCTGGCTGCAGACCGGTTCGCGCGACGAAGAAGCCGAATCGAATGGCATCTCCCATTTCCTCGAGCACATGGTCTTCAAAGGGACCAAGCATCGCACCGCGGAAGAAATCGCGCGCCAGGTTGACTCCATCGGCGGCAACATGGACGCTTTCACCGCCAAGGAATGCATTTGCTTCAACGTCAAGGTACTCGACGAGCATGTCCCCACTGCGCTCGACATCCTGAGCGATCTGGTTCTGAATCCTGTCTTTGACACCTCCGACATCGCCCGCGAACGCGGTGTGATCATGGAGGAGATCAAGATGGACGAAGATAATCCCGATTATCTCGTCCACGAAATCTTCACGCAGAATTTCTGGAAGGATCATCCGCTCGGCAAGCCGATTCTGGGCACGAAAGAAACCGTGAAGCGCTTCGAGCGCCCGTCGGTCGTCGAGGCTTACGCTCACCGCTTTTCGCCCGGCAACATCATCGTGTCAGCGGCCGGCAACCTCGATCATGATCGCTTCGTCGAGCTGGTCACCGGCCACTTCGAGCATATGAAGCCGATGAAAAACGGCTTCCATTCGTCCGCGCCCAAGATCGTTTCCCGCATCATTCTGCGCAACAAGAAAGCTCTGGAGCAGGTGCAGTTGTGCCTCGGCGTGCCTGCGCATCCCATCGCGCACGAGAAGCGGCACGCCGGCTACATTCTCAACACCTTGCTCGGCGGAGGCATGAGCTCCCGTCTTTTTCAGAACATCCGCGAGCGCCAGGGCTTGGCCTATTCCATCTACAGCGATCTGAATCCCTACCGCGACACCGGGTGCCTCGCGGTTTACGCCGGCACATCGCTTGCCTCGGCCTCGAAAGTCGTGCAGTCGGTGGTCGGCGAATTCCGCAAGCTCAAGGCCGAGCCCGTGCCGGAAGAGGAGCTAAGCCGTTCCAAAGCCCAGCTCAAGGGAAGCCTGATGCTGTCTCTCGAGTCGAGCAGCGCCCGCATGTCGAACCTGGCGCGCCAGGAAATGTATTTCGACCGCTTCTACGATCTCGACGAACTGATCGAGAGAATTGAAGCGGTCACGGCCGACGATCTAACGGAGTTGGCCAACCAGTTCTTCAAGACCGAATCGGTCGCCCTCACCGCCCTCGGAAACCTGCCTGGCCTGAAAATCACACGCGACCAACTGGCCTGCTGAACGGCCAAATGGAGAAGGACAAGAAGAGCAAGAAGGCCGCCAAGAATTTTGCGACGAACAAGGATGACATGAAGAAAGACGACACGAAGAAGAACTAGCCCGCCCTCCTAGATTCAGGGCGCGGGCCCTCAGCCAGTTGTTTGTGCTATCCCCTCAGATCACGAATCCTTCTAGTGCCCCACGCGAAGTTCGTCCGCATCCACGTCCGCGTCGGCCTCCGACTCCAGCGCAGTATGCCCCGCGGCGGCCGTTTCAAGGTACTTCCGCATGCACCGCAGGCACGGAACATACCCCTCGCGCATAGCCTCCTTGGCAGTCAAAGTCCGCTCCTTGTCTTTGTTGTGGATGAACTCGCACCCGGCCACGTGGAAAAGTTTGGCATCGTCGGTAACCACAACTTGCATATCGGGAGGAATGTCATTCCCCGGTTGCGCGTGTTCCGACTTCAGGGGATGCGTAGTCGTCAGCGAGTTCGCCACTCGCAATCCGCCCGCAATCAACGCCAGAGCCGCCACCGGAACCAGCCACGCCGACCACGAAGACCACCGACTGCCGCTCACACGCGCATTCTGCGCCAGCCTTTTTTCCAGCCGCCGGCCAAACCCCGCCGGCACTTCCATCATGCGCTCGTCCCCATACAAGCGGATTACATTGCGCGTCCCCTCCAGCACCGATGAGCAATGGTTGCACGCGCGGAAGTGCTCGTCCATCGCCAAGCGCAGCGCAGCATCAACCTCGCCTTCAAGATAGTTCGAAATCTCGTGCCACACGCGCTCGCAGTTCACGGCTTCCCTGTTCACCATGGCTTGTTTCCCTTCTCGAACGGCAGCCGGCTGAACCAGCCCTGCTCCCATCCGGCAGCCAGCAGATCGCGCAACATCAGCCGCGCCCGCAGCAGCCGCGTCTTCACCGAAGCGACGGAGATTCCCAGAGCCTCGGCTGTCTCCTGAATGTTTAGCTGCTCCATGTCGCGCAGCACGAAAACTTCCCGGTACTTGCGGTCAAGCGTGGCCAGAGCATCGGCCAGCTTCTGCCACACTTCCTTGCGTTCAAGAGCCTCGGAAGGAATCTCGCGCCAATCGGCGAAGTCTCTCGGCGCGTAGTCGCTTTCTTCGTCACGCCGGTCATCGATGCCTTCCATGACCACAGTTCGCTCCCTCCGCCGTCGCATCAGCGCCTCGTTCACGGTGATTTGAGTCAGCCACGTACTGAAGCGGGCCTCCGCGCGAAACTGCCGGATGTTGGCAAATGCCTTCAGCATCGCTTCCTGCGCCACATCCTCTGCGTCGGTCTCGTTGCGCAGAATGGCCAGCGCCGCAGCGTAAACCCGCCGTTCATAGGGCCGTACCAATTCGTAAAACAATTCGTTCTGCCCGCGCTGCACGCGCGCAATCAGATCCTGCTCGCGCGTCGTCCCACCTTGCCCGGGATTGTTCACAATCGGGTTGTTCAAGACCATATCTGGTTCGGCCATGTGACTCCGCCGCCCGTCAGTATTCCGGATCCTTCTTCCAACCCGTCAGCATGGACACGAAGTTATTCCATCCGTGTAGAACCACCATCACCAGATGCCCGAACACAAATCCCAACATCGCCCACATCACCAGAAAATGCCACAACCGCGCCCAATGAAATCCCCCCATCAGCCAGGCCAGCCATGAAAACTGAACCGGCTTCCACACCGCAAGACCGGTCAGCACCGAGAGCACACCCAGCCCGATCGCTGTCGTGTAAGCATGCTTCTGCAGCGGGTTGTAAGCCTCGCGCGCTAGGGGCTTCGGCCCGAAAAAGAAATAGTGCTTCACCATCGGCCACACGCCCGGAATGTCCCGCTGCGTAAACAACACCTGCCGGTAGTTGCCGCTGAAAATCTGGTACGCGACATAAATCAGCCCGGTCGCGATGTAAATCCACATGAACGTCAGGTGCCATTGCAGCGCCCCGCCCAGCCATCCGCCAATGGCGAACGACTTCGGCCAATTCAGCAGATCTTTCTGGGGAATCTTGGCGCCAAAGCTCGGAAATGCCCGGAAAATCTGCAGCCCGCTGCCCACCATGACGAACAGAGAAATCGCATTCACCCAGTGGCACAACCGCACCGGCAGCGGATGCTCATACGCCGCCCGTGCCACCGCTTCGGTTTCTTCGTCCTTCGTCCGATTAATCTCGACTACCGCACTGCTCATGCGCCAGCCTCCAAGTCCTCACAATACGTAGAACGATGAATACCCCTGGTCTTCCCAGTACCCGACCTTCTCCAGAACATTGGTGACCTTCAGGCCCGTCAGATACTTGGCCTGCTTGTAGCCGACCTTGGTAGGCACATTCAACCGCAGTGGCGCGCCGTGCTCGCGCGTAAGCGGCTGATCGTACATCTCATAACAAAGCAAAGTCTGAGGATGTAGCGCGGTGGCCATGTCGAGCGATTCGTAGTAATCGTCTGCACAGCCCACGGTAAGAAACCGCGCCGAGGTGTCGGCGCCGATCATGCTCAGAAAATCCGCAAGCTTCGCGCCGCCGAAGCGCCCAATCACATCCCATCCTTCGACGCAGACGTGACGCGTGTTCTGGCGGAACCGCGGCAAAGCCTGAATCTGCGCCAGTTTGTAGTCGCCGGGCCTCTGCACCGCGCCCCCCACCGTCAAAGTCCAGTTCTCAAAGATCACTCCTGGATCGTCCACGTCATACCCGTTGATGGGAAACTTCTCGAGCGGCGTCACCTCTGCAGCTGCAAAAGTCGGAGCCAAATGGCTGCGCCGGAACAGCCGTGCCGAGGCCCAATCACTAAACTCCAGCCCCTTTTTGAGCAGCGACTCCTGAAAGCGCGGGATGGCAAAGGCTCCCAAAGCCAGGATCGGCGCAACTTTCAGCAGTTCCCGGCGCGACACCCGCGCGAACTTGCGCTCGTTTATCTTGGTTGGGACGATCTCTGTTGGGACGATCTTTGTTGGGACGATCTTTGTTTGCACCAACTTAGAATGTTCGGAGTTCGGCTCCGCGGTTTCAGGATGTGCGATTTTGGGATCGGCACCCGTGGGCTCGCCGGCCTTAGGATCAACCGCCTTCGGCTCGCCAACCCGCGATTCGGCCGCATCCGGTTTGACGTTCTCTGGTTCCATAGCCCTCCCACGCCCCAACGTCCCTACCATGGGATTCGAAAGGTCCCCCAAAGTTACGGCCAAGATACCACGCGGGGTCAAGCACGCTCTGTGGCCGGCCCAACTAAGTGCCTCTTGCTGTCGCTTTTGCTGGCCTTTGGCTGGTTTTCTAGGCATACTATCCGCAGAGTTTTCCCAGGAGCGGCCTAAGACCCGCATGTTAGAGCTCAATAAATTCGTTCCCAAGACCCATCGTCTCCTTCCGGCCATGCCTCAGGCTCGTAACTCCGAGGAGCGCAAACAGCGGCGCATGATGGTCATTGCTCTGGCTATGCTCCTGGTTGCTTTGGGATTTGTGCTTTACCGGGATCGCGATTTCTGGTTCCCCGACACGGAACAAGCAGAAGAGCAGCCGCAGCCTCAGCCACCGGCTCGCTCTGCCATTACAACTACAACGCCCCCGCTTGTGGCCCACGCAGTGTCAACCGGCCATAAGAAGGCACGTGTTGCGAAGCCGGAGCCGAAACCCTCTGCGCCGGCCAAATCCGCCGCGACCGATCCATCCGCTCAGACCGATACATCCGCTCCGCCCCTCAGCGCCACGACCACAAGAACGGTGTTGCCTCCACTCGAAGTCGAGGTCGTCGCCGGAGACGTTCATAAAACCATTCACCCTGGCACGAATTCGGTGCGGGTCGATCTGCAGCCCGGCTCGCCTCCGCAGGAAGTCGCCGTGCCTCCCGCCGCTAGCAGCAGCGCAACCGACAGCGCAGCCAGCATGACCAGCAATGCGGCCGAGCGCGTGCAAATGTCCGCCGACACGGCCGAGGTCGTCAGCCGTCCGGTAAAGCCTGGCTATCCTCTGTTGGCGCGCCAAATGAAAGTGCAGGGCTCGGTGATTCTGCAAGCCCTGATCGGCCGCGATGGCTTGATCCAAAATCTCCACGTGCTCAGCGGTCCTCCGATCCTGGCTAGCGCTGCGCAGGAAGCTGTAAAGCAGTGGCATTTCAAGCCGCACTATCAGGGCGTTGAAGCGGTCGAAACCCAGGCCAGGATCACCGTCAACTTCACCATCTCCACCAACTGAATGTTATTGTTCTGCAGGGGAACGAACGGAAGCGCGGCTCCCAAGCCGCGCGGTTACGATTCCACGTCGTTAGATTTGGAAGCGGAGTTTGAATTCAGGGTCGGAGCAGACCAGCGCGAACTCAAGCGGCATGAAGCGGCGCATTCTAGCGCAGCGAATGGGACGCTCAGTCCGCTGAAAGTCACCCACTCGCAAGCCGGCCGGAACGATAAAGCCAAACGAGGCGCCCTAGAATACTCTACCTTCCAGCATTCCTGCCTGGGCCACTTTCCGTGCCATTCGCGTTTTCCAGCGCTGCTTTTCTATCTTCCTGAGAAAGGAGGGCTGCGCTCGATCGCCATATAGCAGGAGCGTGCACTCTGAAGTCCCCGTGGATTTTGCCGATGAGCTAAATAGTCAGAGGCCTTTCTCTGACCGCGCATGACCTCATTTCACGACCCCGACGTCTGTCACAGCATCCTCGACAGCCTGCCGACCGGCATGTGCGTCGTCGACATGCATAAGAAAATCGTATTCTGGAGCGACGGGGCGGAACGAATCACGGGCCACCTGCGCCACGAAGTCATCGGCCACTCCTGTGTCGCGGAAACTCTCCTGCACTGCGATCAGCCGGGTTGTGAGTTCTGCAAAGAGGACTGTCCCATCGCCCGCGCGATCAAGACATCGCACCCAGCCGAAACCATCGGCTTTCTGCACCACAAAGCGGGATATGAAATTCCCGTCCGCATCCGCGCCGTGCCCGTGCACAACCAGCGCGGTTCGATTATCGGCGCTGTCGAAACCTTCGAGGAGTTGCAACCGGCGGCGAGTCCCGATCATCGCGAACACAGCCTTAACCTTCCCGGTTGCATCGACAACGTGACCGGCGTGGCCAGCGTGGCCTTGATGCGATCCCACTTGCGCCAGACTCTGGCCACATTCGTCGAGGTCCAGGTTCCGTTCGGCGTTCTCTGTTTGCGCCTCGAGGGATTGCAGCACTTCCGCGCCAGCCTCGGTCCGGAGGCCGGTTCCTCCTTATTACGGGTAGTGGCGCGTTCGCTGGAAGGCACCCTTTGGACAACGGACCATGTCGGACGCTGGAGCGACGATCAGTTCCTTGTCATCTTAAACGGCTGCCGGGAAGAATCCCTGCACTCGGTGAGCGAACGCGTCCGCCGCATGCTGGCCGGCGACGGAATCGAGTGGTGGGGAGAGCGGCGATCGCTGCCAGTCTCCATCGGCGAAACCACGGCCCAGCCCGACGACACGGTCGATTCCCTGATCGAGCGGGCGCAGAAATCACTGGAGACCGCTGCGGCCTGGCGAATCCACGCCGCCTCCGCATCGGGCGGAACGTCCGGGAGCTAGCAATGTTTGCGATCATCGGCATCATCATCGTTTTCGGTTGCGTGGTGGCGGGCTACCTGATGGAGCATGGCAACCTCAGGGTGCTCGTTCAACCGGCGGAATTGATCATCATCGGTGGTGCCGCGGTCGGCACGCTTCTGGTCGCTAATCCACTCCACATCCTCAAGAAAATCGCTGGCGGAATCGGAGGCGTCTTTGGCAGTTCCAAGTTCGGCAAGCAGACCTATATTGACACCTTGAAAATGATGTACGACTTGCTCAACAAGGCCCGTAAAGACGGCTTGATGGCCCTGGAATCGGACGTCGAAGAGCCCCAGAAGAGCCCCGTGTTTGCCAAGAACCCGCCATTCCTCGAGAACCACCACGTTTGCGATTTCGTGTGCGATTCGCTGCGCATGGCCATCACCGGAATCGATGCCTTCGACCTCGACCAGATGCTCGACCTCGATTTGGAGGTTCACCATCAGGATTCCGCGTCGCCCACCGCCGCCCTCAGCACCATGGCCGATTCCCTGCCCGGCCTTGGAATTGTGGCTGCCGTGCTCGGTGTCGTGATTACCATGGGAGCTCTCGGCGGTCCGCCGGAAGAAATCGGAAACAAAGTTGCCGCCGCTTTGGTGGGAACATTTCTGGGCATTCTGCTGTGCTACGGGTTGGTCGGACCAATCGCGGCCAACATGACCAAAGCGGCCGAGGAGGAGCATGCCTTCCTCTACGTGATGAGGGTTCTGATGGTTTCTTTTCTGAAAGGCACTGCCCCCATCATGGCTGTGGAAATGGCGCGCCGCGCCGTCCCGGGTCATGTGCGGCCCTCATTTCAGGAGTTGGAAGCGGCTTGCCGTAACAAAGGAACGGACGCAGCGGCGTCGGAAGCTCCGCCCGAAGCGCCGGCGGAAGCGGCAACCACTTCGGTTTAAGCTTCCCGTTCGCGGACGAACAAGATGGACAAAACGCGCCCCATCATCATCCTCAAGAAAAAAGGCGGCCACGGCGGCCATCATGGCGGCGCGTGGAAGGTCGCTTATGCGGACTTCGTCACCGCCATGATGGCGCTGTTTATCGTTCTCTGGTTGCTCAACAGTAGCAAGCAGGTTCAGGAGGCCGTGGGCGGATATTTCAAGGATCCTACCGGGACCACGAAAAAAGTCGGCTCCAACATGACGGGCTCGGGGGAAAATTTCACCCTCACTCGCGACAACATGCCGAAGCTGAAAGAACAACTGCAGATGGCCATCAAGCAGATGACAGACTTCGAAAAATTGAAGAGCCACATCGCGATGACGGTAACGGCGGAAGGCCTTCGCATCGAACTCTCCGAATCGGCCGCCGGCACCTTCTTCGACAGCGGGAGCGCCAAGCTGAATGGCGATGGTAGCGCGATGCTCATCACCTTGGCCCAGGAGTTGGGCAAACTCCCAAACAAGCTTTCGATTGAAGGTCACACGGATTCCACTCCCTATGCTCCCTCCGCCGCCTACGGCAATTGGGAACTGTCCTCGGATCGAGCCAACGCGGCCCGCCGCGTCATGCAAGCCAACGGCATCAGGGCGGATCAGGTGACGCAAGTCCGCGGATTTGCCGACCAGCGTTTGCGCAAGCCTGACGCTCCGTTGGACCCCTCCAACCGCCGCATCTCGCTGATCGTGCAATACATCGTGAAAAACAACGACGAGGAAGATGCCAGGCCCTCTGCAGAAAGCGAACAGAAAACCGAGGCGGGCAAATCGGTCGCACCTCAGGGAAAACCCATCGCCAAACCGTAGCTCCGCGACTGGCCGTTCCAGGACCGCCGTTTGACCGAGGGGAACGAGTGTGCCACACTGCTCACGGATTTGCTTATGACCCGCAGTTGCGCCCTTGTGATCCATTTTTTCGTCCGCCTTTTCTGCGTCCCGTTCTTCCTCACTTGTTTACTTACTGCCGCCGCCATGGCTCAACGTGGTGGATTGAATGACCCCCAGCACCTGCAAGATTTCTCGACGTCCTACTACACGGCCCCCGGCACGGGCGTGCTGGTCTTCAGCGTGTTTGCCGAGCACAGCAGCGTTCATCTCGATCGCCAGGCATTGCTGAAGCTCGTGGACCTCACCAATCAGTCGGCCACTTGGCAGACCACCGATGAATCGCAGGGAGTCTTCACCAACATTCCCTACGGAACCTACGACGTGGAAGTGAGTGCCGTAGGCTATCTCAGCACTCATAAGGAACTGCAGGTAATGAACTCCCTCCGCCCCGCGCAAATTGACATCGTGCTTCGCCGCGATCCCGAGGCGATCAATATCGACATAGGCGACGCAGTGCTGCCGCCGAGGGCGCGGAAGGAAACCAAGCGGGCCGTTTCCGCGCTCAAGTCCGGAAATCTCAAAGAGGCGCAGAAGCAGCTGGACGAGGCCTACAAGCTAGCTCCCTCCAGCCCAGAACTGAACTTTCTGTTGGGGTATCTGTATTTTCAGAAAAAGGATTTCGCGCAGGCCCAGACCTTCTTGGGCACGGCAGCGAATCTTAACCCTCACCACGCTCAGGCCCTGACTCTTCTCGGCAGGACTGGCCTGGAACGGCAGGATTACCCGGCAGCGCGATCGGCGCTGGAGCAAGCGGTGATGGCCGATGCCGAAAATTGGCTGCCGCATAACTTGCTCGCCGATACCTACCTTCACCAGCAAAACTACGACAAGGCACGCGACGAGGCGCAAGTCGCGATCGCCAAGGGCAAAAGCACTGCCAGCCCCGCTCAACTCGTTCTTGGACAGGCTCTGGTAAACATGGGCCACGATCAGGAGGCAATTCGAGCCCTGAATGTCTTTCTGCAGGAGTCGCCGCGGCATCCCATGGCGGGGCAGGTTCGCACCCTGATTGCCGAGATCCAGGAACACCAGGCCGGTCCCGTGTCTTCAGACAACACATCGATAGCCGAGGCCCGCCTGTCCGGCGTCGATCCCCTGGCGGCGCTTCCGGCGCCGGGGTTCTCCATGAAATCGTGGAAGCCGCCCGATATTGATGACGTCAAGCCGGCTTTGGCGCCAGGTGTCATGTGTCCTTCCGCGAAGGTAATGGAAGAATCCGGCAAACGCGTGCAAGAGTTGGTGCAGGACGTGGCTCGCTTCGCCGCCGTCGAAGACCTATTTCATCAGTCGCTCGATCAATTCGGCGTTCCTGTTCGCACGGAAACGCGAAAGTACAACTACGTCGCTTCCATCTCCCAGCCCCAGCCAGGATTTCTTACGGTGGATGAATACCGCGCTGACAAGCTCAGTCTGACCGGATATCCGGACCAGATTGCCAGCACTGGATTTGCCGCGCTGGCCCTAGTCTTCCATCCGGACATGCGCGACAACTTCGACATGTCCTGTGAAGGCCTCGGGGACTGGCACGGACAGGCAACCTGGCTTGTGCACTTCCGCCAGCGCGACGACCGTCCCAATCGCATGCACAGCTACAAAGTGGGAAATCAGATGCATCCCGTCGCTCTAAAAGGAAGAGCATGGATCACCGCCGATAAGTTCCAGATCGTGCGCATGGAAGCGGAAATGGTCAACCCCATGCCAGAAATCCAGCTTCTCAGTGAGCACCAGGCAGTGGAGTACGGGCCCGTCCCGTTTCTGAAGAAGAACACGTCACTCTGGCTGCCGAAGAGCGCGGAACTTTATTTCGATTTCCGCAAACACCGCTACTACCGCCGTCACAGTTTCGATCACTACATGCTGTACTCGGTCGATACTGAGGAAAAACGCAAAGAGCCCGTAAGCAAGCCTGAAAACAAATAGTAGTGACGTAGCGTGCTACGTCTCCCGCAGCCCCAAGCGTGCTCTCGCATACTCCAGGCACATGCATCCTTTGAAATAACTTTACAATTTCCGTCTGCCTACCTAACTCGCGTCCGGCTGTATAATCCCCGATTGATTCCCGCTAAGGAGACTCATCATGAAGAGCTCTTCGCGACTCGTCTGTTCTCTCGTCCTAGTTTTGTCCTTCGTTCCAGCCGCATTGTCCCAGGAAAAAGTTGATCTCGAAACCATCTCCCGTATTCGTTATGAGGGCTTCCGCGATTCCAAGGTCATGGAACTGGCTTCCGGCCTAATGGACGCGATCGGCGAACGCCTCACCGGATCCCCCAACATGAAGCGCGCCAATGAGTGGACCCGCGACCAGCTGACCGCGATGGGCCTGAGCAATGCCCACCTTGAATCCTGGGGCCCCTTCGGCCGCGGATGGGCCAATCAATACGTCAACGCCCGCATGACCTCGCCCGATGTTGTTCCTCTCCTCGTGTACGCCAAAGCGTGGACCCCTGGCACCAACGGCGTCGTCAGCGGCAAATGCGTACGCGCCAACATTGAAGAAAAAAAAGACTTCGACAAATATCGCGGCAAGCTCGCAGGAATGGTCGTGATCCTGGGCCCGGAAGCCGAAGTGAAGACCATCACGGAAGCTCCCTACAAGCGTCTCAGTGATGATGACCTTGCCAAGATCGGCGAATATGAGATTCCTGGCGAACGTCCGCCGTTTCGTATGGCAGAGATCGCGAAACGCCGCCAGTTCATCAAAGACCTGAACCAGTTCTTTGCCGACGAAAAAGTGCTTGCCGTGATTGACCACAGCCGCGGCACCGCCGGCGGTGGCACCGTGTTCGTTCAGTCCGGCGGCTCCTACAAGACAGGCGAGACTACAACGGTTCCCCAGCTCACCATGGCTTCCGAGCACTGGTCGCGCATCGCCCGCCTGCTGCAGCAGAAAAAGGACGTCACGCTCGAACTGAACGTCGCCAACACCTTCTACGACGACGATCCCATGCAGTACGACACCATCGCCGAAATCCCCGGCACCGACAAGAAAGATGAAGTCGTCATGCTGGGTGCGCATCTCGATTCCTGGCACGCCGGCACCGGCGCTACCGATAACGGCGCGGGCACCGTCGTCATGATGGAAGCCGTTCGCATCCTGAAAGCCCTCGACATTAAACCCCGCCGCACCATTCGCATCGGCCTGTGGAGCGGCGAAGAAGAAGGCCTGCTCGGCTCGCAGGGCTACGTCGAGCAGCACTTTGGCTCACGTCCGCCAATGGACGACCCCAACATGAAAGGAATGCCAACCCTGTTGCGCCGCGAGGCGGGTCCGGTCACGGTCAAACTCGAGCAGGCCAAAGTCTCCGCCTATTTCAATGTAGATAACGGCACCGGCAAGATTCGTGGTATTTATCTGCAGGAAAACGAAGCCGTGGCGCCGATCTTCGAGGCCTGGATGCGTCCCTTCAAAGACCTGGGCATGACCACGCTCACCATGCGCAACACTGGTGGCACCGATCATTTATCCTTCGACGCAGTCGGAATCCCAGGATTCCAATTCATTCAGGATCCCATCGAATATGAAACGCGCACACACCACTCCAACATGGACGTCTACGACCGCCTGCAACCCGATGATCTCAAACAGATCTCGGTAATCGTAGCCAGCTTCGTCTACGACGCAGCCATGCGCGATCAAATGCTGCCGCGTAAGCCGATCGAAAAGCCATTGCCCGGGGAACCGGAGAAAAAAGAAGAGTAGTTGCGGGCTAGAACTTAGCGGCAATGAAAACGCGGCACCGGCCCCGCGCCTTGGTTTTGTCAGTCTCGGGCTCAACAAATCTGTTCTTCAAGGACGGATCGAACTTATGTTCTCGCCGCAGCCGATCGGATACGTGAGAAGTCCCTACGAGAACGCGCAGCAGGTTCCTAAGGGTTTAGGCGCCAAGCACGACGCGGTAGGCATTCTCGAAATTCTTCCGCCATTCGAAGCGGGCCTCACCGACATCGAGGGCTTTTCTCATTTGATTGTTCTATGGGTGTTCGATCGCGCCGAAGGATTCGAGTTGCTCGGCACGCCTCCCACTGACAATCGTCCGCACGGCGTCTTCGCAACCCGCTCCCCAAGGCGCCCAAACCCGATTGGATTCACTGTCGTCGAACTCCTCCGTCGCGAGGGTATTTCCTTGCATGTTCGTGGCGTCGACATGCTCGACGGAACGCCGATTCTCGATCTTAAGCCGTACCTGTCGAGCATCCCGGTGGAGACGTTGCGGCGCGGCTGGCTGGACGAAGCCGAGTCTCGTCGCGCAAAATAATCGCAACTTCCGCTGAAAATTCCAACTCTCTCCATCTCGTGGGCCACTGAGCGACTCCGCTTGCCGAAACCTCTTCGTCCCTCACTTCCCCGCTTCCGGCTGTGTCACCATAATCGCGGGGACCTCCTGCTGCTTGACCAGGCTGTTGTACGCTGCGACGTCGGTTGAGACAATCGCCTTCCACTTCGCCAATTGTTCATCGACCGCTTTGCTGAGCATGTCGAATACTTCATAGGACTGCTTCGTCGGAGCCGAATCGGCGCTTCCCACCACGCCACCCAGCGCGACCAGGTGATTGTTCAGTCGAACCGGAAAATTGAGCACGTCCTGTCCGCTCTTGGCCTTGGTCTGGATGAGCTGTTCCTCCACCTCAGTCATTTTCTTGTCTAGAGCCTTGCCTGCATCGGCTATAGCCTTCTCGCGTGGATCGTTCTTGAGACGCTTGTTCACCGTATCCACCTGCTCCCGCACATCGCGAATCTGAATGATGGCGTCGTCCGTTTCCGTGATTTTGTCCCGGATCTTGAGCAACAGATCGAATTGTTTGGCGAGATCCTCCTGCCCTATCTTCAGGCGCTGATCGGCCTCGATCTCCAGCGGCGTCGTGTAGCTCTTGCCCAGCACCGTCAGTCGTAGCTGATATGTGCCCGGCAGCGCCACTGGTCCCTCCGTGCTGCCACCCCACAGCGGCGCGCGCGGCACTTTCGTCGCTCCTTCATAACGCAAATCCCACACGAATCGATTCAGTCCGGCGTCCGCAGGCAGGTTTTCGGCGCTATGGTCGCGCTCGAAAAAGCTTTCCTCATCCCCCGCCGGCTCCTCTTTCTTGGGAAATTTGCGGATGACTTTCCCGGAGGAATCGAGAACCTCCAGCGTAATCTTCGGCGCTTCTTCCTTTTTCTCTCCTTCGGCCTTGCCAGCTTCTTCGTTCTTGGGCTTTGAGTCCGCGCTTGCACCCGAGGCTTCTTTCTTGTCTGGCTTCTTCAGCGAAGTCTTCAACCAGTAATCGATCACAGCGCCCGCGGGCGGATTCGTCCCTACGTTTCCTTGAGAGCGAAAAAAAGATCCTCGGAATACAGTGTGGCTCGTCGCCGACGGCGTGAACAAGTGTGCCTCTTGCTGCGGCACCGACTCCTCGTATTGCTCCAGCGGAGTGATGTCGTCGAGCACCCAGAAGCTGCGCCCGTGCGTCGCGACTACAAGGTCGTTGCTATTCTCGTTCTTCTTGACGATCAGATCATTCACCGGCGCCACTGGCAGATTTATTTGCAGCGCCTGCCAGCGCCCGCCATCGTCGAACGAAATGTACACGCCTTGTTCCGTTCCTGCGAAAAGCAAGCCCGGACGGCTGGGATCGACCCGCACTGCGTGGATGTAATCGTTCGCGGGAAGTCCCGCCACCAGCTTGGTCCAGCTCTTCCCGAAGTCGGTCGTCTTGAAAACGTAAGGCGCGAAGTCATCCATCTTGTGCCGTTCGACGGCGAGATACGCGGTCCCGGCATCGCGCGGGGAAGCCTCGATCATGCTCACCGTGCCCCATTCCGGCATCGCCTTGGGCGTGACGTTCTCCCACTTCTGCCCGCCGTCGCGGGTCAGTTGAACCAGTCCATCATCGGTCCCGGCCCAAATCAAATCCTTTTGCACCGGGGACTCCACCACCGAAAAGATCGTGTCGTAAACCTCCACGCCTGTGTTGTCTTTGGTAATCGGGCCGCCCGACGCCGCCTGCTTCGATTTGTCGTTGCGGGTCAAGTCAGGGCTGATGATCGTCCAACTCATTCCTCCATCCGTTGTTTTGAACAAGGCTTCCCCGGCGAAGTACAACGTCTTAGGGTCGTGTGGCGAAAAAACAATCGGCTCCGTCCATTGGAAGCGATGTTTGACGTCCGCCGCGGCCCATCCGATGGGGTTTACAGGCCACGGATTAATCGCCTGTTCTTGATGTGTATGTTGATCGTGACGCGTAATCTCGCCGCCATAGGAGCCGGCATACACGATCAGCGGATCCGTCGGATCGGGCGCGATATACCCACTCTCGCCCCCACCCACGTCGTACCAGTCCGGACGATCGATCGCGCCCTCCGCACTCGCACTCGCAATTCCCACGGTTGAGTTGTCCTGCTGCGCGCCATAGATGTAGTACGGGAACCGGTTGTCGGTCGTGACGTGATAGAACTGCGCCGTCGGCTGGTTGTACTCGCTGGTCCAGCTTTCGCCGCCATTCGTGGAGATCGTCGCGCCTCCATCGTTTCCATTGATGAGCCGTTTGGAATTGGTTGGATCGATCCACAAACCGTGATTGTCTCCGTGCGGCGCACGGATTGGGTTGAACGTCTTGCCCCCATCGTTGGAGCGGAACACACCCGTATTCAGGATGTACACCGTCTCTGCCGACTTCGGGTCGGCAAAAATGTGCGAATAGTACCAGGCGCGCTGGCGAAAACGGTGGTCGTCGGTCATCAGCCGCCAGGAGTCGCCACCGTCGTCGGAGCGATAGATCCCGCCCTTCTCGGCTTCGATCACGGCCCAAACCCGGTTTGAATTTGCGCCGGAAACCGTAACGCCGATCCGCCCCAGAATTCCTTCCGGCAGTCCGTGTGCCTTCAGTTCCTTCCACGTCGTCCCGCCGTCGCTCGATCGATAAAGACCGCTGCCCGGTCCGCCGCTATCCAAACTCCAGGGCGTCCGCTTCGCCTGCCACAGCGCCGCGAACAGGATATTGGGATTGCTGGGATCGAAAACCACGTCGATGCCGCCGCTCTTGGCATCCTTATAGAGAACCTTCTCCCACGTCTTGCCACCGTCACGCGTGCGGAAAATCCCGCGCTCCTCGTTGTCGGCGAAGGGATGCCCCAGCGCCGCCACGAAAGCAATGTCCGGATTCTTGGGATTTACAGCCAATCGACCGATGGCGTGCGTATCCCCCAGGCCAGCGAACTTCCACGTCTTGCCGGCATCCAGCGACTTCCACACACCGTTGCCGCCAACAATGTTGCCGCGAATGCACGCTTCCCCGGTTCCGACGTAGATCACATTCGCGTCTGACTCGGAGACAGAAATTGCGCCGATCGACGGGGACGCATCCCTCGTCTTATCGAAAGTAGGCTTCCAGTTGAGCCCGCCGTCGGTCGTCTTCCACACGCCGCCGGCGACCGCGCCAAAATAGTAGACGTCGTCCTGTCCCACAACACCCGCCACCGCAACCACGCGCCCGCCGCGGAATGGCCCCACTAACCGGTACTGCATCCCCTTCCACGGCCCCTCGGATTCTCGCTCATCCTGATCAGCCTCGCTCGCCGGCGTACCGGCGGCAGTCCCTGGTTTCTGCGCTTCCGCCTGCTTTTGCCCGGGCTCCGTGCCCGGTTTCGGTTGGAGTTTCTGATTCTGCGCCGATACTGTAGTGACACAACATGCAATCACAACTACAAGTGCGGTCGTTCGCAAGGTCTGTTCCTCCGGAGACGTACACAATAAGCCCGGCAATCCCAATTCTCAACAAAATCTTCATCTCAGGAAGAATTCCTCGCAAGCTCTATAATTCCAACTCGCAGAACTAGGAAGCTTGGAAACAATCGCAACCTTCCGCAGGAGGCCCGCTTGAAGCTGATCCACTCACTCATTTCTTGCTGCATAGTTCTTTCCATTGCACAACTGAACGGCGCGCAAATCAAACCCGCGAAAACCTCCGCCCTGGCTCAGCTTTCGGGCTACACGGCCCAATCCTCCGGCCCGGAGCACGATTGGGAGAAGAAATTTCAGGATGGCATCGTCCGCGACAACGTGCGCGAGAACATGCGCCGCATGAGCGCTCGTCCGCATCATGTCGGCTCGCCCTACGACAAAGACAACGCAGAATGGATTCTCTCGAAATTCAAAGAGTGGGGATTCGATGCCCATATCGAAACGTTCCAAGTCCTTTTCCCCACGCCCAAAGAGCGCGTAGTCGAACTTGTGCAGCCCACGCAGTTCCGTGCCAAGCTCCAGGAACCGGCCATCCCCGGCGATCCCACGTCGAACCAAACCTCGGAGCAGTTGCCGACCTACAACGCCTATTCGATCGACGGTGACGTGAATGCGCCGCTGGTCTACGTCAACTATGGCAGTCGCGACGATTACGAACAACTCGATCGCCTCGGAATTTCCGTCAAAGGCGCCATCGTCATTGCCCGCTACGGAGAAAACTGGCGTGGCACCAAGCCGAAAGTTGCGGCGGAACACGGCGCGATCGGATGCATCATTTATTCCGACCCGAAAGATGATGGCTTCTTCCAGGGGGACGATTACCCCAAAGGCGGCTGGCGCCCCAAAGACGGCGTCCAGCGCGGCAGCGTCATGGACACTGACTATCCCGGCGATCCCCTGACCCCCGGAGTCGGTGCGACGGCCGATGCCAAGCGCCTGTCCGTCAGTGAAGCTAAAACGATTACAAAGATTCCTGTGCTGCCCATTTCATGGGGAGATGCTCTACCTCTTCTCTCCGCGCTGGCAGGCCCGGTTGCCCCCGAAAAATGGCGCGGCGCGCTACCCATCACCTATCACGTTGGCCCCGGCCCGGCGAAAGTCCATCTCAAAGTCGCCTCGAACTGGGACTTGAAGCCGGTGAATGACGTCATCGCGACCTTGCGTGGATCTCAAGACCCCGACCAATGGGTGATTCGTGGCAATCACTTTGACGCCTGGGTCAACGGCGCCGACGATCCCCTCTCCGGCATGTCCGCGGTCCTGGAAGAGGCCCGCATGCTCGGCGAACTGCACAGGCAAGGATGGACCCCGAAGCGCACCCTCATTTACTGCGCATGGGATGGCGAGGAGCCCGGATTGCTCGGTTCGACCGAGTGGGTTGAAACCCACGGCGAAGAACTGCAGAAGCATGCCGTCGCCTACATCAATTCCGATAGCAACGGCCGCGGATTCTTTCGTGCTTCCGGCTCGCACGACCTCGAGAAGCTGATCAATGACGTCATTCGCGAAATCAACGATCCAGAAAAAAATATTCCCGTCTGGCAGAGGGCTCGTCTGTCCCACATCGCCAACGCCAAGAATCAGGAGGAACGCGCCGACATTCGCAAACGCGCTGATCTCACCATCGGAGCCCTGGGAGATGGTTCTGACTACGCTTCCTTCCTCGACCACGCCGGCATCTCGGCCCTGAATATTGGTTACGGGGGCGAAAACGACGCGAATGCGTACCATTCCGTCTACGACGATTTTTACTGGTACACCCACTTCATCGACACCGATTTCTCCTACGGACGCTCTCTGGCACAAACCGGCGGCACAACCGTCATGCGTCTGGCGGATGCCGACGTGATTCCATTCGAATACGCGGGCATGGCCGAGACCATCGCCAAATATGTGACCGAACTCGAGAAGCAACTCAAAGACAAGCAGGAGGAGATCAGCGAGCACAACCTGGAGTTGAAAGAGGGAGTCTTCACTGCCGTAGCCGATCCCCGTAAGACGTCCGTACCTCCGCCGCATGAAACCGCGCCGCCGTTTATGAACTTCGCGCCGCTGAAGAATGGAGTGGAATCCATCAAGCGCAGCGCGGATCGTTACCAGGCTGCAGTGGCGAAAGCACAGGCCGAAGGTGCGCCTGCACTCCCCCCGCAAGCTCTTGATTCCGTGAACATCGATCTTCTCAAGATCCAGCGCACCTTTCTGACCGAACGAGGACTCCCCGAGCGGCCCTGGTTCAAGCATCAGGTCTACGCGCCCGGCGCTTACACAGGATATGGCGCCAAACCCATCGCCGCCGTCCGCGAATACATGGACGAGAAAAAATGGGCGGAGGCCGATGCCCAGGTCCCGGCTGTGGCCAAAGTGCTGGAAGATGTTGCCGCAGCAATTGGCAAAGCGGCCGGCGACCTGGAAGTCGCAACCGAATCGGGACACTGAAGGCATTGTGCTGGAACACCGCTGACCGACGCGAACCGCAGCGCAGGTATGGATGTTTACTTCTCTTTGAGTAGACCTGAAGGCAACCCTTGGGCCTCGCTCCCAAGCATCGAACTGTCCCTCGGGGTTTAAAGCTTTTTTCACGCGCCGTGCACTGACTGGATCCTGGCAAATCGCCGCCGCAGCCCTTGTCTGTCCTCGCGGATTTTCCCGCCCAACCTTACGGCGCTTTAAAGCACCCAACGGTGCAGGGTCTCTCCCATTCGCGAGATGCGCTTATGAAAAAAACTGACTTTCTCCTGATACCTTTGCTTCTCTCCTCCCTGGCTTGGGCGCAAGACAATTCCGCCGCACCGATGTACCCGGCCACTCCTCATCCGGAACAGGCTCCCTCAGGCAACCAGGACGCTGCCCCGCAGCAAATGAATCAGAATACGGGACAGGACATTCCCGTCTTCCGGGTAAACGTATTCGCCCGTACCACCAAGGCGGTGAACTACCGTCATCGCGGCGGATCCACGACAGTCGATTTCCGCGGAACCGACCTTATGCCGGCGGTCGGCGGTCATGCCAAGGTGGACGGCAAAGCCGGGCGTCTTGCCGTCAGCGTGGAACTCACACACCTGCTGCCCGCCAGCAGCTTCGGAGGCCAGTACCTCACCTATGTTCTGTGGGCGATCACTCCGGAAGGCCGGTCGGTCAACCTCGGCGAAGTCCTCCCCAGCGAAGGGGGCAAGGACAAGCTCGATGTCACCACCGATCTGCAGGCTTTCGGATTGATCGTCACCGCCGAGCCTTACTACGCCGTCGTGCGCCCCAGCAACAAGGTCGTCGCGGAGAACATTCTTCGTCAGGAAACGAAGGGATTCGAGGAGCCGATCGACGCCAAGTTTGATGTGCTTGAGGGCAGTCAGTACACCATCGACGTGCCCGCCGACCAGCTTCCGGCGACTCAAGCCGACCGCAATGTCCCGCTTGATTTGCTCGAAGCGCGCAATGCAGTCGCTATCGCGAAGGCCGCTGGAGCCCAGCAGTATGCTCCTGACAGTCTCGCCAAAGCCGAAGACATGCTGCAGCGCGCTGAAGACTACTTGCAACGCAAGCAAGGCCGCACGCCCATCGGCACCGCCGCTCGCGGTGCATCGCAGATGGCGGAAGACGCTCGCGTTCTGACACTGCGCCGCAAAGAGCAGGAACGCCTGGACGCGGAACGCCGCGCCCAGCAGGACGCCCAGGCAAAAGCCGAGGCCGACGCGGAAGCTGCACGCCAGAACGCGCAACAGGCCCAGGCTCAGTCCGACGAAGATGCAAGACGCCGCGCGCAAGCTGAGTCTGCAAATGCAGAAGCGCAACAACGCCAAGCCGCTGCTCTCGCCGCTCAACAGCAAGCCCAAGCCGAGGCCGATGTTGCCCGCCAGGCTGCTCAGGACGCCGAACGGCAGACAGCCACGGCCCAGCAAGCCCGGCAACAAGCCGAGCAGCAAAAAGAGGAGATGCGAGCGCGCTTGCTCGCCCAACTCAATCAGGTGCTCCAGACCAAAGACACCGCCCGCGGCTTGATCGTCAGCATGCCCGATGTCCTGTTCGACTTCAACAAATATACGTTGAAACCGGAAGCCCGCGAACGTTTGGCACGCATCTCCGGAATCGTACTCGCTTACCCGGATCTTCGCCTCAACATCGAGGGCTACACCGACAGCATCGGCACTGACGATTACAATCAGACGCTCTCGGAGAAACGCGCGGCCACAGTTCGCGATTATCTGGTCAGTTCAGGAGTCTCGATCAATAACGTGGTCGCTGAAGGTTTCGGAAAAGCGGACCCCGTTGCCGATAACAGCACTGCCGCCGGACGCAAACTCAACCGCCGAGTAGACATGGTCGTCTCGGGTGACGTGATCGGAAAAGAGAACATGGAATCCCCGTCGTCTCCTTCGCTAACTCCTCAATAACAAAGACCGCATCTCAGCCCGCCCCGCTGCGCCCGAACGACCAGTCGGGCGGGCATTTGCGACCGTCCATTCTTTCCCACCGTCGATCTTCCCGCGCCGAGCGGCTAACTCAGTCTCGTGCCTTGAATTTTCGTGGTTTCCGTTGCAATAGGGGAGCGCCCCAACTTCCCGCCGCCAGGAGTGCTCCGAAAAGAATTACGGCGTCGATGCTGGCTCGCCCCTCTCGGGCCCAGTAGACGTCCCTCAAATTCAACCACAGGGCAAATTCATCAAGCGTAAGCGCCGCCCCCACGCCGTACAGGATTGACATAAGGCGGCTCACAAAAATGGACGAACTATCGGAACCGTTCCCGATTTCACACAGCCATCCGTATCCCACCAACAGGAGAATGATGATTCCGAAAACCAGATGATGAATATGTCGGCCGCCCATCTGGATGAAATGGAATGGCGGAATCTGATGCACGATGGCGTACACCACTCCGCGGACTCCGCCGAACGTCAGGAAGAAACTTATCGAAGCCACAAACAACCGCCGGCGCGGGCGGTCGGGGATGCGCTCGTGGAGAGCTCGGCCCAGGGACGTTCCATGCAGCAGCCACAATAGGAAGATGCTACCGGTGACAATGAGCAGGAGCACGAACCACGTATAGGCCATGCGCCATTAGACAGCAGGGATCGCCGTTAACGCTACTAGCAGCAGCTGCGCCCGGAATGAAGCGCCGGCTACTTCCCTGATGGTTCGCCAGTTCTGACGTGTGGCTCGATTTGTCGATACTCGTCCTCGGAAAGGACATGCTTCGTCAGCAACTCCCGCGAATTCGCATACGGGCGGTGCTTAATGACGCGGTCAGTTTGGGTGCGATTTAGCCCAGTTCCAACGAGTTCGTCGCTCGTAGCAGTATTGAGATCGACTCGCTCCTTGTCGCGGCTCCAACCTTCCTTTACGCCTTCCGCGACAGACTTTGCATTGCGCTTGAGTTCCGCGGTAGTCTCAGCAGTTTTCTCCCGCAACTCGTCCGGGCCTTGCTTGTGATTGTCCACGCACCCCACCAGGCTCAGACCGGAGGTGAGAAGGCAAAGCAGAACGAAGCTGGGCCGCGAGACAGATGAACTTCCCGACACCCTCGCCCGGAGCGATCGCAGGTTCAGGTTCGATTGAGTGCTTTCCATTGGATCCGCCTTCCTTACCGTGAAAAGCGCCCCCTCGGCGTAGTCGCCTAGGGAACGCTCGTTGCACAAAATCGTCCGCGAGTGGTTGCCTCGCGGTTAGTTCGGTTCGGTCTTGGTCTTGTTCGCAGCCTTCTTGGTCGTCCTTTTCACCGCATGGCCCGTCTTCTTCGCGTTTCTCTTCGTGGCCCTGCCCGTGTCTTTTCCAGTACCTTCATTGCGTGCCCGGCTGCGTACAGGCCTCCAACGGACAGCCATCCACCAGAAATAAGGTTGCCGGCCTGGGCCTTTATTCGGTTCCGGTCGCACCAAAATTCTGGTTCGACTTCCGCCCTTTCACCTTGTCGGTGATATCTTGTACTTTCTCACCAATCGAATTGCGGATTTTCTCCCCGCTGGCGGGTGCGAGCAGAAGGCCGGCCCCTACACCCACTCCTACTCCAGCAGCGAACATGAGTACATTGCGCAGCGTGTGATCTTCCTCCGGGAAAATCGCGGTTCTCGCGTCATCCGCAATCTGAGACGCACGATCCGAAATCTGAGACACACGATCCGATGCGCGGTCGACCTGCTCAGCGGTTTGGTCCATGACGTAGACGGCGGTTTTCAGCAGCGACTTTAGGAAACTATTCCATCTCATTGGTGCTCCCATCCTTTCGATTCGACAGGGCACGCGGCCCCGGCTGGAATACAAACAAAGCGATTGTTTTCACGTTCGAATTGACGAACGGACACGAGCCGATTAGCAAGTGTCCGCCTGCCTCACGCGGCGCGCCGGCCCAGTACAAAATGCAAGATCAACGAAATTACGGCGAATATGAGCAGCAAGTGAATCATTCCGCCCGCTACGTGGAATACCGTAAAGCCGCACAGCCAAGCGATCAGCAGAACGACGAATAGGATTGTCCAGATGCTCATTGTCGACTCTCCTCCGTGGTTGAAATGTGTTCCCGGCGAACAACACTGGAATCCGTCTGGGCGCGGACAGCTGACGAACCGCGTGGCCGACGCCACCCCCTCTCGGGAGGGGATAACGTTGAGCCTAAATCCGCTGTCGCGGTCGTGTCATTACGGCGAACCTTGTACTTCCTAGAAAACATTGGGGTACTCAGTTCCTGCTGGGAGGTAACAAGGCGCAATTCTCCCTGCCATCCCGAGTCCGCCAACTGCTCCGAGGTGTTGCCGGCGTAGACATACCAGCCGCAAGGCTTCCCACGCTCGTGGAAACTATGCTATTCCGCGGAGGCTGAACGCGGACCGAACGGACCTGGGAGCGGACAACGAACACCGACCACGTCACTCCGAAGGATGCGGACCGGTGAAGTCTGAACAGCAGGGCTTCTGCACGGGCTTGAACTCCATCAGTTCCACGCGTGTCAGATCCGTATCGAAAACGTTGAGCTGCCACTTGCCGTCCTTGCCCATCTGCGCTTTTTCGTCGCCATGCGGCTTCCAATTGTGCGACTCCAGAATCGCTTGCGCCTTTTTCATGTCGGCAACGCCGAGCGAAATGTGGTTCATGACTCCCGTCAGTTGCAGATCGGGATGCTGCGGCTGACTCAACATGTACTCCAGCCAGTCCGTGCCATCGGGAACTTGCATCGCGACCCAGTCGGTCTCACCGTCTTTCATTCCGCCGTGCCAGTAGGGACGGAAGCCAAGGATATCGCTGTAGAAGTGGTCTTCGGCGTCGCGGCGGTACACCAGAAAGCCAGCGTGAATCATGTGGCGCGAAACCGCGGAAGCCGTTGGCGGCGCGGCCTTACCCTTGCCTCGCTCCACAAACTCGACGCGATGCCCTTCCGGATCACGCACGACAAGAAAACGACTGTGGTCGGACCGTTCCTGAATCTCCGGGACCTTGATTCCCTGTGCACCCAAATATTGGCGAAGCGCCACTACGTTGTCCGTGGTGAAGGCCACGTGGTCCATACGGTCTGCGGCCTTGGGATCAGGTGCCGGGCTGTAGCCGACCCACTGCCTGCCCACCATGTACCGCATGGTACCGCCGGGTTCGAGCGGCACGGCGGACGCCAAACCCAAAATGTCGCCGTATAGGTTTTTCACACCGTCTGGCGCGGTGGTGTAGAACGACACGTGGTCGATGCCGAGAATATGCGGTCGCTGAGGGGCAGTTTGTCCGTGGGCACCGATCTGCAGAACGGTGAAGGCAAGCGCGATGGCGAGTTTCTTCATAGTCCTCGATTCTAGACGAAGCGGACCCGGAAGGACTGCGCTATTACTCGGGCGGTAGCCTGATCCTTGGGGATTGACTCATGCTAGAGCCCGTCCAGAAATTGGCGCAGAAGTTTGGCTGCTCCTTCAGGCTGCTCCCAGGGCGAATAGTGGCCTGCCTTCGGAATCACCCGCAACTGGCTGCCAGAAATGTGCTGACGCATCAACTCCGCCTCGTTTACTCCGGTCATGACGTCTTCGTCCCCGGTTACCAGCAGCGTGGGAACATTGATGGTCTTTAATATTTCGATGGAGTCGGGGCGTGAGGCCATGCCGCGCTGCACTTGCGCAACGTCTTCCGGAGACATCTTGCGCATCATGCGCAGCGCGCCCTCGACCAAGTCGGGACGCATCTCGCGGGTGTTCTTCGCCATGACCCGAGGAATCATGGATTCGAAAAACGGTTCGGTTCCGCGGTCCAGGACGTCGTTCGCCGCCTGCAAACGTCCAGCGCGCGCTTCCGGACCATCGGCCGGAGCTTTCGTGTTGCACAACCCGAGCGCAGCTACGCGGCCGCGATGTTTTCGCCAGAACTCGAACAGGGCGTAGCCGCCGATGGAGACCCCGACCAGGGGCGCGCGGCCAACCTCGGCGTCGTCCATGACGCGCGCGATGTCGGCGGCGTGTTTCTCCATCGTGGCCGGACCTTCGCCGACGCCGGAATCGCCGTGTCCGCGCAGATCAGGCAGGACAACGCGATAACGAGTGGCCAGTGACGCGGCCACCGGCAACCAGAATTCATGATGGACAGGAAAAGGATGCAGCAGGACAATCGGGGGACCGTCGCCGAGCGACCAGTAGACGATTTCGGCATCGTCGCTCTTGATGCGCTGGGGGGAGATGCGCTCCATGTTGGCGATTAAATCACAAGTCCCAGCTCTTGGCTCTTTGGCTTTCCGTCTTCGCTGACGTCCGAGGTCGCAGGTCCGAGGTCGCTGGCGGCCTACGAGTTCGTCACCTGTTGCGCGCCAATCGGGGCCGGGAGGAGCAGTGGTTCTTCAGGCATCACAATCCACGCAATGATGTAGGGGAATGAAACCGAAGCCGGTCATGATCGCCGTAATCAGCCACACCACCCGCACCACGGTGACGTCAATATCGAAGTACTCAGAAAAACCGAGGCAAACGCCTGCGACCTTGCGCCCCAGCCGCGGACGCACCAGCTTGGTCCTGGCCAGCGAAGCGCCCACGCGAATGCCGCAGTAGGCACAAACGGCCGCATCGTCCTGAATCAGTTTTCCGCAGTAGTTGCAGTACATAGGTCCGCCTTCACTGTAAGGTACGCAATCGTGGACCGAAAGTTCCCTTCACTCCCGGTACGCCTCCTTAATGTAACGCCGCGCCTGATCGGCTGGTCCCGTGTTCGCGTTGCCGGCCAGCACGATTTGATATTTCTTCATGGCCAGATCGCGTTTCTGCAGCAGATCGTACATTTCTCCAGCGGCCAGATTGGCCTTTTGCAGGACATCGGGGTCCGGGTTAGGAGCTTCGTTCACCAGGTCATAGGCAACGGCCGCGCCGGCAAGATTCTTCTCGCTGCGCAACAATTCCCCCAAGCCCCACGCTGCTAGCTCGTAATGCAGGTTACCGTACTTCCCTTCCCGGCCGTTTTGCCACACTTTGCGATATGCGGCCTCGGCCTCCGGCAAACGATCTGCCGCGCGCTGCAGGTTCGCCACTTCGGTGAGAAACAAGTGATTCCTCGGATACTTCTCCGAAAGCTCGTTCATATACCCGAGCGCCTCGTCATACAGGTGCTCGCGCCGGAGAAACAGGGTGAGTACTACTTTCGCGTCCACCGCGTTTTCGCCGTCGCTCTTGGCAACCTCCCGAAGATATGCGAGGCCTTTTTCGGACGAACCGCTCAACCCGGCCAGGGCCGCCGCCACCTTCACGCTCCAGGGCAGGTGACCGATCACGTAGTTGTGGGTCCCCACGACCAACTTCGCGTCCACATAGTTGGGATCGAGTTCGAGCACGCGTTCATGGTCGTGGCGAGCTCCGACCGCATTGCGCAGCGCCGAAAACCACGCCCGCTCTACCAGACCGGTATAAACCGAGAACTGGGCTCGGGAAACCCCACGGCAATAGAGAGCGTCCACGTCTTTCGGATTCGCCTTGAGTTGCTGCTCTTCCAGATCTTCTGCCCGCCGAGCCAATGCCTTGATGCGTTCCTTCACTTCGGGCTTCGTCGGGCGGGGAGTTCGGCCGATGAAGCTGTCATTGGTGTAGTCCCCGGTATTCATCCCTCCGGTATCGTAGAGGTCGTACATCAGCACCGCGGTAAGCAAATGGTTCACCGCGAAGGGATCGTTGGGATGCTTCTCCACGATCTTCTCGAACTCCTGCGTCGCGTGATCGTAGTCCATGTTGTAGAAATGATCGAATGCGGCTTCGGTCTGGGGATCGTGCGTTACCCCGGGGCGAGAACCCGAGGGGGCACGCGACTGGCTTTCAGTAGGAATGCATGATGCGAACAGAAAACAAAGAAGCACGACCAAAACGCCGCCTTGCTCAAGCTTCGTCGAGAGATTTTTGGTTTGCGCCGTCATGGTTCGATTGCTACCTAGTTTAAACGAAAGGGCCAAGCCCTGCTCCGGCAGTTGCTGCGGCTCAGAAGCGCGCATTCGGAATCAAGAACGTCACCTATGTGCCGTCAACGCTACCTGTCTTGGCCGCGGGTCACCCCTATAATCTGCGCAGTCACAGGCTCATCCAGGTTGCGGAACAGAGTGCGGGAACGCTCGTAACTTAGCAATCTACTCCAACCCCGCTGGCATGGAACGCCGGAGACCGAGAGGACTTGTAGTTAGCATACTGATCCAGGCTTCCTGATAACGGATCTGTCCCCAGGCTCTTGTTGGCGCTGTTGCAAGTCCCTGGGCTTTCGTAACCGGTGCATCTTTACTCGCCAACGCGCGTAATTATTGCTTGCGTTGCTGCCTTGCTGTTGTTTGAAAAAGATGCAAGTATTTGTCGCTACGGCGTTTAGGGTCGAGCTGGATTTGGCGGTTGGAATGCCATCCTAGTCTTAAAGTTTCACCGTAGGTTCCAACTATGTCGGAAGTAGTCCAAGAAACTCAGCAGGAGTTCTGGCGACCGCCCTCCCCGGTCGTGGCGGATGAGATCGTCCTCCGGGAGACCATTCCCACGATGGCCGAGGTCTGCTCGCGTTGCGCTACCGAATTTCTGCTAGGTTCCCGCTTCTGCCACTCCTGTGGCAGGCGCCGTCCTGAGGCCATCCATGCTGTCGCCAAGGCGGACGCTGCTGCACTGGCTGGATTCTGGGAACAAGGAACTGCCCGAGTCTATTCACTTTATTCAGTTGTCGCAAAATTCTCGTGGGACCAGATCAAATTCCCTTCCTGGCTGCGCTATCTTCACTTCCACGCGATCAAGAACTGGATCGGCCTCTCGACGGCATCGCTCATCGCCTTCGTGATCGGAGTGGGTTGCGTCGCCGGAGCATTGTTGGTCGGACTGCTCACGGCAAGGAACTTTGTGGATTGGCAGGCCATCCAGTTTTACCGTGCGGAATGGCTGCTCGCGGCAACCGCCTCGTTCGTGGCAGGAATTCTTCTCAAGAAACCTGGAACTCGCGACCGCGAATAGTCCCGCCTAGGTTTCGCTTCCCGAACCTGCCGCACGCCTCTGCTGGCTCATGCGATATAGATGGTGCACAGGCCCGGTTCCCCTGCCCAACGGGTGTCCGTACGAGATTGCGGCGGTGACATAAGTTTTTGCGAGCAGGGCGGCTTCCGCCAGGCCCCGGTCGAGGGCCAGGTGGCATGCCATGGCAGTCGCGAAGGCGCACCCCGTGCCGTGAGTTGAATTCGAACGTTGCCGCTCGGCCTTGAATATTTCCTGCTCAACCCCGCGCTTGGTTTTGAAACTCAGCAGGTCGATGGCCTTCTCGAGATGTCCTCCGGTGACGACCACGGCCGCGGCGCCCAACTCGTGCAGTTTAAAGCAAGCGGCTTTCATTTCGTCCAAGTCCTTGACCTGAATCCCGGTGAGAACCCCAGCTTCGTCGACATTGGGCGTCACCACGTCCGCCAGGGGAATCAGCCTCTCGACCAGCAATCTGGTTCCGGCAGCATCCAGAAGTTCTGCGCCGGAAGAGGACTTGAGGATCGGATCGAGCACGATATTGGGCAGCCGCGCCTTTCTTGGCAGGTTTGCGGAGCGGTTCCGGCCTTGGCCGGCCGGCTGGCCGGAGAGAAAGTCGGCTACCGCTTTGACCACCTTTCCCGATCCCAGCATGCCGATGTGGACGGCGGCAATGTCGAGGTCCGCCGCCAGTTCCTGCAGGGTGTCGGATATGAGGGCTGAGTCGACTACCTCGACTCGCTTTACCCCAGAGGTGGACTGCACTGTCAGCGCGGTGATGCATGCTACCCCGTAGCAGGCGTGGGCAGCCATCGTCTTAATATCGGCGGTCACGCCCGCCCCGGAGGAAGGATCGAACCCCGCGATGGTGAGTACGATTGGTGGTTTTTCGGGCATGGTCTTCCGTTCAACTGAGTCCGATAGTAACGCCGTTGAGGGCCCAGCATCTCACATCGGCCGGGGATCCAAGTTACTTTCGGGGCTTACCCCCAGAAAAAAAATCGTCGGCGCTGATGACGGAGTCAGCCTCACAAGTGGATGATTCTATGTGACTTGGCGGGCGCTAAACTGCAAGCCATTGATTCCATTGGTTTTGTAAATTCTACCTTACCCCCGGTGATGCGTTATTTACCTTTTAGTACATACGTAACCTTCGCGAAACAAAGGGCCTTCCGTCGCATCTACCTATATTAACAATAGGTTACGTAAGACATCTATTACTACGAGGTCATCCATCTACCCCCCAAGTCGTATTGACAGGAGTTTGGCATGCCGCTAGCATCAACAAACTGCAGGTACGAAAGCCTTAAGGCCAAAAGCACTTTTGAGTATGCGAGGAGAACTGAATGCGACGATATTTAGCTCATGGACTGGCGATTGCCTTTTTGATCGTCGGCCTGGGAGCGGCTCAGGGACCGAACATCTCGGAGGCGAAAGCGGCTCCAGTTAGTTCAACCCAAACCAACCCCAAAGCCCGCAAACAGGTCGGCAAGACGAAACCGTATCAAGTTGGGACGGCGTCCTGGTACGGCCAGATTTTCGACGGTAAACCAACTGCCAGCGGCGAGCCGTACGATATGTACGACATGACCGCCGCCCACCTGAAGCTTCCCATGGGAAGCTACGTCCGGGTCACCAACCTACGCAATGGCCGGGCCGTCGTGGTCCGAGTCAATGACCGCGGCCCGATCGTTCCGGGTCGGATTATCGACCTGTCGTACGGTGCTGCCCAAGCGCTGCAATTTAAGCAGCGTGGTCTGCAACGCGTGCGTCTGGATCTGGTCGACCCCCGCGACCTGAAGCCGGCTTACCAAACCGTCGCCTATAACCGTCCCCCAGTGGCGAAACTCCCGTAAAGACATTACACTGGCTGGGATGCCTGCAACTTTGCCAAGCATCCCAAACGGTGGCGCAAGCTGCCGCGGCCATGATCTTCGCCACGTTGATCCGCGCCAGCGGCTCATCGTCGCACTGGACGTTTCCACCGCCGCCGCCGCCCATAAAATCGTGGCGGCGGTGGGAGACTCCGCGCTGACCTATAAGGTCGGCATGCAGCTCTACACCGCCGAAGGCCCGCAGCTGGTGCGAGATCTCGTCGCTTCCGGGCGCCGGGTCTTTCTGGACTTGAAGTATCACGACATTCCCAACACCGTGGGCGCGGCCGTGACCGAGGCGGCGAAGCTGGGGGTCAGCATGCTGACCGTGCATTCGTCCGGCAGCGGCAAGATGCTGCGTGCGGCGGTGGAGGCAGCGAAGGTGCGCCCGGAATTGATCGTGCTCGCCGTCACCGTTCTCACCAGCATGGACGGAAACGACCTGGAAAAAATCGGCATTCGGGGCACGGTTCAGGACACCGTCGTGCGCCTTGCCACCATCGCACTGGCCAACGGTTGTCAGGGTGTGGTCGCGTCCGCCCGCGAAGCCTCCACCTTGCGCGCCGAACTCGGGGATGCTTTCGCCATCGTGACCCCAGGTATCCGCTCGGCCGGCAGCAGCGCCGGTGATCAAGTCCGCGTCGTCACTCCCGCCGAGGCCATCGCCTCGGGCGCCACCCACATCGTCGTCGGCCGCCCCATCACGGACGCCGCCGACCCAGCGGCGGAGGCGAAGGCCATCCTGGCACAAATCTCACAATAGCTGTCTGCTCCTGGATCACTCCTGAATTACTCCGGGCCATTGTCTGATGGATGTTGACCTGCCTCGCGGGCCCGATCACCATTGTCTTATCTGGATTGTCTCATTTAGATTGCTCAGTTCGTTCGAGGGGAGGGCCTATGCGAGTCCGCGCACTGGCAGTTTTCGCGATTTGCTTCGTTCTTGGCTGCATTGCTGCCGATGGGCAGACAGCAGCGGCAGGACCGAGTGCACCAGAGCTCTTCGAAAAAGGTATGAACGCCCTGGTGGGAAGCAGCGTCACGCGCAGTGATCTGAACGCGATCGAATACTTCCATCGTTCTGCGGAGATTGGCTTCGCACCTGCGCAGGTAGTGCTCGGATATCTCTTCGAAACCGGACGTGCCACGGCGGCCAATCCTCGGGAGGCCTTCGACTGGTACAAGAAGGCCGCGCAGCAAGACGACCCGTTGGCGCAGTGGCTGGCGGGCCGGATCATCTATGCCGGGCTGATACCAGGCCGGAACCTAAATGAAGCCAGCGGCTTTTTGCAGAGTTCCGCCGACCATGGGGACGCGTTCGGTGAATATCTGCTGGGCCGGGTCAAGCTTGAACGTCAGGATTATTCCCATGCGGCCGCATGGTTTCGCAAAGCCGCGGAACTAGGCCTGCCCCAAGCGCAGGAGCAACTCGCGAAGTTACTGCGGGATGGCCAGGGCGTCGCCCAGGACAAGTTTGAGGCCTATGTCTGGATGCTCGTGAGCAACGACGCGGGCAATCGCCGCGTCGCGAGCGACTTGCAGGCGCTGGAGGCAGACTTAGGAACAAATCAAGTGGAACAAGCCAAGACAAAGGCTCGCGAGACGGAACGGAGCGTCACCCGCAGCGTCAACGCACACGGATGCACGGGCTGGCCGGGCGAGTTCGATCTCATTCCGGCTCCTCCTCCGCCCGATCTGCAAAGGTTTTGCCGCTGACGCAAGGCTACCCGTAGTGGTATGATAGTGGTATGAAAGAGAAGACATCTGTCACACTATCCCGCGAAGTGCTGACTGGGATTGACCGCGCTGCGGGATCTAAGCAATCCCGCTCCGCTTTCATCGAAGCCATACTGCAGCAGTACCTGCGCACGAGAGCGCGGGCACGACGGGGTGCGCGCGATTTGGCGATCATCAACCGCAACGCAGAACAACTGAATAAGGACGCATTGGACGGCTTGGAGTATCAGGGCCCGCTCGGCGACTTCCCCGAAGAGTAACACTCCCCTGCGAAATGCTTATGAGGCGTGGAGAGATCTATCGTGTGCACAAACCGGAGGGAGATCCTAAACGCTACCGCAGCTTCGTTGTGGTAAGCAGGCAGCACCTCATCGACTCGGCCTACGCCACGGTCGTTTGCGCTCCCGTGTTTTCGAACGGCAGCGGACTGTCGACCCAAGTTGCGATCGGGCCCAGCGAGGGTCTCAAACAGGAGAGTTGGATCGTCTGCGACAACCTCAGAAGCTTGCTCAAAGCCGACCTCACGCAGTTCGTAGGGTCGCTTTCGTGGTCCAAGATCGCAGAGTTGGATGAAGCTCTCAGGATCGCTCTGGCCTTGGACTAGCAGCCGACGAACCCGAGAATTGAGACTTGAAATAACTTCTTACAACTTCTCGAAAAACTCGCACGCCGAACACGAGATGTAAACCCCGCCCGGGACGCCGCGTTCGCGGTCTTTCACGCGCTTGACGATGCGCGTGGCCTTGCCGCACTTAGGGCAATCCGTGCTCTTGGTGGTGTCCATGACCTTCTTGCGGTCGGCTGTTTTAGCGATCTTGGTGCCTACTGCCATTTTGATGTCTCCTGGTGTCTACAATGTTTGCGCAGTGTGATCCGCCTCGTTCCTACGGCGAATCGTGGTGGATGGGATGTCTGGGAAATCGTAACCCGAATCTTAACCCGCAACTCTGGGGATCCCATCCACTCTGGAAGACTGTACTGCTGCGTCTGGACTCTCTTCCGTCGTTATTGATTTTACAGTAAGGTTATGCAGCTGTCTTGCTGCCGGTCTCATGACGTGAGTATGACGCGCGCGCTCGGCCCCATGCTGAAGACGATCCTGTTCACGATCCTAGTGCCCGGATCGGTGCTCGTTCTTGTCCCGTCCTGGATACTGGGCGGCTTACCGAGGCCAACGCGCGGCCCTCTGACGTGGCTCGGCGTTCTCACCATTCTGTTAGGAGCGGCTATCTACTTCCGCTGCGCCTGGGAGTTTGCCGTTCGCGGACTGGGCACACCTGCGCCGATTGCTCCCACGAAGTTTCTCGTTGTTACCGCCTTGCACCGCTACGTGCGCAACCCGATGTACATCGGTGTATTCGGAGTGCTCCTGGGCGAGGCAGCGACGTTCCACTCCGCGCTGCTCCTGGCGTACGCTGCATTCTTCTGTGTACCGGTTCAGCTGTTTGTCATCTTCTACGAAGAACCTACACTCCGCCGCCAGTTCGGAGATTCGTATGAAGAATACCGTCGCTCTGTCCCGCGCTGGATCCCGAAATTCAGAGCCGACCAGAAGCCATCCCTGTGATGGCTCGGCCGGAGTTAAAGAGACTTCGACGTCACGGTGCGATCTGGCCCCGCAGCACCGTGATCGACGCTTTCGGAAGCTGGTAGAGCGCTTCCGCGCCCCCGTCCACCTTGGTCTTCGACGGCGGCCCGTCCGGGTCCGCATGTCCGGTCGCTCCCTCCTGGTGCCATTGATATTCGTTGGAGCCGAAAGCGATTCGGTCCACTTGGCCAGAGAAATAGCGATCATGCCCACCTCCCGCACCGGCGAACGCGACTTTCACTGCGTGATCGTTGTACTGGTCGCGGTTGACTAGCATCACCGACCACTGCCCGTCCGGCCGCTCCACCGCGTAGGCCGTGACCAGCACATTTCCGGCGGCATCGTGGACATCGCTGGAGGCTTTGAACTGCTTGTGGGGCGCGTCGATGGGCTGCACCCATTCTTTGGTGATGACCTGCGCCGCCAGATACTGCGGCGGATAGCCCACCACGTTATAGTTCGCGTCGATCATCAAAAAATTCCCGAAGCCGCCCATGTTTCCCGGGTACGGCATGTAGTGGAAATAGTAAGTCGCGCCGGCGCCCTCGCTCATCATGGTGCCGACGTAGTCGGCGAGCCACAGCCCACTCTTCACAGTCGATGGAGGCGCGCCGCCTCCGATATTCCCTTCGGTCATGAAGAACGGAATATTCGGCGGCAAACCGTTGTCCTTCCAGACCTGCACAATGTGGCTGACGTATCCCGGTTCGGGATACAGATCCGCCCAGGAGTACGTAGGCCGATCCTGATACGGATAATGCTCGAAGGAAAAAAACGTGAAGTCGCTGAGGCGCCCGTGCGCTTTCAGGTAATCGACGAAGCGGCCCAGCCAGGAAACTTTTCCCGCCGCATCCGGCCAGACCTCGACGTCACCAAACGTTCCCTCGAATGGCGGACCTCCCAGCTTCGCTTCAGGCACGAGCTTATGAATCGCGGTGGCGAACTGCATGTACAGCGCGCCGTAATCTTCGGGCAACATGTGCTGTCCGTCGGCCTCTTCGCCCATCTCGATCCAGGAGATCGGATAGTGGCGCTTGTAGAGATAAGCGATTTCGTTCGCCGCATCTTCGGGCGTAGCGTAGAGCATCGCGATCGGGACCATCGTGGCAAGACCGCGCGTAACTCCGGAGGTGAAGAAGAAATCGAAGCCTACCTGATCTCCGCGGGATTGATCCAGGTCCGAAGCCGCGGTCCATGGATCGACAGAAGACGGCCACGTCACAGTCTGATCGCGGCTGGGGAAATGCGTCACGTAATCGTTGAAGACGCCGTCGGCCGAGAGCGCTCCGACGTAGACTTCGTTGATGGCATATCCCACGCAGTTTCGCTTGTCGGCTGAGCCGTGAGTGTCGCAGGTGTTGGATGATTCAGTCATCCAGATGCGAACGTACCGGACAGGAATCATCCAGGAAACAAGTTTCAGCGTGACCGTTCCGCCCTTGCCTTCGGTAACGTTTCCCAAGGGAAACGTCTGCCATGTACCCTTGGTTGTGCCCTCGTAGAAGGGCTCCAGTTCGCCTGTCCAAAACTGAATCGAGTAGCGTTTCGCGTAGGGATCGGCCCAGGCAATCCGGATGGCGTTCATGTCGATCTTGCTGCCCAGGTCGATCATCACCCATTGCGGATGCAGCGAGTCATCTTCGCCGGTGAAGGCCTTGGTCAGGTACGGATTACTCTTCCAGTACGACTTGGGATCTCCGTCTGTCAGCCGCGACCAACCGTTCCCGTCGCCGCGGCTGAAACCGCGATGCGGCAGCGGATACGCCCAGGAGCTATGAATCATTTCCGCGCCCGGCTCGGCGTTGCCGGCGAAGTAGCCTTCCTGCTTGTCGGCGTTACTCCATTTCCCCGCGGGATTCCAATGCCAGGCTTCGACCATCAACTCGGTGTTCTGACGATAGGTCACCGTCTGCCATCCCGCGCCCAGGATTTCCTTCAGCAGGGGATCTTTCAGTAATTTGTCGGGAGTGCCGGTGCGCAGGCGGT
Organism: uncultured Acidobacteriaceae bacterium; assembly: GCA_963791515.1. Lineage (GTDB taxonomy): Bacteria > Acidobacteriota > Terriglobia > Terriglobales > Acidobacteriaceae > Sulfotelmatobacter. Next base: position 36,562 of record CAWBSS010000018.1, on the reverse strand, counting down.
CGATGGCCGCCCCCAGAGAACGCACAGGACTGAACGTATTGGCCACGTGCGCGGGATCGGCATCAACGACAACCTTCTGCGCGCGTGCTGAATTCACTGCTAACAGAACAGCGCTCGTCACAATTACTCTAACCAACCGGCTCTTGAACACTGACGTCATGATGCCTCCTAAACCTCCGCGGACCGGCCTTTGCTCAGCGTCCGTCGCTGACGCAGAAACCGATTCTGATTCCTGAAGAATAAAACCCGCGACCAGCGTACACCGGAGCTGCTTGCAACGTGAACAGGCGTTCGCGCCCTCTGCTGCTCCAGTGTGTGGAAACGTTTGTACCAGGGCATGCCTTCAGGCTGCCTGTTATCACCAATAACTCCCGATGGTCAGACCCAAAGTCCCGTCTCTTGACGCAATCTGGCGATGTCCTTGGTCGGCGCATTCCCGAAGAAGCGGCTGTATTCTCGGCTGAACTGCGAAGCGCTTAGATAGCCTACGCGCTGACTCGCAGTACCCGCGTCCACAATCGTCGACAACATGAGACGCCTCGCCTCCTGCAGTCGCAGCACCTTTTGATAGTGCAGTGGGCTCATCGAGGTCACGGACTTAAAATGCTCGTGGAAAGAGGAAACACTCATGTGCACCAGCCCGGCCAAGTCTTCGACCTTCATGGGTTGAGAGAAGTTTGCGCGCAGCCAGGAAATGGCCTTCGCAACTCGGTGGACGCTAGACTCTGCAAAGCCCATTTGAGCGACGCGAACACCGATGGGGCTGCGTAGTAGCCGGATCAAAATCTCATCCATTACAAGGGGGGCGAGCAGCTCAGCGTCCCCGGGATGCGCAAGACACTCCATTAACCTCGTCGCGGCGTTGACAATACTCGCGTCGACCGGAGTGATGTAAACCGCGCTTCTCTCTTGGACTGGAGGCAGACCGTGCGCATACACCTTCAGGACCAGCTCGGCAATCTTGTGCGAGTCGAGGTCCAGCTTGACAGCGAGGTAGGGCTCGGAATGGCTTGCTTGCGTGATCTGTGCAGCAACTGGTAGAGCAACGGAGAACACAATCATGCGCGACGCGTCGTACTCGTAGACCTCGTCCCCAACGATGACGGTCTTCGCTCCTTGGGCCACGATGCACAATGAGGGCGCGCGGAGGGCATGCACACACTCCCGGTTGATTCGTGAAAAGCGACTGGCGTGCAAACCAGGGATGCGCAGCTCAAAACTACCGTCGTGAGGCGCATAGGCGGCAATGCTGCGGGCTAAGTTAGCCGTGTTTGGTTCGTTCGGCCCCGCAACACTCTGCGCACGCAGCGGAGACGCAATTCTGCCATTGGTCTTCACGGTTTCGAGAATACCTCCTTCTTTGATCATTGGCGCGCTGATTGCATCCGGGCGAAAACGGCAACGTCGAATTTTGAATAGTACTTCCTCACGTCATTGGCCCCATACTTGCCGCGGAATTTCTCCACCACAGACGACACCTGTGTGGCGTCGGTGATCGGCACGGCCTTGACTTCCGCCTCTGCGCCGCGCGCATTGACCCAAATCATCGGGTTGTTGAGCACGTTTTTGTACCACTGTGTATCCGAACCCTGAACCGGCAGGAGGTACAGCTTGTCGTCTTCCAAAACGAACCAAACCGGGATCGAGATGGTGCGTCCTGACTTTCTGCCGGTCACACTGATGTTAAGTTCGCGAAATCGGGAAAGGCGTTCTTTGAGAACATCGTTGGGCACTGGCATGTCCACTCCTGTCGCTGAGTATGAACCTAATGCTCCTGTCGCGCCGGACGGTACAGGATCTCGTTGACACCTACGTCCGCCGGCTGGCTCATCGCAAACCCAAAATGCCAATTCGCATGTTGCAGTCTCTCGTGGCTTCGTCGACCTTCAGGAATTAAGATGACTTCGACTTCTTCCGCATCCAGACATCCCACGTGATCGGCCCCGCTTCCTCATCGGTAATGGGGCGGCCTACCACCTTGACGGCAAGCTTCATCTGACCGTGATGGTAGCCCTCGTGCCAGAGCATGTGCTGGAGCAGCAGGATCGGGTGGTCGTAGTGAAGGTTCATCTCCCGGCCTGTCTCCACCCTGCTCTTTACCGCGTCCCGCACCGCCTTGGCGCTTTCGTTCAGCATTTGCGCGATGCGGCCAGGGTCACGCTCTGCCACCCACTCTTCCTTGGGCAGTTCTCTGGAGAACTCGGGTGCGTCCTCAAGAACGAACACCAGTCGTACAAAGTGAATGTGTGTGAACATCTCCCCGATGGACGCGCTGCCCTCCATCGCCGTCGCCTCCAGCCCGCCCTCCGGGAGGGCGCGGAGCAGGTTGAGAAGGATGGTGTTATTGCGGTCCCAAGAGTCCAGCAGAGCCTCAAGGATCGTCTGGTCTGTTGCGTCCCGCATAGCCGCACCCCGTTGGTTGACGCGAAAACTGCGACGAAGCTTCTTATGCTAACACCCTGATTGCCGCTCACAGACCCGTCATTCTCTCGATGGCTTCGGGGTATCGCGCCCCTTCCACTTTGATCTTTGAGGAGGCGCTTTCGATCTCACGGAGATCGTCGGACGTAAGCTGGATCGCAGTCGCTCCGATATTCTCGTCGAGACGATGTAGCTTGGTCGTGCCTGGGATTGGAACAATCCACGGCTTCTGCGCGAGCAGCCACGCCAGCGCGATCTGAGCAGGGGTCGCCTTCTTCTGCTTCCCGATGCTGCCGAGCAGGTCAATCAGCGCCTGGTTCGCCTTGAGAGCGTCCGGTGTAAAGCGAGGGAGTTTGCTGCGGAAGTCGGAGCTGTCGAATTTCGCGTCTTCTTTGATCGCTCCCGTCAAGAATCCCTTGCCCAGGGGACTATACGGCACAAAGCCAATCCCGAGTTCCTCGAGCATCGGTATCAGTTCCTGCTCTGGCTTTCTCCACCACAGCGAGTATTCGCTTTGCACCGCAGTGACCGGCTGGACCGCGTGTGCGCGACGAATCGTCTTTGCCGCTGCTTCGGACATGCCGAAGTGCTTGACCTTGCCGGCTCGAATCAGTTCCTTCACCGTGCCGGCAACATCCTCGATGGGCACGTTGGGGTCAACCCGATGCTGGTACAGCAAGTCGATGCTCTCCACCCTGAGTCGCTTGAGCGAGCCCTCGACTGCCCCCTTGATCTGCTCGGGTCGGCTATTCACGCCTGCTGCTCCCGGCCGAGTGTCGCTGCCACTCAGGTCGAACCCGAACTTGGTCGCGACGATCACCTTCCCCCGGAAAGGAGCGAGGGCTTCGCCAACCAGTTCCTCGTTCAGGAAGGGGCCGTACACCTCCGCCGTGTCAAAGAACGTGATGCCACGCTCCACTGCGGCGTGGAGAAGAGCGGTCATCTCCTTCTTGTCCTTGGGCGGGCCATAAGAAAAGCTCATTCCCATGCAGCCTAAGCCAAGAGCCGAAACTTCCAAGTTGCTTTTTCCCAGTTTGCGCTTCTGCATTGTTTCTCCTATGCTGCGAAATTCCGTCTGCCTCAAGGGCACCGCAAGCCTAAGCATAGTTCCCTGAACCTTGGGCCTTTTGCCTATTTCGATGAAGTTCTTGCCGGATTCTCCGAAGTTCACAGTAAGTCATCCGGTTCTGGATGCCGCGCGGCCTGACAGAACACACAGCGGAAGTAGATTTTGGGAATCGCCGGGGCCGGAAGATCGCCAAGGTTGCCATTGCGCGGCGGCTGGCCATTCGTTTGTACTGGATGTGGCTCAAGGGATGGGATTACGAGCAAGTGAAAAAGTTCGGTTCGCACGCGGGCCAGCTCGAACCAGGCGATGGTGTGCAACAGAACATCGAGTAATTGATTGGTCGTCCCGCTCCTCTTCACGGAGGAGTCTGAAGTAGTAATCATGATCGAGGTTGCGACCGAAGAGATGCATGGGTCGGACTGAGTTCCTGACCTGAGACTGATTGCGAGCGAGCCTTGGTTGGATACGGCACAGGTTTAACGAGAGCGAAATGGCGCTCTTCTCGGAGTGCCGGGATTAGTACGCTCGAAAAGTGATTGACACCGCCGACATTGTTAGAGAGGCCTGGTTTCAACAGTTAACTTCCTGATAGTCCGTCACTCGACGGCGGCGCTGGCCTGCTCCTTCCATCGTTGAGCGTTCACACCCATCACGATGAGCCAAAACTCCAGTGGTATTTCCCCGACGGCGGAGGCGACAACGATGTAGGGCAGGAACAGATAGTATGCGAGCGGCGGGTACAGATACGTCACCCAACCCAAACCACTGATAGCCACCAGGACTCCCAGAATTCGAGGCAAGAAGGTCGACCTGAAAATGAGGTAGCCGATCAGGATGCAGCCACAATCCGAAGAACACCAGATAAATGTCGTTGGCGTAACTATTCAACTTGACAAACATGAGCGCCAGCGCCTGCAACTGTTCCGCCGTAAATGCGCTCCAGGAGCTACCGCCTTGCAGGATGATCAAAGGAGCGAGGTAAAAGAGGCTGGTCAGAGCCTGAATAGCGCATCCCACGAGAATGACGAACGCTGCGAGTGAAGAAAGACTCCGGTTCACAGGTTTAAGCAATTCATACATGAGAAGCGCCCAAGCGATATGGAACGCAACCCCCATGAGCGAGGATGCGAATCCCAACCAAAATAACCGCTCGTGTCCCAGGATATTGGCCGCTGTAGCCGCGCCGTTGCCAGAGACAACAAGCCTGCCGAGAACGAACACCTGGCCGAATGCTGCCGTGATGGCTTCGAGCAGTTGAAAGACACCGGCCATCCTGGCCTTAAAACGCGGCGACGCTTCTGCAATCCGGTCCATCATTTCAGTCTGTGCTCATACTCTTTCTCTCTAGTCGAGCGAAATCAAGCGTGGATGCCGCTGTTGGAGTGCGAGCCTAACACAACGGCTGCCGATACCCGCTCGCCTGACGGCTTTGCCGGAGCCAGCACGATCAGGGCTATACCGATGATGACAAGCACAGCCACGCCCCACAGGTCTCCGCGATAGCCCCCCTTCGAGAATGCCGTCACCGCCATCACAGCGGCGTGAGCGAAACACGACCATGCTGTGAACGCGATCAGGCTGCGATTTGCCGAAGGGTTACGCGCTGCTATCAGCAGGAAAATGCCGAGCGCGACATAGAGGCTAAGCATCATATCAAAGGTGTACATCGACTGATTCTGGTGCCATAAAGACTCCGTCACGGGGTAAATGCCAGCCGAAAAAATCACTCCCACAAACACCAGCACAATCTTCAGCGTCCGTTCTCGAATCATTGTGCCCTCCCTGCTAGGACGTTAGCAAAATGTTAGGCATCGAGGGACGGCGAGTCAACGAGCCGAGCAATTGGCGAATCACAAGCGGGCAGTTGGCGCTAAATTCCCATTTTACTCACGATCCCTCACTGGACCGCCCCAAAATCCCAGGTGGACCGGGGACTACTGTCGATGATCACGGCGCTTCGATGAATTCCCGAGCCGAGAGCACCGATGCACGGGAGGGGAAGAACTTGTGGATGAGGCAATCATGGAGATTGGAGTCGAGGTCGGCGCAGCAATCCTTAATGACCGCCAGACGGAAATCGGCGTCGGCTGCTTCGACCAGAGTGGAGAGGACAACGCCGCTGGTGGCAATGCCGTAGAGAACCAGAGTGTCAATATCGTTGGCGCGGAGGATCATGGCGAGGTCGGTGCCGGTGAAGGCACTTACGCGATGCTTGGTGATGACGATTTCGCCTTCTTTCGGCGCGATGACCGCGGGGATCGCTCCGAGCGGCTCCTGAAACAATTTCTGATGCTGCGCGGAGGATTTAATGGCGCCGAAGAGAACGTTTCGAGAGCTGACCTCCGGGAGCCCGGGACGAAAGCCGACTTGGACATGGATAACGGTCATGCCGGCGGCACGCGCGTGATTGAGGACGCTTGCGGCACGAGTCAAGAAGGCGTCTTTGTCGTCTTTGGTGTAGATGGAAACGATGCCGGTTTGGCAATCCATGCTCAGGACGGCGGTGTGAGCCGGATAGATCCGAAATGTAGCGGCCACATTGCACCCCATATGCGGCAGAAGGGTTCCTGCCGGATTCCATCCTAATCCAGCACCCCTTAACCTTGGTTCTCGCCTGACAGTTGTCGATAAATCTCTGGTTTCAACAACTCCAGTAATGTGCGCCGCAAAAGAGACCGAGGGCCATAGTTACCAACGAACCTCGGCTCCGAACGAAGCCTCTAGTGCTTATCTTTATCGTCCTGGTGTTTGTGTCTCCAGTCGAAATATTGCTTCTGTTCGTCCTTGCTTCGCACCTTAAAATCTTTGTGGTCGTAGTGGTTTCCCGTCTCCCACTGCTGGTAATAAACAGTCTCGTTATTGTTCCAAGTGTGATAGTCACCGTGATCACCATCGTACGCACGGTAATAATGATTACCGCCGCAGCCAAGCGTTAAAGCGGGTCCGACCATCGCGGCGCTCAACAACAGCGGAATAAAATACGGGTGTACACGTCTCATTCTAAGTCTCCTTAAATTTCGATGTCACCACTGTCAATTATGGCGAAAGCGGGAACCCAGGACTGATCTGTTGTGCTCACAATTGCATGAAAACGGAAACCTGTGCCTCATGAGTCCCGGCCCAAAACGTGAACATTTGACCGGGAGTCAAAACGTGTAATCGCCTGTTTACATCAGTTACGGATGCAAGCTGAGAGTCAGCACACCGTGGTGGCTAATGGAGTGCGGGAAAAGGAAAACGGTGTTCATCGGGCGTGCAGTTGACCATCAAAGGGCGCGTGGCGACACGAAAGAAGCAGTACGATACCCTAGCTTCCCCACAGGTGTTAACAGCAGATAAGAAAGGACCCTTCATCATGCGCCACTTTGGGTTCGTCGTCCTTGCTCTGTTTTTGTTGGCCTCATTTTCGCTCGCGCAGTCCCCGGATCGAGTTGAGGTTTTCGGCGGGTACTCTTATCTCAGCTCAGACTTCACAGGGTCGGCTTCCGGCGGTGTGTCGGGCTGGAACTTCTCGGCAGCGGTGCGATTATTCCGCTACGTCGGTGTCGTGGGAGATTTTTCGGGCTTCTCGCCGAGCGGGCCTAATCCATGCCCAAGCTGCGGCGGCGGTCCACACGCGAGCTACCGCACTCTTATGGGAGGCCCACAAATCTCGGCGCGCATAGGCAGATTACAGCCTTTTGCCCACGCTCTGTTCGGCGTTACCAAGGGCAACTTTACCCGTACAGATCAGCAATTCGGCGGTGATTTCAGTCCCTTCACGTTCGCATTTGGCGGCGGCGTGGACGTCGGGCTGAATCGCTGGCTGGCGGTGCGCGGCCAGGTCGACGTACTGCATGTTGGTTCTCAGAACCTTTCCAGCAGCAGCATGGGTCGCTTTTCCACGGGGCTGGTAGTCCGGTTCTAGGGCGTGGGCCCGGCGACGCAATGAAAAGCGCGGCCAAATGCGATTCGCTATCATTCGGACTTCCTGAATTGCTTAGTGTGTCCGGCATGGCGATAACTGTTGAAACATCCCCATAGCGCTCATCATCGGGTTAATGAGCGTTATCTGATTACAACAGTTACCTGTGCGGTACCCGGTGCTGGTGCAAGAATAGCGATTGACACGAAAGCCTAGGGTCTCCGCATTGAACCGACCTCGTCGATCGGCCACGGAATTGATTTGCAGGATTGACATGAGCGCCTTCGCAAGCGTCATGTGCGCGCTCGTCGCAATGTTTATTCTTCCAGCAATGTCTTTCGTCGATTTGCCAAGAAGCATATCGGTCGATCTTGCAGAGGTCTCAAACCCCACGGACATGAGGGGAGCGGATCGGGAGGACGCGTTAGTGGTCGCAATTACGCGTGATGGTAACGTTTGGCTCGTCGCGGATCGGATCAAGCTAGAGAACTTGCCAGCAGCAATCCAAGAGCGTGTTAGCCGTGGAGCCGAAAAAAGGGTTTATATCAAAGCCGATATGCGCGCACGATACGGTGGCATCAAGCAGGTATTGGCGTGTGTGCGTGCTGCGGGAATCGATAAGGTTGCTTTCATTGTGGATAGACGTCGTGGCAACTAGCACATCCACGAGCAACTGTCGAAGGATCTCCATAGATGGGATGAGAAGGTCGATCCCCGATCACGGATGGCGTTAAGCTACCGATGATCAACGCACTCTAAGGTGCAATCAAAACGGCTAAGGAGACCGACCTTGAAGAAGCATAACAATTCTGGAAAGAAGAGTGAACTGACGTCGAAGCGTGCGAAGTCGCGGGGCCCGGTGCAGCGGGATACGAAGGAAATTTTGGCAGAGCTGGTGGGAAAGCTGAAGGAAAAGCTGGATCGGAAAAAGGTGGCAGCAAGGAGCGCCGGAGAAGAGCATCCGGGTGGGGAGCTTCGCCCCAATCTGGACCGTCTGACGGTAGGAGTGGATCTTGGGGACCAAGGGAGCCATTACTGCATTTTGGGACTGGAGGGAGAAACGCTGGCGGAAGGACAGTTGCGGACGACGCAGGAGGATTTTGCCACCTTTTTCCAAGGGTTGAATGCGGCGCGTGTGGTGGTTGAGGTGGGGACACACTCGGCTTGGGTGCAGGAAGTCATCTGCGGTTGCGGGCACGAAGTGCTGGTAGCCAACCCGCGGTTAATGGACGGATCGAAGCGTCGTAAGCGCAAGAATGATCGGATCGATGCGAACAAGTTAGCCCGGTTGGGACGCGTGGACCCAGAGTCGTTGTACCCGATCCAGCACCGCAGTCGGGAAGTGCGGCAGGATCTGGTAATGCTGCGAGCCCGCGATGCCTTGGTGGCGGCGCGGACCGAGCTCATCAACACCACCCGAGGTTTGGTCAAGAGCATGGGCACACGGCTGCCCAAGTGTTCCAGCCGGAGCTTCGCACAAAAGGGAGAAGAAACAGTTCCCGTGGAAATACGCGAAGCGCTGCTGCCCTTGGTGCGTTTGGCAGCAACCCTGAGTGCTGATATTAAGGAGTACGACAAAAAGATTGAAGAGCTGGGCCGGGAGAAGTATGGGCACACGGCGTTATTGCGGCAGGTGAAAGGGGTGGGGCCGATCACGGCGCTGGCCTACGTATTGACCTTGGAGAATCCGAAACGATTCGCGAAGAGCCGGGATGTGGGACCGTACCTGGGATTGGTGCCGAAGCAGGAAGACTCCGGAGAGAGCCAGCCGCAATTAGGAATCAGCAAAGCCGGAGATACGATGGTGCGCAAGCTGCTGGTGGGGAGCGCGCAGTATATCTTGGGGCCATTCGGACCGGACACGGACTTACGACGGTATGGGTTGCGGCTCTGCGAGCGTGGTGGGAAGAATGCGAAGAAGAGAGCGGCGGTGGCGGTGGCCCGGAAGCTAGCGGTGTTGCTGCACCGGCTGTGGGTGGGTGGAGAAGTGTACGAGCCGCTGCATTATGCGATGTCGGCGCCGATCGCGGCGGCAGCCTAGTACTACTGTGTTATAAGTGTGATTCCTCCTTTGCGGATTCAAGTAGCGCCCCGGAGTGCGAGGCGGTAAGTTAAGGGTCGATGAGATCCCGCCGGGAGCGGTCCGCCAGCCAGCCGGAGCGTTTGGCCACCTATCGCGGTCAGCCTGTCGCTGGCCACCGAGCAGGCCAGTCTCCCGGTCGCCTACCAGTTGTACCTGCCGGAGATCTGGGCGCAAGAGCGGGCACGACGAAGCCTGGCCGGGGTACCGGAAGAAATCCGCTTTCAAACCAAACCCGAGATCGCGATCGAGCAGATTCGCGGACTGGTTGAGGAGGAGGTGCCGCGCGCCCCCGTGCTGGCCGATGCCGCCTATGGCAACGACAACGGATTCCGCGACGGACTGCAACAACTGAAACTGGAATATGCCGTGGGCGTGCAGTCTTCGACTTCGGTCTGGCCGCCGGGCTTCGCTCCGCTCCCTTCCAAGGCTCGCGGCGTCATGGGACGTCCGCCCAAGCTGCTGCGGCGGGATGAGAGACATCAACCGCTTTCGGTCAAGGAATTAGCCTTGTGTCTGAGCCCGAGCGACCTGCGTGGGGTGAGTTGGCGCGAAGGCACACGCGGCACGCTGCATTCCCGCTTTGCGGCCTTACGCGTGCGCGTGGCGCATCGCGACTACGAGCGCAGCCAACCGCGCGAAGAACAATGGCTGTTGATCGAGTGGCCCACGGCAGAAAAGGAGCCGACTAAGTACTGGCTCTCCAACCTGCCGGCGTCGATCAGCGTGCGGAAACTGGCGGCCACGGCGAAGCTGCGTTGGCGCATCGAGCGCGACTACGAGGAACTAAAGCAGGAACTTGGACTGGGGCACTTCGAAGGACGGAACTGGCGCGGCTTTCACCACCATGCCAGCCTCTGCATTGCGGCCTACGGTTTTCTGGTGGTGGAGCGATGCCTTTTTTCCCCCGCGCCCGACTCGCCACGGCTCCGTGCAGCCGGCCTCCACCTTCGCCTACCCCGCCTTCCCCGTGGCGCGAAGCCCCGCGGCGCTGCCGATTCGAACCGAACGGCATAACCCGCATTCCATCGCCTCCCTGCGCCGAGAGATCGCAACCCACCTGGCTCGCTCTTTACCCAGGTGTCCCTGCTGCCTGCGTCAATTCTTATAACACAGTAGTACTAGCCGGCCAGGGGAAAGAGGCCGAAAGCAAGAGGACAATCGCCACGCGATTTGTTGTGGAGGGTAGGGCCAGAGTTGATGAAGCGAGAACCAGAGTCGATCCAGGAGGTTTGGCAGACAACGACATCCACCGCCTTGTTCGGATGACTGCGTAATGAGTGCTGGTCTATTAAGATCGCGCCATAGATGGCAGCCCCCACAATCCCAGGTTCATCACGGCAGTGATGGACCTGGGTATTTAGATCGAACCCCAACTTGCACCGGGCCCTTAAGCGGCCCATTCAGAGTGCGGATAGAAGCATGGCAACGGTGGGGTGGCGTCGGCCAGAGTTTCCCAGAGGACTTGGTTCGAAGCAAATCCAGAATGTTCTGTGACCGAAACGAAAACACGATGATGCAGAATGCCAGAACGGTGAGGCGGAGGGTGGATGCCCACGAGGAGGCCCGAGAAAGAAAAAGTGCGAAAACCACTCCACTATGGAACGAAGCTCCACTGAACTGCGTTTCGCTTCGTTCCGAGCTCGATTGTGAAGTGACTTGCGGGGCTGTCAAGGGTCAAGATGAATGCCGCCCTTCGGCGGCGCCCTTGACAGCCCCACAAGTCACCAGCGGACGTCTATGCTAACGTCAGAAAACAAATTAATTAAGGAGGGCCGCCACGTCGGCCTTGACTTTTATGACCTTCTCATAGAAGAAGCGCTCATTGACCCGCGTCGTAATTGTGAACGCCTGGCACAACAGGTTTGGATTGAGTGTGCCCTAGGTTTGTTGGGTGAGCATTGTTGAACAGTTCCTCCTGCCTCCATGGCTCTAAACTACTGTTGCCGATAAGTCCGCGCGTTCCTCACGCAGCCCAATAATTAGGAGGACCTCATGGCAAACATAGGGGTCTATCGTGCAGTAGGAAGCCACGCACCGGATACTGGACGATATCACCACTCGGCGTGTCACTACACCGAGATTGTCGACAAAGGAAACATCCTCGCACTTTGCGGTAATCGCAGCTGTCCCAACAAGGGTGCCAACTGGGTTCTGCAGAAGATTACGTCGACTGCTGTAGTTAAAGAGTGAACGCCACGGTCATACGGAGGGGCATCCCAGCCGCTGGAGTCCGGTTATTGGCGGAAATCGCCATTTCACTCATCTACCCCGAAAAAGGCGAAGGAGTTCCCGGTATCTTCCCGCTTGCGTTTGCCGGGCTAAGGTCTATAATCCGCCGCCGGAGGGGAACTATGAAACACTTCTATTTTTCACTAGTGCTTGCGTGCTTGCTCGCGAGCACACTCTGGGCGGCGGACGATCCTTTTCTTGGGAAATGGAAGCTGAACATGGAGAAAAGCAAGTTCACCGGCGAGCAAACCAAAATCGAGGACCTCGGCGGCAGCAAATACAAATGGACATCCGGCAACGTGACCAACACATATACTGCCGACGGCACCGATCAGCCGACCCAGTTCGGAAACACGGTAGCGATCACTCCCGTAGATGCCAACAACTGGAAGATGGTGATCAAGAAGGATGGCAGGGTTCTCAGTTCCATGACTCACACGCTTTCGGCAGACGGGAAGACGCAGACAATTAAGGGAACGGGCAACAAGCCCGACGGCACAACCGACGATTTCACGGTTGTGATGAAAAAAGTAAGCGGCGGCTCGGGTTGGGGAGGAACATGGGAGGATACCGACGTGAAATTCACCTCTCCCGATGAGTGGGAGATTCAGGCCTACGAAGGCGACGGCCTGAGTTTCAATACGCCCGCTTACAAAGATACCCTCAGCATGAAATTCGACGGCAAGGATTACGAAGAGAAGGGTCCGAATGTCGCGCCCGGCTCAATGTCGTCAGGCAAGCGTGTAAACGCACACACGCTCGAAGTCACCGACAAGGTGAAGGGCGAGGTAATGGACCACACTAAATTTGAAGTCTCGCCTGATGGCAAGACGTTGACGCTCACGGTTCACGGAACCGGCCAGGCGAACGCCCAGACTGTCGTCTACAACAAGATGTAGTTCCGCGGCACAGTCCTGCTTATGGCGTTGGTGTGCGAAGCGGCTCGCTTAGGGAGAGCACTGTCCTCAAGAAAAAGCCATGGATGGAACTGATGAAGCCGCACAGATCATAAAAACCGCGCTCGGACCAAGGCAATGAGCAGACTGCACACTCGCTGCGGCGAGTCAGTTGGCGTAAATCGCCATAGCACAAGTTTGCGCTTTCCTTTCGCCCATTTGGTGAACAAAAGGCGCAAAGTTGTGAAATGGCCTGGTAACGACAGTCACTCCGAACAGCCCGTCACTCGCAGGTTACTTAGTTGGTTTGGCGGTGGCTTTTGTCGGCTTCACGGCCTGTTCGAATGGAATCTCCTTGCCCTCCGCATCCACCCAGTGAATGTCAAACGCTGCATCGGATGACAGGAAGACCAAGCACGGGGAGGTTCCACTGCAGGTAGCCCGATGCACATGATGCGACGGTAGATAAACGAAATCACCACTCCGCGCCACGATGGCTTTGTCGCCTTTCATCTGGGTTTCCAGCGTGCCGCTTGCGACCATAGCGGTTTCGCTGGGAGTGTGCCAGTGGTAAGGCGCGACGCAATGGGGAGCAAAGCGGGCAAGGATGACGGATGGTCCCTTGCTGGGATCACCTTTCTCCACCGCGATGGTGAAGCATTCAGGCGCGTTCGGTATTGGACCAAACTTGGCACCGGCAGCCGGATTCACGATGGGATTGTCCGTATCCTGAGCAGCGATGCCGGCCCCGGCTGTACAAAGCAATATTGTGAGGGTGCGAAGCAGCACGGAAGAGCGGAGGAGAGAAATCATGATTTTCCTTTCGACGGCAATCGAATGGGGACCCAAGATCGACGTACTCTACTGCAACACTGGCCGGAAATCAATGTGTCCCGCCCTGAGACCACTTAAGTGACGTCGCCGAGTTTGGCGAATCGCCTATTTTCTCTTCGAAGTCGACCGCCCAACTCTTTTTCTGAAATTCGGCACCGCCTGCGATAGCTGTCGATAAATCCCCATCGCGCTCATTGGCCGGGTTTTGAGTGCTATCGCCTGTTAGCAACAGTTACTTCGGAATACGCTTTTCTCACGACGCCTGTTTCGCCGCCTCTTGCTCCGCAGTAGTATTCAATTGCATGAGGTCGATTCTCAGCACCATCGTCATTCTATTGTCCCGGTTCAGCGTGAAATGGAGGAGGAGCGTTCTCCGTTAGTGAGATTCCGCCCCTTCGGGGCGGGGATTTTCAAGGCATAGGGGTCTACCGATCCGATGTTTTGTTTGGGAAGAGCGCGAAAGGCGAAGCTCCCGCGCTCAACATCGTCTCGATGAGCCCACCAAGCTATCCCTCGGCATGGTTGCATCCCTGCAGAGCCCGCTTCTGTTTCACCTGGCAAAGTCATTGTAGCTCTCCTGCTCACGCCGCCTGCTGCCGGCGCTTTTGTCGTTGCTGGCGCGCTTCTTCTAACTTGCGATCGCGCGCCGCATGGATCTCGGCTTGCCGTCCCGCCAGCATGTCCTGCCGGCGTGATGAAGCCGATGGCGCTGTGCAGGCGCACGGTGTTGTAGTGATCCACGTACTGCTGAATCAGACGCCGGGCGTCCTCTGGCGTCAACGGCGTTCCGGGACGGATGCATTCTGCTTTGAGCGATTTGTGCCAGCGCTCGAGTTTTCCGTTCGATTGCGGATAGTACGGCGAGGTTCTCACGTGCGTCATCCCCGAAATCCGAATGAACTCTTTGAAGTCCCGCGCGATGAACTGCGGACCGTTGTCGGAGATGATCCGCGGTCTCGCCGCGGGATGCTTCTCCTTGGCTCGCTTCCAGAATGATCTCGATGTCGGCCTCCGTCATCGACTCGCGCAGATCCCAATGGACGATGGACCGGCTATAGCCGTCCAGCACGCTGCACAGATAGTAGAACGTGCCCGAGATGTTGATGTAGCTCACGTCGATATGCCAATGTTGATGCGGCTCCGGCGGCTGCTCGAAGCCCGTGCCTTTCTTCGACGGCTTCCCGTTCCATTTGCCCAGCAGCCCCGCCTGACCCAGCACCCGCCAAACGCTGGACGGGCTCACCGCCACGATGTCGGCGTCCAGCATCATGAACGTAAGCCGGCGATAGCCCTCCAACGGATTCTTCAAATGGAAGGCGATGATCGCCTGCTTCTCCCAATCCTCCAGCCAAAAATCTCGGGGAACCCAGCCGTTGTGCTCGTTGAGCTCGGCCGTAGCGTTCTCGCCAGTCGTAGAACTTGCTTGCGGTCACCCCCAACCAACCAATGAATCGTCCGGCGCCGATCTCGGTCTTCTCCGACCAGCGCCGGACGAAATCCACGACCTGATCCCGCACATCGTGCGGCACCCAGATCGCGGTCAGAGTTCCCCAAGGCTTTTTTTTAGCGCGATGTGCTCCGCCATCAGCTCGGCCAGGACCTCGTCCTTGGTCTGCACCTTCTTCTCCAAGAACTCAATCCGTTTCTGCTTCTCCTCCGCCTGGCGGCGAGGACGTTCCGGCGTTTGAAAGGCAGCCGCTCCGTTCTCGAAGAACTCTTTTTGCCAGCGGTAGAACACCGTCGGCTGCAGCCCCAGTTCTTCACACAGATCGGAAACCGGGATCTTGTCTAAAAGATGGCGCCGCAGAATGGCCACCTTTTCCTCAGCAGTGTAGTGCTTGCGCTCTTTTTTCATACGTTCGCTCCGCTATCTTAACGGACGAACGCTTTCTCCATTTCCAACTGAGGCGGGACACTATCGCTCTGGATACCGCACGCTCGCGCCCAATCTGCGGTGCTGATCGGGTTGCACGTTAACACTCGGGACGACGGCGACGGGAAGCAACCGCCTAGCTATCGCACATTTCTCATCACGTTTCGCGAGGGCAAGGCGCAACTTGTTGCCGATCTGCCCGACTTGATCGTTCCGCGAAAGGACGGTTTCTGGCGGGTGGGCTCTGTGCACAAAGGACCTCCAGGAAAGGATCAGGGTCAAGAATTCATCTATGCGGTTCCTGCCAGATCCGTCCCCCACGCCGTTGGCGAATATCATCCTGAGAACCCTGATTGGAATTGCTCCGAAACCGACCAGGCCACGGTCGAGTTTGTGAACCCCGATCTACTGTCCGTGTCTTACTTCACTGAACCCGCTTGTTCCCTTGAGGTGCAATACCAGCACGGAACGTACAAACTCGATGACCTCGGAAAGGAACTAGACATAACCGCAGTCCTGGGGGTCGCTGCGTGGAACGCCGAGAAGAAAGCCGACGCCTCTGCAAAGGCGGACGACGACATTTCCCCGGACTGCGTTGGAGTCTCCAAACCAGACGCGACGAATTGGGGAATCGAGCGCTCTAGCCGGTTGCCTGGGAGCGTGGTCAAAGCATGGATTCTCGTCAGCGACTTCAATACGCCACACGTTTGTCGTGACGGCGATACCTACGAAATCAAGTTCCCCATTCCGGAATCTCTCACGGGACCCACCTACCACGCCGATACTCTGTCGTCGCTTCTCCAATCCAAGGTGGCACACAATAATTACATTCTTCCCGGCCGAGGCTCTCCTCACCCCCGCTGGGGACTTCCTTGTGGCATTTCGGCTACGGCGACTCCGTCAGGATATTCGCCACAAAACCGCAAGGCATCGAGCCCAAGCCCGCGCTCTCCGCTTCCAGCAACCGGGAATCGAATGTCGTGATGGTGCAATGGGCGCTGGGAAAACACGTCCGTGAGTGGGAATCCGAACTCCAGTCGCTACAAAACACGCACTTACCGGATGCCACCGTTGCGATCGGTAGTCGTCAAGGGAGCGACTAGGTGTGGGAATGGGTTCGTGGTTGGTGAAACATCGCCGTTACAGTGCGCCGTGAAGGCGCTGGACCACAGCGGAGATACCCCCCCGGGACTCGATCGCGCCGGTCTCGGCTAGTCTTCACCAACACTGTCGCGCCATCCCTCGACTTCACCTCAAAATCCCCCCGCCAGGGGTAGCGAGCTTGTTCGCGGCCTCGATTGCGAACGCCGGGCGTGGCGTTGCCGAACCGTCAGAGACTAGTGGGAGGAAACGGGTGAAGACCAGTGAGCGTCGCGGAACTGCCAGCGTCCCTCGCGATACTCTGCAAGTCCGGTAAAGTATCCCGTTTCGGTAACGCTGTGCCCGGCGGTATCGACTTGAATCTCGCGCCATGAGACCGCGACCATGGCGAACTCGTTGGTGAGCGGATCGACGCGCAAATCATCTCCCCACTTCAATTCAATGTGACGGATGGTTTGGGCGACTTGCGAGTACCTTCCTGTGCGGCGGCAGTATTCGGGAATGCCATCTGGCCGTTGACGGCCATAAAGAATGCGGGACTCGCATCGAAATACTTGATCCAAGCCATGGGGCCATCCTGAGTGACCGAATGAGAGACCGTTTGCATGAACGCGCTCACGGCTTGGTCGACCGAGGCAGCTCCGTCCGGGGTCACGGAGTGGGAATGGCTCGCGCCAGCTCCAAAAGGAACGCACGCTGCCAACGTGATCGCCAGCAGCAGAGAATGGATTCGCAACTTGCGCGAAAGGAACAGAACATAAAGAACGCGAGTCGAAGACGACATAGAAAACCTCCATCGACCGACGAACCGGAATAGCGAGGTATAACACAAAGGGAGTCTAGCGCGTCAATTGCCGAAAAATCCCGATTTCACCAACTACGGGACAAAACAAAACGCCCCAAACTCTTCCGAGTGTGGGACGCTAGGTTTGAACAGCCCTCCCCCGAAGTCTGCTCACCACTACCCTAACCTCCCGCTTAGCTCCCGTGAATGGCTCTGATGGGCTACTTCCGTTCGGAGCGAACCACGGCAGTTGCTGCAAATCGCTTATAACTTGTCGACCCGGCAGGAGGGAATTACGACCGTCGCACTTTGGCTGCTTCGGGGCCGTATGCCAAAATGATCTCAAACATGGGACCAGACACTACGAATAACGGAGGGGGGCCGGCGGGGCGGATTACGCCCCGTTACGTGTTTGAGGCACGTATCCAGATATCGGTCCAGCGAGCCTCCCAAGATTTTGTGATGGAGGGATGGGCCAGAGATATAAGCGAGACTGGCCTGAGTGCCTTTGTGGCTCGCGCCTTGATGGTTGGGGACCTTGTGACAGTGGAGATCCCGCTGACTTCGTTACGCAGGCTCCGCATTCCTGCGAAAGTCGCCAGGCGTCTGGGGACACAATACGGTTTTCAGTTCACGGCGTTGAGTCCCGACCAGCGGGTAGGCATCCAATCTGCAGTAAAAGGTCTCCCGGAAATGGGTACTGGCGACCAATTGGCTGGTGCAACGGCACGTGCGCCTCATTCCGCCTCGAAAACTGGACTTGCGACGCCGGAACAAGATACGAGTCGGAATACTGAGACGGCCTTCGCTGAGCGTGCCAGAGTGCTCATAAAACGAGGATACACGCCAAAGGTTGCTGTGGAACTTGTTCTCCATGAAATCGAGCAGGAACACGGTGCTTACTCAAACATGGTGAATCAGGCGCGCGCTGATGCAGAAGATTTTCTCAAGAAAGTACGCCGAGGTGTGATTTGAGGTGGGACTGTCGGCAAACCTACCGCCGAAATCTGCACACTCTCTGTCGCTTGGCCCGATCATAACCCGGTGAGAACCCGTTCGAGATGGAAAGGAAGATATGGTGCCGTTCTTGCGCGGTGTTTGGTTAGACGGACATCGCAAAGTATGCAGTGGTGTTGGTTGTCATTCTGATCCTGGCTATCGGGGACCGTTCGTTTTTCCCTATTCGGCACGAACGGTGGAAGCCTAACAATGTTCGCGGCGTCATAAGAGGGATTGTGCCAGACCCCGATTGCTCCGAGCGCCTTGCCAGAAAGACCCAGCCATTTAGAGCCAAAGAAGTTATCGATCTTAATCAGGACAACGGACTCGGGCGCGAGGAGTCGAATAATCCCATTTACCACCCGCTCGACATGCCTGACGAAATCCGGCGCGTCATCGCTCTCAGGTGTGATTCTCATCCCGTAAGTATATGCAACCAATGCACCGCCTAGCGACTGTAGTTGTTGAAATATCGCGACCATACTAACTACAGCTAAACCAGTGTTCGTAGTGCTAACGGCGGGTTTTCGTCACTGCGGAATAAGGTGGACCGGTAAGACGCTCCGAGAATTTCAACTCACCGGTGGCGTCCCTGGGACAAGAGTTTCTTGTTGGAAGCCTTTTCGTTCCATTGTGCCCCAAGTTGTACGCCCCCTCAGGAAGCCAATCAGTCCCTGCAATCGCCAGAGAACCGTGAGTTGACGGTATCCAGCATTCTCCAACAGGATCCATACCAACAAAAGCAATCGATCGCGAAGGCGTTCGTAGCGGTGGTAGCTCCATTCTTCCATGACAAGGACGAATACACTGAGCAACACTCCATAGCCATAGGCAAACAGGAAGAAACAAAGGGCGAAGGGGGTATCGACGGCGTGAATGATGAGACCTGCCACCAGGCCAAGTAGCCCGACCGCTTCGATTACTGGAGACAACAGCTCGACAAAGACGAACGTTGGAAAGACAAACAATCCGACAGCGCCGTATCGAGGATTGAACATCATGGATCGATGACGCCACAAGACTTCAGCCAGCCCTCGATGCCAGCGGTCACGCTGACGGCTCAGCACGCGAAGGGATTCAGGTACCTCAGTCCAAGCCACCGGATCAGGAATAAAGGCTACGCGTTGAGAAGACTTGGTTTCATATCCGCGACGCCGCAAGCGGGCAACAATTTCTAAATCCTCTCCAACTGTGCGATGGGCATAACCACCGATGGCGAGCACCGCATCCCGGCGAAATAGTCCAAAGGCGCCGGAGATAATGAGATTGCCGCCGAGAAGGTTCCATCCCAACCGTCCGAAAAGGAAAGAGCGCAAATATTCCACCACCTGGAAACCAGCGATCGGATTTCCTGGCACTCTGCATTCGATGACACGGCCACGTTGCACCCTGGAGCCATTGGCTACTCGGATCGTTCCGCCAGCCGCCAATACATCATCGCCAATCAAGAAGGGGCGGACCATCCGCTGCAGAGCGTCAGGCTCGATCAGAGTGTCGGAATCAATAACGCAGACCAACTTGCCGGCAGAGAGATTGAGAGCCGCGTTCAATGCATCTGCCTTGCCGCCATTCCTCTTGTCTACGATGATCAGGTTTGGATATTGGCGCGAAACGTATAGAGAATTGACCAGCTTCGTTTCAAGGGTTCGCTGATAGATGGGGTGAATCTCGACAAGATCGAATCGTTCCTTCAGCACTGACAGGGTGCCGTCCGTCGAGCCGTCGTTCACCAAAATCAGTTCCAGATTTGGGTAGTTGAGTGCCAGAAGGGATCGAACACTTTCGCCGATTGTGGATTCCTCGTTGTAGGCGGGAGCGAGCACGCTGATACGCGGCGCCACATTCGAACTTAACACCCGCCAGCGCACCTCGCCACGGACCAGTCTCTGGTGCTTCAGCATCTCCCAGCTCGCGCTTACCGCCATCACCAAGTAAAAGCTATTAACAACGAGGAAATAGCCCAGGATGAGCCACTCTAACTCGTGCAAGGCGTATCGAACTATTCCCAAGAGGATCACGATCGTACCCTTTCACCCATCTCGGGCAAGCCAAGTACTTGTTTTGCCATGTCCGCCGCAAAGTGATCGTAGTCAGTGAGAGATTGCCTCAGGAACAAAGTGCCTGGGCTCCCCATCGCACGCAGCGCCAACCCTGCTTCTCGCCGCACAATCCAAGCCGGATCTCGCAGGGCAACGGCCAGCCATTTCGCGGACGGCCAGTGGCGCAGTTTTCCGAGGGAACTCGCTGCGGCGGCCCGTACTTGGGGAACCGAATCGTGGAGAAGGGCGGTCAATTGGTCAACGCTTTCGCTTCCTCCCAGTGCGCCCAGCAGGGAGGCGGCCAGCGCCCGGACTTGAGGCAAGGCGTCATCGCAGAGGTTGAGCGCTGGCAGCGAGAAGCGCGGGTCGGCCAGGCTTAAAGCCACTTCTAACGCTGGTTCAAGCACCGCTCCCGAATGACTATCCAGAAATGTGAGCAGTGGCTCAACCGTCGCTGGACCAATGCGGATGAGGGAATCTTGAACCGTAAAACGGCACAGGCCGGAAGGGTCGGCAAGAAGCCCTAAGAGCTTGTCGATCACCTCCGGGCTCGGATGCATCCGCCCACTCGGCCGCTTGCGCACGGACCCACGGGTGCGGGTCGGAAAGAAGTTTGGGAACCACGGACTCCCCGGTTCGAATGAGAGTAAGAAGGCGCGCACCCTCCAAACGGCGCCACCATAGACGGCTGTGGCAATACCGTTCCGCCAAATTGCTCAGGCCGGTTTCCAGTCCCAGCCGGGCCAAGCAACTCCGTTCATTGCCAGTCAATGTCCGGTCGATGTAGCTGAATAATCTGGTCAATAAATGAGGAGGCAAGGTCAGAAGCGTACGAGTGTCTTGCCGGTCAACTTGAGCATGATCGTTCCCATCCCCGAGGTCGTCTAGCGCACTCGCTACGATCACGTGGGCACGCTCGAGAAGCTGGTTGCTCCATCTGCGATAGGTCTGCAGCCAGATTCCATGAATCATGACACTTACGCTAGCAAGCGCCAGAACAAAAGCTTCAGCGCACACCATGTAAACCAGGACGGTCCTGATCAATCAGCACCCCTGGTCGAACTGTTCGCTCCAACCTCTCGATTCAAGACACTATCCTCGCTTTTACGCTTCAAGCGCTCGCCGTACGCGCTGGACCAGGACTTGCAAACTGAACGGCTTACTCACGTGGTCGAATGCGCCCCACTCCAAAGCCTTCAGAATCTCGTCTTCACCGGACCTCGCGGTCAGCATGATTACGCGAGTGCTCGAAACCGTGGGGTTTGACATCATCTGCTTTAGAACCGAGAATCCGTCCAACCCAGGCAGGCCCACGTCCAATAAAACAACTCTGGGCTTGGCTTTTCCCGACAGCAGTTCATCGAGAGCCTTTGTGCCGTTGCGGAGCCACTTGACCCGGAAGCCGCCAGTCTCTAAGGCATGAACCAAAACTCGTCCGACGGCGGGGTCGTCGTCCACGACGAGAACATCGAGTACAGTCGGGTCTTTGGATTGCTCTGTACGGGAAGCCGCAATGACCATTTGGTCGCCGCCCGCTTCATGGGCGAGCATCAGCGCACCATGGGCGGAGTCATACAGAGATCGATAGTCGGCACCGCCCGTGCCATACTGGGCTACGCCGGCGCTGGCGGTGACCTGAAACTGCTCTCCCGAGGGACCTACGAAGATTTCATCGCGCAGAGCATTGAGAACGACAGAAGTGTCCGGCAACACACTCGACGACGGCAACTCCTGCACTTCGAAAACGAATTCATCTCCGCGCCAGCGGGTCACGAGATGCTCGCAGCGAAACCGTTCCCGCAACAGTTGCGCAAGCCTCCGATGGACTCTGCTGGCGGCTCCCACCCCGTGTCTTTCAATGACCCATTCCAGATTGTCGATCTCCGTGTCAACCAAACTCCACGTCTCTTTGCCTCCCCGCGTTTGAGCGGAGGACATGCTCTTGGACGACAGCGCCGCACCGAGCAGCGTGGATTTGTCAGTGGCTGCCGCACGGAGTCTCCAACTGCGCCGGATGCGCTGACGAACTCGAGCAGCTAACGCACCCGGCTCGAAATACCGCATGACGCAATCATCGGCGCCCGCTGAAATGAACTCTTGAGTGGTTTCCAGCAGGCTTCCAGCAACGAGGACCATCACGGGAACCGCGCTCCACCGCGGGTCATTTTGGAGTGCACGGCAAAGATGCAATGGGTCCACAGTTTGCATATTGCCGTCGAGAATCAGCACTTCAGGCTGGCCCATTAGGGACGTCTTCCACAATTCGGCTGGATCCGTTAGGCCCAGCATTCGAATATTTACCGTTTTCAGCGCACGCTTAATGTTATTCAGCAACAATGGCTCGCTGGAAATGGCAAATGCTGTTGCCCGGGTTGCCATCTCTACCTCGATCTCTCGTTGCGCGAATTCAATTGCTGCCGCCGGTGAGATCGGTTTTTGAAGAAGCAGTCGGCCCCCCCGATGTGCGGCCTCAATCCGGTCCTCGAAGCCAGGCTTTGGGGAAAAACAGACGATCGGCAATGCAGGATATCGGGTAGCCAACTCAGATAAGAGGCCAAACCCGTCCTCTTTCCCTGAGAGCAAGTAGGGATCGAGCATGATGCAGTCAGGAAGTTCTTGGGAGATGATCTTGCGGGCCACGTCGGCCGAATTGGCAATTGTCATCTGAAGGCCCAGATTCAGTGCCTCCAGAGCTAATCGCCCGGCAAACTCCTGATCCGCATCAATCAGGAGAACGCTGGTCGCTGAGTTAGGCTGACACAACAGCGATTCCAAGGCTGGTTCCTGCTCCAGCAGGCGGCGCAAGCCCACAACCGCATTGCTGATTTGTAGAAGTTCGGGCTCGCCCAGAACTCCATCCTTCTGCAGCATGCGCTCCAGTTCCCGACTAATGCGCACACCGTCGGTCATCCCTAGCACTCCGCAGGAGCCCACCATTTTGTGAGCTTCACGCGCCATTTGCTGTCGTGCATCCTCACTCAGGGTCCCGCTGAGTAGGGAAACTGCTGCTTTTTCAAACAGGCCGAACTCCTCAAGGATTGCCAGCCGGAGTTCGATCCAAAGACCGGCGCCAGTTCGATCTGCGGGCGTCTGGGGGGCCAAAGCCTTGGAGGCCGGATCAGTTTTTGGCGAAGTGCTCATGAGAGCTGGCCTCCTGCTGGAATCGATAAAGTGAATCAATCGAAAGAATCCCACTTCGAATCAATTCGTGATTGCGCGATGAAAGAGCGGAAGAAAGCGACAGAGATGAACCTGATGGCTGGCTGTTCAACTCGAAAAGATAATCCCGATAATTCACGCCGTCGGCGATGAAAAGCCGGGTTCCGTTCTGGCTTAACACTCCATAGACCGGGCCGTAGCTCGAAGCCACCAGATAGGAGTCCCTTCGGTACTGTGTCTCCTCGGCGAGAGATTCGACAAAAAGAGGTCGTCCGGTAATCACACTAGGACGAATCGGCCGGTGGCCGAGCATGTAATACAGGCTTGGCGTGATGTCAGTGAGAAACGCAGGCGCGCTGTCATCGTGAGCCAAGCGCTGCAGTGATCCTGGCAAATGCACGAGCAAAGGCACGCGCAGAACTTCAGGATAGATGGTATATGCATGGCCCCAACGTCCGTCTTCACCGAGGGAGTCGCCGTGGTCCGAGGTGAGAATGACAATGGTGTTGTCATATAAACCACGGTCTTTGAGGAACTGCACAAATTCTCCAAAGCTTTTGTCAATCTGCCGCAGGCGCGAGGCATAGGGAGCGTAGAACTCGCCATAGGATTCGTTATCGACGATGGTGGCATGCTCCCGGCTGATTACGGAAATATGCAGGTTCTCCGGCTGCGTGTAGACGAAGAATGGCGTCGATGCGTCGCTCCTGTGATCGATTTTCTCCTGCAGTTCTTTGAGAGTCTGGCTGAGGTCATAGTTCATCGTCTGTCGCCGATGGTCCAGTTCGACCATGGGCAGGGATGGGGAAAGGATTGCACTCAAGATGGAATCGCGACTGATAAAAGCCTGGTAGTGATCGGCCTGGAGCAGTTTTTCGAGCGTATTCATTGGCGCGAAGGGCATCACATATTGCTTGTGCAGCAACAAGCCTCCTGACCATATCGAAGGTTCGGAAAGCCCGGTACCTCCATAGCGCGCAAATGCGTTTTGGAATATGACGCTCTCATGCGCGAAATGGTCAATTGCAGGGGTGAAAGTCACGGCATCGTTGTAGGGAGAAAGATAGTCGCGTCGCAGGCTGTCAATAACGATGATGACAATATTGGGCTTGGCGGAATTACTCCCATTCAGCTTATCGACCAGGTTCACGTCTACGGGCTTGGTTTCAATCGATCGTGAAATATTCGTATTCTCGGCGAGGAAGCGATAGAAGGAGCCATCCGCTGGAGCAGGGGACAACACGAGTCGAGCCAGTCTGAAGGAAACATCGCGACCTGCATAATCTTCGAGCACGGATGAGGTCCTCCCTTTTGCGGAAGTGACCTGTGAACGACTTGCAGTGCTCACCTCGACATACTTGTAGCCTCCCAGCACGGCCACCGCTGCAAGTACAAGGAGGATGGTTTTATTCGCACTCGAATCACCCTCGCCGACCATTGCATAGAAACATGCAAAGGCAGCCGACCAAATCAAAAGAACTGAGACTTCCTGCAACAGGTAGTTCCAGTCGAACGCCGACGTCTTGATCGCCAGCACGCTACCCATCACAGTCAGCAAAACAATGCTAAGAGCGCGGGTAGGCCAGGAGAGGCCCCCACTGGGCGCAAGAGGCACAAACAGCAAAACCAACCCGTTACGAACTGGGCTGCGGTTGGCCGAATAGAGCCGAAGACTCATGCCGGCAAACAATCCGGCCAGCGATACAGCGAGGAGGACTGAGTAGAGGTTCGCTGTGCCGCCCTTGAGAGATAGTCCAGAGAGCACGATTCGTTTGACAGCGATTGCCCCCAGCGCTGTGGCAAGGGCCATGCCGATCACGAACTCGATTCGGGATGACTTCGGGAATAGGTTGGAAAACCCGATGAGCAGGCTCAAGATGAGAAACAAAGCCATGAAGATCAAAAGATGAGAAGCCACATTGAAGGCCAGGACTTGCAATATCGTCGGCAGGGCGAACGCGCCGTCGCTACCGCGTAACGATCTGGCATAAGTGATGGCCGAGTACAAGATCGCGACAAAGGTCCCGCTAGCGAAGCATGCTTTGAAAAGACGAGCGTCGTCGCCTGGGGAATCATGCCAGTCGACTGCGTTGAACGCCGCCCACCAGTCAATGACGCCTACCCACAAAGGAGGCAGCAAGAAACAACAACTCCACCAGAGGCTGGAGCGATCATTCCGCAAACCTGACAAGACCGGATGCAGCAGTAGAAACACTCCGAAGAGCGCGTCAGCGCCAAGAAAAGCCGAGGCAGTTATCCTGGTCCTGCGTTGGAGGAGATCTGGATACAACGACCACGCCATCACCCCCAGCGCCAGCCAGTGCAGCAACCAATAAAAGCGAATCACGGCCGCCAGCTCCGGTAGCAGATTCCCCTCAATCACCTGCTGATAGGTAAACGGCACGAAGGCGATCAAGCAGTACAACGACGCGAGCATGCTGACCGCAGCCAGCAGGATTCTCGACACGACAGTGAGCACACTGGATGTCTTCATTCCGGCTTCCTCAGGAGTGCGTCTCGTCGTTGGGCAAGTTCGGTCGTCTTGTCTCCCAAGTCCAAAGCTACGGAGTACTCGTGTAACGCGGTCTTCGCGTCGCCGGTCTGCTCCGCGATTCTGCCTAAGACTTCGTGGAGCTCCGTATTGGAGCCGGATATTTCGATCCCCCGCGCAAGATAAGATTTCGCCTCTGTCGTATTGCCTTCCTGCCAATCAATCAGGGCGAGGACCAAGAGATCATCCACGTAGTCGGGCTTTTCTTCGATCACCTTCGCGGCTATCCTTCGCGCGTCGACGATCTTGCCAAGTCGCAGCTTTACTCTTGCCAGGCTGGTCCGCATATCAAACGAAAGAGGATCAACGGCAGTCCCACGCTCGTACAGTCCCTCGGCTTCTGTGTACTCCCGCGACATTTCAAGGGTGTGTGCTAAATAGAAAATCGAATCGGGATTGTTTGGTTGCAAAGCCAGGCAACGGCGAAATGCGTCAGTTGCCTCAGGGCGCAGGCCCTGATGTTCGTATGCTTGGCCAATCTGCGGGCAAGCTTCCTCTGGCAACGGCGCGTGACGCATGAAGTCTTCCAAGTAGGCGGCTTCTTCCCGGTGGTTTCCCAGATGCCCATACAGCGTTGCCAGTTCCTCCGCATAGATCTGGTTGTCTGGATAGGCTTCGTGCAGCTTCAGAAGATCTTCCAACGCCCGCTGGTTCTGGCCTTGGCGCTGAAGGAGTTTGCTCTCTTCCAGGATTTGGCGCGATTCCTCAAGGCTAAGGACATCGGCTACGCCGTCTTGAATCGAGCGAGCGCGCGGATGCGCGGACGCCGCCCAAAGATAGCATCCCAAAGCGGCAGCGGGAGCAACGATCCGAATTAGCTTGTGAGCATTCGTCATCAGAATCGAAAAAATAATGAACTGTCACAGAGATAATGACGGAGATGGCCTTGATAGAGCTGATCCTCGAAAAACGCACCGCCTTTCAGATTCACCGTCCAGCGGCGTTTGATCAACCAGTTGGCTTCTCCGTTGTAGGAAGATGAGCTCAAAACTTGCGTCGTCAGCAGGCTCGGTGTCTCCACAACCGACGCACCCCAGCCATAGCGAAACCCGACATAGTTGGCGCCGTCTCCGAGGTAGCGACGAGTCAGGAACTGCAAAGACTGCGAAGTGCCGGCGCTGTTCGGAGTGAGGTACGTGCGCCCGGTAAACATCCAGTTGCCTTTGTACTTGGTCAGTGAGGCCGTAAAAACGTTGACCGCGCTGTTGAAGTCCATCCAACGATATCCAGCGGATCCTTCGAAACCATGCGTCAGGTTCTGGTAAAGCTCTGTTCCGGCACGGTAGTGGGCATAGAGATTCGCATCGGGAGACATCCCCAGTTCTACATACCCGTAAGTGCCGGGCCGTATGCGTGGATACGCTTCCACTTCTAACTGACTACTTCCCGATGAGTACCAATCGGCGTGCGAAAACCGCGCGATGATTGGCCCCATGCTGCTATGCCGGGTCAAGCTGACTTGGACTTCCTCCCATGTACTGCGGCCATCGCTGTACCACTCTGAAGAGTGGTCGATACCTGCTTCCCAAACCCGACTGCCATCGTGAATTCCTTCAAGAAGCCGAGCAGCATGAATATCGCCCGCATCTACCTCGAGTAAGTGATTCAGAACGCGTGCGGCCTCTTGATTCTTGTGAAGCGCCTGGAGCGCTCGGGCGCGAGCCAACAGCAAGGTTGTGTTATTGGGATTCTTCCTGAGCGCTTCGCCGGTCAGTGATTCGACGCGATCGTAGTGATCGGACCAAAGCTCAACGTTGATTAGGGCCTGCAGAGCGTCGCCATTGCCGGGATGCTCAGCAAGCACTCGCTCCAATTCGGTACGTGATTCGTCGTACTTTCCCTCCCAAGAAAGAATGATTCCGCAAAGAACTCGAGCATCCGAGTCAGCTGGTTTTTCGGCGAGCCGGTCGGATAGCAGATCCAAGGCGGCTGTGCGTTGTCCCTGAGCGGCCAAAGCACGCGCCCGACTGACCACATCTCTTGCGGGCAAATCCTCGGCCATGAGCGATGACATCAGCCCACCGATGAGAAATACTGTCAAAACAAGCAACGGCTTCATACTAAAGATACGTCCTTCACTTCAATGGGCGTTCGTACTAGCAAATTGACTCTCGGGATCTATGACATGTGCGCGCGGGAGGATCTCGAGAGAACTGCCGTCCGAAGGGCTGTAGTCGAGGACAACGGCGTCGGTCTGCAGCGCCTGCACATATCGATCAAGTCGGTACAAGACGTGCGGGTACGACCTCGAAATCCTTTTTCACGAGAAAGGGTGTCAAGCAGTCGAGAAAGCGTCGGTCGTCATCGATAATGAGAATTCGGTGTAGTGCCATGCCACTTGGGACTGAGTTCTCTCAGGACACGTCCCTCTTCGTCTCACTTCTTGTGAAGTTGAGCAGATTAAGCAGAAATTTGATTACGTCGGTAATGAATCTCGAGTATTTCGGGAGCCAGACTCAGGCGCGCGGTGTCCGGGTCGATCCCTCAACCGCACTCATGTTGACCGGGAAGGACAACGGCAAAGACGTGGGTTGGAAAAAGGCGATGAAGTATTGCCGCGATCTCCGCTTGGACCCGTACTCTGACTGGAGGTTGCCGACTCTATTCTGCGGGTGGACATGGCATCGTGCAGGGCGTTCCCGGTCTACCTCAGGGCTTAGAGGACGTATCAAAGATGCCTGCGCTCACGGCGGAGCTGCTGCGAAGAGGACATACAGAGGCGGATACTCGCAAGATCATGGGAGGGAACTTTCTGCGTGTAATCGCGGGCAGTTTTCAGGTCTGCAGGGTGCTAGTCTCCGGCAGCGCGAATCTTTTGGTGGACGTGCTCGGGTCCTGCGAAAGCAGATCGCTTCTTGGTGCTCTTCAACCATTCGGCGGCCCGGTTCTCCGCTTCGGCAACCTGTTCGGTCGACATCGCCCGGGCAATGTCCTTCTTACCTTTCTCGATTCGATCAAGCAGGGGCACGCCAGTGTTCTCAGCCAGCAAATACCACATGTAGGCGGAGACGCGATCTTGCTGCTGGCCGTCTACTTTAATGACCTCACTGTAATGTTCCGCCAAGCGGAGTTGAGCGGAAACGTCACCGGTCTCGGCTGCTTCGATGATGGCGGAGAAGGCTGAACCATTTCCGTTGCCAGGGGTCCGGGATTGCGAGTTGTTCATCGTGAGGTAGAGCAGTTCGGTACGGCTGGAGACGCCCAGCTTGTCAAAAATCCGGAACAGGTAGTTCTTGACTGTATGAGGGCTCAGGTCGAGAGTGACTGCAATTTCACGGTTGGACATTCCGCCGGCCAGGTGCTGGATCACCTGGCGCTCTCTTGCGGAAAGCAGTTCGATTCCTTTGTGATTCGTCGCGCGAACGAGTGGTGCATTGGCAAGAGCTTCGAGAGCGTGATCGAGATCGACGCTGCGTGCCCAGATCTGACCCTCGTGGACGCTGCGAATGCACTTGCACAAGCTCTCGAGGCGCTCTTCCTTGGAGAAAAGACCTCTTGCTCCCGCACGAAAGCACTCGAGAACATCTGCCGGCTTCGAAGAATCGAGCAGGATCACGCCCTTGATCTGAGGGCGGAGAGCGCGCATCTCGCGCAACACGGCTGTGCCATGTCCAGGCTGATTATCAAGATTGTGACTGATGACCACGACGTCGATAGGCACGCGAGTGACGGCCGCAAGCAACTCGGCGGAATTCGAGGCCGCAGCTACGACTTGAAGACCACGGTCGTTTCGCAGCGCTTCCGCTAAGAGCTGTGTGTGGATGCGTGTCCCGTCGGCCACGACGATACTGACAAAGTCCGAGCCCACTTCCCCAGGGGTTGCCATCAGGTCTCCTGCCTGCTCATTCGTTCTATAGTTCGATGAAACCGACCCGGGGTGCCATGCCCGGTTCGAAAAAACCGCCAGTCGCTTGGGGGAGAGGAAGTACAACTAATGATGAACGACCGGGGTACTGCCACGGTGGAAACGGCCACCGTTACCCGAGAAATGTACCACTGAAGTTGCCTTCCGGCAAGCAAACGGCCTGCAACCTATGCAAGAAAATGCATTCGCCCTGGCCCGCTTGGGTAAACCGGTGCTCGTCGCAAAAAAATGCAAGCGGAGGGTCAGAGCGGAAAGGCACGGCAAGCCAATGTCTCTCCTGAGCTGTCCGAGGTAAATATCTTCATATCAATGAGATAGCAAGCGTTTAGCTGGGACTTCAATTCTGGTGGATTAGGGCGCCCTTTGGCTGCAGAGGTGCGTACCCCACAACCGTGCTATGGAAAAATATCTCTAAGCCATCTACCTTCGTAATGAGAAGATCAGCCCCCTTCTTGATAGGGTCGTAATGTCCTAGGAATTCCGGACACTTGCACGCTCTTGCAAGCACCGCTAGTGTGTAGCAAGTAAGAAACTTCCCCCCTAGTAATGTTCTTGGTATTTTCCTTCCCCCGCAGATGTTGGTGTGTATCCCCGTGCGATCCAGGTGGACCTGTTTCTATGGGACCCAGAGGGCGAAGCTATGAGTACCTCCAATCAGAGCTATGAAATGGACGGCGGCCTGAACCTCTCGGTATCGCAGAACGAATTGCGGTGGTACGCGCTGCACACCCGTGCGCGCCACGAAAAATCGATCGAGCGGCGGTTGCGCGAGCAAGGGATGGAAACGTTTGTGCCGATCACGACCGAAGTCCATCGCTGGAGCGATCGCAAGCAAAAAGTGGAAGTGCCGCTTTTCAGTTGCTATGTGTTTGTGCGCTGCGCTCTGAGCGCGGAAGACCGGACGCGCGTATATCAAGTGGAGAGTGTGCACGGTTTCGTCGGATCGCGCGGGGCAAGTCTTCCAATTCCCGATGAACAGATTGAAAGCATTCAGAAAGTTCTGTCGCAGACTGCTCCCTGGCGTTCCTACCCTTTCCTCAAAGTAGGGCAGCGGGTCCGGGTACGCGGTGGAGCGATGGACGGAGTCGAAGGCGTTTTTCTGTCGGAGAACGGCGATCACAGCCTGATTATTTCGGTTGATGCCATTCAACGGTCGATGGCTGTGCGGATTGACGGGTACGACGTCGAACCGGTTTAAGAAGTTTGCAACCGATTGTGACTGCTGCCAGTTAACGTAGTGCTCCCCTTAGCATCCCGAGTTTTGATTCAACCTTCCAATAGAACCTCTTAAAATGTACCAGCCAGAAATCGAGCGAATCAGCGAAGAGCTGTATTTCATTGCGGCCAGCCCGGCCACGCGCCGGCTGCGTACGCAAGCGGAATTACTCTCGCAGACCGACGTTCCGGTGCTGATTACCGGAGAAGCCGGAAGCGGAAAGGCTACTGCTGCCCGGCTGATCCATTCGCTTTCGATTCGGTCCAGTTTCCCGTTCATGAGGGTCAAGTGCGCGGTGCTTACCTCTGACCTGCTGGAAAATGAATTATTTGGCTACGAGCACTCGTCTGCTGACGGGCGGCCGGAGTCCACGCTCGGAAAATTCGAGCAGTGCGCCAAGGGAACGATTCTGCTGGATGAATTCGAAGCCATGCCGGGCGCAGTGCAGGCGCGACTCTTGAAGATGCTAGAGTCGGGAGAATTTGTCCGCTGCGGAGGCAACAATCCGATCCGAGCTGATGTGCGCATCATCGCGGCTACGTGCGGCGATCTGGAAGTGGCGGCGGCAGGGAAGACGATTCAGGAAGAGTTGTTCTACCGCCTGAGCGTTTTCGAATTGCGCGTACCGCCACTGCGGGATCGCCACGAAGAAATCCCACTGCTGCTTGGCCACGTAATGAACCGGTTGACCCGGCGTTACGGCGTGCCTGCTCCACGGCTTTCCAGTTCGTTGCTGGATGCGTGCCAGCACTACGGGTGGCCGGGCAACCTGCGCGAATTGGAGAATTTTGCCAAGCGCTTCCTGGCGCACGGCGACGAGAGCGCGGCTGTGCAGCAATTGCAGGCGCATCCAAATTACGGGTTTGCGACCAAGGGGGAGAACGGAAACGGGCACGCGAAGAACGGATTTTCTGTACCGGTACACAATGTAGAAGAACATTCATCCCTGAAGTTGTTGGTCAGAAACGCAAAAGGTGAAACTGAGCGGAGCGCAATTGCCCAGGCGCTCGAACAGACGCACTGGAACCGCAAGGCTGCCGCGCGTTTGTTGAACGTCAGCTATCGTGCGCTCCTTTATAAGATCCAGGAATATCACTTGTCGCCGCACACCGAGCCGGTACAACTTCTTGACCTGCGGCAGGCGAAGTAGGATGTCGGAAGTCTTTGTAATTGAATCAGATGGCATGGAGCAGATAGGATTAGCCAAACCAAAACTGATCCTAGGGAATGGTGCTCTGCCTATGAAGCAATCCATGACGAACTATCGAGGCATTCTGATCTTGGCGCTCGTGGTGCTGGTGTCTGTAGGCGCGTTCGCACAATCCGATTCCGCTTCGAAGCCCCCGGCACCTGCTGCCGCTGCAACCGACAAGCAAGCCGCGCGGGCGGCACGCTCGGATAGCTCCTACGTGATTGGCGCCAACGATGTTCTTGCCATCAATGTTTGGAAAGAGCCGGATATTTCGCGCTCCGTTCCGGTCCGGTCCGACGGAAAGATTTCTTTGCCGTTGGTGGGCGAATTGACGGCGAGCGGCCAAACCCCGCTGCAGCTTGAGCAAGAGATTGCCAAGCGTCTGCAAAGCTACATCTCCGAACCCGAAGTCACGGTCATCGTGACCGATAGCAAGAGTCAGAAAATCAACATCATGGGGATGGTTTCGCGACCAGGTGCCTATTTGTTGACGAGTGCGACCACCGTGCTCGATTCGATTGCGATGGCAGGCGGGTTCAAAGACTTCGCAAAGCAGAAGGCAATTTACGTCTTGCGAAAAGCTCCGGACGGTACTGAACAGCGGCTACCGTTTAACTACAAAGAAGTGATCAAAGGCAAGAATCCGGAACAGAACATACGCCTACAAGCAGGCGATACGGTCGTGATTCCGTAGAGATTCTGATGAGTATCCCTGGTTGCTCCATTCTCGTGCTGGTTGTGATCGGGTTACAAGCGATTGTGTTGGGGCAGGACAATTCAACCCAGAACACGCCAACCCAGAACACGAATGCTGGGTCCGATTCAACCAGGTCCGCTCCAGCTGCTGCCGTTTCGACGGGGATCATCGGACTGGATACGGAATCCGAAGACACGGCTGCCCAAGACTTGCCCCAGATTCCCGCGATGCTCGGGGGCCGCGGAACCTCATTAACTTTCCTGTCGGAGATGAAACGATCGAACTTTCTAAGAGGTGGCGTCAACCTCGGAGCGGGTTACGACGATAACGCCAACCTGGCGCCCAGCGGAGGAGTGGGCAATACAACGTTCTCCGTGTTTCCGAATATTGCCATCGAACAATCGACGGCGCGTACGCGATGGGATCTTGGGTATGCCGCGGGTCTCACAATAAATCAGCGACTCTCGAATCAGAACCAGGCGTCGCAGAACTTACACTTCGATTCCGAGTTTCGACTAAGTCCTCACGTCAATTTGCGGGCGGCGGAGGACTTCTCCATGACGACCGGCACTTTTGGGGCAGGCTCTGGATCGAGCTTCCAGCCTGGACCGGGTGGGACGAACGACACATTGATAACGCCGCTGGCCAACAGTAGGTCGTCGCAAACCGTGCTGGAGACAAACTACCATTTCGCATTGAAAGATCTCGTTGGCGCCAGTGGTTCGTTCTCTAACTTGCATTACAGTGATGTTTCTAGCATGACGGGAAGCCTCGGGGACACGAGCACGGCAGCGGGCTCCGCATTCTGGCTTCACCGAGTCCTCGGCGCGGACTGGGCTGGCATCAGTTACCAGTTTCAGCGGGTAAACTTCGATCCTAACGGAGAGACTCGCGTTCACACCTTCACCGTAATGGACACTTTCGATCTCTCCAAGAGATTTACCTTTAGTGCGTTTATCGGTCCCGAGTATTCCAGCAATAATGGCGTCGCAGCCACTGGCCCCAATGCCGGTCAGGTCACAAACTTTGGTGCTTGGGCAATTGCGTTCGGAGCGGAAGGAGGCTGGAACAAAGAACGGACGAGTCTGACCGCTGGATACTCGAAGCGGACAAGTGACGGCGGTGGTGTTCTTGGTGCTGTGCGACTGCAGAATGTGCACGCTGCTTTCGGCCGCAAGTTGTCTCCCGGATGGGCCGCGACATTGACGGGAAGTTACGGGGATAATCAGGCTGTTACTTTGACTTCCGCCACAAGCGCCACCTCGTTCAAGACCGGTTCGCTGGGCGCATCCTTGGAGCGGAACATCGCCCGAAGTCTCGGGTTCCAGGTCAGTTACCTCCACTATTTTCAAAATCAGTCTGGTGCGAGCGATCCCGCGCAGAACTTTGATACCGGTCGCAACCGCTTTCTGGTAACGCTTTCGTATCAGTGGGCCAAACCTTTAGGAATGTGAGCATGGAAGAAGAATTACAAGAATCAGGCGCGCCCATCGATTTTGGTGAAATCAAGGGAATGGTTCGCCGCCGACGGTGGCAATTCCTCGTGCCGTTTTTCTGCGGCTGGTTGCTGGTTTGGGGCGCCAGTTGGTTCATCCCCTCGACCTACCGGTCGGGTACGCTGATTCTCGTCGAGCAACCTTCTGTGCCAGAAAAATATGTCGTGTCGAACATCGATAGCGACATTCAACAACAACTGGACAGCATCACGCAGCAAATCCTCAGCCGTACCCGCCTTCTCCGCATCATCGATACGATTGGTCTCTATGAGAAAGAGCGAAAACGTAAGAGCCCAGACGATTTGGTGGAGATGATGCGAAAGGACATCGAGATCGAACTGTCGCACGGCGATGACAAGAAGCTCTCTGCCTTCAATATTTATTACGCGAATCGCGACCCAAAACTGGCGCAGGCGGCAACGAATGAGCTGGCGAACCTGTTCATCACCGAGAACCTGGAACAGAGGCAAGAACGTTCGGAAAACACGACGAAATTTCTGCAGGATCAGCTCGATCAGGCAAGAGCGAAGCTCGCTGCGCAGGAAGCGAAATTGCGTGTGTTCAAGGATCAGCACTTGGGGGAGTTGCCGACTCAGACCCAGAGCAATCTGCAAATACTGACCGGCCTTCAAAGTCAGTTGCAAGCGAACCAGGATTCACTGAACCGGGCCAAGCAGCAGAACACTTATCTGGAATCCTTACTCAATCAATATCGCGCCACAGGTCAAGGTTCTAAGCCGGGCGAAACAGCTGGGCTCGCCGCGATTGATAAAGAACTAGAGCAACTGAAGGCGCAACTGGCGGATCTGACGTCTCACTACACGGATAAGCATCCCGACGTTCGCAAGACCAAGGAACAGATCGCCCGGACCGAGAAAATGCGGGAGCGGGTCATCGCGGAAATGAATAAGCCGCAGGACGTGTCGACTGCGCCGCAGACTACTACCACCTTGGATCCGAAAACAGCGCCAATGCTAGAGATGGAGAGCCAACTTAAGGCAAATCGACTGGAGATCGCGAACCGGGAAGCGGAAATCAAAGACGAGCAAGCGAAGATCAACCAATACCAGGCGCGCCTGAATATGGCCCCAGTAATGGAGCAGCAGTTTGCCGACGTCACGCGCGATTATGACCAGTCGAAGACGGATTACGAGTCGTTGCTAGCCAAGAAAAACCAGTCAGAAATGTCGACCGACCTGGAGAAAACCCAACAGGCCGAGCATTTCCGGATGTTGGACCCTCCGAATCTTCCGGTAAAACCGTACAAGCCGAATCGTTTGATGTTGTGTGGCGCGGGGTTGGCGGTGGGGTTCGTTCTCGGCGGCGGATTCGCGTTTGGGAAGGAAAAGCTGGCTGGCAAGCTCTACACGGAGCGCGAGATCAAGAAACTCGTTCCGTTCGATGTGATCGCGGAGATTCCGGCGATCGAGAGCGTGGAGGAACAGTCGTCCAACCGGCGCAGCGCCTGGTTCGCGGCTGTCGCAGCCATGGTCATCTTGGGTTTCATCCTGTTAGGATCGGCAGTAGCGTATTTGTACGGCTAGAAAGCATTCATGTATAAGAGCTTTTACAATCTGCAGCGAAATCCGTTCGAGATCACGCCGGACCCGTCGTTCTTGTTTCCTACGACGCGGCACAACGAAGCGCTCGCTTCGCTGTATTACGGAGTGACGGCACACCGGGGATTTGTAGTTCTGACTGGCGAGGTAGGCACGGGGAAGACGCTGATCCTGCGGTCGCTGCTGGGTTTGCTGCAGCGCCGCGAGGTTGCTTTTGCTCTCATATTCAATCCCACCTTGACGCCTTTGGAATTCATGCGCTATATCGCGCTTGATTTCGGGTTACAAGTCCCTGGCAAAGCCAAAGACGAACTGATTCACTTACTGAACGGTTTTCTGTTGCAGAGATATCAGAAGGGATTGACGACGATTCTAGTGGTGGATGAAGCGCATCACTTGTCGTCAGAATTACTCGAAGAAATACGGCTCTTAAGCAATTTGGAAACTTCGCAGCAGAAACTTCTCCAAATTGTGTTAGCGGGTCAGCCTGAACTTGATATGAAACTTGACTCCCACGAACTCCGGCAACTGAAGCAGCGAATCTCGTTACGTTGCCATCTCGATCCACTGACCGCGCTCGAAACCAGGGAGTACA
>CAWBSS010000017.1:0-171646 GCA_963791515.1 uncultured Acidobacteriaceae bacterium | reverse complement strand
ATCCGTAAGGCCGGTTGGACATACCCTCGTTGATCGCGCACAAGGGCCGGCAAACACGACCCGCGCACACGCTGAAACGTCCGCGAAGGAATTCCTCTCCCAGGCTGAGAAGTACCGAGCCGGTTCCGGTGTGGTCCGGAACGAAGGCAAAGCTGCCGAGTTGTATCACAAGGCAGCCGACATGGGCAACGCGGAGGCGCAGACCAGATTTGCCGAGGCTCTGTTCGATGGACGCGGCGTCGCGCGCTATCCCGCTGGGTCACGGGCGTGGCTGGAGAAGGCAGCGCGCCAGGGCAACGCTCGGGCCGAGTGCGACCTTGGCGTAATGCTGACTAGTGGTTTGGATATCGCGCAAGATCGCGCGAACGGGTTGCGATACCTTCAGGCTGCCGCGCGTCTGGGCGATGGGTATGCTGAGGACTATCTGGGTCAATTGGCAGAGAGCGGTTTGACCGGTGATCCGAGCTCGAGCGAAGCATATATGCATTACCTGAAGGCTTCGGAGATGGGCTCGGCGTGGGGAGCATACAACGTTGCGAGAATGCACGAACGTGGCATCGGTGTGTACAAGAATCCCAGTGAAGCATTGCGCTGGTACATGAAGGTCGCATCCATGCTGGGTCCGGCTTTGTTGGATCAGTGGAGCGATCTTCGGTCGGAGGCCGGGGCCATAACAGGCGCAAATTTTCGAATTGGTGACATGTATGCCGACGGCAACGGCGTTCCCAAGGACACTAGCGAAGCGGAGAGGTGGTATCAGCGCGGTGTGGATATGGCGTCCGCCGGTGCACGGGCAGGATGGTTGACGGCGGACGTTTATCTGGCGAATGCATCCCTGCAATCAAAGGGCGTGCCGCTGGACTACGGTGAGGCGATGCACTGGATGAAAGACGCGGCTGAATATGGAAACCGGCAAGCTCAAGTTAATCTGGGTTCGATGTATCGCGACGGGCAAGGCACGCCTCAAAATTATGGCGAAGCGATGTATTGGTACCGTAAAGCGGCTGACCGGGGATCGGCAGTGGCAGAATGGATGATCGGTCGACTCTATTTTGACGGTAAAGGAGTGATACGCGATTTCACGGAAGCAGCGACGTGGTTTCGAAAAGCGGCTGGCGAGGGTCTACCGGTTGCACAATGGGATCTTGGCATGATCTATTACCGCGGCTACGGTGTTTCGAAAGATCTTGCGACTGCTCGAGCGTGGCTACAGAAGGCAGCCGCTCGAGGCTACGACCCCGCAACAGAGATGCTGGCCAGACTTGATGCGGCAGCTGATGCGGATGTCTCCGCGCGCCCCGCGCGGTTGCACTAAACACCTGTACTTCCGGGTCGTGCTTGAACGACTCTTGTCGCGTCTGACCCTCTTCGCGACCTGCCGCACTTCCTCCTCTTAACTTGAAAGGACACACCTGAGCGTCGCGGTCGAAGCTGTCACCACAGGGTGGCCGTTCGAAATTTCGTTTTGAGCCACCATGCGATCACTCCTGGATTGTCCGCAAGCCGGAAGTAATCCGAGCCGCCACCCGTTAGGGAATCGCGCAACTGGTGAAATATCGTGTGGGTGTTGAAAAAGTCCATTTTCCTCAAAACAGCCCAAATTTGGGGGATAGAGAATGCCTAGGAAAACTGAGAAAGTCGCAAAGAGTGAAATTCACGAACCAAGAACTGGACGAGAAGGCGTTTCTCACCGCCCAGGTCGAAGGCAACAAAGTCGTCTATTCCATCATATTGACCAACGCGAAAAACCCGCTTAGTCGTGAAGAAGTTGAAACTCATTTCGAGGGGGAGCTTTCAAAGCTGTCGCCAAAATCGAATTGAGCCTACTCCGAGCCAGCCGTCACCGCCTTTGCCGCGATCTTCCGATTCGCCCACGCTTCCTCTCAGCCTTCACACCCTCTAGGGCGGTACAGGCCAAACGAGCCGTCATCGGAGCCGTTGTCAAGTGAGGTATTCGTGTTCGTGTCGAATCGGACGGAGTTCGTTACGTTAAAGACCTCCCAGGCAAACTTCAGGTCAATGCGCTCACGGGTTTTCCAACTCTTCGCCAAGCCCATATCAATCCCGAAGTAGCCCGGGCCGCGGAAGTTGTTGCGGCTTCCGGCTTCCCCTGGATACGCAAAGCGCATCGGGGTTAGCGTAGCTGGAACATAGCCTTTTGACCAAAGTCCCCGTCTGGCAAGGCTTTTCAGGCAGAAATCGATTGAAACCCCATAGATCCCATCGCATCCGCCGCAAACGCTAGCGGCTCAATTCAAACGACCCTATCGAAACTGCCCCGACCACACGGACCTGTTATCCCCGCACTTCTGCTTCGGGGCAGTCCCGATAGGGATCTATCGTTTATCGGGACCTATCCAAGTTGGATGGTGGTTGGCGTGTTCGTAAATTCCATCTCGAAGGTCGCTAGTCTCCGAGGTATCCAACCGGGGATCACTTCCAGATAAGCCGTCATCCGCTCAAAGTGTCCGGACTACATTGAAAGAGCGACCTATGACTTGCTGGTAAGGTGCAAGAAATCGGCCAGTGATCTAGCGCGACTTGTTGATCTCGGCGGCGGTGCCAGATACTGTTCCAAGATGCGTACGCTGCCAAGATTAATTATCAACGGATTGCTTTTTTTGTGGATTGACTCGGCTGGATTGCTAACGGCGCAATCGGCTACACCGGAGCTGCTAGTACAGCGGGCAGATTCGGGCTCGTGCGAGCATGCCGCTTTCAGCCACGACGGCCAGCTCTTCGCCACAGACAATGGTGACGAGGTTCTTCTCTGGGACGCAGGCACCGGCAGACTGCTGAACACGATGAAGACATACCTCAGCCCAGAAATCAAGCACATGAGCACGGGCGCTACTCTGATGGGTTCTGCACGAGCCAAGGGCACTGCCGTGTTCAGCCCAGACGACAAAATCGTGGCAGTATTGCCGGTTGATTTTGCCAATCCTCTGAACTTTGGGGCAGCTGGAGCGCCTTCTCTCTGGAGGTTTCCCCGCAGCGCCGTGGGCGCGGTGGTCGGTATCGGTGGCATGGCAGGATGCTTGGGCAGCGCACCTTTTGCCTTCTTCGCAGGCCACATCCTGCAACTGACTCGCAGTTACGTGATCCTCTTCAGCATCGCTTCCAGCGCTTATCTGTTGGCTCTGATCGTTCTGTACGTGCTCGCTCCCGGATTAAAGAAGGTGGAATTCGCCGCATGAGCCTCTACTGCGCCACAGGCGGCGTCGAAAGTGATCTGCTTCCACAGTTGCAAGATCTGTTTGCAGAGAGTCTTGCCAAGCTGGGGCAACGAAATCGCGTGCTCGTTGTACCTCCCGATCAAAGCCGCGTGCATTCCCGCTCTGGCGACCTGACGCGCTACGCGTGGGAGTATTACGGCGACCGGTTGCAAGCGGTTCTACCTGCTCTTGGCACGCACGCTGCCATGCAGCCCGATCAGATCGCGCGAGTGTTTGGTGCCTTGCCGCAAGCGCTCTTTCGCGTCCATAACTGGCGAACCGACGTCGAGACTCTCGGGGAGGTCCCGGCCGAGTTCATCCACGAGCAATCGGAAGGCAAGCTGAACTATTCGTGGCCGGCGCAGGTGAACCGGCTCATTTCACATGGCGGCTTCGATCTCATTCTCTCGATCGGCCAAGTCGTCCCGCACGAAGTTATAGGCATGGCGAATTACAACAAGAACATTCTGGTGGGCACCGGAGGCCGCGACTCAATAAACCGCAGCCATTACCTGGGCGCGGTTTATGGGATGGAGCGCATCATGGGCCGCGCTGAGAATCCCGTGCGCAACCTTCTCAATTACGCGGCGGATCGTTTCCTGCGACATCTGCCCATTGTCTACGTGCTTACCGTCATCGGGCGCACTGCGGACGACTGCCTGGCAGTGCGCGGGCTTTTCATCGGCGACGATGCCGAGTGCTTTCACCGCGCCGCTGCGCTCAGCCTGAAAGTGAACTGCGAGACGCTGGACGCGCCCATCCGGAAGGCTATCGTTTATCTTGATCCGCACGAATTTCACAGCACATGGCTGGGCAACAAGGCGATCTACCGTACACGCATGGCATTGGCCGACGATGCACAGCTGGTCATCTTAGCGCCGGGCGTAAAGGAATTTGGCGAGGACCGGGCCATCGACGCGCTGATCCGCAAGTACGGCTATCGCGGAACGCCTGCCACGCTCAAAGCGGTGGACGCCAACGCGGATCTAGCGAGCGACCTAGGCGCGGCTGCTCACCTCATCCACGGCTCTTCTGAAGGCCGCTTCACAATCAGATGGTGCCCTGGTCAACTGAGCAAAGAAGAGATTGAAGGAGTGGGCTTTGAGTTTGGCGATTTGAAAACCATGCTCACCCGCTACAACCCGCAGACGCTTCGCTATGGCAACAACCGTGTTGACGGCGAAGAGGTCTTCTTTATTCCAAATCCCGGGTTAGGACTGTGGGCGTATTGCGGTAAATTGCTGGGGCGCATCCCATGATCGTGGTCTTGATGGGTGTGAGCGGGATTGGCAAGACGACGATCGGCAAGTTGCTCGCCGCTCGCACTGGATGGAAGTTCGAAGATGCCGACGACTATCACTCGGAGGCAAGCCGCCAGAGAATGGCGGCCGGGATCCCACTCACCGATGCCGACCGAAGGCCGTGGCTCACTGTTCTGCATGAGCGCATGTTGCAATACCGGCAAAAGGGGAAGAGTGCAATCTTGGCCTGCTCCGCGCTGAAGCAGCAGTATCGCGAGTTGCTGGCCAGCGGCTTCGGCAAGAACGAAATGCGATTCGTCTATCTGCATGCGCCAGCTGCTCTGATCAAAGAGCGCATGAAGTCTCGACACCATCCATACATGAATCCTGACCTGCTCGATAGTCAACTGGCGGAGCTCGAGGTACCCTCAAAGGCCTGGCCCATCAGTGTCGCCAGAAGTCTGGAGGAGGCCGTCGAAGAGATCCTTGCTCGGCTGCGCGTAGCAGGCCTGCTCACGAATCACGCCAGGGCCTAAAATGATGGAAACGTCTCGACGGAGAATCTTTCGGATGGCTGGAGCTAGGGTGCATGGATACAC
This sequence comes from uncultured Acidobacteriaceae bacterium, assembly GCA_963791515.1. GTDB lineage: Bacteria > Acidobacteriota > Terriglobia > Terriglobales > Acidobacteriaceae > Sulfotelmatobacter. Next base: position 166,591 of record CAWBSS010000017.1, on the reverse strand, counting down.
ACGACGCAGAGTGCTCAGGGGCTTAGGACTGCCGCAGCACCCGCTGCGACGGCACGAAATGCTTGTAGTGAGCTGAATACGCTTAGTCGAGTCGGTTTCTGCGTTAACGGCGATGAAATTCTGAATTATCCTTATGTTCGCAAACCCCAAGTATACTGCGGTGCAGTGAAACGCCGAGGCTTTCGCCCAGCCTCGGGCCACTGTGCTTGCGGAAGCAAGGGGCTATCGAAGCGACGCCGCATGTCAACACCAGCTACCCTCGCAAAGGATTTCTGGGATAGGCCGCTGCCGGAACTGCTGCAGCTGCTGCATACAACTCCGGCTGGGCTGACCTCCGACGATGCGAACCGGCGATTGCGTCTTTATGGTCCAAACAGCTTTGTGCGGGAGTCGCGCTTCGCAGCTCTCTTCAGTTTTCTCCGCTTAGTTGCCAATCCTCTGGTCATCATCCTTCTTATTGCCAGTGGTGCATCCCTGGCGTTGGGTGACCGAATCGGTGGACTGATCATCATCTCCATCGTTCTGTTAAGCGTGCTGCTGAACTTCGTTATGGAGTTCCAAGCTCGACATGCAGTCGAGAAGATTCAAAAACAGGTCGCCACGACTGCTGCCGTTATTCGGGACGGGCAAGAGCGGGAACTTCTCATCGCGGAACTGGTTCCCGGAGACATCATTCAGCTAAATGCTGGCGACCTTGTGCCGGCGGACGCCCGGCTGATCAAGGAAACCGACCTGCAGGTGCGCGAGTCGGCGCTCACTGGGGAGTCTCTGCCCGTCGAGAAGTCAGTGGCTGATCTTCCATTGGGCAAACACGGGGTTGCCGATGCGACCAACAGCGTTTTCCTGGGCACCGCGGTTCAGACCGGGATGGGTACCGCAGTCATCGTTCGCACTGGCAGGGATACTGCCTTCGGTGAAATTGCGAAACGCCTAACCACCCAGCCTCCGGAAACCGAGTTCGCCCGTGGCATACGGCACTTCGGCATGATGATCACCTGGATAACGATGCTGCTGGTGCTATTCGTCCTGCTGGTGAACATCATCCTCCACCGTCCGCTGCTGGAGTCGTTTCTCTTTTCTGTCGCCCTCGCCGTGGGGATGACACCGGAGATGATGCCGATGATCATCACGGTTACCCTGGCCCAGGGTGCGAGGCGCATGACCAAGAAGAAGGTCCTCGTCAAGCAACTGGCGGCGATTGAGGACTTCGGCAGCATCGATATTCTCTGCAGCGATAAGACGGGGACGCTGACAGAAGGCGAGATCGTGCTTGACCGGCACGTTGACGTCCAAGGGAAGGATGACGACAACGTCCTGCGGATGATCTATCTCAACAGTTACTTTGAAGCCGGCATCAAGAGCCCCCTGGATGCTGCGATCTTGAAGCACGAGCACCCTTCCATCGCGGAGTATGAAAAGGTGGACGAGATTCCCTTCGACTTCAACCGCAAGCGCCTCTCCGTGGTGGTGCGGCATGGTGACGAGTATCTCCTCATCACCAAGGGCGAGGCTGAGAGCGTCTTTGCCATCTGCCAGAGCGTCAACATTGATGGGAGTCCCCAGTCCTTCGATGAAAGCCAGCGGGCTCGCGCTACAGAGACCTTCAAGAAGCTGAGTGCCGACGGGTACCGCGTTCTCGGGGTCGCAGTGCAAAAGGTCGAAAAGCAGGATGCCTACACCCCGGAAGCGGAGCACGACATGACACTGGTCGGATTTGCAGCATTCCTCGACCCACCGAAGGAGGGGATTCATTCCGTTCTTGAGGCGCTGAAACAGAATGGTATTTCCGTGCTTATCATGACCGGCGACAACCAATATGTGACCCAGAAGGTCGCCCATGACGTCGGGCTGGGAGCGGACCGCATTCTCACGGGGAACGATGTCGATACAACGGACGATGCCGCTCTGTCCTACCAGGCCGAGAACGGCGCAATCTTCGCCCGCATGTCTCCGGAACAGAAGAACCGGGTGATTCTCGCTCTTAAAGCACGTGGGCATGTCGTCGGGTACATAGGTGACGGCATCAATGATGCTCCGTCGCTGCACACCGCGGATGTTGGTATTTCCGTCATGAACGGAGTAGAGGTGGCCAAAGACGCTGCCAAAGTCATCCTGCTGGAGAAGGATCTTGCGGTGTTGAACGACGGGGTGTATGAAGGGCGGCGCTCCTTCGCTAACATCATGAAGTACATCATCATGGGCACGAGCTCGAACTTCGGCAATATGTTCAGTATGGCGGGGGCATCGCTCTTCCTGCCATTCCTTCCTATGCTGCCGACTCAAATACTGCTGAACAACTTCCTCTATGACATTTCCCAGATCAGTATCCCCGGCGACAATGTTGATCCCGCCCTGCTGCACCGGCCCAAGCGATGGCAAATTGGGTTCATTCGCCAGTTCATGACGATCATCGGTCCCATCAGCTCGATCTATGATTTCCTCACCTTCGGGGTGCTGCTCTGGGTGTTCCATGCTTCCACGAATGCGACGTTATTCCACACTGGATGGTTCGTGGAATCCCTGGCAACCCAGACGCTCGTCATTCTTGTGATCCGGACGGCAGCCAATCCTCTGAAGAGCGGTCCCAGCCGGCCGTTGCTGATCAGCGTGTTAGCCGTCGTGACGATCGCCGCTGTGCTGCCATATACGGCAGTCGGAACACTTTTGCGGTTTACTCCGCTACCAGTGTCGTTGTTGGGTACGATTGCGTTTCTCGCCGTGACCTACCTGTTGCTAGTACAGGCCGTTAAGTCCTGGTTCTACCGGCGGCACGCGCTACTTTGACAGAGAGGGTCGTGCGTTTTAGCGGCATGGTTGGGTAGTCATGTAGTCTCAATTTCCCAGCCTGTACCAGGTTCATTTCCGCCCCCAAACGCGGACGGCGGCCAAGATCATGACACCCACGAGCCCAACAATTGACGCGGTAAAAAGCCAGGCCCACATCACGGACGGATTTCGTTTCATGACTCCCTGTGTCGCATTGGTTTAGCGGTGTTCAGCTAATTCTGCAGCCTCTGCCTCGGCTTTGGTCTTGTGCACTGTTCCTTCCGGGTGGTTCGGCGGAGAGTATATCGTGTATAGCTTCAACATTGCCGTCTTCGAAGTATTCACTACGTTGTGGTACGTTCCTGCCGGAACGACGACCGCATCTCCGTCGTGGACCGGACGTTCCACTTTCTCGTTAGACACGAATTGGCTTCCCCCCGCTCGATGCGGAAGAACTGGTCAACATTCGGATGCACTTCATCACCAATCTCTTCGCCCGGCCGCAAGCACATCACGACAGATTCCATGACAATGTCGACTAGTGGTGGTTCAGGATTACCGCTTGACGATGCGATTTTGGCTACTCGGGACCGTTAAGCGGCTCACGCAAGATGGGCTTTTCCTGAACTTGAAACCTCTCACGGTCTCTATTGAGGACTTCTCTCAGTCGGCGGCAAACTGGCTGCCGTAACGGAATCGAGGGTTAACGGAGAAGCCAAGGTGAAGGCAATTCGGCTACCGGGCTTCATCTCTACTTTTGCCGCCTTCAATACAGCGATCCCTCCCAGCGCAACAGCACCGATTGGATTGACAGATACAGCCACTTCCGCGGCTCCGACAGCTCCCGGTTTTATTACGGCCGTGGCTTTGGTGGAAAGCGCTCCTTTTTTCTTCTTCACCACGTCACTATCGGCATCGATTTTCTTTCCATCGATTACTAAACTGATCAACTCCACTTCCACTTCTGCATTTCCATGAAAACGGCCACCTTTCTTGTCTTCCACCATCCGTAGATGAGCCTCAGTTCCACGCGGGATCACGACATGGCTGTCCACGAGAACGGAGGGATCGACGGTACCGATGAAGATGGCTCCTGCTTGATTGTGACTGGAATTTATCTTATCGGCGATGCGAACGGAAATGACCGTACCTTCCGGAAGTGTGATGGTATCAGGTGCATCCGATGACCTCGGCTGCTCCTGGCTCGCTTGTGCATGAGCAGTGTTCTGTCCAGACACCTGGTGAACTGGTAATAGCCACAACGGAGCAAGACCTAGCGCTAAGAAGCTAGATGTCCATCTCTTCATACGCAATGCTCCTGAAATGCGAAACTTGCTTCATGCGCGACGCACGAGCCAAACACGAATGACAATAATTGTTCCCACCACACCCATACCTAACATCGTCCCTCCTGTCGGATACGTAGCGCATCAAAGGTACCCATGTGAACATGGTAGGGCTAGATCCCGGCTTTCGTCTGAGCAAAACTAAACACTAAACAGCTGAGTTCTCACCTTCTATGGGTACGTTGACAGGTCCTTGGCGGAGACACTTCGATGGGAACACTACAAGCCGAGAGACCCACGTAGTTGACGTTAAATCGCCCCTCCGACAATGTCGGCGGTGTCAAGCAGTTTCGACCACACTTCAGCATGCACTCGTAGCAGAGCGCCATTTCGCTCTCGTTGAAGCTGTGCTGTGCCAACCAAGGCTCGCTCGCAATCAGTATTCAGGTCAGGAACTCAGTCCGACGCATGCATCTCTTCGGTCTTTAACTGCGATCATGATTACTACTTCGAACTCCTCCGTGAAAGAGGAGCGGGACGCCCAATTAATAACTCGGTGTTCTACTGCACACCATGGCGATTTCCGGGCTGTCCCGCGTGCGAACCGAACTTTTTCACCTGCTCGTAATCCCATCCCTTGCGCATCATCCAGAACATCTGAACGGCTAACCTACGGGCCATAGCGACCTTGGCAATCTTCCGCCCGCGTCGCACCGCCAGGTGGTTATACTTACTGCGCCATTCCGGGAGGCTCCGCGCCGTCACTTGCGCCGCTTCCACGGGCCCGAAGTCGGCTCCTGAGGAACTAGTCGTTACTCTCCTGTTGCCGGGATCGGCAGGAGTTGGAAGCGGGACTGCGCGCCCACCTGCAAGAATCGAAGTCCTCGACCGCGCTCGAAATATATTTTAGGCCTTCCGAAGGGCTTCCTTGATTCGGTCGGGAGTCATGGGCAACTGAAGCAAGCGGGCGCCGGTGCCGTCGTAGACCGCATTAGCAATGACTGCACCCAATGCAATGATGGCTGGCTCGCCGCCGCCTTGCGACGTAGCTTTTGATTCAATGAAGCCAGTCTCGATTGTTGGCACCCAGGAGAAGCGCGGGATTTCGTATGTGTCGAAGTTCGTATCCAACACTGCTCCGTTTTTGAAACGAACCTCTTCGGTGAGCGCATAACCCATTCCCATTGTGATGCACCCTTCCATCTGTATTCTTGCGCCCTCGGGATTCACGACCACGCCCATGTCTTGAATGCTGACCACGCGCTTCACCCGAACGGCGCCCCTTTCGACGTCAACTGCGACTTCGGCGATCGTGGCGACATAAGTACCGGCATCTATGCCGAGAGCCACACCGTAGCCCCGCTTGCTTGGACCCTTCGCTGGTTTCCACCCGAATCGTTCTGCGGCAGCTTTGAGAACGGCAATCAGATGCGGGTCGCTCAGGTGCTGAAGGCGGAATTCAACCGGATCAATCCCGGCCGCCGCCGCCATCATTTCAATTTGCGATTCTCGGGCAAAGGTGTTCGTATTGTTGGCCGGGGCGCGCCATGGACCGGTAGCAAAGGGATGAGCGGCCGGTCCCCCTGGAGCGGCATCACGCGATACCGTACGGTGATGGGGAATGGTATAGAACTGTTGCGAGCCCCGCTCGCCCGCGCAGGCGACGTCATAATCCCAAAATGCTATTTTCCCCGACGCATCAATGCCGGAATTGATTCTGACCACCGCCGCCGGCCGGAACGTGTCGTAGTAGAATTCCTCCTCGCGATTGGCCATCACTTGCACGGGTTTGCCCACGGCTTTGGCGAGGCGGGCGGCGTCGAGTGCCTGCAGGTGGCGTGTTTTCCCGCCGAAACCGCCACCGACAAACGCGACAATAATACGGACGTTCTTGGCGTCAAGACCAATGGCACGGGCAATCTGCTCCTGAAGAACGAAAGGAGTCTGGCTTGAAGCCCAGACAGTGGCTTTGTCGCCTTCGATTCTGGCGAGCGCGGTGTGGGTTTCGATCGGTGCATGAGAGACATAGCTGTTAAGGTACGTCGTCTCGAATTTCTTCTCCGCCAGCTTTTTGCCGTCTTCGAGATTGCCTCCTTCAGCCACCACCCGCGACGCCGAAGACACCTTGAGCATGTGGTCAAAAATATTCTTGTCATTGAGGTCGGAAGGCGAAGGCTCAAAATCGGCTTTGATTTTCGCCAGCGCGGCTTCCGCCATATCCGGCAATTCATGCAACACGGCGACTAAATCATCGTCCCGAACGACCTGGATACCGGCGACTTGTTTGCACGGCTCAGTGTCCACAGTTTTCAACTTCGCCCCATGGGCTGGCGGCTTCAGCACCTTGGCATAGAGCATTCCGGGCAGGCGGATATCGCCGGCGAATTGTGCCTTGCCCATGACCTTTTCCCGAGCATCCCGATGCACTTGCGCTTTGCCAATCACCTTAAACTCGGATGGATCTTTCAAGACTGGTTTGGCTGTGAGGTGCCTTTCAATTTCTTGCCCTTTGGTCAACTGGCCGTAAGCGATCCGGCGCTCCTTGTTTTGTCGGACAATTATCATTCCATCCTTGGCCAGCAACTGTGCCTGAGGAACTTTGAGGGATTCAGCAGCCAGCTCCAACAGCACCCCTTTTGCTTCGGCAGCTGCGGCTCGAAGCGCGGGGCCAAAACCACGAGTGGACAATGACCCAAAGGTTCCGCCATCCCATGGACACAGGGCGGTATCTCCCATGACGATGTCCACGGAATCAAGAGGCACTTCCAGCTCTTCGGCGAGCATCTGAGGCAATGAGGTCATCGTCCCCTGGCCCATCTCAATCTTGCCTGTAAAACAAGTCACTCGGCCGTCTTCACCGATTCTCAGAAAGGCGTTGAAGTCGGAAGGCAAGCTGCCACGCGCTCCGCGCTCCCGGCTCGCGTCCTGAGCGACCCCGAAATCACCCAGCACCACAATGACGATGCCGCCGCCAAGAAGCTTGATAAATTCACGCCTGCTGGGGGACGGAAGAAGTTCAACATTGTCCTTGAAGTCCTGCGCGAGAAAATCCTCTTGGTTTTCGGCTTTCATGTTTAACGGGCTCCCTTCATTTCAGCGGCGGCGGTCTGGATGGCGTCGATAATTCGGGTGTGCGCACCGCACCGGCACAACATTTCATTCATGCCTTGCATGATTTGTTCTCTGGATGGATGGGGGGTTGCGTTCAGCAGGCTGTAGGCGGAAAGAATTATGCCGGGAGTGCAGAATCCGCACTGCACAGCGTCGTGTTCCACAAACGCCTTCTGCAGCGGATGAAGTTGCCCATCTTTAGCCAGGCCTTCGATGGTGACAACTTCCTTGTTGCGGACATCTCTTGCGGTCAACAGGCAGGAACGAACCGCGACTTTGTCCACCAGCACAGTGCAGGCGCCGCAATGCCCTTCGCCGCAGCCAAATTTGGCACCGGTCAAGCCCAAATCGGTTCGCAGAATCCAGAGGAACACGCGGTTAGCGTCGACATTCAGACGGACTGATTTGTCATTTAGTCTGAAGGAAATCGTGTCGGACATGATGTTCACCTCAAAGAGCGGATTCTGCCTTCCCAAGCATACTCGGATTCGTGTCGGCTACAGCAAGTACCTCGCCTACTGCCACTGTGTCTATGACGGGCCTATCATTAAGGAAGGGTCCATCACACGGCAGCGTTGATCGGTATGGACGCACAGACCCACTGGGAGAAGATCTACACAGAGAAAGCCCCGGACGCAGTCAGCTGGTACCGTCCTCACCTTGAGACTTCGCTCGCTCTGATACAGCAGGCGGCTGCTGATTGCTCTGCTTCGGTCATAGACGTCGGTGGTGGTGAATCCACACTGGTCGATGACCTTCTCGCCCGCGGATACGGGAACATTACTGTCCTCGATATTTCGCAAACCGCCATCGACGCGAACAAGAAACGCCTAGGGAAAGCCTCGGAGCGTGTCCATTGGCTTGTTGCCGATATCACGAAAGTCGACCTAGAACCGTCCGCCTAAGATGTGTGGCACGACCGCGCTGTCTTTCATTTCGTTACCTCACCGAGCGACCGTCTCGCCTACGTACGCCAAGTCACCCGCGCAGTGAAGCCTGGAGGCAACGCGATCGCCAGCACTTTCGGGCTGGAGGGCCCAACCAAGTGCAGCGGTCTGGAGGTTGTTCGGTACGATGCGGAGTCGTTGCACCAGGAGTTTGGCGTGCGTTTTCGCCTACTGGATAGCTGCAAAGAAATGCACCGCACCCCGTTTGGCACAGTCCAGCAGTTTCTGTACTGTCTATGCAGGATCGAATGAAGCGCTGAATCGCACGCGTTATGGAAGGATCGCCGCGGTTCCGGCTACCGCGCCGACGGCCAGCACAATCGCTGGATGCACTCTCCAGCGAATCAGAACTTTCTTGGATTGCCTTGGTGGGCATCTGATTGAACGCGATCTGGCTTGCTGACCATCCGCCCGGGATGTGCCGGATGGAGTCTCCCGGAATCACTTCCGGTGGGCCATCACTGGTTGTACCTCTTCTTGTAAAAGTCGAGTTGTTGTTGGAGCTGCTCTTTGCTCAGGCCTTTTGTCCATTGGTGGTAAGGGCTGTTCATAACATCTGCGGTCACACCGGGAAGCAGCGCCTCCGCTTCGGGAATGAATTCCGTATAGAACGTCTTCGCGACCTCGTAGAAGCCGTGCCACTGTGTGTAGTCTGGGCCCATCATTGCCGTGCCCATCCGGGCTCGCCGCCCTTGGTGATGCCAGAGCTCGTAGTAGGTCCATTCGATCTTTTCATCGAACGGTATCTTCGTGAGCTTATTGGCGGCATACAGCTTATCCATGATCGCTTTGGCCGGCTTGGCAAACTTCTCGTTGTAGAGATCGATCGTGTTCTCGTATTGCTTATAGAAGTTCTCGACCCAGCCGGTGGCGTGGCAATTCGAGCAGACGTCCTGCATGGCGGCACGACTCTTCTCCCAGTTTTCCAGCTTGACGCTGACGACTGGCCGTAGTGTGAAGCTAATACGCTCGCCTACATCGTGCGTCACTGGCTGATTGCTGGTGGCGCTCATGTGACATGTTGCGCATGTGGGCGCCGCGGAGTAGTCCTTGCCAACCACCCAGGACTTTGCATCCAGGTTCATCTTGGCAATGTTGGCGCGGAACTGAATGCCATGCTTCGATTCGCTGTAGATCTCCATCTGCGGATGATCGGGCCCCAGGTGACACTTTCCACAGTTCTCGGGCTGGCGAGCCAGCGCTGAACGGAAGGAGTGCCGTCCGTGACAGGCAGCACACGTGCCGCGGCTGCCGTCAGGATTCACTCGCCCAATACCACTGTTAGGCCAAGTCTCCGCATCGAACTTGCCATCTTGCAAATACTTGACCTCGCTGCCGTGGCACTGCCGGCATCCGTTCGCTGCAGCTGGGCCGCCCTCAACCACCTCTCCCAACATGTTATCCAGAGACCCGATAAATTGTGTTGCCTGCGCATGATGACTCTTTTCGAACTGTTCAACTTCTTTGCCGTGACAGCGCCCACAGTAGTCGGGTGTGACAATCACGGCAATGCGATGGCCGTAGTGCTCAAATGTTGCGGGATCATTCTCATTGGCACGATGGCACGAGTAGCAGTCCACATTCTTCTTGGCGTGCGCGCTTTCTCGCCACTGCTCCACAATTCCCGGCGTACTGCTGCTGTGGCAATCCAGGCATGTCTGGCCTTCCGTGGATACTTGGGCAACTGTAATTAGCGGGAAGAGGAGAAAACTGAGAAAAACCACATAGCGCATGGGAACCTCCACAGGCGAGCCAGACCAACCCTATGCAAAGGGGCGGCGATAAGTCTGTGACCAAAGTCACGGTTTCGAGCCTGTTACTGCGCCTGTTCCATCGCAATCGCTCGCGGGAACAGGATGTTGTTTTCCAGGTGAATGTGCTGATGCAGATCCGTCTCGAATTCAGCGCCCCTATGCCGATCTAACCACCCCAACTGGAACTGCTGCACAAACGGGATTCGACTGCAAACTGCCACTCGCCCTGTACAAATCATTGCGTTTGCCAACCGGACTAACCGATCTGAAAGAGTCCAACTCAGCGCGAGAGATGTTCGACGGCATCCGGGCTCTGATCCAGCGCCAGGGCATGCTTTCGGAGCAACAATCCCGTCTCGTCACCTATTGGTCGATCGCGTGTTGGTTCACAGACTTCTTACCCTTTATTCCCACTCTCGTGATCACCGGACCGGCGTTCGCTGCGGATCCTCTGCTTCGGGTACTGCAGTGCGTTTGCCGCCGACCTGTCTTACTGGCTGGTATAAGCCCCGCTAGCTTCCGGGAGATCACGTGCAATGAGGTAATGCCCACGCTGCTGATTCGTGCGCCGCAACTGAACAAAGCCATGGCAGCTTTACTCGACGCCTCTAACCAGCCAGGCTACTTTGTGTCCAGCGGCAAGGATCTATGGCAGTTCTACGGTGCGAAATGCATCTACTTGGGAGAAAACGGAAACCAGCAAATCGTGGGACCTCGTTCCATTCATGTTCACGCCCGCAGAAACGCACTGGAAGTTGGCTGCTCATTTCCGACCAACGAGGTTGTGCAAGATCTTCAAAATCAGTTGCTCTTCTACCGGATAGACAAACACGATGCAGTCGCATCATCGAAGTTTAGAGTTACTGGGTTGTTGCCGGAATTGTGTGCGATGGCCCAAGTGCTCGGCGCGCCCCTCGAGGGTGATCCTGAACTGCAACAAAGTATTATTGAACTGCTAAAGGAACTCAATGAGCAAGTGCGAGCCGATCGATCATGCGGGCTGAGTGCGATGGTCCTCAGGGCCGTCCTTTGGTACTGTCACCAGCCTGAACAGCAGCAAGTTTGTGTGCGCGAAATTGCAGAGAAAGCGAACGACCTCTACCGCGAAGAGGGAGAATCGCTCCGAGTCAGCAATGAGACTGTAGGACATGCGTTGAAGAACCTTGGGCTTTACACTCGCCGACTTGGTAATGCTGGACGGGGACTCAGCCTGGATAAGGCTACACAAAAACGAGCGCATGACCTGAGCTATACCAACGAAGTCTTTCCAAACGGCGACGACGTGCCGGCCTGTGGTCACTGTCATGCTCGGCAAGTACCAGAAACGCCAGAAGTTGTGTAGGTTGTGTAAGTAGTGTAAGCAGCGACAGATACTGTAAGTTATAGTAGCCCTGAGTGTGACCGGCTCGATGCGCTGGTCGTGGGTTAGGCTGAGTTTGTTTGAAGAACTTTAGTCCAGAGCCACAAGCGGAGGGAACCGGTCATGATAGAGAAGTTACGATTTTTGGGTTTGGATGTCCATGCCGAAACGATAACCGTGGCAGTAGCAGAGGCGGATGGAGAGGTTCGCAGCCTGGGAACGATTGCCAACCGCGAAGAGTCGATCCGCAAGTTGATCAGAAAACTTGGACCGGTCGAGCATCTGCGGGCCTGCTATGAAGCCGGCCCGGAGCGATTCTCCCTCTTCGCGGTAGAGGTCGTTCGCTTTCTCTGCAATTTCGCGCACACAAACTTGCTGCTGTTCAGGCTGGTGACAGTACCAAAGGACGGCCCTGAGGACCATCGCACTCAGCCCGCATGATCGATCGGCTCGCACTTGCTCATTGAGTTCCTTTAGCAAGGTTGTGTAGGTTGTGTAGGTTGTGAAGGTTGTGTAGGTTTTTGGGGAGGTAGGTTGTAGGTCCTAATCTCTTGCAGTTTGCCATGGGAAGAGGAGAAAAATTGGCGCCAGTTTATTTCTGGGCCGAAAAGCGCAACAGTATCGGGGATCAATTTTCAGGGCAGCGGTTCTCACCAGCATGCTGGAGCTAGATCGTCCGCGCCGTCCGGGAAGTGGCGACGCTAGGCTCAATAGCTAGCGAGCCTGTTCGGCCACCCGGATGTAGGGTTCCACCAGGGCAAGCAGTTGGTCTTTCAGGAATGGTCCGCTCGCCAGTAAGCCCGACAGAAGCGGGTCGCGGCGATTGGCGGTCAAGTCGGTTTTCTCCAGAGTGCTGACAAAACCGCCCGCACTCCGCACCAAAGCCGCTCCCGCCACAACGTCCCACTCGTTCTTGGGGGTCAAAGTGAAAGTAACGTCCGCGAGGCCGGCGGACACCAGCGCCAGCTTATAGGCCACCGAACCCATCGGTTGGACTCTGAAGCGACCGTTCTCGAACCGCTTCCACTCCCCGCGCTTGACCTCACTGCGACTGGCGAGGATGAGAGCTCCGTCGAGCGTGGTGCGCTGGCTCGCACGCGCGGGTCGCCCGTTGTAGAGCACGCCGGCGTCAACCGCTCCGACAAAAGTTTCGCTGGTCGCAGGGTTATAGATCCCTCCTGCCACGGGCACGCCCTTCTCGACGAAACCGATCGAGACACAGAACTCCGGCAGCCCCATCACAAACTCGCGCGTGCCATCCAGAGGATCCACGATCCACACTCGTTCTTTATCGAGGCGCGAAGGACTATCCGCCGTTTCCTCCGAGAGCCAGCCTTCGCCGTCGAGCAGCAAGTTCTGTCGCAGCACGGCATCCACGGCGTGATCCGCTTCGGTCACCGGATCGTGCCCCATCTTGTATTCGGTCTTAATCGCGCCCGGCGTAAAGCGTGCGAAGACGTTGCCTGCCGCGTCCAGGGCCGCCTGGATGCGGTGCAGAATATCGGAGTAACAGGAAGAACTCATTTTCTCCTGAATCATGTACGGCAGAATTATGTCGTCAGAATAATCTTCGTCGCAATCAAGCCCACAGCATGCGGACACCGGTGATCAATAGCAAGGTGCACAGGATTCGCCGCAACCACAGCATGGGAACGCGAGTCGCCAAATGCGACCCCAGCAACCCGCCGGGGATGGAACCAATCAGCAGCGACGCCACCAGCCCGGGATTCACGTTGCCCAGCCGGAAGTGCAGGAATCCCGTGACGCCAGTGAGGATGACTGCGTGTACGATGTCGGTTCCGACGTTTACCTTGGGCGGGAAGCTGTAGAACAGCAGCAGCAACATCATGATGATGCTGCCCGACCCTACCGAGGTCATGCCCACCAGAAAACCGGCAACCAGTCCGATCAGCGCCATCCCCAGGAAACCCTTTGCGGTCGGTGGGCGATTGGCGACCCGCTCCTCGATCTTTCTCTGCAACAGCAGCAACGTGGGAATCACGATGAGCAGCACTCCCACCGCGGTCTTGATAAAACTGTTCACTCCGTCGCCATAGAGGTGGCGGATGTGCATCAGCAGTTGCACTCCACCGATGGAGCCGGGAATACTCCCGACTGCAAGCGCGAACACAACCTTGCGGCGTACCGTGCCTTTCTTCAGGTGCAACAGGCCGGCCGGGATTTTCGTGAAGAAGTTGAACAGCGCGTCGGAACCGACGGCGACGAGAGCTGGTACCTTCAGGCCAAAGATCAGAATCGGGAGCAGCAGAACGCCGCCTCCCACGCCGCTCATGCCGATAAGCACGCCAACAAAAAAGCCAACCAGAATTTTGGCTGCGAGCAGTGGCATAAGCGGTTCGCGTTATTCTCCCGCCCGGTTGACGCCGATGAAGCCTTCGCGCTCCAGGTGCAGGATGATTTCCTGGGCCGCTTCTCCGGGTGACAGTTCGCCGGTGTTGATCGTGACTTCGGCATCCGCCGGAGCTTCATAGGGATCGGAGATCCCCGTGAATTCCTTGAGAATTCCCGCACGCGCCTTGGCATAAAGCCCCTTACGGTCGCGCTGCTCGCAGATTTCGATCGTAGTGGCGATGTGCACCAGGACGAACCCGCCGAAGGGCTCGATTAACTGGCGAACGTGTTTCCGCGTCGCGTCATACGGCGCGATCGGCGCGCAAATCGCGATGCCGCCGTTCTTCGTGATTTCCGAAGCGACATATCCAATGCGGCGAATGTTGATGTCGCGATGCTCTTTCGAAAATCCCAGCTCCGACGAAAGATTCTTGCGCACCAGGTCGCCATCGAGCAACGTCACCGGGCGCCCGCCGACTTCCAGAAACTTCGTCATCAGGACATTTGCAATGGTGGACTTGCCCGAACCCGAGAGTCCGGTAAAGAAGATGGTCACACCCTGCTTCGCGCGTGCCGGAAAGCTGCGACGCAGTTCCTGCACAACTTCCGGATAGGTGAACCAGGCAGGAATATCGCGCCCTTCGTTCAGCCGATCCCGCAGTTCCGTGCCGGAGATGTTCAGAACCTTGTCGCCCTTCTTGACTTCGTCGTCAGGCACGTAGCGGTCCTCATCCTCCAGGTACACCATCATGCTGAAAGGCACCATGGCCACGCCGATGTCAGCTTCGTGCTTCTTGAAGACCTCCTGCGCCTCATAGGGGCCATAAAACGGCTTGCCATCGGTGTCTTTGCCGGGGCCGGCATGATCGCGGCCGACGATGAAATGGGTGCAGCCGTGGTTCTTGCGAATTAAAGCGTGCCAGATCGCCTCGCGCGGTCCGCCCATGCGCATGGCTAGTGGCAGCAGCGAAAGCTTTTGCGTTCCCTGCGGATACTTCGAACTCAGCAACTGGTAGCAGCGCACGCGGGTGTAGTAATCCACGTCGCCGGGCTTGGTCATCCCGACCACAGGATGAATCAGCAGATTCGCTTCGACCTGCCTGGCCGCGCGGAACGTGAGTTCCACATGCGCGCGGTGCATGGGATTGCGCGTCTGGAAAGCAACCACGCGCCGCCATCCCAGGCGGGCGAACTCAGCGCGCAGTTCCGCCGGCGTCAAGCGCAGCGTGCGGAAGTCATAATGCGAAGGGGCTTGCAACCCCTCGACACTCCCGCCCACGTACCACGGGTTCGCCTTGTTCATGGTGTAATCGGCGCCCGGATGAGCCTTGCTGGTGCTGTTAAACACCGCTTTGGCTTCGGCCGCGCGGTCGGCCTGCCAGACTTCCTCCACGTGCAACACGGCCAGCATCACGCCCTCGGCGTCGCGCAGCGCGACCTTGCTGCTGCCGGGCGTGAGCTTCTTGGCAAATTCTTCGCTGACATCGAGCGTGATCGGCATGGGCCAGAGAACTCCGCTGGCCAGTCGCATCTTGTGGCACACCCCTTCATAGTCGGCTTTGGTCATAAAGCCGCGCAGCGGAGAGAAGCCTCCGCTCATGAGCAGTTCAAGATCGCAAAGTTGCCTGGCCGTAAGGTCCCAGGACGGCCACTCGCGGGAGTGGGCTTTCAGTTCGGCGGCTTTTTCCGGGGATGCCAGCAGATTTACAAGTTCGCCGCCATGGGGAGCAATCAAATGACTAGTCGAAGCGGACAAGAGCGTGAAACCTCCAAGGTTCGTTGATTATGGATTTGCGGCATCTAAATTCAGCTTCTCGCAGAAGGAGTTAACGTGAATTGCTCGCAAGTGCCATGCCGCATGGGTTTAGCAATTGTACTGTAAATTGATAAGGATAGAGGTGGGACTTTGGTTTCAACGGTTTTGTCATCTGGAGATGTGCAACTCCTTGCGCAGCATGAGGCGATTTATTCCACCACACTGCAAAGTTCCTTCATTCTGTCGCGGACATTTAGGATGAACCGCAACGGACTTGACCTAGAATTTCAGACGCCATCCGTCCCCTCGAACGCACAGGGCCGCGACGTAGCCATCTCCGGCCGGTACCTCCTGCAGGGACCAGCGCGCTGCTTCGCTACGATCGGGACGGGTAGAAAGCAACGCATTCCCATCTCCCGGTCTCAACGAGACGTCAAACCGGTCAAGAGGAAGCGACAAGCCGGTTCCTTGCGCCTTGATATAGGATTCCTTTCGGGTCCAGCAGCGGAAAAAACCTGCATATCTCTCTGCCGGCGCAAGCGTGGCAAGCTGACGCTGTTCCTGCACTGAAAAAAATCGGCGGGCAATCGCCTCGTGGTCAAAGTCCTCACGAACCTTTTCCACATCCACGCCCAGCGCCCGTCCCTGTGCGAAGGCCAGCAGCGCCACGTCCCCCGAATGGGAAACGTTGAATTCTACTTGCCTTCCACATGGGGCAGGATTCAACGATGGCTTCTCCTTGTCGGAGTAACGAAACACCAATTCCTTCGGATCGGAGTCAGCATAGCTGGCCAGGATCATCCGTAAAACTGCGCGCGTGGCAGTGAAGTACTGACGATCCCGAGCGAAATGAAACCGCGCCGCTCTCGCCCGTTCGTCCGCCGAAAGGATCTCTTTCCATCTCGCTTCTGCTTTGGCTACGGCGGCCAAATCGACTCGCCACAAATGAACTTCGTTTCCAGGGAGTGCGATCCGCGTTTCTAGCCGAAACCCAGCATCGGAAATGTTCATAGAGTGGATCACGGTGCAATCAAAGTCAGCGTAAAGCAATTTGAAAACGAAAACGGTGTCAGGCAGCCGTGGTAGCGGCGCGGTTTGAGTTTCTAGAATAATCCTTCCCGGGAGTCATCCTGACCCGAGCCGCTTTTCAGGCGGAGAAAAGGACCTCGCGCAGAACCGGCAGCGCTTCGAGGAAGCCTCCACGCGGGACGCAGCAACCGCTTGCTCCGCCACTGCGTCATCTCAGGTAAACTATCAGTGGCCTCTTCGTCCCAGCAAAATGATTAACGGCAAGCGCATCGCGGTCGTCATGCCCGCTTACAACGCGGAGAAGACTCTCCAGGTCACGGTGGGGGAATTGCCCGACCTGGTGGACATCCGCATTCTGGTCGACGACCACAGCTCCGACCACACCGTAGATCTCGCACGCCGCCTTGGCTTGTACGTCTTCCAGCACGACCGCAACTACGGCTACGGACGCAACCAGCAAACCTGCTATCGCGAGGCTTTGGCCGCTGGCGCTGATGTCGTCATCATGCTTCACCCCGACTATCAGTACACGCCGCTGCTGATCACGGCAATGGCGAGCATGGTCGCTTACGATGTATATGACGTCGTGCTGGCATCGCGCATCATCGGCGGCCGCGCCTTGCTCGGCGGCATGCCCATCTACAAATACATTGCCAACCGGTTCCTCACCGCCTTCGAGAATCTTTTTCTGGGAGTCAAGCTCTCCGAGTACCACACCGGATACCGCGCCTTCAGTCGCAAGGTGCTCATCGAACTGCCGCTGCTGGAAAACTCCGACGACTTCGTCTTCGACAATCAGATGTTGGCGCAATGCGTGCACTTCGGCTTCCGCATTGGTGAAGTCTCCTGTCCCACAAAGTATTTCGAAGAGGCCTCGTCCATCAACTTTCGCCGCAGCGTGAAGTACGGTTTCGGCGTGCTGGCCACGACCTTGCAGTTTGCGCTGCAGAGAATCGGTCTGGCTCATCTGCCGCGCTTCAGCGATCAAGGGCGCAAACTGGACACCGGCCGGGAACCCTATTACGCTGCCCGCTCAGAGACCTCGCGCCCGGTGTAGGCATCCGGTCATCCGGTTCAGCAGCTTACCAAAAACGCGCCTTCCGGTGGCGCAGTACTATTGTTGTGCCGCGATGAGTTCGCACTTACTACTGTAGGCTTAGTGTGTGCGTGAGAACTGATGTAGGCTCTTAGTCTGTGTGAACTGACTTTCTGGCAAGGTGTGGAACGAAATCTGCCAAACTCCAGCCGCGAAGCGGCGGCATGGTGAAAGCCCGGCACGGAAGTGCCGGGTGCGAATAGGAAAAGCAACTGAGTCCCGCAGGGACGGCACAGGTTCTCACCCATCCTTGATTAGCCAAGAAGTGCGCCGTGCGAATGTTTCCGCGGCCTGCTGCAGATTCGGGTGGGTCTCTGTTCGGTAGTGCCAGAATCTGGAATGTCCGAAGCTCCGCAAAATCCGCCCATCAGGCCTTGGGACCAGCGCGATGCCTCGGCCACGAATTTGGCTCTGCTGGCCGCGCTCACCGTGTTTGCCGTCTTCTTGATGGGCTACCATCCGGGCCTTGAAGACGACGCGTTTTACCTGGCGGCGATCAAGAGGAATCTCAATCCCGCCCTGTTTCCGCATGATTCGGAATTCTTCCGCCTCCAGTTTCAGGCCACCGTCTTCGACAAGCTCATCGCATTCTCCGTCCGCATCAGCCATCTGCCGTTGGCGTGGACGGTTTTGCTGTGGCAGATCGCCGCTATCTTCCTGCTTCTCCACGGTTCGTGGCGGATCAGCCGCCGCTGCTTCACGCAGCCTGAGGCGCAGTGGTCCGCGGTGGCCACCATCGCCGTCTTACTTACTCTTCCCCTGCCCGGCATTGCCATGACGCTCGCCGATCAGTACCTTCATCCCCGCACCTTGGCGACGGCCGTGATTCTTGCGGCCATCGTCGCGGTCATCGACCGGCGACTCTGGCTCGCGGGAGTTCTGCTCGCTGTCGCCTTCGCCATCCACGCCATCATGGCCAGCTTCGGAATTTCCTTTTGCGCCTTTCTGCTCTGGAACCAGCGTGTTTCCTGGCCGCGGCGCTCGCCTGGCGTGCTCTTGGCCGTCGCCCTTGTCCTTCCTTTGGGATGGATTTTTGAACCCGCCTCCGATGCCTGGCGCCAGGCGGCGGCCACTCGCAGCTTTTACTTCGTGGCGCGCTGGCACTGGTATGAGTGGTTGGGAGTCTGCGCTCCGCTGCTTCTGTTGTATAGCTATTGGATATTTATTAAATATAGCGAAAAAGCCGAGAGCAACGGCGGGGTGCTGCCGTCGCTCGTTTCAAGCCTCCTTTTTTATGGCGCCTTCCAGACTGCCGTCGGTCTCCTGATCATGCTTCCTCCCAGCCTCGAGCGCCTGCGGCCGTTTGAGCCGATGCGCTACCTGCACTTGCTCTACCTGTTGTTCTTCCTGATCGTGGGCGGCCTCCTCGGCCGCTATGTACTCGACCGCCGTGTCTATCGCTGGGTCCTGCTTTTTATTCCTCTGAGTGCAGTCATGTTCTATGCCCAGCGCCAGATGTATCCTGCGTCCGCGCATCTGGAGTTGCCCGGCGTCGCGCCGCAGAACGAATGGCTGCAGGCCTTCGCCTGGATCCGGCAAAATACTCCGGTCGACAGCCTGTTCGCGCTCGATCCGCACTACATGACTTTGCCGGGCGAGGATTATCACGGATTCCGCGCGCTCGCCGAACGCAGCGCGCTCGCCGACTATGAAAAAGATGGCGGCATGGCTGCCCGCGTCCCGCGCCTCGCTCCGCGCTGGCTCAAGGAAGTGAATGCCCAGAGAGCTTGGCGGAATTTTCAAGCCGCAGATTTCCAGCGCCTCAAGCATGAGTTCGGTGTGACGTGGGTCATCCTCCCGCGCCTCGATGTGCATCTTGCTGCGCCAGATCAAGAAGGGCAGGGAATGACGTGCCCCTATCAGCGCGGTCCGCTTCAAGTGTGCCGTCTATACTAAGAAAGCAGCACCGGCGAAAAAAGCAGCGTCGGAAAAAAAGTAGCGGCGGCATCTCGCCCGCGCTTTGCAGCGCCACGATATCATGCCAACAGAATCCACCGCTCCAACCCGTGTTCCACCCTACGTTCTGATGGTCCTTGCAGCCTTGGCAGTCCGCCTCGCGATCATCCCCTTCGTCTACCACGACTGGATGGACCCCTTTGTGCTCGAGCATTGGGCCTTCGGAAGGATCGCACGCTCCATCGTCTCCGGCCACGGCTTCGGCAGCCCGTTTGCCGACACAGGATTGTCCGCACTCTTGCCGCCCGTGTACTCCTATCTGCTCGCGGGCATTTTCAAAATCTTCGGAATCGAGACCAAGGCCTCGGTGCTCGCGGCTCTCTCGTTGAACAGCGTATTTTCTGCGGTAACCTGCGTGCCGGTTTTTCTCCTGGCGCGGCAGGCCTTCGGCCAGCGTGTAGCCAAGTGGGCGGGCTGGGGGTGGGCCTTTTCTCCTTACGGTATCTACTACGGAGCCGACTGGGCCTGGTCGACCTGCCTGGTCACGCTCGAACTCGCCTGTTTATTTTGGATGGCCTGGCGTCTGGAAAATTCTTCTCGCACTCGAGACTGGCTGCTGTTCGGCTTCTTCGGCGGCGTTGCGGCACTGACCGAGCCGGTTGTGCTCGCGGTTGTCCCGCTGCTTGGGCTCTGGACGCTCTACCGCCGCTACCGCCGCAAGCGGCCGTGGAAAGTGCCCATGCTGGCCGCCGCCTTGGCCGCGATCATCGTTCTCTCGCCCTGGTTCGTTCGCAACTATGAACTCTTCCACCGCTTCATTCCCGTACGCAGCGGCTTCGGCCTCGAGCTCTACATCGGCAACAACGGCTACTCCGAGCACTGGGTGAACCGCGCGCTCCATCCCAACCACAGCGACGCCGAACTGCAGGAATACGAGCGCGTGGGTGAGATTGCTTACATGGACCACAAGCTCCTGCAGGCGAAAGATTTCATCCGCGGCCATCCCGCCTGGTTCGTGTGGATGACGTTTCGCCGCATCGTCTATATGTGGACGGGCTACTGGAGTTTCGACCGCGCTTACCTGAAGGACGAGCCGCTCGATCCGCCGAACATATTCGTGAACACGACCATGACGATCCTTGGGCTCTGGGGCCTGCTGCGCGTCTTGCAACGCGATCCCGCGCTGGGCGTGCGTTTTGCCATCGTTCTTTTGTTCTTTCCACTCACCTACTACTTCTCGCATCCGGAGACGTACTACTTTCGTCCGGTCGATCCGCTCATCGTCGTCCTCGCAGCCGTAGCCGTGGCGGGGCGCTCCGGGGAACCGCGTGCATTGCAGCCTGTCGCGAGTGGGGTTTAACATCTAACTGGCGATGGCGAACGCGACCTCTTCACCCGTCACAACTCAGCGCCGCTTCACGATTGGGGCCAGCGAGATCCTGAATTTCGCCTACGACGCTTTCTGCAGCAACAAGCTTCAATTCACGCTCACGGCTCTGGCCATGGCGGTGGGTACGGCCTCGGTGATTCTGGTGGCCACGATCGGACTGACGGGTAAGCAGTACATCCTGCGCCAGCTTCAATCCATCGGCACCAACATGATTTACGCCGACTACCAGGGCGGAGCGCAGCGCATCGACTCCACGCCCGATCCCATGACAGTGGAGGACGTACAGGCGGTCCGGGAGCAGGTTTCCAGCGTCGTGGCGGCTTCGCCCACCGTGGCGTTGGGAGACCGCATCAGCGTCGGGGCGGGAAAACAGAGCGACATCCTCGTCCTCGGCGTGGACCCTGACTATCTGCGGGTACGCAATCTGAAAGTCCTCGCGGGCCGTTTTTTCGATTCCGAAGATTCCGCTGGCCGCAACAAGGTGGGCGTCATCACCGAGAAACTGGCGCAGAAACTCTACGGCGCTATCCCGGTGGCGATCGGCCAGATCATCAAGTTGAGCGGCGGCCTTCCGTTCACGATTGTGGGCGTGTTCAAGGAAAGCGTGGACACGTTCGGACAGTCGGATATTCAGGAAGAAACCATGCTGATCCCTTACACGGTCAGCCGCTTCTTCACGCCCACCGCCGCGGTGTATCAAATCTATTTCTCGGTGGCCACGGCGCAAGACGTGATCCCCGCCACCGCGGCCATCAAACGCGTGCTGCAGGCCCGGCATCGTCCCGAGTCGGTGTACAGTGTGCAGAACCTGACTCAGCTTCTCACCGTGGCGGGACGAGTTGCCGACGCTCTTACACTGATCCTCATGCTGGTCGCCTTCGTGACTCTTCTGGTGAGCGGCATCGGCATCATGAACATCATGCTGGCGACGGTGACGTCGCGCATCCGCGAGATTGGGATTCGCAAAGCCATCGGCGCCACCAACCGCGCAATCCGCTTCCAGTTTCTTGCGGAAGCCATTCTGATTTCATTCACTGGAGGCATCGCCGGCATCGTGGTCGGCCTCGCCATCCCCTACTCGGTACGTTTCCTCACCGATTACCGCATGCCGATCTCGGGCCTGTCCGCGATCATCGCTATCGTCGTGTCCTCGGTTGTAGGGATCATCTTCGGCACCGTCCCGGCCACCCGCGCCTCGCAGCTCGATCCGGTCGAGAGTCTGCGCTACGAGTAGAGAGGCAGTCGAGTTCCAAAATGGAGAAGTGTTCCTGCAGGAACACCTTATAATACAAATATGTACGTACAAACGTTCCTGCAGGAACGTTTGTCTAACAAGTGTATACGTACAGATGTGCAACTATGGCGCTCTAAGTTGAAGTAAAAGATGGGGTTGTGCCGCCGACGGCGACTGATGGCCGCATGGGCACCTTCCGGGCGGCTGGACCGACCATGCGGCACCGAACTTCGCGTACGGAAAGTCGCCTGATACCATCAGCAGGAATCCCCACCTGAGGTCGGTTCCACCCACGTAAGTGTAAGGGATGTCCCGGGACAGACTGTAAAGGATGGGCTAGACCACCCCGCGAAGGGTGGGCAGCCTCTGTCCTATATCCAAGGGATGGGCCAGTTTCCCACTATGCATACGAAGAGCGCGCGATCGAAAGCCGATTCCCGTCGAAGCGGAAGGAAGCGCACAAAAACAACAGAGCCGGGCTGGTTGACCCGGCTTTCCATTGTGGAACTGGTTCGTCCCATCTTTTTTCGATGGCCGACCCAGCATGTCGAGATCGCTGAACTTTTGCCCTGACTTCTATGTCTTCCCACCCACGACTTCGGGTCTTCTCACGCTACTGGACCGAGTCTCATTTGGCTCGCGGGGTCACCGGCCCGCGCCGCCAAGTTACATCACCATGGCCAGGTTCTCTAACTCATGCATAAGGACAGGCATGGCGCACCCCGCCATTTCGACGCGGCCCGCAGCGTCGAGCGCTGCTTTGGGTGAAACCCCATAGCCACGGCCCATCAGAAACACCTGAAGCAGTTCGGCCGCCTCGAAGGAGTCGATCATGCCACCCTGGAGCAGATCGTTCCTCAGTGCCGCTAGCTCGGTCATCGTGAATCTGTCTTTGTCATTCATGGCCGTCATCACCTCCGACTCCGACCTGTTACTTGCTTGCCGTATTAGAGTCATCGGCACTCGTGGAAGTTGCATGCAATTCTTTTGCCGTAGTTATGCTGTTTTTCCTGTACGGTCCCCCAAGCCCCTATTAATTGATTTAACCCGTGTGGATGTCGAAAGTTGCGGACAGGATCAGGAGGCGGCAGCGGCTTGCCGAAGTTTCTTTCGTACCCCAAAGTAATCTCAGGACTGACACAATGTGTCGATTCCGGAGCGAGTTGTGTGAAGGACGCCTCGACCCCCAACAAGGATCGGCTTTTCCACAAGGAGGAAGAGGGTAAGAGAGAATCCTCAAAGAGAATGGGCGACGCAAGGGGATTACTTCAAGGTTCCACGCGTACAGGGAGCGCCGGAAGGCCTGTGGCCCGAGGCGATGAGCCATTGGCCTGAGGCGCTCTCCTTGCAGGGTTCGATAGGACTTCCCGGCTGCTGCTCCCCGCCGTGGACCAGGCCTTACACCGGCTCCAGCACTTTGTCTTGCACTTTGTCTTGAACTTTGTCCTGCACTTGGGCAATCAGGCTCTCGAACTGCGCGTGATCGAGGCAAAGAGCGTGCTGGCCGTAGCGAGCTTCTTTTCCCACGACGTGCCAGTAGGGCATCCAGCAGAACTGCTTGCCTTCGATCCCCGCTTCGAGCACGACCAGGAACGGGTAGAACGTCACTTCCTCTTCCTCTTCCCCGAGCCAGGACTCCAGCCTTTCGGGAAGGTGCGCGGACACAACCTTGAAGTCTCCGTCGCCTGCGCCCAGTTGGAAGTCGAGATTCACGTGCAACTCCCGCGTTCCTCCGCAGGCCGGGCATTCTTCCGGAGCCATTTTTGAGAAGTCGTACAAGGTGTCGAACAGCTTGTGGTGCGTGGGATATTTCTTATGACATTGAATGCAGTAAAAGTATTGTGCAGCCACGTCTGAACCTTCCTTTCCTGGAAATCCAGGCAGACCGGAGTTCAGCCGCAAACTTGCCCAGAGCCGCCCGCGCTAAGGCTCGACCGTGGCCTCATCGACCAGCATGATGGGGATGTCGTCCTTTACCGCATAGACCCGGTGGCACTGCTTGCATTTCAAACTCTCCGGGCGCTGGCGGTACTCGAGCGCCTGCTTGCACGCCGGACAAACCAGAATCTCCAGTAGTTCTTTGGCAATCATGACGTGTGCATTGTACGACACGGGCAGGGGCCGGGGTGTGATCGGGCTCACAACACCTCTTCCCCACACGGAATTGAGAAATTGAGCAATCGGGTAATTGTGTGATTAAGGAGCGCCTCCACCAATTACTCAATTACAAAATTGCCCGATTGCTCAATTTCCCGTCCGAGGTGAATGCTCATCGCGGCAGTTGCGATAGAATTTCCTCGGAGTCCGAATGCCTGCCACGATTCTCGACGGAAGCAAAATCGCGCAAGATATCCGCGCTGAAGTTGCGGCGGAAGTGAAAACCATGATCGCGGCGGGGGTGTGTCCCGGCCTCGCGGTCGTCCTGGTTGGCCACCATTCCGCATCCGAGATCTATGTGCGGGGCAAAGTCAAAGCCTGTGAAGAAGTGGGTGTCTACAGCGAAAAGCTCACGCCGTCTGAAGCGGCCACGACTGCGGAACTGCTCGCTCTGATCGAAGAACTCAACCGGCGCGACGATGTCGATGGGATCCTCGTGCAGTTGCCCCTGCCCGCCCAGGTCGACGCGAAAACAGTATTGATGGCCGTCGACCCGGCCAAGGACGTCGATGGATTCCATCCGGTCAACGTCGGTTTCCTGTCCACCCAGCGTCCTGGCCTGGTGCCGTGCACGCCCGCCGGAGTCCTCGAGATCTTGAAGCGCAGCAACATTCCCATTGCCGGGCGCGAAGCCGTGGTGGTGGGACGGAGCGACATCGTGGGCAAACCCGCCGCCATGCTGCTGTTGAACGCCAATGCTACGGTGACCGTTTGCCACTCGAAAACCCACGACCTGCCGGGGGTTTGCCGGCGCGCCGACATCCTGGTGGCCGCGATCGGGCGCGCGGGAATGATTACCCGGGATTTCGTGAAGCGGGGCGCGACGGTGATCGACGTAGGCATGAATACCGTCGCTGATCCGGTGGAATTCCAGCGGTTTTTTGCCGGCGACGCCAAAAGGGAAGAGAGCTTCCGCAAGAAAGGATCGACGCTGATGGGCGACGTGCATCCCGAAGTGGTGGAGATTGCAGGGGCCCTCACGCCCGTGCCCGGCGGCGTGGGGCCGCTGACCATCGCCATGCTGATGTTCAACACGGTGAAGGCGGCGAAGATGCGGCGGGGAAAGCGTATGCCCGAGTTCTCGCGCGCTTGATCCCTGAATGAAAATGCACCACGGAGTCACGGAGAAACCATTTTCCTGTTTTTTCTCCGTGGCTCAGTGTCTCCGTGGTGAAAATGCTCTTTGGGAGCCTCATGCTGAAAGTTGGCCTTACCGGGGGCATCGCTGCCGGCAAGTCGGTGGTGGGAGAGATGTTTGTGGCGCTGGGCGCGTGTCTGGTTCAGGCGGACCGGATTGCGCATTCGCTCATGCAGCCGGGCGAAGCCGTCTATAACGAAGTGGTGCGCCACTTTGGCCGCGAGATTCTCAATCGCGATGGCAGCGTTAATCGCGCCAAGCTGGCTGAGGCCGCGTTCGGCCCGGCCGCCGCTGCGGAAGGTAAGCGCGTCTCACGCATCGAGGAACTGAACCGAATTGTGCATCCCGTAGTCATCCGCAGCCAGGACGCGTGGATGCGGGCGATGGGCCGGCAGGACCCGCACGCGGTCGCTATCGTTGAAGCAGCGCTGATTCTCGAGGCGGGTGCGGGCGGGCACTTCGACCGGCTGGTGGTTGTCACTTGCAGCGCGGAGCAGCGCGTGGCCCGTTTCGCCGCCCGACAGAAAATCGACCTCGAAGCCTCGGGGAAAGAAGTCGAGCGCCGCATGGCCGCGCAACTGCCTGACCAAGAAAAAATCAAAGTGGCCGATTACGTGATCGACAACTCCGGCTTGCTCGACGAAACCCGCGAGCAAGTGTGCCAGGTGTGGCAGAAGCTGCGTGCCGAGGCGGGGAAGTCCTGATCCCTTTTCCCACCATGAAGACACAGTCGCGGAGAACGGTTTTATTTCTTGCTCTTGTCCGTGACTCAGTGTCTCCCTGGTGACACGATTTTCCATCCTGCACAAACTCGGGCTCGGCTAGAATTCGCTCATGAAGCCCAAGACGTTGTATCTCGTGCTTTGCCTCGCCGGGGTGCTGCTTCCTTACTGGCAGTTTGTTCCGTGGGTGTTTCAGCATGGACTGAACCTCGCCCTCTTTGTGCGCGAGCTGTTCGCCAACCGGATCGGCGCATTCTTCGGCATGGATGTCATCGTCTCAGCGGTGGCGCTGCTCGTGTTTACCCGGATTGAGAGTAAGAGCCTGGGTATTCGGAGGCGGTGGCTCGTGGTCGTCGCTGTGCTGACGGTTGGAGTCTCGCTCGGCCTGCCGTTGTTTCTCTACCTGCGGGAGTTGGAACTGGAGCATAAACCTGCCATGGCACAGGGGTAGGCGGCGCCCGTGTCGCCGCCAGGTCGCGATGCGTCTAACGGGCGGGGTCTCAGTTTGCCAGGTCTTGCCGAGAGAGCTGTCGAGCTTCGCTCGACGGACAGCCGGGGCGGCTGTCCCCACATGCCTTTTTTCGCGAACTGAAACACACAGTGTTTGTCCGGGCAGTGTGCTTAGTGGCGGGGCATTGTTTAAAATCAATTCAGGGACCTTTCTACTCCCCGGCATCGTACTTAATCTATCGGATGGTTTGAAATTATGAGACTCGTACGGCCTTTGATCTTTGCGCTGGCCCTGGCCGGGGCGTTCTTCTACTTCACGACCTGGCGTTCGAACTCGCAGGCGGGTGGATTGCATCCCTCGAACTGGCTGAGCCATCCCGCGCAGGTGGAGATCACCGAGGCAGCGCCCAATGAATCGCTGGACGGCGAAGAGCAGAACAATATTTCCGTGTACAAGAGAAATATTCCGTCGGTGGTGAACGTTACATCGCGCGCCATGGCGTTCGACTTCTTTTACGGTCTGGTGCCGCAGGAGGGGCAAGGTTCGGGATTCGTGATCGACAAGGATGGGCACATCCTGACCAACTATCACGTGATCGCCGACGCGCGGCAGGTGGAAGTTACCATGCACAACCGCAAGAAGTATAAGGCGACGGTGGTGGGCACCGATCCGCCGCACGATCTGGCAGTGATCCAGATCAAGGCGCCGGATCTGGTTCCGGCGGTGCTGGGCGATTCGCGAAATTTGCAGGTCGGGCAGAAGGTGTATGCCATTGGCAATCCGTTTGGCCTGGCGGGAACGATGACGCGCGGAATCGTGAGTTCGATCCGGCCGGTGCGCGAACCGAACGGCGCGATGATTGATGAAGCCATTCAGACCGATGCGGCGATCAATCCCGGCAACTCCGGCGGGCCACTGATGAACTGGCATGGGGAAGTCATCGGCATCAATACCATGATTCTTTCCAGTGTCGGGCAGAATGCGGGCATTGGTTTTGCCATTCCCATCAATACCGCGAAGGCCGTGCTGAACGATCTGATGACGCTGGGGCGGGTGCGGCGTCCTGCGCTGGGCGTGCGCACGATTCCGATCAGCCCGGAACTGGCGGATGAAATCGGATTGCCGGTCGACTACGGATTGCTGATCATCCAGATAACTCCGGGCGGCTCCGCCGAGCAAGCGGGGCTTCACGCCGGCAACGAGCGGGCCTACCTGGGGAATACTGCCATCATGCTGGGCGGGGATCTGATCGTGGCCATCGACGGTGAAAAGGTGCAGGACGAGGAGGACCTTTCGCAGATGATGAATAACCACCGCGCCGGGGATACGGTGAAAGTGACCATCTATCGCAATAAGAAAAAGATGGATGTGAGCGTGTCGCTGGGCGAAGCACGGCAGCAGGTGTGAGGAAGGCAGCTGTCAGCCATCAGCTAGAAACGCTTGTGTTACGGCCGCTGTTTTGAATTACTAGTTTGTAGCGCGGTTCTGTGACCGCTCCGCTGAGGGGCTTTATGGCTCAGACCGGGACAGCAAAATCATTAGAATGCGTAACGCAGGGACTCGGTCAGCGAGTTGGCGTGGAAATAGCGTGGCGCTGTCGGGCCGACAAACGAACCTTCACCGTACTGGTAATAATTCCAGCCCATGTTGTAGCTCAGCTTATGGCCAATATCCACGCTTAGGTTGGCCACCGGCTGCTGGTACTTGTACTGCAACGAGCCGAGAGGCTGCAGAATGTTGAACTGCGGCACGCTGCCGTCAACACTGGTGATGCTGTAGCCGACGTTGGCCGTCACTCGTTTCGCCGGCTTGAACCTGACAGCGGCCATTCCGAAATTAGTGTGGTTGGTGTAGTACGAGTTGGCCATCAGGTTATTGGCCGTATCGTTCCCGCACAATGATTGTTGCTGGCATTGACAACGAATGGAAGTGTCACGCCGGTTGGCGGCGTGTCGTTGAAGCAGATCAGGGCATTCTGGATCACGCTGTTGAAGTTGTACGCCAGATCCATTCCGAAGCGTTCGCGCGGCGCGAGCGACGCGGTCATCCCGTAGTTTTGGTTGTGGCCCACGTACTGGGTTTGTGCGTCGGCGTTGGATTGTTGCAGGATGTTGATGGATCCGCCAAAGGTCGCCCACGAGCGCGGTGTATAAGTCGTCTGGAAGCGGTAGCGGGCTTCCTTGCGTGGCGACATGCGGACGAACACGCTGTTGTAGTTGGTGTGCTCCAGATCGAAATTCAATCGCAAGGCATGGGTGGGCCGTGCCCAGAGCCCGAGGAGCGCCGTTTTCTCCAGACCCACGAAATGGTCCACGTCTCCGGGCAGATAATCAGTGAAGTGGTTGAAGTCCCGGTCGCCATAGCGGTAACCGATGCGCGCCCCCGCTTTTTTCGAAATGTCCCAGGCCAGTTCGGTCTGATTTCTCGTCCAGGTCTGGTTGAAGGATGACTGGGCTATGGTGGGCGTCCCTCCTGGAGGTGTTGGCGTAGTGAGCGGCGTACTCAGCAACGTGCACGGTGGCACTGCACAGCTATAGTCGAACTCGTTGAAATTGGCATTCTGCGGAATGCGGTAGGCCCAGAAATAGAATTTCTCGATCAGGCGCAGATGTTGGGTCAGGTGCAATGTCGCTTCGAGATCGACCACGTCGGAAATGCGGTTTGCAGCGGCTGTCCCAGTGCCGGTGAAGGCGAGAGTGTTGGTGCGCGTGATCAGGCCGCCGAAAGACTCGTCCAACGGTGTGCTGGAAGTCGCGGAACTATAGGAAAAGGAACCGAGCACCTCTAACTTCTGGAAGTAATTGCTGCGCAGGCTGATGCGCTCGGTGGGTGTGGAGGTGCGGATCCGCTGATTCCGCGCGTAGCTGGAGTACGCGCTGCAGGTGACATTGGTCAGGATCCCACTGACAATCAGACTGCTTTGCCCGGTCGGCACGGCGCAGGGTACCTTGTTCACAGTGTCGATGGACAAACCCAATGAAACGGAGCTTGCAGGCGTCGTCGGCAGGAGCGCCTGCGTCGATTGGATTCAGTTGGTAGTCCGTATCTCCCTTGTAGTAATCGAGGAACTGGTCGTAGCTGAAGACAGTTCGCGGCGCGATTCTAAAGTCCACCCCCATTCGGTACGAATTCATGGTCGTGTTCCAGTTTTGCAGCAGCGAACCTTCCGTACCCTCGTGGATGCTGCTGTACGAAGGCCCGGTCATGTTGTTATGCGAATATCCCAAGCGAAAGCTCACGCGGGACTGCGGAAGCAGCGTGAGATCGACGTCGCTCATGCGTCGCGTCGTATCGAATGAGTGAGGCGAGTTCAGTACCGGAATCGACGGAGTCGAGGTTGGGGGATTCAGGGGATTCGCCAGCAAGTCGTAGTCAAAGAAACTCTGATCGCGACGGAAACTGCTTTGCAGGTTGTACCACTTGTTCTTGTCTGCCCGAAGGCGCATGTAGTTGTTGGGATCGCCTCCCCATCCCACGCTGTTGAGGTAAAGATCGTCGAACAGCAGGCCCTGGTGATCGACCGACTGCATCGAAAGCGTCTGGTCAAGAATTCGCGGGCCGGTCTGCAGATTCACCAGGGTGTCGTACATATCGCCGCTGCCGGTCACGTCGTTGGAGCGGTAGCCAAGCTCGACCGAGGAGTGAATCTGGTACCCGCCGCGGGTCACGCCGTCGGGTTCGGCGGGCGGGGCTGGGGTCGGACTCGCCGCGGGAGTTTGGGCGAAGAGCTTTTCTGGTGACGACACGATCATTGCGCCCAAAAGCAGCGCTAGGGCTATCGCTATTCGACGGTTGCTGTGACCACATCCGGCTGGCGAGCTGCGGTCGGCTTGCACCCTTCGGCTTCGCTCAGGGCAAGCGGGCAGGGACGCCCGTCTCTTCACTAGCGAAGGTTGCAGGGCGAGTTTTCTTGGCGGCGCCATCGGTACTCCCTACTTGAAAAACACATTGCTGAAATTGGAGCCATGAATCTGCGTGTGACACATGGTGCAGGCCTGATACTTCGCCGACTGATTGTGCGCGGGACCGCTTGGGCCCCCGGCCGTCAACTGGGTCGAGAAAGTGTGGCACTGCAGACAGAGCATGTTCACCGGCATCACCTTGAGCAGCCGGGGATTGGTGGAACCGTGGGGCGAGTGGCAACTGGTGCAACCCTCGGTCTTCACCGGAACATGCTCGTAGACGAAGGGACCCTGTTTGTCGACATGGCACTTGTAGCAAATGGCGTCGCCGCTCGGCAGGCTCCGTAGCTGCCGCACGGTCGCTGTGCCATGTGGGTTGTGGCAATCAACGCATTGCACCAAGCCCTCGTTGACGCGGTGGTGATAGGGTTTGGCAAAATCTGCCTTGGCCGAAGTATGGCATCCGTAACACAATTGGGGCTGGTCCTGGACTAGCAGATGCTGCTTTTCCTTGGCGTGATGAGGCGAGTGGCAGTCGAGACAGCCAACATCGCTACTGGCGTGGGCGGATTGGGCAAAATGTGACTGCTGATGACTTTCGCCGTGGCAGCTTAGACAGCGGGCGCTTGTCTCCTGCCGTGATCGACCCTCGAACACAAATATCTTGGTTTTGTCGCCGCCGCCCGCCACGTGGTCGGCTCCGGGACCATGACAACCCTCGCAACCTTGCTTCGCGGGGCCACCCTCTTTATTCAGGGTCGTCTTCCAGTGAGGCGTTTTCTCCCAGGCGTTATAGATTTCCTCATGACAGGTCTTGCAGGTCTCCGCTCCCACGTACTTGGAGGCTTCAGAAGAAGGCGCGCTGGCTGCCGGTGCGCTTGAGGATTGAACGTTCTTACCAGAGGCTGGCTGGCTAGCCTGGCCGGGAGCGAAAGCGACGGCAACGAGAAGATATAGAAACGAGAACAAAAGAACTCGGGAGGCCCTGGAATCTTCTGGCATTAGCGCGCTCCCCCCGGCACCCGCGGTTTGTTGCGAGTGTGTGAGAAAGGAATTGTGTGGTGCACAGTCGTGATCGCCCGGCTCATTTCATCCACCCGCTCTGCATCGTCAACGAGGAGCTTCTATTGCTGAAAACCAGTTTGTGCGACGTTCAACAAGAGCTAAAACAATACGAACACTGGTCCCGCCTAGTCTGTTCAATATTGATCACCTTGGCCACCAAGTAGAACTGGTGGTCCGAGTTTCGTCAGCACACATCTCGCGCAACTCGGGTCGCGAACATGCGAGAATTATCGGTTGCCGTCTCGGGGGCCTCCAGTGATTGTTGGGCACATCAATTGCTTTCTGAGCCATGCCTTTTTCATTGCGGGAACATTAGGCCGATTTAGGACGGTCAGCACGGCTTGCTTACAACCTCGCTTTAGCGCGCTGATTTGGCCGTTCAGCTCGAAGAACAACCTTGAAAACAGGTGGGCTCGCACTGTACTCTGAATCCCTGCCTATGACTGCCGTCCTTTAATTCTGCGGGTTGCAACGTTGAGCGAGACACGCGCGGAGGTGTGTGCGTGGCGCTCCTGCCCCTTGTCGTCTTATAACCAGAAAGGATTTCTCCCATGCAATTCGCGGATAAGGCATTCGCCCGCCGTCTGGAGTCGGTCGAGGAGATGCCGCAGGTGTTGTACGCGCGGACGTTTCAGAAGACGCGGCCCGAGATTGGGGCGGCGGAGGAAGAAATTTGCGGCGGGCATATGATATTTGCCGGGTTGGGTTCGCCGATTGGACGGGCGACCGGAGTGGGGCTCGACCGTCCGTTCACAGCCGAGGATCTGAATCGCGTGGAGCAGTTCTACCGCGCGCACCAGGCTCCGTCGCAAGTGGATTTGTGTCCCATGCACGAGGCGACAGTGTTCGAAATGTTCAAAGAGCGCGGATATGCGATCGCGGAGTTGAACAACGTACTGTACCGGAAACTGGAGGCGGAGGAGAATTTTCCTCCGGCTCCGCCGGGGTGCGAGATTCGGCGCAGCCGTTTGGAGGAAGCCGATGCCGCGGGCGCCATCGTGGAGAGTGCATTCTTTCCCGATGGCGCGCCGGAGGCGTTTCGCGGACTGATCGCGCCCTTCTATCAGATGGAGCGGGCGCTGGCGTTTGTGGCCAGCGTCGAAGGCAGACTGGTGGCGTGCGGCACGGGGTTGGTCATCCCGGAGCACAGAGTCTTCGCCTTGTGCGGCGCGGGTACCCTCGGCGAGTTTCGCGGACGCGGGCTGCAGACGGCGCTGCTGCGCGCGCGCATGGCGGCTGCGGTCGAAGCCGGATGCGAGTACGCCGTGGTGGTCACGCAGGGCGGGACAACTTCGCAGCGCAACGCGGAGCGGCTCGGCTTTCGCGTGGCGTACAGCAAGGTCACGGTGATCAAGCAATTTGAGGCGTAGCGATCTCGTGCTCGGCGTCGGTGAGCGTGGACCTCCTCCGGACAGCCGCCGGGAATTCGGCGCTTTTTTTGCGATACCCGGC
This sequence comes from uncultured Acidobacteriaceae bacterium, assembly GCA_963791515.1. GTDB lineage: Bacteria > Acidobacteriota > Terriglobia > Terriglobales > Acidobacteriaceae > Sulfotelmatobacter. Next base: position 133,727 of record CAWBSS010000017.1, on the reverse strand, counting down.
TGCCGAACGAGAAATCGTGAGCCCCGTTGCGGTTCCACAAGCAGTCCAAGGCTCGACCGCGCGGGTGGGAGCGCCCGCGCCACATACGCGGACAGCGTCCCGCCTGTCCCTAGGCAATCATCTTGGCTCCTAAACCATAGGCGGCGACCCACTGATCATAGGTCTGCTGAGTGGCGGGCCACTGAAAGCAGTGGCCGTAGCCGTCGGGATCGGTGAACCACAACTGCTTCATGCCGTAAGGCGCGACTTTCGGCTCTTTCAGGTTCATACCATGCGCGCGCAGGTGCTGGTAAGCGGCGTCCAAATCCTCGCAACCGAAAAACAGGCAGGTGTCGCCGTGCGCGGCAACGCGGGCGGGATCGGGAGCGGCGGGACGCCGGTCCGCTTCGTAGGCTGTATTGAGCATCAACTCCGCGCCATTCAACTTTAGGCCAGCCCAGTTGCAGTTGTCCCCGGGTTCAGACGAGGCGGAGACTTCGAAACCCAACACGTCACGGTAGAAATGAATTGCGGTCGGCATATCGAAAACCTGCAGCAGCGGGGCGAGGCCTCGAATGTCAATGCGCATACTGTCCTCCGTCCATCATCCCAATAAAGGGGAGACGCGCGCCTTGAGCGGTATGTCGGTAAGAGCCGGAGACAAAAGCAACGGACATAGCCTCAAGCGCAATCGCATGCGCGCAAGAATAGCATGCGTCTCCCATATCTCATCCAAGGCCGGTGTACAATTCCTCCCATTCGCAGAGTCCATAAAATCTGGTTGCGATAATTGATTCGTGGGGAAAAACGATGAACAGACTTTTCCGGAGGTTCGGTGGCGTCTTGATCAGTGTCGCGGCTCTAATGGTTGTCGCTTCTTGCGCGGCAACTTCTTTCGCCCAACAAGCCGATACTCCCAAGCCTGCGGCTGCAAAGAAACAGGCTGCCGCTCAATCTTCCGAAAAGCCGGCGGAGAGCGCCGTTAAGCCGGAGCCTGGCGCTGAGCTAAGGCCCGCGCCTCGCGAAGCCTCGCAAGACAAAGACAAAGACAAAGACAAAGAAGAGCATTACGACATGACCGAGGCGGTGCCGGTCGTAACCCATCACCAGATCAATGTTGACGGGAAGGTGCTGAAGTACAGTGCCACCGCCGGACGCCTGCCCATCAAGCGTGGCGATGGCAGGATCGAAGCGGAAATGTTCTACGTCGCCTACACGCTCGACGGCCAGGACGGCGCCAAGCGGCCGCTGACCTTTGCCTTCAATGGCGGCCCGGGTTCGGCCTCCATCTGGCTGCACATGGGAGCGCTCGGTCCGCGCAAGGTCGTGCTGCAACCCGATGGCTTCATGCCCCCGGCGCCCTACCGCATGGAAGACAATGCTTCCACGCTGCTCGACAAAAGCGACCTGGTGCTGATCGACGCCATTGGCACTGGCTTCAGCCGCGCCGCAGACGCCGAGCTCTTCAAGAAATTCTGGGGAGTCAAGGGCGACATCGAAGCGTTCAGCGAATTCATAAGGCTCTACATCACGCGCAACGAGCGCTGGTCGTCGCCGCTGTTCCTCTTCGGAGAAAGCTACGGAACCACGCGCTCCGCAGGCATCGCGGGATACCTTGCCGACCGCGGCATTTCGTTCAATGGCATCACCTTGCTCTCCACAGTGCTCAACTTCGAAACGCTCGAAGACAACAATACCAACGACCAGCCTTATATTTTTCTGGTTCCGTCATTCACCATGATCGCCGGCTATCACCACAAGCTGGCGCCCGATCTGGCGCAGGACATGAACCGCGCCCGGCAGGAATCGGAACAGTGGGCATCCACCGAATACGCGCAAGCTCTGGCCAAGGGAGACGCGCTCACCCCGCAGGAGCGCCTGAAAATAATCGATCAACTGGCGCGCTTCACCGGCCTGAGCAAAGAAGTGATCGACGAGGCCAACCTGCGCATTAATGTTCGCAAGTTCACGCACTATCTGCTGATCGATCAGAAATTGCGCATCGGACGTCTCGATGCTCGCTACACCGGTCCCGATCCCAACGGCTTGCTCGACACTCCGATGTACGACCCAACCGGGTCGGCCACGCAGCCGCCGTTTACCTCGGTCTTCAACAATTACATCCGCACCGAACTGGGATACAAGACCGACATGCCCTACTACGTGCGGGCGCAGGACATCGGCTTCGACAAGTGGGATTGGGGATCGGCGATTCAGGGATTTCCCGACACCGCTTCGGCGATGCGCCAGGCGATCGTGAAAAATCCATATCTGAAGATTCTGGTGATGGAAGGCTATTACGATCTGGCGACGCCCTATTACGCCGCCAACTACACGGTGGACCACCTCAACGTGCCGCAAAAATATCGGGATAATGTTTCGTTTGCGACTTACGATTCGGGACACATGGTGTACCTGCCGATGGACGGTCTGAAGAAGATGAAGGCGGATCAAGCCGCGTTCATGGGAAAGGCCGGGGCGCAGTAAAGATCACGGTCGGATTAATGGAGATTCATGAAGGCGCATCTTAGCTACACAGTCGTACTCTCATTCTTTCTTGCTCGCCGCAAGCGCAGTCGCTCTCACCCAAGAGTCGTGCGAGAAGCTGGCCGGGGCAAAGATCCCCGGAACCACGATCACTCTAGCCCAAACGGTCGCCGCCGGCGCGTTCGTCGGTCCTCCGGCGCCCTTCAGTGGGCTAGACATGTCCGCGTTGTACAAGAGCCTGCCTGCATTCTGCCGCGTTGTGGTGGAGGCCAAGCCGACTGCGGACTCCGACATCAAACTCGAAGTCTGGTTGCCTGTCTCGGGATGGAACAGCAAGCTGCAAGGCATTGGCAACGGCGGATTCGCCGGGCTGATCGACTACATGCAACTCAGCGTGGCCATGAGTAAAGGATACGCGGCGACCGCTACGGATGCGGGCCACACAGGATCGCCTATTGATGCGACCTGGGCGCTGGGACATCCCGAGAAAGTCGTCGACTTCGGCCATCGCGGAATCCACGAGATGACGCGGGTCGCCAAGGAGATGGTCCGCGGGTTCTATGGAAAGAGTCCGCAGCGGTCTTACTTTGCGGGATGTTCCGACGGCGGGCGCGAGGCGCTGATGGAGGCGCAGCGCTATCCCGCGGACTATGACGGCATTCTTGCGGGGGCTCCGGCCAACTATTGGACGGCTCTGCTCTCGACTGCAGCGTGGGACACGCAGGCGCTAACGCTCGATGCGGCCAGTTTTATTCCTCCGGCGAAGATTCCGGCGATATCGGCGGCCGTTCTCGCCGCTTGCGACGCGCTCGACGGTGTGCGCGACGGAATTCTTAACGATCCCAGGCTGTGCCCCTTCGATCCGGCGACGATCGAGTGCAAGGCTGGCGAAGACACTGACAAGTGCTTGACCGCACCACAAGCCGCCGCGTTGAAAAAGATCTACGCGGGCCCGCATGATCCCCAAGGACAGGAAGTTTTCCCTGGCTATCTGCCGGGCGCGGAAGACGGGCAAGGCGGATGGGGACTCTGGATTACCGGTCCGGCTCCGATCAAGAGCCTGATGGCATTCTTCGGGATTGGGTACTTTTCGAACATGGTGTATGAAAAATCTGACTGGGATTACAAGACATTCACGCTCGAAGCCGGGATGAAGTCGGCCGAAGAGAAGACCGCGAGCGCATTGAACGCGATCGATGCTGACCTGAAACCCTTTAAGGCACGGGGCGGGAAACTGATTCTGTACCACGGGTGGGAGGATCCGGCGATTCCGGCGATCAACACGGTCAATTATTATCAGAGTGTGCTCGCGAAGATGGGGCCACGCGATGCAGATTCGTTCGTGCGCCTCTACATGGTGCCGGGCATGCAGCACTGCGACAACGGTCCCGGCCCTGACTCTTTCGGTCAAGTCGGGAAGTTAACCTTCGACGATCCTCAGCACAGCGTGGATGCGGCTCTCGAACAGTGGGTGGAGAAGGGTGCTGCGCCGTCGACGATCATCACCTCGAAGTATTCCGCCCAGGACAAGCAGCACGCCACAATGACGCGGCCACTGTGCGCATATCCGCAAAGCGCCAAGTACAAAGGAAGCGGCGATACCAACGATGCAGCGAACTTTGTGTGTGAAGCCGGAAAGAAGTAGCCGGAGGACGCCGGTGTCAATCAAAAATCACCAATGCGCCTCACCGGCTGTATTGATTCTTCTTCTTGTCCTCATGCCGCTCCAGGCCAAGTTGAATCAGGCGGTCGATCAAGTCGGCATAGGCCAGCCCGGATGCGCCCCACAGCTTGGGATACATGCTGATTGCAGTAAATCCCGGCATGGTATTGATCTCGTTCAGGAAAATCTTCCCCGTCTTGGGATCCATGAGGAAGTCGACGCGCGCTAAGCCTGAACAATCGACGGCTTTGAACGCGGCCACCGCCAAGTCTTGAACTTTCTTGGTCTCGGCTTTGGTGAGCTTCGCGGGGATAATCAGCTGCGAACCTTCGTCGACATACTTCGCGGTATAGTCGTAGAACTCCTTGCCGGGAACAATCTCTCCCGGAACCGAAGCGGATGGCTCGTCGTTCCCCAGCACCGAGCACTCGATTTCGCGGGCTTTTTCTTTCTTGCCGCCCACGCTGTGCTCGATGACAATTTTGCGGTCGAACTTGGCCGCCTCTTCGATTGCGGGTCCAAGTTCCTTGCGATTGTGTGCCTTGCTGATGCCCACCGACGATCCCAGATTCGCCGGTTTCACGAACACCGGATACGTCAGGCTGCTCTCCACCAGTTTCTGAACTGTCTTCGGCTCTTTCTCCCACGCGCTGCGCAGGATGGTGACGTGCTTCACGATGGGGATTCCCGCGGCAATGAACAACGACTTCATGATGTCCTTGTCCATACCGGCAGCCGAGCCCAGGACGCCCGCGCCGACGTAGGGAATGTCAGCGAGTTCGAGCAGACCTTGGATCGTGCCATCCTCGCCAAAGGTGCCGTGCAGCACAGGGAAAATTACATCCACGTTGATGGCGCGGTCGCTGGCGCGCCGCATCATCGCAGCATCGGTCTGAAAAGGCACCAGTCCACTCTGCCGGTGCACCGGCTCCGGCGGAACTACGACCGCTTCGCCGCGCGCCAGCACCGCGGCGGAGGTAGTGGTCTCCGGATCGCCGGCGCGCAGGTTCCGCGGTTCGATCATGAGTTTGCCCTGCAGCAGGTTCTCGGCGTGCTCGGCCGTCAGCCAGCGCCCATCTTTGGTGATGCCGATGGGCACGACCTCGTACTTCTCTTTATCAATCGCATTGAGAACGGACGCGGCCGAGAGCAATGAAACCTCGTGCTCTCCGCTGCGCCCACCGAACAGGATACCGACCCGAAGCTTTTCCATGACCTTCCAGTGTGGACGCGGCCGAAGTCTTCCGTCAATCGCAGGGTTGGTACGGGTCTGGAACGGCTACAGAATCTTCTTTCCAAACGCGGACAGCGCCAGTTCCACTGCCAGATCGGCCGTGCGATTGTGCTCGTCGATCACGGGATTCACCTCGACAATCTCGAAGCTGAGCATGCGGCCGTGATCGGCAATGATTTCCATGGCAAGGTGAGCCTCGCGGTAGGTCGCGCCGCCGCGCACGGGAGTGCCCACACCCGGCGCGTCTTCCGGATCCACCCAGTCCATGTCGAGCGAAATGTGATAGCCCGCGGTGCCCCGACCGGCGATGCGCAGGGCTTCTTCCATCACCGTGCGCATGCCGCGCTCGTCAATGTCGCGCATGGTGAAGACGCCGATGCCGGCGCGCCGCACATTTTCCTTCTCCACCGCGTCGATGTCACGCACGCCAACCAGCACGCAGTTCTGCGGTTTTACCTTGGGGGAGAAGTCGAAAATGTTCGCCAGTTCCGAAGGCCACAGACCCATCAGGGCGGCCAGCGGCATCCCATGCACATTGCCGCTGGGAGACGATTCGGGCGTGTTGATGTCGGTATGCGCATCGATCCAGATCAAGCCAACTGGCTGGTTCTGGCGGCGATAAAATTCGGCAACGCCCGAGGCGGTGCCGACTGCCATGGAATGATCCCCGCCCAGCGCCAAAGGAACCTTCCCGGCCTCCAGCGTCTTGATCACCAACTCCGCATGTTTGGTGCAGGTGGCCGTGATCTCCTTCAAATACTTAGCGTGAGTGTCGCCTTCTTTTTTCTGTTCAGGAATGGCAACGGGAACGTTGCCGCCGTCTTCCACCTCGTGCCCGAGCGCCTCGAGGCGCGCCTCAAGCCCGGCCACGCGGACCGCGGACGGACCCATGTCGACCCCGCGCCGGGACTGGCCAAGGTCGAGCGGAACGCCGATAACGCGAATCTTTCTGGGAGTGATGTTGGTGGACGCGACGGATGTGGTCATCATGGGGCCTGAAGTTTGAAATAGATTGGGTAATTTTGTAATTGAGTAATTGTGTAATTTGAAAACACTGAATCGCTTGATTTTAGAATTACACAATTACTCAATTTCCCAATTACTAATTCTTATGGATAGAGTCGGTACAGCATCCTGGGAAACGGAATGGTCTCGCGCACGTGTTCCAGGCCGCAGATCCAGGCCACGGCGCGCTCAATGCCCATGCCGAAGCCGCCGTGGGGCACGCTGCCGAACTTGCGCAGGTCGAGATACCACTTGAAGGCCTCTTCCGGCAACCCGTGTTCGTGGATGCGCTGCAAGAGCAATTCGTACGATGCCATACGCTGCGAGCCGCCGATAATTTCGCCGTAGCCTTCGGGCGCGAGCACGTCGACGCACAAGGCCAATTCCGGCCGCTGCGGATCCGGCTCCATGTAAAACGCTTTGACCTTTGCCGGGTAACGATGCACCATCACCGGCTTGTCGAACTGTGCTGACAGGTAGGTCTCGTCCGGCGAGCCCAGGTCGCCGCCCCATTCGAATTTCGATTCCAGCGCACCTTTGGCGTGGCCATCCTGCAGATTCTTCACCGCATCGTCGTAGCTGATTCGCGGGAACGGCGCCTCGATCTTTTCGAGTTTGGAAAGATCGCGGCCAATGGTCTGCAAGTCGACGCGCCGCTTCTCCAGGCAACGCTTCACGATGAAGGTGATGAGTCCCTCGGCCAGTTCCATCACATCGTCGAGTTCGGCGTAGGCAACTTCCGGTTCGACCATCCAGAACTCAGTGAGATGGCGCCGCGTCTTCGATTTTTCCGCGCGAAAGGTGGGACCGAACGAATACACCTTGCCCAGCGCCATTGCGGTCGCTTCCACATAAAGCTGGCCCGACTGCGTGAGAAACGCCTGCTCGTCGAAATAGTCGACGGGGAAGAGCGTGCTGGTGCCTTCACACGCCGCCGGAGTAATGATGGGCGGATCGGTCAGCGTGAAGCCGCGTTCGTCGAAGAAGTCTCGCGCGGCCTTGATGATTTCGGCCCGCACCCGCAGAATCGCCGCCTGCCGCTGGGATCGCACCCAGAGATGCCGGTGCTCCATCAGGAAGTCGGTGCCGTGTTCCTTGGGAGTAATCGGGTAAGGCGAAGACTCCGACACGCGCTGCACGACCTGCACATTCGCCACATCGAGCTCGTAGCCGCCATGGGCCCGCTTGTCGGCGCGAACCTTGCCTTCGACAATGACGCTCGACTCCTGCGTCAGGGTCTTGATCGCATCGAACACTTCCGGCGGGACCGCGTTCTTCGGCACAACCCCTTGAATGATGCCCGAGCCGTCGCGAAACTGCGGGAACAACAGCTTCCCACTTTCGCGCAGGTTGTAGAGCCAACCGCGGATCGTGACCGACTGGCCTTCATGCTTGCCGATTTCGGCAATCGTAGTGACAGGTGAAGACATAATCAATTGTGTAATTGAGAAATGTTGTAATTGGGTAATTTGCAGACCGGGACGCAGTCACCGGTTTTCAATTACTCAATTGCAAAATTACCCAATTACTCAATTCTTTCGAGCTTCTCGAACGTCTCCCCCAGTTTCTCCAGCGCATTCACTTTCTCATCTTCCGCGAGTTCCAGCAGCAGAGGCGGGGTTTGCGGAGCCGAACGCAGGAGTTCCATGGCTTCCTTCCAGTCGATGGTTCCCTGTCCCGGCCAGAGATGCGAATCTTTATCTTTCGCATTGTCGTGAACGTGCGTCGAGCGAATGTGATTCCGCAAAATCTCAAACCCCTCGCGGACCGAGCCCTCGAGATGCGCGTGTCCGAAATCGAAACAGACCCCGACATCGTCGAAGTGCGCGCCCCGGATCATTTCCACCAGTCGATCGGGTGTCGAGAGTTCGTTCGGAATGTTCTCCAGCAAAATGCGCACGCCCAGCGGTTTGGCGAATGCCCGCAGATGTTCGATGGAAGTCATGGCCGCCTCAAACTTTTTCTCGCTGAAACTCTCATTTTGCGTTCCCAGATGCTGCACCAGAAACCGAAATGGAATCTGCTCGGCAATTTCGAGGGCGCGCTTGATCTCATCCATCGCCTCGATTCGAGCAGCACGGTCGATGGAGGCGACGTTGACCGGGGGAGCCCCGGCCCGGCCCCACTCGTAGTCGGAGTACAGCGGCGAGTGGACCGAATTGAGCGGGATCCCGCTGCCGCGGAACCACTCGGCAATTTCCTTGACGTGCGCCTTGCGGTTGGCATAATCGAGATGCTGGCGCGCCGCAAAAATCTCGACCGCCTGCACCCCGCTGCGAGACAGCCCGTCCAGAATCCCGGGGTGCAGCCGCTCTCTCACGAACAGATAGGTGGAAACCGCTTTCTGCATGCTCGTCCCTTGAGAAATCGTTGATTGAAGATTGCTGATTGCTGATAGCTGATGCAAAACCTGAAAAGCCCAGCGCCTCGCTTTTCAATCAACAATCAAAAATCAACAATCATCAACGCCTTTCTAGTATCCCACTGCCTTTCCGCCATCCCGCCCATCACTGGCGCCCAGCCGTTCGCCGGTTTTGGCGTCGACGGCGATGCACTCCGCGTCGCTCCAGTAGGGCGCGACATGCGTCCCATAGTGAAGCCCGACCTCAACGTCGTATCCCATGTGTTGCAACAGGTTTACGGTATCGGGCGAAAACCATTGTTCGACGTTAACCACGTCGGGCATCCATTGATTGTGAAAGCGGGGCGCGTTCACCGCTTCCTGAATATTCATACCGTAATCCACCACGCCCATTAGAACATTGGCCACGGTGGTGATGATTTTGGAACTCCCCGGCGAACCCAGCACCATTACAGTCTTGCCATCGCGAACCACCATCGTCGGAGTCATCGACGACAGCGGTCGCTTCCCTGGCCCAATTGCATTTGTGTTGCTCTGAATCAAGCCGTCGCCGTTGGGCACGCCCGGTTTGGAGGAAAAATCGTCCATCTCATCATTGAGCAAAAATCCCAGGCCGTCGGCTGTCACCCGCGACCCGAACCAATCGTTGATGGTGGTGGTCACGGCGACTGCATTGCCGTCCGCGTCCATCACGGAATAGTGCGTCGTATGGTTGGACTCGTGCGGCGCCATGACCGGGGGATGCCCAGCGGCATACTGTTCCAGTTCACTGAATACCGCTGGCCGCTTCAGATCTTTGCTGGGAGTGGCGTGCGCGGGATCAATGGTCTCCAGCCACGCCGCTGCATATCTTTTATCGATGAGCTGTGCCACCGGGATCTTCGCGAAATCCGGATCACCCATAAACTCGGCGCGATCGAAAAATGCCCGCCGGAACGCCTCGATGGTGATATGAATCGACTGGGCCGACCGGTCTCCCATCTTGGCGAGATCGAAGCCTTCCAGGATATTCAATGATTCAATCAGCACGGTTCCGCCCGAGGAGGGCGGCGGTGCGCTGACCACCTCATAACCACGATACGTCCCGCGCACCGGTTCCCGCTCTTTTACCTCATAGCGGGCCAGATCGTCGGCGGTAATCAGGCCTCCACCCTTCTGCATCGCCGCGGCCAGCTCCCGCGCCAGTGAGCCGTGGTAGAAATCATCCGGCTTCTCGGCGATCCGCTGCAGCGTCCGCGCCAAATCTGGCTGGCGGAAAACCTCTCCCGGCTTGTAGTAATCGCCGCTTCGCTGAAACACCCGCCGCGATTCGGGGAACTCCGCCAAATGCCGGTCATGCAGATCGACGGCCTCTTCCCAGCTCAGCGCGTATCCCTCGCGCGCCAGTTGGATCGCCGGAGCTATCACTTGCTTGAGCGTCAGCTTGCCATATTTCTGCTCAGCGTAAACCATGCCGGCCACCGACCCGGGCACGCCAATCGCCTTGTATCCGATGTCGCTGGCGCCCTCGATGACATTGCCCTGCGGGTCCAGATACATGTCGCGGGTCGCCGCCGCGGGAGCCATTTCCCGGTAGTCGAGAAAGTGCGCCTTGCCATCCGCCATGCGAATGAGCATGAATCCGCCGCCGCCAATATTTCCTGCCGCGGGATGCACCACGGCCAGCGCGAATCCTGTCGCTACCGCGGCATCGACGGCATTGCCGCCGGCCTGCATGATCTCCACGCCCACATGAGACGCCAGTTCGTGCACGCTGACCACGATCGCGTGCGCGGCATGAACCGGGTGCGTCGAGGCCGTGGCGGGAACCGCAGCGCCCGCCACCACTAGCGTCAGAAACGGTAAAATCAATAATCTATGTGGAGATTGCATTCAGGTTGCAGACTCAACGTTTAAGCGCGAACTCTGAGGCTAGCCGACGGCGGCAAGCCGAGTCAAATCAGTCGGTCTTGGATCGTGATGCGGTTGAGTTTCGACGGTGTCCATTCTTGCGGGGCGTCATCCTGACAGGAGCCGTTCTTGAGGCGGAGGGAAGGATCTCGCGCGCACGCCAGCTAACGCTTCCTCTGGCGTCCTGTCAAGCCAGCAGATTTCTTCTTCGCCGCTTTCCTCTTGACTCCGTTGCTCCGCGACTTCGACTTACCCGGCGCCTTCGCCGCAACCATCTCGTACGATTGCCGGATCAGATCCTGCAACTCATCGTTGCGCAGCGCGTCCAACCGATCGAGCATGACCCAGTTGTGATGCCCAAGGTACGGGGCCGGCCCAATGCCTTCCCGCTCAATCAACTCGGCAAATGTCTGCGGCGTGCACTTGAACGTTAGCCGCACCTGATCCAGCCCCAGCACCGCGAACATCTTGGCCCTGACTTTGAAGCAAAGGGCGTCGCCCCATTGAAGCTTTTCCGTCGCCTCCGGAAAGGCCAGACAATACTTGCGAATTTCATCCACATTCATTTCAGTTTCTCTCTGAATCGGAGCCACTTTCTCGCGAATCCAATTTTAAAAGGAGATTGGAATGCAAACCCGCCAGCTTGGCAACTCAGATCTGAACATCACTCCCATCGGCTACGGCGCCTGGGCCATTGGCGGCTCGGGCTGGCAATTCGCCTGGGGACATCAGGATGATAACGACTCCATCGCCGCGATCCACAGCGCGCTCGAACTGGGTGCGAACTGGATCGACACCGCTGCCGTCTATGGTCTGGGGCATTCCGAAGAAGTTGTCGCCCGCGCTCTCCAGAGCTGGTCCGGCCCGCGCCCCTACGTTTTCACGAAGTGCGGCCTGCGCTGGGACGCCAGCGGCCGAGTCCGAAAAGTTCTCCGCGCCGACTCGATCCGAGCCGAGGTTGACTTCAGCCTGCGCCGCCTGGGCGTCGACGTGATCGATCTTTACCAGATTCATTGGCCGCCCGATCCCGATTCCGCCGAACTCGAAGAGGGTTGGGCCACCATGTCGAATCTGAAACGCGAAGGCAAAGTGCGCTGGATCGGAGTCTCTAACTTCAACCTTCAGCAACTTGGCCGGGCGAATGAGATTGGCCCAGTCACATCCCTGCAACCGCCGTACTCACTGCTCCATCGCCAGGTCGAGAACGACATTCTTCCTCACTGCCAGAGCGAAGGAATCGGCGCGATCGTTTATTCCCCGATGGCGTCCGGTTTGCTGACGGGGGCAATGACCCGCGAACGCATCGCCAACCTTCCAAAAGACGATTGGCGCAAGGGACACTCCGACTTCACCGAACCGAACCTCTCCCGCAATCTTGCGCTGGTCGGACGTTTACAGCAGGTCGCTCGACGTCGCGGACGCTCTGCGGGGGAAGTCGCGGTCGCGTGGACGCTCCAGAATCCAGCCGTCACCAGAGCCATTGTCGGCGCACGCAATGCCCACCAGGCCGAAGGCGTGATGCGCGCCGGCGAACTACGACTCACTGAGGAAGAGGTCCGCCAGATCGAAGAAGGCTTTATCGCGGAAACGGCCGCGTAAGGGCGGGGACTTTGATCTTAATCCCGGCGAATGAACAGCGAACGCGAGTTTGCTCTTGACGCCGCCCTCCGCATTTTGTAGGATCGTGGGAACAAGTCCACTCTTCGGAGCGGACCTGAATTTCATGCAGAGTGGCTGAGGGACGAGCCCTATGACGCCACGGCAACCGATCCGGGATCATATATCCCGGGTGTCTGGTGCCAACTCTCTCCTGGAAACAGGGAACATGGGATTCGGCATGCGCGCTGTATTTGCATTCCGATAGCCTCTTTTCCTTTTCCTGGAAAAAGAGGCCTTTGCTTTTTAGGCCGCTTTTTCAGGCTCGTCCCCAGTTACTCGCTGCTTTGTGAGAACGAAACCGCAAAGCAAGAAAGCGAGTAGCCCGATGTCTCACTACGAACTGCGGTGCCGGGAATGCGGACGGACGTGGGGAAACCAGCCCCGCTCCATCTGCGACGATTGTTTCTCTCCTCTGGAAGTTGCCTACGACTACGACGCGCTGCGAGCGCAGGTTGGCGGAGGAACCTTCAGCCATGAGCAGATCGCCCAGCGGCCGCCGAACATGTGGCGCTACTCCGAACTTTTGCCCCTCCCCCAGGGCTTTGAACCGCGGCTGCCGGTCGGCTTCACTCCATTGCTGCAGGCTCCGCGTCTGGCTGAGCAGTTGAGTGGGACGACCGCCGCCGCGAAGAATGTCTATATTAAGAATGACGCGGTCTGCCTTCCCACGCTTAGCTTCAAAGATCGCGTGGTCGCAGTCGCTCTATCGCAGGCGAAAGCCTTCGGGTTCGACACCGTGTCGTGCTCCTCGACCGGGAACCTGGCCAATGCCGTGGCTGCGCACGCCGCTCGCGAAGGACTGAAGGCCTGGATCTTCATTCCATCGGACCTCGAGCCCGCGAAAATTCTGGGCACAAACGTCTTCGGCGCGAAAGTTGTGCGCATTGCCGGCAACTACGATCAGGTCAATCGCCTGTGCTCGCAGATTGCCGACGAGCATCGCTGGGGCTTCGTCAATGTAAACCTGCGGCCGTATTACGCCGAGGGATCGAAAACCGTCGGCTTTGAAATCGCTGAGCAACTGGGTTGGCGGCTGCCGGATAACGTAGTCTGCCCGATGGCTGGTGGCTCGCTGATCGTCAAGATCAAGAAGGCGTTCGACGAACTGATCAAGCTGGGTCTGGTTGAGGGCAAGGAAGTGAAATTCTTCGGCGCGCAAGCCACCGGGTGCTCTCCGATTTCGACTGCGGTCAAAACAGGCAGCTCGGAGATCGAGCCGCAAAAGCCAACAACCATCGCGCGCTCCCTCGCCATCGGCAACCCCGCTGACGGACACTACGCCATCAAAGTGATCAAGGGCAGCGGCGGATGGAGCGAAGATGTGAACGATCCGGAAATTGTCAATTCCATCAAGCTGCTGGCGGAAACCGAAGGCGTCTTCACGGAAACCGCCGGCGGCGTGACTGTAGGCACCGCGGGCAAACTCTATCGCCAGGACCGTATCCTGCCGGAAGAAACGACCGTGCTCTGCATTACCGGCAACGGCCTGAAGACGACCGACGTGCTCGCCGGCGTCTACCAGACCGAACGCCCGATTACCCCGAAGTTGACGGAGTTCGAACACTACCTGCAGCAGACGCTGAGCCCCGCCGATGTGCCGGGAGTGATTGCCGAAGCAGAGGCCGTGGGAGCGTAATCATGCCGATCACCGTACAAATTCCAACCGCATTGCGTCGCCACACTGCGGGCGTTGGTTCCATCACGTGCGCAGCGTCGAACCTGAGAGAATTGTTCTCTGTCCTCGACGAGAAATTCCCCGAACTGAAACCGCATCTGCGCGATGAGAAGGGACAGGTTCGACGCTTTCTCAATATTTACGTGAATGAAGAAGACATACGCTTCCTGGGCGGCCAAACCTACGCCTTCCAGGAAGGCGACGAAGTTTTACTTGTGCCCTCAATCGCGGGCGGCGCGACGTAGTGTCTGCTCGAGTCTCAGAAAAGATTTAGTCAGAGAATAATTCATTCCAGGCCGCTGTCTTAGCGGCCTTGTTATTTGTTTTTTTTTGTTTATTCGACGCTTCAACTCGCGCCTCCGATCTCTCGCAAGACTTAACAAACGTCCCAACACTTCGCGCTGATACGAGTATGTGTTGGCGTGATGTCTCGAAAATTGAAAAGAATCTGTAAATTCACTCACAAGGCGCGATCCGCCGCTACCGAATTTTCTGCCAGTTCGTCTCACTCCCCAAGTTGTCACACGAGCCTTCGTCCTCTCCGGTGACAGGCAACGAGCGGGTTCCTGACAGCGGCCTTGGAGTGTGCCATGAAGGGTCGCATGTTTGTTGTCTTCCTTTTGCTTGCAGGTCCGGTTGCGGCGCAACTCGACGCGGGCAACGTCGTCCGGCGGGTCCGAGTGCGGGTTGCCTTTGGGAGCGGAGGCTGTGACGCGTTTGCCCACGTCACGCTGATCGGACAGGGTGGTCCTGTGGCCGAAGGCGCGGCGAATGATCAGTGCCAAGTGGACTTCTTCAACGTGCCAGAAGGCACTTACCACCTGAATGTGTCCGGTAGTAATTTTGCCAATGCCGACTCGGGCAGCATCAACATGACGTCCGGCGGTCCGACGGAGTTCGATGTCCAGGTGGAGCAGCCAAACGAACTGAGCCGCAATTACGGCGTGTCCGGCAGCGCTTTTGTCTCTGCCTCCGATCTCCGCGTTCCGAACCTTGCCCGCAAGGAGTTTGACAAAGCGAGTGAGTTGATCGACAAGGAGGACTTAGCGCAGGCGATTCAGAAGCTGAACAAAGCAATCTCGATCTATCCAGCTTACGCAGTTGCCTACAACAACCTGGGCGTGATTTATTCGCGTCTAGGAGACGCGGTGCGGGAACGCGAAGCTCTGCAAAAAGCGATCAGCCTCAACGATCACTTTGCTCTGGCGTATGTCAACGTGGGGAGAATGAACATTGCGGTCGGCGATTTTCCGGGGGCGGAGACCGCACTGGGCAAGGCTGCAACGTTCGATCCGACGGACCCGATGACGTTGATCCTGCTCTCCTACTCTGAGTTCATGGACCGGCGCTTCGACGAGGCCATAGCGACCTGCCGCAAGGCACATGTGCTGGAGAAGCCTCACGCCTTCGTGCATCGCGTGGCGGCGCGTGCATTTGAACAGCAGAAGGAGGGAGCGAGTGCGATTGCAGAATTGGAGTTGTTCCTCAAAGAGGAGCCGCGCGGCCCTCGCGCGGATGCCGCGCGTAAAGAACTGGAGACCGTGAAAGCTGTTCTTCAGTGAACCACAACCAACTGTGCTCTCAGGGAGTTGGCGCAGTGACTTGGCCAGTGGGCAGTTGCAGCGACTTCGAGCGATCGATCACCCACTGGGGAAAGACCGGAGCGCCCTGCGGAATCTTGCCCTGCGAGATGGCCCAGTGCTCGAGCCAGCCGCTGCCTTCTTCTCCCACGTAGGTGTCGGGCAGACTGTACGCCTGATCCCCCAGCGCGTCCTCCAGCGTGATGAAGCGATACCCTCTTTTGCGCAGAACCTCCAGCAACTCACCGATGTGATCGGCTTCCAGGTTGCTGGCATGCAGCAGCAGAATCTGCTTCGGTTCGTACCCGACGACTTTGACGGAAAGCTGCTCAGCATAGGCGATCGCCGCGTCGTGGTAGGCAAGATAATCTCTTACAATCTGCTGCTCTAATGCCGTGTCGTTGCGCTTCTTAGCGTCTTCGTAGAGTCCGGCGAACATCCAGTCCCATCCGTCCAGCGTAATCGGAGCAATGCGGTACCCGCGCTCCGCCAGGAACGCTTCCGCCTGGCGGCGTGTAAGCAGGTCACGCCCGGTGTCGAGATAAGGATGGCGGAAATACCGAAGCTTCATCTTGCGCTGCGCGAGCAGCATGCGGGTCACGCTCTCGCCCTGGATCACTTCGTCTTCCCACGCTTTCAATCCAACCTGGTTCAGCGATGCATGACTGAAAGTGTGGTTCCCCAGTTCAAAACCGTACTCGAGCCACATCTGGAGAACCCTTATGCGCTCATCGACCTCTCCTGTCTTGTAGAGTTTCTTCTCGTTCACGAAGCCGACTACGGGAATTTTCTGATCGCGCAGCGTGCTGAGCAGCCTTGTTGTCATCGCCGTGATTTCGGCGGCAGGGAGCCGGTCGGCCATGCCCGCGGGAAGATCGTCAATAGTCACGGCGACCTGGCGGTCCGTTTTCTGAGGTGTCTCTGCCTTCGGGGAGATAGAGAAGAAGCAAATTGTGCAAAGAGCGACCAACATCGGCAGCGATTTCATAAAGGAGCCTCGTGAGCATAGAAAAGGAGGAATGCGTATTAAAACACGATCCAGCGGAAGTTCCAGCAGCCCGAGGATGCAAAAGAGTTGCACCGTCCTTCCGCAAGTGTATAATCTAACTAACTGGTTAATTAATGATTCGAGCTCGCCATCCCCGAACCGCTCTGCATCGCCGCATGGGTTCCCGCGGCCAGCCCGAGGAGAGCCGCGCCGCCATCCTGCAGGCTGCCGCGCAGGAGTTCGCGGAATACGGCATTGCCGGCGCCCGCACCGACGCCATCGCCCGCGAAGCCCGGGTCAACAAGGCTCTCCTGTACTACTACTTTAAGGACAAAGAGACTCTTTACGGCGCGGTGCTCGATAACGTCTTCTCGGGCCTGAAGGATAGCGTCTTTCGCGCGCTTGACGGCGACCTTCCCCCACGGGAAAAGATGATGGCCTACGTCGGCGCATATTTCGATTTCATTGCTTCAAATCGGATCTATCCTCGCCTCATGCAGCGCGAGATGATGCGGGCGCGCGCAGGCCAGTCCCAACACATCGACAACGTGATCAAGACCTATATCCAGCCTATTTTCGCCCGCGTTAGCGAGTTGATGCGCACGGGAATTGCGGACGGCGAATTTCGTCCCGTCAACCCAGCGCACTTTGTCCCCTCGATGGTGGCCGTGATCGTTTTCTATTTCAGCAGTGCCCCCATGATGCAGAAGATCGTGGGATTCAATCCTTTGACCCGCGAGCGGATCGCCGAGCGGCGCGCCGCCGTGCTCGATTTTATTTCCGCCGCGTTGTTCCGGCCAGAAAGCAACGCCACGCCACGCAAGGAGCCCGCTCATGAGCGCGCGTAATAAATTTCTAATCCTTCTCGGAATCATCTTTGTGATTGCCGCGACCTACTACTTTCTTTCCGCCGACCACTCGCGGGACTTGGTGTTGATCGGCACGGTCGATGCGAACCAGGTGATCGTGAGTGCGCAGGTCAGCGGCCGCATCCAGAAGTTGCTGGTGGATGAGGGCACCCCGATCAAAGCCGGAGATCTCATCGCCGTGCTCGACCCCTCCGAATTGCAGGCGCAACAGGCTGCGGCTACAGCGACCATCTCCAGCCTGCAGCATAAAGTCTCTGAAATGCAGCACACGGAAGAATCGACCAAGGGCTCCACTTCGAGCGACGTGGCGAACGCGCAGGCCAAGCTGTCGTCGGCGAAGGCACAACTGCTTCAGGCAAAGGCCCAACTGGACCGCACCGCGAGTGACAGCCGTCGCGCTATCGAACTGGCTAAGGCGGGAATCACGTCGGATCAGGAGCGCGTGCAGGCTGAGACGAACTTGCAGGCGGCCCAGGCAATCGTTCAGGCGCAGCAGGAACTGGTTAAGGCCGCGGAAGCCGACCTGAGCTCCGCCATGGCGCGCACCCATCAGGCCAATGCCGCGAAGAGCACCGTGGCCGCTACCGAGGCCGACCTCAACAATGCGATCGCGCAGAATAATCAGGCCGCGGTGCGATTGGGCTATACCAGCGTCTATGCGCCGGTGAGCGGAACCGTTTCCGTGCGCGCCGCACGCCAGGGAGAAGTAGTCAACATCGGCGCGCCGATCGTTACCATCGTCGATCTGAACGATACCTGGGCGCGAGCCGCAATCCCCGAAACCTACGCCGACCACATCGGATACGGTGATGTACTGCGCGTGCGCTTGCCGGGTGGAACCATTATGAGCGGCAAAGTCTTCTTCAAAGGTGTGGAAGGAGACTTCGCCACGCAGCGCGATGTGAGTCGCCGCAAGCGCGATATCAAAACCATCGTGCTGAAAATCCGCATGGAAAATCCCAAGGGCTCATTCGTCCCTGGCATGACTGCCGAAGTGCTGGTCTCGCCCGAGCAACTGAAGGGCAACAGTACGCAGAACGCCGCCGCCGCGGAGCAACGATGATGGCCGAATTGAATCCAGAGACGAACGCCCCGACCCGCCCGGCTGCTAGCGAGTCCGGTTCCAGCCTGGAAAAGCCGATCTACGATCCCACCGCGCCGTCTGCCATCGAGGTCGAGCATATCGTCAAGAAGTACGGAGACTTTACCGCGGTCGACGATGTTTCCTTCAACGTGAAAGAAGGCGAGATTTTCGGCCTGCTTGGCCCCAACGGAGCAGGGAAGTCGACTCTGATCCGCATGATGACCACGCTGATCCCGATCACGGCGGGGAAAGCTCGCATCGCCGGACACGACGTGGCAAAAGAACCGAATGCGGTGCGGCGCATGATTGGCGTGATTCCGCAGGCGCTGACCAGCGACCTCGACCTGACCGTCGAAGAGAACATGAATATTTATGCGAAGCTCTACGACGTTCCAGCGAAAGAGCGCAAGAAGTCGATCGATGAACTTCTGGCATTGGTGGACCTTACGAAATGGCGCGACGCCCAAACGAAAACGCTGTCGGGCGGCATGCGGCGGCGGCTCGAGATTGCGCGCGGCCTGGTGCATCATCCCCGCATATTTTTCCTGGATGAGCCTACGACCGGACTCGATCCCGTATCCCGTGTAGCCGTCTGGGAGATGTTGGGCAACATCATGGAACATCGGAAACTGACCATTCTGATCACGACGCACTACATGGACGAGGCCGACCGCCTGTGCGACCGCATCGCCATCGTCGATCACGGCAAGCTGGTGGCGCTCGACACACCCATGGCCCTTAAGGCGAGCGTGCCGGGATCGAACGTGATCGAAGCGCAGTTCGAGAATGCTCCCGCCGACTGGGAGCAGCGCCTGCACGCACTCGATGAGGTCACTTCGGTGCAGCATGAAGGCGCGGGCATGTATCGCGTGCTCACCGGTAACGGCTCGCGCACTACGACGGAACTGGTCGAAATGGCCGTGCAGAACGGAGTGCCGGTGAAATCGCTCTCGGTTCAAAACACGACGCTCGACGACGTATTCGTGCATTACACCGGCAGACAACTGCGCGACGAACTGCAAAAATCGTACGCCTTCGTAATGCCGCCACGGCCGGGGTTGCAGCCATGAATCGGATGATGGCGATTGTCGAGCGCGAAATGCGCAAGTTCTTCCGCTCCCCCGCGCTGATGCTGGCGTCCATGATCTTTCCGCTGGTGCAGTTGATCATTCTGGGCAGCGCGTTCGGCGGAAAAATTCGCGATGCCCGGGTCGCCATCGTCGACCAGGACGGCGGCCCTCAGGCATTGCGGGTGCGGGAGGCATTCGACTCCGTACGCGCGAACATTCGCACCTTTGTTCCGATCTCGTACGACAGCGACAAGCAGGCCATGAACGACGTGCGCAACGGCAAACTGGAAGGCGCGGTGATCATCCCGCCGCAGTTTTCGCGGCGCGTGTATGAAGAGAACCGCCCGCGCATCGCGCTGGTCGTCGACAATAGCGACAACTTCATGAGTTCGGCGGTCGAATCGGAACTGACGGATCTGACCAATTCGCTGAACCAGCCCACCGTTTCGCCCCGCATTCTGCAGCAAACGGCGCTCGATATCGTGGAACTCTATCCCTACATCGAGTACATGAAGTTTCTGCTGCCAGGTTCGCTGGCGCTGGCGATGTTCGTGTCGGTGATGATCGGCGGGGGCATGCTGTACATCGACGACAAGGCGCGCGGCGTGCACGAGGGCTACCTGGTCACTCCGATCACGAAACTGGAACTCGTGATAGGGTTGAACCTCGCCGGTGCGATCAAGGCCGTGATGACGGGCGTGATCATTGTGGTCATCGGTTCTCTGATTGCGGGTGTGGGGACGATTTTCAATCCGATCACCGATCTGGGGCTGCTGATCATGATCGTGCTGACTTCGCTGGCCTTCAACACCATGATGTTTCTGCTCATGGTGCGCATCGAAGATCCGCTGGTGCCGCGCGCCATGTTCGGCATCCTCAATACTCTGCTGTTCTTTCCCAGCGGTTCGGTCTACCCCATCCAGGCGTTTCCTCCCTGGTTACGCGTGATCGCGAAGTGCGACCCATTCACGTATGCGGTAGACGGCTTCAAGTGCCTGCTGCTCAAAGAAACAAGCCTTTCCGCCGTTTGGGGAGACATGCTCTTCCTCTCCATCTTCGCCGCGGTAACGCTGGGCATCGCGATCCCGTTGTTCAAGCGAACCCTGTAGAGGGTTGAGTAATTGGGTAATTGGGTAATCGGGTAATTGTGTAATTGTGTAATTGAAGAAAGCCGGTGCCGTACCCCCGAAATTACTCAATACCAAATTACCCAATTACTCAATTCCCCTGTGTCCGTTATGCTAGAGGGGTATGACACTTCTGGACGCCAAAGAGTACGACTCGGAAAACGCGCGGAAACGCAAGAAGCGAATCATCTCAGCGATCGCGATTGTATTGATTGTGATCGGGGTGGTCTGGTGGAACCGCTATTGGCCTGAAGAACGTGTCGCCCGCCACTTCTTCACTGCCCTGCAGCGGCAGGATTACAAGGCGGCCTACGGCATCTGGATGCAGGACCCGCAATGGTCGCAGCATCCGGACCAGCATCCGAAATATCCGTTCAACGAGTTCTATCGAGACTGGGGACCGGGCGGGGAGTGGGGGCTCATCAAGGCCCAGAAGGTCTACGGCGCTAGCACCTGCCCCGGCGGCGGCAGCGGCGTGGTAGTGGATGTGGTCGTGAACGACCGCGCCGAACACGCGCAGGTGTGGGTGGAGAAATCGGACCATACCCTGAGCTATCCGCCGTGCGAGCTGATTTTCCGCTAAACGTTACACGTGCACCTGCGCCATGGACTCCAAGGTCTTCCTCAGCGTCGCGTCATCGCTGACACTCAGGCAGGTCTTCGAGCGGTCGATCTGCCGCATCAGTCCGCAAAGGACTTTCCCCGGCCCAACTTCGATAAACGTCCGCACGCCTTGCGCAATCAGCAGTCGCATGCACGGATCCCACTTCACTGATCCCGTGACCTGCCGGAGGAGCGTGTCGCGGGCGCGTTGATCGTCCGTCACCAGGTCAGCCTCCACGTTGCAGGCGACGGGGTAGACGGGCTTCTGCATCTTCAGAGCATTGAGATCCGCTTCCAGGCGATCTTGTGCCGGCTTCATCAGCGAACAATGGAAGGGTGCGCTGACCGGCAACAGCTTGGCGCGCTTGGCGCCGCGTTCGTCCGCTAGTTTCGCGGCGCGCTCGACCGCGGCCGTATTTCCCGAGATGACGATCTGCTCCGGCGAATTGATGTTGGCAGGTTCACAGACTTCCCCCTGCGACGCGTCGTGGCAGACTGCGGTGACCTTCGCAGGATCCATCCCCAGGATGGCAGCCATCGCACCCACCCCCACCGGCACGGCTTCCTGCATGTACTTGCCACGGTTGCGCACCGTCCGGACGGCCTCGGCAAAGTTGAACGTCCCCGCAGCGACGTGCGCGGAATATTCGCCAAGACTGTGTCCTGCGACGTAGCTGGGCTTGGGAAGGCGCGTCTCCAGCACACGCAGCGTCGCGATCGACACGGTCAGAATTGCCGGCTGCGTGATCTCCGTCAGACGAAGCTGGTCTTCGGGTCCCTCGAAGCACACGCTGGAGAGTTTGTATCCGAGTGCGTCGTCGGCTTCTTCAAACGTGCGGCGGGCGACCGGATACTTCTCGGCCAACTCTTTGCCCATGCCGACAGCCTGCGAGCCCTGGCCGGGGAACAGCAATGCGATTGTGTTTTCAGGCATGAAGTAATTGGGTCATGGGGTCGTTGTGTAATTTGTGTAATGTGTGATTTTCAGGGTCGCCCATGGTCTTCCTAAATTACACAATTTCTCAATTACCCAATTTCGACGGACGCTGTCCGCACCGCCGCCAAGCCGCGCTCAATCGATCCGTTAATCCCGCGTTCGGAAAATTCTGCGGCCACGCGGACCGCATTTTTGATCGCGTTGGCGTTCGACGAACCATGCGTAATGATGCACGCGCCTTTCACACCCAGCAACGGCGCACCGCCGTATTCGGTATGATCAAGCCGCTTCTTGAAATCGGTGAAGGCGCTGCGCGAGAGTAACGCGCCCACTTGCCGCGTGATGGTCGCCTTCAGCGATTCCTTCAGCGCCGTCCGCACCAGGTTGGCCACCCCTTCGGAAATCTTCAACGCAACGTTGCCCACAAATCCATCGGCCACGATGACGTCGACCTGCCCGTTGTAAAGATCGCGGCCTTCCACGTTGCCCACAAAATTCAGCGGAAGCTGTTTGAGCAGCTGGAAGGATTGGCGAGTAAGGTCGTTCCCCTTGCTTTCCTCTTCGCCAATAGAGAGCAACCCGACGCGCGGTCCCGGTGTTCCGGGCCTCTTCCCGAACATCGCACGAAAATAGACATCGCCCATCACCGCAAACTGTTCGAGATTTTGCGGCGTGCAGTCGACATTCGCGCCCACGTCGAGCAACATCGCAGGATTCCCCGGTGCGGTCGGGAAAACCGCGGCCAGCGCGGGGCGATCGACGCCGGCAACCGCGCCCAGCACGACTTTCGCAGTAGCCATGGCCGCGCCGGTGTTGCCGGCGGTGACGAACCCGCTCGCCTGTCCGTCGCGCACCATGCGCAAGCCCACGCGCATCGAGGAATCGCGCTTGGCGCGAATCGCCTCCACCTTATCCTCCATGGTGATGATTTCACTGGCGTGGACGATTTCAACAGGCAGGTGCGCTGCCGCCGAGTGGCGATCCAATTCCGCCTTGACCACAGTTTCCGGGCCGACCAGCAGTACCCGCACGCCGTATTGACGCGCCGCTTGTAGGGCGCCCTCAATCTCAGGCTTGGGAGCGCGGTCCGAACCCATCGCATCCAGCGCAATCACGCTAGGCATGGTGTCTTTGAGCTAGCTGGCTTCTTTAACGTCGAGGACTTCGCGTCCCTTATAGTAACCACACTTGGCGCAGGCGCGATGCGGCATTTTTTTCTCGTGACAGTTGGGGCACTCGGAAAGGCTGTGGCTTTTCAGTGCGTCGTGGGCACGCCGCGTGGAGGTGCGCTTCTGAGAGTGTCGACGTTTGGGATTAGGCATGGTTTAAAATTCCTCTCGCGGAAGCCTCGCAGGCCAGCCGCAGAAATCGATCAAAAAAAAGTTGTTATCAGCGCTTGAACCTGAATGCTGACTGCCGACTGCTCAGTGTGAAAACTTAACTTCCATCAGAACGCACTCCATCATTGGCGCAGCGTCCATGGCTGACGGCTGCTATCTGTTCTAGTGTTCCAGTTTGCTGCGAATCTCTCGCAACGCCATCCACCGTGGATCTTCCACCACGGTGGTGCAGGAACACTGTTCTTCATTCAAATTCTTGCCGCAGTGCACGCACAAGCCCTTGCAATCTTCGCGGCACGTGACTTTCAGCGGCAAGGCCAGCAGCACCTGCTCGCGCAAAACGTCTTCGAGCAGAATCCCGTCGCCTTGATAATAGCCGATTTCGGCTTCCGCGTCGGTCACCGAAAGCTCGTCGCGACCCGCGTCTACCCCCAGCGGCCGGTAAAGCAATTCGAACTCGCGCGTTATATCCTGGGCCACCGGCTCAACGCAGCGGGCACACTGCAATTCCAAACCCGCCGTCAGCCGTCCTCGCAGGCGGATGTCCTGAATGATCTGATGCTTGCCGTGATGCTCTTCGACCACCTCAGCGTGCCCCGACGCCTTCAGCGGCGTGCGCTGCCGGGCCTCGCCACCCAAGTCGATGACCTCGGGCTGAAACTCCTCCTCAAAATCCAGAGGATGGCGTTCCAATTCTTTGATGTCCAGAAACATTGCGAAACCTCCGCGCTAATGTCGCCAACCCAGTTCCGCGGAAGCACGCCAAGAGGCGTAAGTACCGCAAGGAGCAAGACTTAGGATAAGGCGGATGGCGCGAGAGTGTCAAGAAAACGGAAGTCGCCAAGGCCTTGGGGAGTGCTAGAATATCCCTAGGAGTTCCCTATGGCGACCCTCTATGTCGAGAATGTTCCGGATGAGATTTACACGGCCTTGCGTAAGCGCGCCCGCTCCAACCACAAATCGATCGCCGCCGAAGTGATTTCGCTGTTGGAGCATTTTGTTCCAACGGCCCAGGAACTGAAGCGGCGCCGAAGAGTCTTTGACGACCTTGCCAAGCTTCGTGCACGGCCACCCCTGACCTTAGGTCCATTTCCCTCGGCAGAAGAAATGATCCGCGAGGACCGCGACCGGTGACGCCCACCGTCGTTGACGCCAATGTTGCGGTCAAATGGTGCTTGCCCGCCCGCGATGAATCCCTCGTCTCAGAGGCGGAAGAATTACTTGCGTCTTATCGTATCGGGGCGGAGCAATTTTTGGTTCCAGACCTATTTTGGCTGGAAGTGGCAAACGCTCTTGGGAAAGCTGTCTGGAAGCAAAAGATAGACACAGAAACGGCCGAAAGGAGTTTTCGAGTGGTCAGCGATCTCAAGATCCCCACCATTTCCTCCGTCGATCTTGTGCCTCAGGCTTTGCAATTAGCTGTAACGCATCGCCAAACGGTCTACGACTCGGTCTATGTTGCCTTGGCATTGCGCGTGAAAGCAAATCTGATCACCGCAGACGAGAGACTAGCCAATGCTCTCGCAGCGCACTTGCCGGTAAAGTGGCTGGGCGCTCTCTGAGCCGATTCCGCGCCACTGCAGATTCCGATATCCATAGTCGAATCCGCCGTCCCCATGGCGAATTGCTCATGCCATAATCGACTGAGGATTTCGATTCCGGCAGGCGGAATGAGGCGAGGATGCGAGCGTTGGTTACAGGAAGCGCCGGTCATCTGGGCGAGGCTTTGGTCCGCACTCTGAGGAACCTGAAGCACGAGGTCGTCGGCCTCGACGTCCTGGAGTCTCCGTTCACGACTCACCTCGGCTCGATTACCGACCGATCTTGCGTCCGGCATTGTATGAGTGGTGTGCAAACCGTCTTTCATGCCGCCACGCTGCATAAGCCGCATGTCGCCACGCACAGCCGGCAGGACTTCATCGACACTAACATAACCGGAACGCTCAACCTGCTGGAGGCGGCCCCGACCGCGGGCATCCAGTCGTTTATCTACACCAGCACCACCAGCGTATTCGGCGACGCGCTTGTGCCCCCGGATGGAGCTCCTGCCACATGGGTGACCGAAGAGGTCACGCCCCTTCCCAAGAACATCTATGGAGTGACCAAGGCTTCAGCCGAAGATCTTTGCCAGTTGTTTCACCGCAACCAGGGACTCCCGTGCATCGTGCTGCGAACATCACGGTTTTTCCCCGAGGAGGACGACGACAGGGAAGTGCGCGAAGCCTACTCGGACGAGAACGTCAAGGCCAATGAATTTCTTTACCGGCGCGTCGAGATTGAAGATGTCGTGAACGCACATCTACTGGCTGCCGAGCGCGCGTCCGCCATCGGATTTCGCAAATATATCATCAGTGCAACCACGCCCTTCCTACCCCACGACTTGGCGGACCTTCGGGTGGACGCGCCGCGAGTGGTGCGGCAGCGCGTTCCCGACTATGAAGCCGAATACCAGCGCCGGGGCTGGAAAATGTTTCCCAGCATCGGACGAGTGTATGTGAACGAGCGCGCTCGCCGGGAACTGGGCTGGAAGCCGCGATACGACTTTAACCACATCCTCGGCCGCCTGCGAGCAGGCGACAACCTGAGAAGTCCGCTCGCGCAGATCATCGGCTCCAAGGGATATCATGCCAACGCATTTTCCGACGGGCCGTATCCGCTGCCATAGATTGTCTGCTTACCTAGTCTCCAAGCTGCAGCACCTCGACCGCTCGGGTCGGGGCTTCCTCGAAGATCAGTGCTCTTTCGACATCCAAGGCAGTGTGCCGAATATGACGAGGTACGTACCAGCCAACTGCAGCCAAGGGGACAAAGACGATCATCCGCGCGGGTTCGACGAACGCCCACGACTCCACCTGCGGCGTCACCACGGCAAACAGGAAGAATCCGAATACGCATCCTAGAAGCGTCACGATGGAGTGTTGCTCGAAGAGTGGAAACGAGCAAGTGAAAGGAAGTTTTCGGAAGCGAATCAATACCGCATCGGTTAGCAGCAACGACCAGGCTACGAAAATGAGCGTATGCAGACAGGCAACCACCCAGCCTCCCAGGTATGCGTAGGCCGGAAAAGAGACCAAGAGCGCCCACGGCAATACCAACACCAGAATCACTTTTCGGGCCAGCGGTTCGCACTCGTGCTGCTCCGCGTCGAGCATCAACCGGAAGATCCAGTTGGAGCGCAATTCCACGGGAATCTCGAACACCATGCGCAGGCCGACAATGATGAAGAAGGCAAGCACCAACGGGATCGAGAGACCATCGGCCGATACCATCGCCTTTCCGGTTGGCTCGCCATTTTCGAAGGCGCTCAGCAGCGCCTGGGACGCGAGAACCAGGCCCAGGCCGCCGATCCCTGCCAAAACCAGACGATGCGATTCGCTGCGGAACAAGGTCTTCCACACATAACGAAAACCGCCCCTTTGGAACGGAGTGCGCAGCACCCAGCGGTCGAACCACGCGCCCAACCGCGACCTTTTCGTCGCGCGTTCGATGGACGGGCCTTCGGTCATCTCCGCAATGCGAATGAAATGCCGCCGGTATCCGACGGCGTAGACGCAAAATGCAATCACGATCACCGCCGCGAAGCCCGGCAGAGCCAAACGCGCGAGCCCCGACAGAGCGGGATCCGCGTGACCCCGCAATGACTGGCAGAGTCCCAGAAACCAGCATGATGGCAACAGGCGTGTCCATGCCGGCGGAGATCTCGGGAACCTCCGCAAGAAATCCGGCAAGGCGAAGCTGGTGCAAAGTAGAGTCACCAGATACACCACAACCAGCGCGCGAACGTACGGCGAGATCTTCTTGAATGCTGGTGGCGCCAACACCGCCATCCCGAAGCCCAACACCGCGAACACAGCAAAGAATGAGAAGACGCTCGCCAGCACCACTCCGAGCGCATGCACGGCCGCGAAGCGCAAGAAGAAGAGAAACAAATTCTGGGTAGCTCCCACCACCAGCGGGAACAAGATGGACGACGCCGCATTGACGTCGATCGCGATCAAGCCCACGAGAAACAGCACCGCGACCAGATTGGCGAAAAAGATCGTCCGCGTCGAGATGGGCAACGGAACCAGATTCATGTAGTCGCGGCGATCGGGGAAGATGGCGTCCCATCGCCACACAGCCACCGCGCCGGTGACCGCCATCGAAAGGCTGATAAAAAAATATTCGTCGGGAATGGCGCTGGCAAAGGGGTCAATGTTCGTCGCTCCCCGCATCCATTGCAGCAGCGTGCCGTACTTCTCGAACAACAGGATCGATACGAAGCCACCTGGTAGGGCAACCAGAGTGAGCACCAGGCCGACGCCGAGATCGAGACCTTCCGTGTCGGAATCGCCGCCGCCGCGGAAGATGCGGGCCACGAAGAGTTGAACCATCCGCCAGAAGGGACGCTGGCGGTGGTCCTCCCACGTGCCGAGGATCGATTCGATTGCCTGAGTGATCATGCGGCCTTCATGTTCATGACGGTGACGATGTCGCGCGCCACACTCATTGTGTCCACATCATCGACCAGATGCAGAAATGTATTCTCCAGGGACTGCCCGAGAATCTGGCCAATGTTCTCCACCGAATCTTGCGCGATCACGATTCCTTTCCGCAGGATCAGCACGTCAGAACAAACTTTCTCCACTACCTCGAGCACGTGCGAGCAATAGAACACGAGTTTCCCCTGCTTTCCGAGCGCTTGCACCAGGTTCTTGAAGATCAGCGCAGAAGTGACGTCCAGGCCCGAGAGCGGTTCATCAAAAATGAAGATCTCAGGATTGTCCATGATCGCGGCGATGAGCAGAACGCGCTGCCGCATCCCCTTCGAATAGGAACCGATGCTGGCGTGCCGGTGTGGATGCAGGGAGAACAGTTCCAATAGGGAATCGACTTTCTTTTCGAGATCACGCTGCGTCATCCCGCGCAGAGTTCCAATCAACTCCAGATATTCCCAGCCAGTCAGGTACGGGTACAGGTTGGGCTCCTCCGGAACGTAGCCCAGGCGCTTCCGGTACGCTGCCAGATTGTCCTGAATGTTCTGACCGTCGAACTGAACCACGCCGCGTGTCGGCTGCAACAATCCGGTGAGCATCTTTACCGTGGTGCTCTTGCCGGATCCATTCGGGCCGAGACATCCGAGCACTTGTCCGGGCCGCAACGAGAACGACACATCCTGCACCGCGGGCAATGACGCATAGCGTTTCGTCAGATGCACGGCTTCGAGCATAGACCACCTCGCGAGACGAAATGTCCAGACGATGGCGCGAGAGACTCAAGAGCGCCGGGAGAACCCCATTTGGTTCTTATTTAGACACCGACAGGTCGAGTTAAGTTTCCGCGAAAGGAATGTATGCGGAGCCGCTCGATTCAGCTGGCGTTTCGAGCGCCGGTAGATATGATTTGCCTGTGCGATTGCGATGCTCCCTTCGTTTGTTCTGTGCCTTTGTCGTCCTGACGGCCGTCGGTTCAATGGCCATCGATCCCGAACCTCAGCAACCAGCCTCTCGCGTAGCAGACACTACCGTGGCGCGTCTAGTCAACGAAGTCCGCATCCGAGCGAAGGCGCTCGAGAATAGCTCAGGAATGCGCAACAGCTTCCAGTCGTTCACTTCTGCCTACAAAATCGTGCCCGGCAGCGTCAGCTATTCCGATTTCGTCATCGTGCGACTCGTTTACGAGGCCACACGGGACGCAGGCTTTTGGAACATGCATTGGACCATCACAAACATGCCGCCGAATTCAGACCGGGTCTGGAGCCAATGGAAGGCAGGGACAGCCGTTTCGCCGCTAACGCCGACGGCCTCTGCGGAGTGCGATGAACTCTCAGCCTTATATGCCTTTCTAGTAGAGCGCGCCGGAGTGCGACGTGTCGGATTATTCTGGCCGTACCCAAATCACACGGTGGCGGTATGGGTGTTGCATCCGACTCAGGGTGCCGACGTTCGGGTGGTCGTGCCTACTTCACAGATATTTCTCGAGATTACGGATTCGTTCGGCGCGAAGAAATTCAACCCGTGGCATCAGAAAACGATCTTCGAGTACAAGCGCCGCGACGTGCCGGATGGCTTCGAACTGCCTAAGCCTTTGTTCGAATTCTTCCTGCGGCAGATGGATAAATATGCAGGCGCTTCAGATTCCACATTGCAGCAGATCCGATATCTGCGAGAGGGCGTCTTTCTGAAGTATTGGACCGCCGAAGAAGCCGCTCGTGACGCGCTGAGAAGAAAGAATGATCTGCACTCCGGTTCTGCCGAGGACTTGGCCGCATTTCAGAATTTCGCTCAGGACATGCGGTCGCAGGCTCCTTAGTGAGTGACCGCGGGCAGTAAGTTATTGCCCCGCTGGCATCTTCAAGCCAAGCGCTCGCACTGTGACGTCATCCAGCCTGGCTTTTGTCTCTCGGTTCGTGACCACGCCGAAGCTGCCGGAGTAGTCCCACATGGCCCAGCCGAGGTTGTGGCGCTCAAGCGACGTCCGGACATCTTTGATCCATGCCGCGCGATCTTGCGGATCGGAGAAATTCCGGTATACCCCGAATTCATTGCAGATCAGCGGAACGCCGCGTTGCTTGGCCCAGTCAGCCGCCTGATTGATTTCCGCTTCGATGCGCGACGGGTCCCAGTGATCCTGTCCGTAACGGATCACCTGCATACGATCGCGCGCCTCGGGAACTGCCGCGGCAACCTGCGCGGCATTCTCCGGCGAAGACGGATAATGGAGTCCCTTCAGCCAGTGCCAGTAATACGCTCCCCAAGTTGCACCCTGATGCGTGAAGATGTGCGGCTCGTAGAAATGGAACACGTAGACGACATTGGCATCGGGCAGGGGCTCGAGAAAAACCAGGTCGTCATCATCGTCCCAGCGTGCGCCAGCGGCGATGATGGTGTTCGTGGGCGCGCCTCGCCGAATGGCCGCGGCCAGTTTCGCCTCCACTCCATACCAGCGGTAGGCGTCACGCATCTCCGGTTCGTTCAGAATTTCAAAAAATACGCGGTCCGGGTCCCACGAAGCGTAGTGCTGCGCCACCATGCTCCAGAAATCGGCGAAGCGCTCGACGAAGTCGTCTTCCTTGCCCAGGCGCGTCTTGAAGTCGGAGTCGGGATGCATGTCGATCTCCACCGCGAGACCCGCGTCCAGAATCATTTTGACCGCAGCGTCCAGATAGCCGAAATATTCCGCGCTGCCATTGCGGCTGCGTGCAGCATCCATCATCGGTTGCGGGTTCACGCTGAGGCGCACGTGATCGAAACCGGCAGACTTGATCAGCGCAATATCTGTCGCTGTGGTCCAGGTCTGAAAGTGTTCCTTCGTGTATCCCTTGGGATCGTAAACCTGCGCGAACCACTCGCTCAGATTAATGCCGTGCCGAATGTGCGCCAGGCGAGCGGCAGGAACCGAGGAGAGCGCTTGCGTTGTAGCCTGAGCCTGCGCCAACGACACAGAAGCCAGAAACAGAAAGACAAAGACAAAGACAAAGACTGCGACCCACTTACGGATCATGAACAACTCCTTAAGAATACGAGGCATTAGCTGAGAATCGGCAGCGCGCGAATTCTCTTCTTCGTCGCAGCATAGATGGCGTTGCACAGTGCCGGAGCGACCGGAGGCACCGACGGCTCGCCAATTCCCGTTGGAACCTCCGCGCTCGGAACGGCATAGACCTCGACTGCCGGAGTTTCTTCCATCCGCAGCGGGGCGTAGTCGTCAAAGTTGCCCTGCACGACGCGACCTTTCTCGATCGTGATTTTGGCGCGCAGCGCGTTGCCCAGTCCGTATACGATTCCGCCCTGAATCTGTTGTTCCAGGATGCTCGGATTCACGACTTGCCCGCAATCGACCACAGCCACGACCCGATGCACGCGAGGCTGGTCCTTTTCCATTGTGATCTCCACCACCTCAGCCATATACGATGAGAAGCAGCCGAAGCAGGCGACTCCGCGATAGTGGCCCGCGGGAAGAGGCTTGTCCCATGCCGTTTTCTCGGCGGCCAGTTGCAGCACAGCTCGCATTCGGGCCGTGTGCCAGGTCGTGGTGAAGTATTGCAAGTCCTGATCTTTCGTCAGCAGATGCAACCGGTACTGCAGCGGGTCTTTGCCCGCGGCAACCGCGAGTTCGTCGATGAAACTCTCCAGCGCAAACCCCGCCTGCAGTGCGTAGACCGACCGCATCCAGCCCAGCGGCACAGGCGTTTCGGTCAGCACGTACTCGATCGAGTAGTTGGGCAGTCCATACACGGGTCCGGCTTCGTCAGGCAGATCAGGATCGACTCCGTTCGGAACCGGCTGTCCCTTTTGCCCGCTGATCGAGGGCGCAATGATCCGATGCGTCAGCGCGACCGGAAATCCTGATCCATCGAGCGTCGCGCTGAGTTGATGCAAGCTCGCCGGACGGTAAGTGGAAAAGCGCATGTCATCTTCGCGCGTCCAGATCACTTTTACCGGAGCATTGATCGCCTTCGAAACCAGCGCAGCTTCCACCGCATAGTCGTGTTCCAGGCGTCGGCCAAATCCTCCGCCCATGAGCGTGACGTTGACCTTCACCTGATCCGGGTCGAGTCCGATCGCTTGCGCCACCGAGTCGCGGCAATCCTGCGGAACCTGCGTGGGCGCCCACAGTTCGCAATTCGTGCCTAAGTAGGACGCGGTGCAATTCCCCGGCTCCATGGGCGCGTGTGCCATGAAGGGCAATTCGTATTCTGCGGAGATGTGTCGGCCCGAAGCTTTCGCGGGATCTCCGGCCAAATACAGGCTCACACCTTTCTTTGACGCGGCCTGCTTCAGCGACGCCGTCACGGCCGCAGTATTCAGACCCTTGTTCGGGCCATCGTCCCAGGTGACGTTTAGCACGCGGCGGCCTTCCATAGCTCCCCAAACGCTGTCGCCGACTACAGCGACGGCCGAGTCGCCGATCTTGCCCACGTAACTCACGCCGGAGATTTTCTTCGCTTCCTTGTCATCGAACCCCGACACTTTCCCGGCGATCGTGGGACACCGCGAGAGCACAGCGAACTTCATTCCGGGCACGCGGAAGTCGATGCCGAAGATCGCTTCGCCCTTTACCTTGGCGGGCGAGTCGACGCGCGGCAGGCGTTGCCCGACGATCTTGTAATCCTTGCTCTGCTTGAGCGGCACGTCAGTCGGAACCGGCAGCGTCGCAGCCTTGCTGGCGAGGTTCCCATAACTCAAACTCCGGTTGGATGCAGCATGCTTGATGTGGCTATTCTCCGCCGTGCACGAAGATCGCGGAACGTTCCACGTCAAGGCTGCGGCGGAGATCAGCATTTCGCGCGCCGCAGCGCCGGCTTTGCGCATGGGATCCCACGTGGTGCGGATGCTCGCGCTTCCTCCCGTGGTCTGATCGCCGAAGAGCGTACTCGCTCCTGCCTGCTCGATTTCGATCTGTTTCCAATCGGCCTCAAGTTCTTCGGCGAGGATCATGGGCAGCGCGGTGCGCACGCCCTGTCCCATTTCAGAGCGCGCGACCACGATCGTGACTTTGTTGTCGGGCGTGATGCGCAGGTATGCATTGGGCGAGAAGGACTCTTGATGCGAAGTGCCTCCATGCGGGAGGTAGAAGCCGATCACCAAGCCAGCGCCCGCGGCAACTCCGGCGGTCACGAATTCACGGCGGGAAATAGGGCTCATCGCGAGCCTCCATTCCCGGCGGCGCGATGCACCGCTTTCCGAATCCGTTCATAGGTTCCGCAGCGGCAGAGATTGCCGTTCATGGCTTGTGTGATCTGCTCGTCGGTCGGGTTGGGCGTTTTCGCGAGCAGCGCTGCGGCGGACATGATCTGTCCCGTCTGGCAGTAGCCACATTGCGGGACCTCTTCGGCGATCCAAGCCTGCTGCAGTATGTGCAGGCCGTTGGCTCCGAGGCCTTCAATCGTAGTGACGCTTTTGCCCGCGACTTGCGAAACGGGAGTCGAGCAGGAGCGAATCGGGTTGCCATCGACATGGACGGTGCAGGCGCCGCACAATCCCGCACCACAGCCGAATTTGGTTCCGGTGAGTTCGAGGGTGTCGCGGAGAACCCAGAGTAGAGGCGTCTCCGGAGAGACGCTGACTTGCTTTTCACTGCCGTTGACGCGGAGTGTGATGTCTGCCATGTAGGTCCAGTTGTGGAGTTTGGAAGCTGCCCAACATGGTACCCAACCTGCGGGAAAAGGGAAATGGCAGATGGCGTTACGAAGAGATGAAATGGGGTCCGAAAGCGGCTTAAAGAATTATTTCAGCTCTGTCAATTTCTGCGTGGCGAGCTGACCAGCTTCGGCGCCGGGATTGTCTTTTTTGATCTGCTCGTAGATGCGCTTGGCATCGAGCGGCTGGTTGGAGTTCTGGTAGAGTTCGGCCAACTGTAATTGCGCCGTCACCTTGCTGACCGATGCCGTGGGCTTGTTGATCAGTTCCTGATAGAGAGCAGCGGCTTCTTTGGTGCGGTTGGTCTGACCGTAGAGGGAGGCGAGGGCGGATTTGGCCACGGCGGCAACCTCGCGGTTGCCGGCGGAAGCCACCTGTTTGAAGTTGCGCTCGGCGGCGGCATTATCAGACAAGTTGGCCGCGTTCACTCCCAGAAAATAATGGGCCATGTCGGCGGTGCGGGTGTGCGGGTACTTGTCGACGATTGCCTGGAATTGTTTGGTGGCGGCTTGGGCGCGCTCTTTGGCGGAAGTGAAGCTGGGTACGTCGGGCTGGGCAGGTGTTCCTTCAGGGCGCAACTGCGTGTCCATGGTGCGAACTGCCTGCGAAAGTTCGAAGCTGGCCTTTTCGTCCTGTGCGCTCAGGTAATACCATCCGCCAATCACGGCGGCGAGAACGATTGCGACTGCCACTGCGGAGATGATGAGAGTCGAGCGGTGTGCGACTGTCCAATCAGCCGTTTTCTCGGCGGCATCGAAGGTTACACGGCTAAAAGCATCCTGTTTCAGTTGATGGCGGGTTTCTGCGCGCACGGACTTCCCTTCTGGTTATAACGGTGGGCTGGATAAACTAGCAGTTTAACAGGGGTAAAAGGGGGCGTCAAAAGTAGGAATCGACCTGTGCATAATTGCCGAAAAAATATCTTGATCGTACGTCGCGATCGCTGAATTGTGAGCGAGTTCATTTTGGGAAATGAGCGAGTTCCAAGGGTACCCCCTCCTCCCCCTCCTTCTGAAACCCTTGACTGGCGCGGAGTCTGCAAAAATGCTCTGCAAAATCTTGAAAGCAAAGAGCTTAGAGGTCAAAATCTTGACAACAAAGGACTTGCGGCGTTTCTCGCGGTCGCCGCAGCTACCGCTCCGCCTTGAACATGATCTACTCTTTTGCCGGTGGATGACAAGGTTGGATGTCACACGGCAGTTGTGGATTTCTGGATCCGTGGCACGCAGACGTCGAAAACCGCGATGAGCGGGGCAGCCTTTGTCGATAGGATTCAGATGATTCAAGTGCGCCATCCGCGGGCCGACCCCCGTGAAATCTTTTCGCGAACGACTACGCGTCACACACCGGGGTGCGCGAGATGGGGTGGCACCGACGGCAGATCGGCAACGGGACCTCCCAGGTTTGTGCCCCATAGGAGAATGTGGACTTTCGGTACTCCACGGCTGATCCGCAATCACGGCAGAAGATTGGAGCTGAACGAATGCTTGCAGAGTCAAGGAAGTCTACGATTGCGCGGCGAAGGGGATTTCCGGTAGTGATTGCGGCAACATCTTCCCTGGGCTTGGGTTGGCCTCGTGCCAGTTTCAAGCTGATCTTCAGTAGATAACATCCTTCGTGAACAGCCTTCCCGAGTTCATCCACCTTGCAGGTTTCAAGCTGCAGGGGTCTGGTGCAGATAGCGCAGACTGGAAAGCGTGCAAGGTTGAGCATGAGGCGCCTCCTGGGAAATGTTCATCCAAGCGTTCCTTGATTCTTCCATCCGAGGCTTGCGGAATCTGGTCAAAACTGCACACTCGGCAACTTGGTCGATTACGGGCGTTGTCACCCATTGCAGGATCAACCATTGTCACTCGGGGGAGCTAGCAAAATCAGCTTCGGTGGTGGGGACTACGCGGCACAAGGGCGCATGGGGAGCCCCATCCCTTCGCGTCATCGAGACCAAAAGGTTGTGCCTGCCCTTCGGGCGTAGTGTTTACGCCGCAGCGGGCGAGGTGTTGGTGACCGCGACGGGATCGGCGGGGGAGGAAGTCTCGGCGATGGGGAGTCCTACTACAACGACGGTACCCGTGCCGTTGGAGTTAATCTCCAGCGTCCCACCCAGCTGTCTGAGCCTTTCGCGCATGCCTCGAATTCCAACGCCGGGGGTGCCGGAGGAAGCCATTTCCTCTTTCTTTTCGGGCGGGATGCCTTTGCCCTTGTCCTCGATCTCGACAATCACCTGATCGTCGCGCTGACGAAGGCGAATCCTCGCGCTCGAACTTCCAGAATGCCGGTGAATATTGGTAAGGCATTCCTGCACCACGCGAAAAATGGCCGTCTCTGACTCACGCGGCAGGCGCCCGAAGTCGTCAGGGAGATCGAGATCAACCTTGATTTTGCTGCGGAGGGCAAATCCGTCCACATACCAGCGAAGGGCAGACGACAAGCCGGCTTCATCGAGCAAAGGGGGATGAAGCAAGTGAGAAATCGTGCGGACTTCAGTGCTCATTTGCTGGACTAGACTTTCGCTATCGGCCAGGGCATTGGCGGTTTTGGCCAGGCGCTCGACGTCGCCTCGCACGGCAGATAAGTTCATGTTCAGAGCCGCCAACATCTGTCCAACGCTGTCGTGAAGTTCGCGAGCGATGCGCCGTCTTTCGTCATCCTGCAACTGGAGCAGACGCGCGGAGAGTGCGCGCAGGTTCTGATTGGCCGTGTCGAGATCTGCCGTGCGTTCCTGGACGTGAACTTCGAGTTCTCCCTGCGCCTGCCGCAGCTTTTCATTTTGGCGGCGACGCGACTCGGCCATGGCCACAACGACGATCGAGGAGAACAGGAATGCCAGGAGAAGAACGAACTCGGGAACGCTGGGAGTACGAAACGAGTGTACGGTCGTAATGGGTCCGTACATCGCACCCACGAGGGCCAGCACCATTGCGATTATGGATGGCCCGATGCCGCAGTACCAAGCCGAGAAGGCCACTGCTGGGAAGAGCAGTATGTAGCCCGCGCGGTCGCCGACCAAGGGATTCAGTGCGGCACCAAGCAGAAAGGCAGCTAAAACCGCAGCAAGCGCAAGGGCGTAACGCAGGAAGGTGCTTCCTAAGATTCGTCCAAAACGCGAAGCATTCGTCCCCATGTTCTCATCCTCAGGTTTGGAGTGTCGCAACGCAAGATGGCAAAAGGGCAGGTTGCAAAAAAAGCGCGCTAATAGATGAATCATAACAGGACCGCTTCGATCGGAGAACTTTGGAAGGAACCTCTTCTGGCTAAATCGGCAGCGGACGAATTAGGTAATTGTCACGGCGCTCTTGAAGAAGTTGGTAGGCGCAACGTCTTTCGCAATGTTGAGGTATCTGCTACTCTGCGGTTTCCGTTCTGGGGGAGGAATCAGGAAAATGCCATCGCACAAGCTGGGGTTCTCAACCTTCGTAATGCTGTTGTGCCTGAGCTTTTCGGTATCGGCGACTGACAAGAAATCCAAAGATGCGAAAGCCGACGAGACGGGCAAACCGTCGTACGAGCTGGCGCAACCCGCCACCGAGAATCTGGACTACACCATGTACCAACGGATCCGGGACGAGGGGCTTTCGCACTCGCACGTGATGGAGTTTGCTTCCGCGCTGATGGATGGGATTGGCGCGCGGCTGACGGGGTCTCCGAACCTGAAGCGCGCCAATGAGTGGACGCGCGACCAGTTCACCGCCATGGGATGCAGCAATGCCCACCTCGAGGATTGGGGCGAGTTTGGCATGGGCTGGCGACAGCTCAACACCTGGGTGCGCATGTCGGCGCCGGACACGGCGGTTTTCATCGCGCAGGCGCTGCCCTGGTCTCCGTCGAGCAAAGGGCCTATCAACGGTCGCGCGGTGTGGGTGAATGCGAAGGACGAGAAAGAGCTGGAGAAGTACAAGGGCAAGCTGGCGGGCAAAATTGTTTTCTTCGGCGAAATGCGCGAGGTGAAACCGGTCGACAAGCCGCTGTTCGAGCGCACGGACGACGCCAATCTCAAGCAGACCGCCGAGTATCCGGTGCACGTCGGAGAGCCGGAGCGACGATTCCAGGAGTTCATCAAGCGGCTGGAATTCCGCGAGAAGGCGGGAGAGTTCTTCGCCGCCGAGCATGTTGCGGGGATCGTGGTTCCGAGCCGCGATGGGCGCAATAACGGCGGATCCGGGGGAACGATTTTTGACGATAGCGGATCAGCGTTGGGATGGTTCATTTACCAGCGCGAACATGCGCAGGCTGTGCCAATCGTGGTGATGGCGATTGAGAATTATGGCCGTGTGTACCGGTTGCTGAAGGCGAATGTGCCGGTCACCGTCGAGATGGATGTGGAAACGGAATTCACCGGCGATCACGAACACGGATTCGACACCATCGCAGAAATTCCCGGCACCGATCCCAAGCTGAAAGATGAAGTGGTGATGGTCGGCGGACATCTGGATTCCTGGGCTTCGGCGACGGGCGCCACTGACAACGGGGCGGGAACGGTGGTTGCGATGGAAGTGATGCGCATTCTGAACGCCTTGCATGTGCAGCCGCGGCGAACGATCCGGGTAGGTTTGTGGACTGGGGAAGAACAGGGAGAATTCGGTTCTTACGGTTACGTGAAGCAGCATTTCGGATACGTGCCGCTCTCCACCGAACCCGACCAAGTGAAGCTGCCGGACTTTCTGCGCAAGCCTGCCGGTCCGGTTCAGGTGAAACCGGAGCAGCAGAAGATTTCGGGATACTTCAACCTGGACAACGGCACGGGAAAAATACGTGGCATTTACTTGCAGCAGAATGCCGCCGTGTCTCCGATCTTCCAGCAGTGGATGGAACCTTTGAAAGACCTGGGCGTAGG
Organism: uncultured Acidobacteriaceae bacterium; assembly: GCA_963791515.1. GTDB lineage: Bacteria > Acidobacteriota > Terriglobia > Terriglobales > Acidobacteriaceae > Sulfotelmatobacter. The sequence continues at coordinate 95,223 of CAWBSS010000017.1, read as the reverse complement.
CACGATCACCATGAGGGACACAGGCGGAACCGATCATGAGGCGTTCGATTCGGTGGGCGTTCCGGGGTTTCAGTTCATTCAGGATATGCTCGACTACATATCGCGCACGCATCACTCCAACATGGATACGTACGAGCGGTTGCAGGGCGATGATCTGGCGCAGGCTGCGGTCGTAGAAGCGATCTTCGTTTACAACACGGCGATGCGCGACCAGATGTTGCCGCGCAAGCCGATGCCGCGGCCGGAACTTGAGGAGCAGCGAAAGGCTCCGCTGAAGAACTTGATGCCGGGGGCCGAGGCAGCGGAAGAGATTAAGAAGCCGGAGGATTAGACGCTGGGGCTAAAGCCCCAGTTATTTCGATGTGCCTTACGCGGCCCCAAAGGGGCGCTCTTCCACGGCTGCGAAAAGGTGTTTGCACGCCGAAGCGTTCTTGGGATAGCCTCGTCTAACGTAACAACCTCCGCTCCTGGAGTCTTCCATGGCTGCGATTCATCTGGTGATCAACAACAGTCCGCACGAGGTCGAGATAGCTCCCGACACGCCTTTGTTGTGGGTCCTGCGCGACAAACTGAATTTGACGGGCACGAAGTATGGCTGCGGGATGGGACTGTGCGGAGCGTGCACGGTTCATCTGGATGGCGAGGCCGTGCGGGCGTGTCAGACGCCCGTGTCTTCCGTGGGTACGAAGAAGGTCACGACCATCGAGGGGCTGTCGGCGGACAACACGCATCCGGTGCAGCGAGCGTGGATTGCAGAGCAGGTGCCGCAGTGCGGATACTGCCAGACGGGGCAGATCATGTCGGCGGCGGCGCTGCTGGCGAAGACCCCTAAGCCCAGCGACGATCAGATCGAGGCCGCGATGGTGGGGAACTTGTGCCGGTGCGGCATGTATCAGCGGATCCGAAGCGCTATTCATCGTGCAAGTAGTTCTGACGCCAGTGTTAGCGCTGGGAAAGGAGCATGACCATGGCCATCAGCCGCCGACAATTCGTGGTGCGAGGAGCAGTCGCCGGGGCGGGAGCCCTAGTGATTGGAGTGCGGCTCTCGGGGTCGTTGCTGCGTGCGCAGGAGTCCGATCGGGGGGCGAAGAAGGCTGCGCCGAATCCGTTTGACGCCTATGTGCATGTGAAGCCGGACGGCCACATTACGCTGATCGTGGCGAAGTCGGAGATGGGGCAGGGAATCAAGACTGGGCTGGCGATGATTCTCGCCGAAGAGGCGGAGGTTGATTTTAAGTCGGTGAGCGTGGAGCAGGCGGAGACGCGGCCGGATATTTATGCGCACATGGGGACGGGCGGGAGTGGGAGCACGATGGAAAGTTTCACGCCTCTGCGGCGCGCGGGCGCAACCGTACGCGAGTTGATGATTACGGCGGCGGCGGCGAAGTGGAACGTGCCGCCGGCCGAGTGCGAAGCGAAGAAGGGAAGTGTGCTGCACGAGAAATCCGATCGCAAGGCGGGTTATGGGGAACTGGTGGAGGCTGCGCGGAAGTTGCCACTGCCCGATCCGGAGAAAGTGCAGCTCAAGGATGAAGCGGATTTTGAATTGATTGGACATCCCACGGCGCGCGTGGATGTGCCGTCGAAGGTCAATGGCAGCGCGCAGTTTGGGATCGATGTGCGGGTGCCGGAGATGGTGTTTGCGGTGGTGGCGCGGTGTCCGACGTTTGGGGGTAAGGCGGCGCACTTCGATGCGGGCAAGGCGAAGGCAATTGCGGGCGTGCGCGATGTTTTTGAAATCCCGGCATTTGGTGCGGATAAGTTCACTGCCGGAGGAATCGTGGTAGTGGCCGATTCCACTTGGGCCGCGATGAAGGGGCGCGAAGCACTGCAAATCACGTGGGATCACGGGGTTGCGGTTTCGGAATCGAGCGAGGGAATGCGCGAGGCGTTGCGAGGCGCGGCGGCAACGCCGGGCAAGCGGATACGCAACGACGGCGATGTCGATGCGGCACTTTCGAATGGAACGAAAAAAGTGGAGGCGCTGTACGAGATGCCGCTCTTGGCACACGCGACGATGGAACCGATGAACATCACGGCGCATGTGCGCGCGAGCGGTGCGGAAGTGTGGGCTCCAACGCAATCGCCGGACTGGGTTCAGGGAACGGTGGCGCAGGTGTTGGGGCTCAAGCCCGACAAGGTGATTGTGCATACGACTTTGATGGGCGGCGGATTCGGGCGACGCTATATGGCCGACTTTCCCGCGGAGGTAGCGCAGATCGGGAAGGTCGTGGGCAAGCCGGTGCAACTGTTGTGGACGCGGGAAGACGATATGACGCACGACTTCTACCGGCCGGCGACGTGCCATCGCATGCGAGGCGCCGTGGATGCGAATGGGCGTCCAGTGGCGTGGTTTCACACGCTGGCGTCGACATCGATTCGGGGCTATTGGGATCCGAAGGCCGCGCCGGAACAGCAGGAAGTTGGCGGCGCGAAGGAAATGCCGTACGCGATTCCGAATGTGCGGCTCGAGTTTAATGGTGTGACGAGTGCCGTGCCGCGAGCGTGGTGGCGGTCGGTGGAAAATTCGTTCAACGGCTTTGCGGTGGAGAGTTTCATCGATGAACTCGCGGCCGCGGCGGGACAGGACCCGGTGCAGTTCCGAAAAACTCTGCTGGTCAAGCCGGCCAACTGGAAGGCGAAGAGCGAGGATGACCCGGATCCGGCACGGTTGCGCGGAGTGCTGGAGTTGGCGGCCGAGAAGGCGGGCTGGGGCAAGCCGCTGCCGAAGGGCCGGGGACGCGGGATTGCGGCGTTCGCGTCATTCGGAAGTTATTTTGCCGAGGTGGCGGAAGTGACGGTCAAAGGTGGAGAGTTCAAGATCGATCGCATTGTGGCCGCGGTGGATTGCGGGCAGATTGTGAATCCGGAGTCAGTGCGCTCGCAGACCGAGGGTGCGATCATTTTTGGATTGAGCGCGGCGCTGAAGAATGAGATCACCATTAAGAACGGGGCGGTCGAGCAGAGCAATTTTGATGGATACGATCCGATCCGGATCAATGAAGCTCCGCCGATCGAGGTGCATTTAGTCAGCGGCAAAGAGGATCCCGGCGGAATGGGTGAGCCGGGGCTGCCGCCGATCGCGCCAGCGGTGGCGAATGCGATTTTTGCGGCCTCGGGGCAGCGGCTGAGAAAGCTGCCGTTTCAGTTGAAGACAGCTTGAGAAGCCGGGCTGCGCCCGGCGGACAGCCGAGGGCGGCTGTCCCCACATAATCTCGCCGTTAAAACAAGAACGCCGCCGATTTCCCGGCGGCGTGCTTACTTGGAAAGATCAAATGCGCTTAGCGCGGAGCTTCCTCTAGCAATCCCTGCTCCAACTTTTCCTGGCATTCGATGCAGTGGCGCGTCCAGGGCACGGCTTCGAGGCGCTTGGCGTTGATCTCCTTGCCACAGTGGATGCATTCGCCGAAGCTGCCTTCGCGGATGCGTGCGAGAGCCTTATCGACCATCTGCAAAGTTTGGCGGTCGTTGTTGCTCTGGCTGAACAGGAATTCCTTGGTGTAGGAACTGGCGGCGCGGTCGGCGATGTCCTGGGCGGTATCCTCGTCGGCGGAGCGGCCGTCGGCCTGGGTCCGATTCACGGTGCGGCGCAATTCCAGCTGCCGCGTCTCTAAACGTTTCTTGAATGTTTCCAGCTTCTTCTTATCCATAGGTCACTTGCACTCGGTTGATCTTTCAAAAAATCGGTCTCATCAAACTCTGAGGACGCCCCTTCCCGGAGGCGTCCGTGGTGATAAGGCCAAACGAAGATGATAAGCGCCAAAATTAAGATGCGTCAACCGCTGGAAAGGTGCAGCGGCACGCGGCGCCCGCCCGCGTTCGACGGAGCCAACCTTTTCTCGACGGAGACCTTCTAAAACGAGCCGCCTCAGTTTTGTCCTGGGGGCTCTTATCCCCATCGTCCAGCCAAGTAGAATTTTTGATGTCGAACCTTGAGGTCGAACTGCACAAAGGATCCGCCAGCGCAGAGATTCTGCCTATCTCGGCAGCGGATCCTTCATGCTGGCCAGGGCGTATCCCATAACGGCCATGGCGGCGGCGTTCTCACGCAACTCAACGGGAACAATTTTATCCAGCGTGTCGGCAGCGCTGTGATGGTAATTGAAGTAGGTGCGGCCGTCCTGCAGGATGCCGAGGGCGGGCACGCCCGCCTCTGACATGGCGGCGATATCGGCTCCCGGCGGATAGCTGCTGGGCTGCACGGCGTTGCCTCCGAAGCTTTGCAGGATTCCGAGCACGGGGCGCAAGAGTTCCGCCGCGTGCGGAGTCATCTTGACGTTAAAGCCCAACGGGTGGGCTGCGCCGGAATCGCTTTCGATCGCGGCCACGTGGTGGGGGAATTCGGCGGAATGGTCCTTGGTGTAGGCCTGGCTGCCGGCGCCGCCGCTTTCTTCGTCCATCCAGGCAATCACCCGCAGCGTGCGCTTGGGGCGCAAGTGCAGCTTCTGGAGAATCTCGGCCGCTTCCATCGCGACCACGACCCCGGCGGCATCGTCGATGGCGCCGGTGCCGAGGTCCCAGGAGTCGAGGTGTCCGGAGACGACGACGACTTGCTCCGGATGTTCGCTGCCCTTCAGGTCGGCGATGACGTTGTAACTGGTCGCATCGGGTTGCTTCTGGGGAGTGAGGGTGAGATGCATGCGGACTTTGCCTTGCGTGAAAAGATGGGCGATCAGGTCGGCATCTTCTGCAGTGACGGCACCGGCGGGAATTCCTGCAGGGGAACTGAAGCCGGTGTGCGGAAGGCGGAAGTCAGCGCTGCCCACCGAGCGGACTAAAGCGGCCACTGCGCCGAGCTCGGCCGCGGCCTTGGGGCCGGCTCCGCGATAGCGCACCGCCTCACCATAGGCCATGAAGGCCATTCCACCGGCGGCTTTCTGCTTGTCGAAGAGTTCGTTGAAGAGGACGATCTTACCGGCGACTTTGTCGTGGCCCAGGGCTTTCAGTTCGTCGAAATTGTTGACGACGACAACGTCCGTCGTGATGCCGTCGGCGGACGTCGATGTGCTTCCGCCCAGCGCCGTGAGAACGACCTTCTGCGTGGTACCGGCGGCCTGGCCGGGATATTCGATCAGTTCCGCGGTTTCGGCGCCACGCACCCAGTGCGGAACTTTGACTTCTTCGAGGCGGACGTCCAAGCCGAGTTGGCGCAACTCACCCGCGACATAATCGACGGCAGCTTTGGCCTGCAGAGATCCGCTGGGGCGCGGGCCGATGTTCTCGGTTAAATGGGCGACCTGGCGGTAGGCGTAATCGTCGGACAAGGCCGCCGCCTTGATTGCGGAAAGTTCTTCGAGCAATTGAGGAGGGAAGTTCGCCTGCTCCGCCTGGGATACCTGTGGCTGCGCGGCGAACGGCATGGGTGCTGGCGTGGGTTGCTGGTTCTGACCGTGGACCGCGCTTAATAAGAATGCAACCAAAAGAACACAGAGGGTGGACGGAATGAGTTTGGAGCCAGAATGGGGTTGGGTCATGGTCGTTGGCAGTGTATCCGACACCGGCATGAGAACGAAACAGCGAACGGGTGTGTCATTTCGGGGTGGACGCGAGTTTGATCCTCACCCACCTGGGGAATCAAGCCCAGCATGTCACGGTTGCTGTTTCATAACCTCCGAATTGCCCATCAGCGGCCAATGTTGAAATCAACCTGAAAGTTTAAACGTCACATAATCTCATTCGCGCGAATCCCATGGCTTCCCTGAGGGCAGAAAACTGCATCATAGAGTCTCAATGAACGATAGGGGAAAACTGTGCTTCCTTGCTTTCGTCCTTTGCGCGGGCATTTGTAGTCGGCCGAATTGGGCCTGTGCGCAAGACGGCAATACCGACTTGCCGGACAGTCCGTCGCAGGTGTCCCGCTCCTTAAAACACGCGGGCGACCCGGGTGGGGATCGACAGGTGTCGTGGCGGTCTTTGCCAAAAGACTTTCTCCACGATCAGAAAGGCATTTGGCTGTTCCCTACGCAATTGGCGAAAGGGCGCTACTGGTTACCTACTCTTGCTATCACAGCCGGCACGGCGGGACTCATCGTGGCCGATCCGCACGCGATGCCCTATTTTCGTTCTCATTCGGGGAACCTCGACGACATCAACGACGTCTTTGATCCTTCGATTACCACGGCCGAAGTGGTGGCCCTTCCGCTTTCGCTCATAATTGCAGGCTATGCTCGGCATGACTCGTATCAGGTGAGTACGGCAATACTCGCCGGGGAGGCTTATGCTGACAGCGCGGTGGTCGACCTGGCGATGAAAGCAATTACGCGCAGGAAACGACCGAGTGATGTTTCTGCCGGAGAGTCTTTTAACGATACATTCTTTAATGGGGGCGAATCTCCCTTTAAGGGGAGTTCCTTCCCATCGGGGCACGCCGCCGGTGTTTTTTCCGTCGCCACGGTCGTAGCCTGCCGGTATCAGAACCACCGCTGGGTGCCGTGGGTAGCTTACAGTTTCGCAACGGTTATCAGCCTTTCTCGCATCTCCACGCTTGCTCACTTTCCGTCGGATGTGTTTGTTGGAGCGGCGCTCGGCTACACGATTGCACGCTATCAAACGCTAGCCCCGCGCTGAAACCGGGCTGGGCACTCATCACTCCGTACAGATGAAAGAACCGGTTAAGGGTAAGGTGAACACCGGCGCCCGACTCCTCCTATACTTGGGCAAAAGCACTTCACTCGTATCGCAGCGCGACTAAGGGATCCACTCGAGCGGCGCGGCGAGCGGGGAACCAGCAAGCCAGAAATCCGGTAATCAGGAGCAGAACAGGAACGCAGATCAATGTCCACGGATCGTATGCCGACACGCCCCACAGCTGCGTCGCAAGGATCCGGCCCAACGCGACGCTGACGAGCAATCCGACCCCGACACCGATGGCCACCAGACGGAGGCCCATACGAATCACCATGGCGAGCACGTCGGAGCCTTGTGCACCGAGCGCCATGCGAATACCGATTTCCTGGGTACGCCGCGCGGTGGTGTAGGAGAGCACGCTGTAAACGCCGATGGTGACGAGGATCAAGCCGATCGACCCGAAGATAATCATCAGCATGAAACCGAATCGCGGCCCGGCGTAAGAGAACTGGCTAATGTAGCCCTCCAGTGTGCCGGTGAGAGTCAGGGCTACATTGGAGTCGGTGGTCCAGACTTCGTGGCGGACGGCCTTCAGCATGCTGAGCGGCTCTTGGGCGGTGCGAACCAGAATGCCACGAAAAGCCGAGCCCGTGACGGTATAGGGGATCCAGATCTCCGGTCCGGCAGGATCCTGAAGCCCGCGATTCTTGGCATCGACGACCACCCCGATGATCTCGAACGTGGGGTCCGGCACTTTGTCTTCGAAATCGGCAAGGGATGCGATGCGAACTTGCCTGCCGATGGGATTTTCTCCGGCCAAATACTTTTTCACGAAGGTTTGATTCACGACCGCGAGCTTGCGCGCTCCGGCAACTTCGCCCTCAGTGAAAGTTCTGCCATCGAGAAGCTGGATCTTGAGAACCTGGAAGTATCCCTCACTGCAAAGTTGAAAGATGGACTCCCATTTCTCCGAGTGAGTCTTTCCGGGAACTTCGATTTCGCTCGGGATGCCGCCGTAAGGGGGGAGAGTGCTGGTCTCGGTGACCGCTACAACACCCGGCAGTGCCTTCAGGCGCAGTAACAATGGCCGATAGAAACCCGCGACCTGATCCGCAGTCTTATAACGTTCCACCGGGAGTGGCAGCCTGGCTGACATGACGTGATCGGGTTGGAATCCGAGACGCACCTCGCGCAGGGCCACAAAACTCCGCATCAGAAGCCCAGCGGCGATCATAAGAGTGAGCGAGAGTGCCACTTCCAGAACCACGACTGCGTTTCGGAGTTTTCCATGGCGAAAGCCGCCACTGAGGCCCTTGCCGCTGTCGCGCAATGGCTCATTCAAGTCTTTTCGGGCTGCCTTGAGTGCGGGCACGAGGCCAAAAGTTAGGGCCGTCAAAATGGTCACGCCGAGAGCAAACAGCAGCACCGGCGCATTCAGGCGGATGACCGCTTCGGCTGGAATAATGTCTTGCGGCATCAGGCCGACGATGAATTTCAAACCACTCCAAGACAGCAGAGTTCCCAGTACCGCACCGCCCAGCGCCAAAATCAGACTCTCCACCAAGAGTTGGCGAATCAAACGGCTCCGGCTCGCGCCGAGCGCGGAACGAATGGCAAATTCTTTCTCCCGGGTGGTGGCTCTGGCCAGAAGAAGATTTGCCACGTTTCCGCAGCCAATCAACAGCAGCAAGCCAACGGCAGCAAGCACGATATAGAGAGTGGTGCGGAAGCGCCCGACCACCAGATCTGTGAGCGATTGAATCTCCACCGTAAAGTGCTTGGGATAATCCTTGGGGTAGACGGCCGCTAGCCGGTTCGCAACGAGAGTCAAATCCGCTACGGCTTGTCGGTGCGACACTCCCGGCTTGAGGTGTCCCATAAAGAACCAATAACGGTTGAACGCTCCGGCTATGACGTTTTTCTGAAGGGCATGGCTTGGCTTTTCGGGAATCCACAAGTCGGCGTCGCCCCATCCGAAGCGCGGCGGCATAATGCCGATCAAGGTTCGCTGCGTGCCGTTCAGGACGAAGGTCTTGTCAATAACTTTGGGATCGGCGCCAAACTCCTTTACCCATGATTTATAGCGAAGAACGAAAACGGGAGGGGCGCCCGGTTCGTAATCCGCAGGTTGCATTGCCCGGCCAAGGAGGGGAGTCATGCCCAGAAATTCAAAGGTGCCAGGCGTTACGTAATTTCCACTGAGTAGCTCAGTCCCTTCTCCGGAGCGGTAGAGCACATCCAAGTTGTCATTAGCGATCACTCGGTCAAAGACATGATTCTGCGCCACGTAATCCAGGAATTCCGGACCGCTAAACCCACTGCGCCCGCCCGGCTCATTTCGTTCCGTATCGTGGATCTCGATGGACATATACCGCTGGGCATCTGGGTAAGGAAAGGGCTCCATCAGGATATTTTCCAGAATACTGAAGATGGCCGTGGATGCGCCGATTCCCAATGCCAATGTGAGCACTGCGACCAGAGCAAAGCCGGGAGTCTTGCTTAAATTCCTGAGCGCATAGCGGATATCTTGGCTGAGTATTTCCATGGAGTCCTCGCCTGGCGTCGTCAGATTCTGAGCCTTGGATTTCCTGCAACCCCGCTGCGACTGCCGCTTTCAGGAAGTGGCGCGAGGTTACACCCACAGTTTTCCTTATTTCAAAAGTACGCAACGGGACCGCAATTTGTTCGATGCGTCCGGAGTGCGGTCGAAGTGGCTGCACTCGCGGTTCATTTTGAGCGCGGCTGGAGGACTGCCGGAGGGGTGGCAGCAAGGAGTTGGACACTCCGCTCCGAATGCTCCGGGCATCGGAGCAGGACGCCAGATGTCGGCATCGTCCGGGGGTTGTGTGAGCCATCACGATTTTCAGCGGACAAAAAAAATGGCCCCATTGCTGGGGCCAAGTTCAAGAGGCTACGGATTTGGTAGGCGATGTCAGGAAAGGCGATGCAAGATGCCGTTCCGCCAGCCGGAACGGTTCGGGAAGTGACGCGGAGAAAGAGTGAAGGTCATGGTGCTTGAGTTTGCGGCCTCTTTAATTGCCAAGGAAAGGTGCACTTGCCGCGCCAAAGTTGGAAGCTCATGTGATGTGGGTCACGCGAAGCTATAAATATATGACGATTAACGACTTAGTTAGAACGTCACAATTAGGTGCAAGCGGAGCGTGCAAATCAGGGAAAAACTGGAAGTGCAGAACAATGCATATTCAATGCATTCCGCTACCAGACCCCTGAAACATCAAGCCCATGGCGGGTTCTGGCCGCCATGGGCTCGGGTCAAAAGGAAGGTCTGAAGGTCTAGCTGTTGCCGGCGACGGTGCGCAGCTTCCCGGGTAGAAAGTGATAGGGAGGCCAAGGGCCGCTAATCGCGACTTCGCAGTTCTTCAACTGCTTGGCGGCGGTGCTGTAGCGGTTCTGATACTTTTCCACGCTCTTGGAGTCGATCAGGTGGGCGATGTCGATCAACATGCCCTCGGGTGCGACCTTCTTGCAGCTGACTTCTTCCTCCAGCGGATTGAATAGCTTGTGCACTTGGACCGACAGAGCCCGCGCCTTGGTCTGGCGCTCGCGTTCCCGGGACGCCTTCACCTTCAGTTTAGACAAGTAGTCGCCGCCGACGGTGTCGGGCAGTTCGATGTCGATCATAGCCTCGCGCAGGGAGCCGTCACGAACGACTAGTTTGATGTGCATTTCGGACTTTCCGCGCAGCTTGGCGACGCTCAGGCCAAACGCGCGCCGGTTAACCCGGACGGCCTGGCGAAGCGCGTCATCGCTATCGAAAATTGTGCCGAACTTGAAGGGTAGGACGGTGGAATTGCGGAAGCAGTTGCTGACCACGCGAGCGTGGTCGATCGCGGATTTGTGGTCAAGTTCACCTGCTGCGTGGTCGTATTCGCTGACGATGACCGCGAATTCACCACTGGGATAGCTCAGAACCGCAGCGCCGTTCACTCCTTGAACGCCCTCTAACAGGAAAGGGCGGCGAGTGCGGGTTCCATTGGGAAGGGTTTGATGCTCGGTAAGACAATACGCGTACCACGCCATAGTGAACTCTCCGAACCGGGATGGAGGCGGACCGGGCCACCTCTCACGTCGAGTTTTTCGCCAAAGCTTATACTGCGGTGGTTGGAACGGGCGGTACCTGGGTCTAGCTACCGGAAATGCTTAAAGTTCGCATCCCCTAACTGCATATTACTTTGTGCATCGACTAAAATGCAACTTTTTCTTCGCGGGAGGCATCGAACGGCCCTATTTTCCGGCTGCGGAGCGATTGGTTCGCTCTTGGAGGGCGAGAATAACCACGCGCAACATTTCGTCCCACGGTGCGGGTTTGCCGGTCCAGATTTCGAACTGCCGAGCCGCTTGATGGACGAACATTTCGATTCCGGGGATGATCTGCGCTCCCCGTTCCTTGGCCAGTTTCAGGAAGCGGGTTTCAGCCGGATCGTAAATCATGTCAAAGACATAGCGGGCATTGATCTCTTGCTCTTGCAGCGGCGATTCGCGCACATTGCCCATCCCAACGGGGGTGGCATTGATGATGACGTCGAAGGCCAGTTTCTTGAGGTCGGGGCGCTTGATGATGCGGGCTCGAGCCTGGTGGGCTAGTTTCTTGGCCGGGGCGGCGGTGCGATTCAGAATGTAGACTTCCGACCCTCTTTCCTTGAGCCCAAAGACTGCTGCGCGGGCTGCGCCCCCGGCTCCGATCACCAGAATTCGGGCGCCTTCCAGCGTATTCAGACGGCGTTCCAGAGGTCGCACGATCCCGGCAGCGTCTGTATTAAAGCCGTAGAGCTTGCCATCCTGCGCCCGGACGACCGTATTACAGGCGCCGATCTTGGTGGTGTGAGCGTCGGTGTTGTCGAGATGCGGGAGGATCGCTTCCTTGTAGGGCATGGTGACGCTGATACCGTGGATGGGAATTTCGCGCACGCAAGTGAGCAGATCCTTCAGCGTTTTGGCGTGGAGCGCCAGGTAGACCGCATTCACGTTCTCGCGGCGGAAGGCGGCATTCATGATGGCAGGGGACAGGGAGTGTGCGATGGGATCGCCCACCACTCCATAGACTCGGGTAGCCACGTCAACCTGCTCGATGCGATAGACACTGCGCAATTCCTGCGCGGTCACCTGGCCGGGCGCGGTCTCTTCGCCGGCAACGGCGGAGGCAAAGGTAAACACGCTGCCTGCACGCACGCCTAAAACGCGGCTGGTAATTCCCTGTTCGCCCATGCACATGCCCACCAGGGAGTGCCGGTCGCCCTCGCGCGCCAGAAACTTGATCATGGTGACGTTGTCGGCGAGAGTCGTTGCCGTGCTGACGACTTTGTAGAAGTCAGCCGGGTAGGTAAGCATTTTTTCCAGGGTTTCGTCCAGCTTCCTGGTGGCGCGGAAATCGTGGAAGGAGAGAATCAGCGCAGCCCGGGTGCGGAGTTTCTGGAGTTGTTCGGGCTTGCACTTGCCGGCGGTTTGCAGCTCGACGTCGACCAACTGGCAGCCTGCGGCCGCAGCCTTGCCGAGGAGGTCCAACTGCGAGGCGATCGAGCCTCGGAACTTTCCCCCGCTGGCGGCCCGGCGGCAGGTGGCAATGACGACTGTCCCAGGATGGGACTCCAGGAAGCGTTTGATCCTAGGAAGCGCCAGGCCCGGCTTGGAAAGATAGTCCAACCTGAACTCCAGAAAGGAGTTATCCCGGACCAGGAGCTCGGCTTTTTCGGCCATTTCGTTGGGGTCAGAGCCGATGACCGCCACGCAGACCCGTGGCAGTCGCAGGGGTAGAAGACGGGGCGCGTAAGGGGGAGCGGAATTCATCTTTCCAAGGACAGCCCGGTTCGGGGCACACACTGAATGACGGCGAATTATTACAGGGCCTTAATTACTTATGCAACAACGGATTAATAGTACTGGAGAAAAAACTTCTGCTCCAGGGTGCCCAACACCCTCGTAACCTTGACCCACCCTTACCTGCTTGTTACCTTCCGGCTGAAGCCTTTTCTTTTCCGGCATTTAACTAGGGAGGGAACGCATGGCGGGCCTTTCCCGGAGGTAACATGAAGAAAACAGGACTGTTTGTGTTGTTTCTCGCGACGGCGGTTTGGGCGCAAAGCGGCTCGGACGCTACAACTGTCGATGCTCCTCAGGGAACCTCGCCAACCACGGCCAGCTTTCCCACCCAGCGGGTTCAGACGCCCACCTACGCCGACTTGTATTGCGCCGGATTCATCAGCAAGCAAACTCTACCGGACGCCAACTACATTGCGGGAGGCTTGCAAACGCCCACCACGACGAAATTCACGCGTGGCGACATCGTCTATCTTCAGGGCACCGGATATAGCACCGGCGCGGAGTACGAGATTGTGCGCGCTCTGCGCGACGTCAACGAGTATGAGATGTTTCCCGGGGAAAAGAAACTGCTGAAAGAAACCGGGCAGCCGTACGAGGAAGTCGGACGGGTGAAAATCATTGACACGCGCAATAAGACCGCGATCGGGCAAATCGAATATTCCTGTGACGGCGCCAATCCTGGCGATACGACAATTCCATTTGCGGAAAAGCAGGCCGTGACTTTCCATGCAGCGGAACATTTTGACCGCTTCCTGCCTGCCGGCAATAGGCTGTCGGGTCGCATTGTAATGGGAAAAGATTTCGATTTTGAACTGGGTACCGGGCACAAGGTTTACCTTAACCTCGGCTCGAACCAGGGTGTGAAGATCGGCGACTTCTTCCGCGCAGTGCGTTCCTATGACGTGGACCTGAAAGACCCGGTGGATTCTCTGTCGTTCAAGGCCGCGATGGCCGAGGACAGCCAGAAAAAGACGCCTTCGTTCGATCCCGCCAAGTTTACCAAGGAGAACGGTCCGGTGATTCACGTGCGGGACTTGCCGCGCAGAGCGGTGGGCGAGATCGTGATCATCGGTGTGACGAACACCACGGCGACCGGCATGATCGTCTTCGCCCTGGAGGATATGCATGCGGGGGACGGCGTAGAACTGGACCAGGTGCAGTAGATCTTCACCGAAGCGTTGGCGCAGTCTGAGGCCGGGGACGGAAACCGTCCCCGGTTTTATTTTTGCTGGAAACGACGGATGTCAGTGCTGGGTAGTTGATATTTCAACAACCAATCCTGCCGGAGTGTGGCTGTGGGCCATCAGAATGGCTGCATTGCGGAATGATTTCAGGACATCCTCTCAGCATGATTTTCTTCTTTCGCTCGGTTCAGTGAAAAATCAAAAAGACTTTGAATCAGCCACCACCCAGGCAGCCCCTGTAACAAGGAAAGTCAGGACGCATTCGGACCAGTTGAAATGCGCCTTCGGGTGAGCGATCAGGTGCGGAACCCAAACCATTACGCCAAAGAGCGCCAGCATGAGCGTCATCAGGCGCATCGCAAGCCGCGCCTGGCGATTCAGGAGAATGGCAATTGCTGCGAGTCCAAACGCGACCGTCGTAAGGATCGCCCAAAACATCTGGTTGGGCGGAATCCACTTTGGAACCAGGTGAGCTGTTTCGCGAGGTAAGAGTATCTGACCGAGCGTAAAGGAAATCGCACAGACGCCGAGTCCAAGGCGTGCCGGTCGGCCGAACACTACTGCCCTTGCTGCATTCGCCTCAGTCGCAGCGTACAGCGCAGTCGCGCCGCAGAGTAAGGAAAAGAACAGGAAGAAGCTGGCACCGTATCGCTCATAGATGTTCGATGCGGCAATCATGTCAGGGATACAAGCCAGCGAGAAACACAAATAGACAATGCAAAGTACGACCGAAGCCAAGCGCGCGGTGCGCGGGTACTGTATCCCAATCCCACCCGCAATTTGAGCGGTCATGAGACACGCGCCAATTATGGTGCCGAAAGGCAGGCTCCAGATATGTTGCAAGTTTTGCCAGGTTTCAGCGTCGTGCCACATCAGCGCGATGACGCCGAACAACACCGCCGCCGCGCCAAAGACGATCCGTCCGTACAACGCCGTTTTCATACACAAAAAGTAACAGACATCCCGGAAAGCGGGGATCAACCTGATCCGGATATTTACTCGTAATGCACACGTTAAGCGGCCTGGAGCAATGCTCTGTGACGCTCCCACAGAAGCACCAGGGGGCAATGAGTGTAAGGGGATATTTCGCCAACTGAGTAGACCCTTGTCCCAAATCGGCGGGCGGAGTGTTGTCGCGCGACGACGATCACAGCTTCGCGTGCTCCCTTTTGCGATATATGACACGACCGATAATTCTTCTGGTCCCCTCCGACTGCGCCCAGGGCACCGGCTCCGGTGATTTGGCGCACTGACAAGATATTTCGATGGATTAGTTTTAACTTGTTCGGGAAACGTGGGTTCCGGCTCCGTTCTGACCTGCCGGGAAGCACATCCGTACAAGGAGAACTGTCATCATGAAGATGAGACTTGCGGTTGTGGTTGTGGCTATGCTGGCGCTTGCTCTCGTTCTGCCGGCGTTCGGTGCCGGCAACAAGACTTACAAGACTACCTATCCCGTTCCTTGCAGCGAGCTTTGGGGCGCGGTCAAAGTCGCCCTCGGAAATCTAGACAACTACAAAGACGTGCAGAGTGACGAGGACAAAATGACTGCTGACTACAATGTGAAACACTCCATTCATTGGTCCGTTATCGGAGCGGTCAACCAGGGCAAAAACCACGTCTCCTTGGTGCCGACTGGTACCACGTGCGAGATGAGTGTTGTGTCGATGTATAGCGGGCTTTCGCACAACGACCAGGGTGACTTCAAGAAGCGCGTGGATGAAGCGCTGGCCACGCTGCAGGCGCCGAAGCCCGACGAACCCACGAAGCCCGAGACGCCAGCGAAGTGATGGCAGAAATTTACGCATCTCGAGAAGCGCGAGATGTCGGACACCCGTTTGGTTGCGAGGCGGCAGTCCGCCGTTGACGAAACCAAGCCTTTACACTCAAGTGCCCCGCGCAAAGGGCCAGATGAGTGGAATGATTCCATTAACAATGTCGGCTCCCAGGCCCGAGTAAACTTTGGAGGCGCAAACCAACCAAAGGGCTCGGAGGAAAGGAGCCGAACATGCTGATTATAGGTTGTGACTATCATCCGGGCTTTCAGCAAATTGCATTTGTGGACACGGAAACAGGGGAGTAGGGCGAAAGCCGGTTGACTCACCGCGAAGAAGCCGAGCAGTTTTACAGGACGCTCAAGGAACGAAGGGTGCGTGTCGGGATGGAAGCCAGCGGACACGCACGCTGGTTTGAGCGTTTGCTGATCGAGTTGCAGGTCCCGGCGAGGCGAGGCTGGACGATCACGCTTCTTCTCTAGCAATCTTGCCGGACGCAGTCTCGTTCGGATCGTTAAAGAAGAGCTGATTGCCGTCGGGATCATCGACCACCAGAAGTCGGTAGCCCCACGAACCCTCCTTGACCGGAATGCCCTTGGCCTCGAGTTCCGCGCGCAGCGAGTCCAACGCGCCGACCGCGGTCTGGCGCGTCTCCGGCTCGACGTTCAGGGAAATGAACATCAGCCCCTTGCTTTGTGTCGGCCAGGATAAGCGCGCAGCCCTGCCGATCGACCTGTGCGACATGCGCTCTCCCGTCCTCGTCGTAGCGCCAGGGGTTCGTGAAGCCGAACCGGTTAACGTAAGAGCGGAGCGAGGCGTCAACGTCGGTCACGTGTAGAACGGGGCGCGCGAACCAGTCTCTCATAAGCTATGCATCCTCGAATGAAGACTTCTTCTTCCAAGGTCAGGTTCAAAGACGAGGTGTCACCGTTCTGACTTGGGCAGCGTTTTGAACGGCGGTCAGCCAGTCTCCGGCAGCCGCGCTAATTCGGCTCCGATAAAGTGGCAAATCCTCGGAATGAACGTACATGTCTCGCAAATATCGCACAGGGCTGTCAACTATTAAGAACAGGCGCTTACACGTTTGACCGCTGGTCACTGAGCGCTATGGGGATTTTTCGCCAACGATCCGCCACAACCCCATTGACGGTTTTCAAGCATCACTTCTTATCAAACTGGAGAAACTCGACTGGGGCTCCATTCTCGACAATAAAAGCGACGGTCACGCCCGGTGAGGGTGAGTTGGGCGCAATAAGGATCTCTTTTCCGGCGATTTCAGCGGAGAGATCGGCCACTTCGAAGGCGACATGCGGAACAGTACGCACAAGTTCAGGGACCGGCGCTTCAGGTTCGAACCGCATCCACTCGATTCCGTAGGCGCTCGTTTCATATCCAGACACGAACGTCGCATAGTGCTCGATCAGGCGTTCACCTTCTCGACGCTCGGTAGTGGGAATTCCGATGTGATGGTACCGCCTCGTGGCAGCAACTGGTGACTTTTTCACGTGAATGAGTTTAGCCCATGACGGCATCTGTTTCTGTCAGTTGTTCAAAACATGCGATGTCACAAGCTTGCGCCGTCTCTTCGCCTGCCAAGAGGATTTTGAGTGTTATGGGGATATTAGTGCGCCGGGATAAACCGGCATGAAGCAGAGAATGCAAAATTCTTACGAGAAAGGAGTAGCGATCCACTCGGCCTCGAGTCTTGCGTTGCTACCGCGAGGGACCCAGCGAAGCGTAGACAGAGGATAGGCGGGGTGGCCATTGAGCCGCGAAAACATACAACCCGGACGCCGACGCGGTTAATATGCGCGGAAGGCAACATGGACAGGAGCGACAGCGCGAGTTTCTGTTCAGTCCGGCGTGGTCGAAGACCCCACGGCACGCCTAGATAACTTCATGCACGAGAACCGGGAGACCTCGGAGACACCTGTGGCCCACTTGGGTAGCAGGTCGGCGGGCGAAGGCTCAGGCCGCACGGCCCGCGTGTACGTCTGCGAGGAGTCACACTGCGGCGTAGTACCTATGAACCATTCGAACAAAGACAAGCAGTTGTCGGCGGAGAGTGGGGAGGGAAGGCTGCGGATCAAGGAGAACACTTTTCCATTCGACACGTACCCGACTCAGTGCGGGACTGCGCGTGTCCCACGGGTGGGCGAGTGTGCGGACAAGCTGTTCGCTTGGCCGTTAATCATCCGCGATAAGAACCGGATGCGCTAATGAGCGCCCGTCCGGGTCTGTGCGGGGGGCACCGGGCAACTGGTGTCCCTACCGCGATCGCCAATCGGCTATCTTGAACTCTCAATTCTTGCGGTTTTTGCAATCTGGAACAACCTGCTTTTTCCACTTGTTCATACCCTTGAATGGCACGTCAAAGAAAACCGGGGCGAAGAACTCCGAAGCCGCACTTGGTCGGCGCGCAACTCCTACCGTATACTTGGGGTGCTCGGGTGTGCTGTTCGCGCTTAGCTCAACGATCACGGAGTATCTCGGCCACTTTTTCACAGGATAATCCCGCCCCAGCGTCAGTTCCTCGAAAGGTGCGATCTCGGCTGAGAGGTCGTCCGTCGCGTACGTTTCAAGACCGCCCATAATCGAGTCGCCAACCATCCGCCCAGTAAGCGCGGCGGTGCAAACGAGTTCTAGCTCCCTCATCGAGGGATTCACGCGTTTCAGCGGGGGACGCTTGGCTGCGGCGCGCATCATCTCGATCCTACTCGCTACTGCGTCTTCCGCCGCTCTCGACTTCGCAGACCACTCACTCGCGCTCGGCTGAGTCGTCTGCGCGTACGCCGAGATCGTTAGTACCGCCAAAACAACCGACCTTAGGAAAAGCTTCATTGAACTGGACCTCTACTCCTCACCGCGATTTGGTGAAGGCAGCCATTATGGGATTCCCTAAAGGATGTGGCAATGCACGACGCATAAACAGTAAGTCATCCGCCAAGTGGTTTACATATCAGTCGATTGCATTAATATGTCATCTTAATGACAAAGCTAGGTGGCGAAACCTGGCCTTTACACTCATTGACTCTGCTGTGACTGCTTCCAGCCCTGAACCTATAACCACAAAACGGGCAAACCATCTCCTCAAAACCCGTGACCGTACCCCAGACGGATCTTTCCATTGAAGTTCATGATTCAAACCGAGCAGAGTGATCTCCACGAATCGACGAGTATATCTTCAGCCCCGTCGGGTCCATCACTTTCGTTATGGCGACGGCGTGTCTGGATCACAGATCGCGCGTGCGCGTGAATCTTAGACTGAGAGGTCATGCACATCATCTTGGTGGCTGTCGTCGCATTTCTAGTCTTCGTCATCTGGTCGCAGAGTTACAGAACAAAAGCTCGCCCAGCAATCGGCGCGAAACCGGAAAGGCAGAGCGAATCACCGCGCGAGCTTCCATCGCCAGAGAAAGCCGCCGCGGTTGCCGCGGGGAAGGACTTATGAAGCCAGGCATCGCGGTTTCTGATCCTCGTCGTCCTGCTTCCCCCAAACCGACCTTCGAAAGCATCGTTGGCCGCCTCAAGTCGGTGCTGACGAAAAGCTAGATTGGCGAAACCAGGTATTTACGCTCGTTGACCCCGGGTTCGCCTGGAGTCGAGCCAGATACCCCGCAGCGGAACAGGCGGCGCAGAGGTTTCATGGCAGTTCTCAGGGGGCTAAAGCCCGCGCGAATAAAGTTGACGCTGGCGGCACGGCTGAAGCCGGTGCCCTTCCCAGACCGATTCAGGCGATCGGTTCTGGGACGAGCCCTTTTTCCCCGAACACTTCGGCGGTGAAGGCCTCAATGGTCGCGCCCTTTTGCCACGCATCCAGTGAAAGCCCGGCTTTGCGGCAGGTTTGTTCGAGGAAAGTCGTGCGGTCCCAGTTGTGCTCCACTGGCACTTGCGGCAGAAGCAGGCCGCGACGTCCAGCCATACTGATCAGCAGGCCATGGCGTCCGATTTCGACGGCGTCGGCGGAGATGGGATGCGGAGGCGACAGGATGCTGAGCTCGATTTCCAAGTGGGACGCTTCCGGCAGGGTCACGGGACGGAAGCGCGTGTCTTCGAATGCGGCGGCGCGAGCGGTGTCCGCCACTGCACGATAGACGGGGCTCACGGGCAGGACATAGCCCACGCACCCTCGCAACTCACCGCGCAAGTAAAGGGACGTGAATGCGCCGCGAGGCTCGGCGAGATGCTCCGTCGGCGGGTCGAGCGGGATCTCGCGCCCTTCGAGCGCAGAGAGAATGGAGTCGTGGGCGAGGCGAAGCAGGAGGGCTCGCTCGTTTGGCGAGAACTCACCTTGGGAGAAATCGCCAGATGCCACAGCAACTGGACTAGATCGAGGTCGCGACATCGCGGTCCGCCTGCGGCGGTGGCACGGGCTTTCTGCGCCGGCTCAGGATAAAGGCGCGGCGACGGCGCTTGACCACGCGCCGATCGATTTTCGACCAGAAGGCGACAAAGTAGTCGATCGCCGACACCAGCGAAACGCAAACCATGAACCAGATCGCAACATATGCGATCCAGTGGATGGGGAAGATGTAGTGGTTGTAGACGGGCAACTCTTTCCAGCGGTGGTCGAGGATAACCGCCACCACCGACACAATCTGCACCACCATTTTGAACTTGCCGAGTTCACTGGCTTCAATGGTGAAGCCCTCGGAGGCGGCAATGGAACGCAGACCGCTTACCAGGAATTCGCGTCCGATGACGATCACAGCAATCCAGGCCGGAACCAGGCTGGGATTCAACTGCACGAGCGTAATGAAGGCCGCCGCAATCAGCAGCTTGTCAGCCAGCGGGTCGAGCAGAATTCCCATGGTGGTGATCTGCCCGCGCTTGCGGGCCAGATAGCCGTCGATCCCGTCGGTCATGGAGGCGATAATGAAGATCGCCGAGGCCAGCAACTCCTTCTCGCCGTTCACGCTGCTGAAGCGGCCGCTGGAAAGAATCCACATCAGCAGAGGGATGCTGAAGATGCGGATGAGCGTGATGGAGTTGGGCAGGTTCACACTTCGGGCTGCTCCAGAGGCCAGACGGGTTCTAGTTTTGATTATCCTCCACGGCAAGAGGGAACGCAATGCATCTGAAGCACTACTGCATCTGAAGCACTACGTCACAAGTGCAGGGACAGCAAGAATGAGCCACAGAGGGTCACCGAGGCGCACAGAGTTTCCCTCTGTGGTCTCCTGTGTCTGTCCTCTGTGGCTATCGGTTCATTTCGGAGCGGGCGCGATCTTACCGGTTTTCGCCTGCTTGGCGATGATCGAGTCCTTGATCTTGTCGTAGGTGGCCTGGGGGATGATCTTCTTTTGCACGAGATCGAGCTTGGTGCGGTAGGGGCGGCCGTCGATGATCTTCTGCGAATAGGCGTCGCCGATTCCGGTCAGAGCCTTCAGCTGATCTTTGGTCGCGGTGTTGATGTCGAGCTTGTCGGTGGAGGCAGGCTTAGCCATTTGACCGGCCATGGCTTCAGGCTTCGAGCCGGGTTCTGCGGCCTGCGCTGTTGCGAATCCGCTGACCAGGGAGAGTGCGAAGACGAGTACGGCGATTTGCGTCATCAATTTTCGTTCAACGAGTTTCATACGTCCTCCTTGCAACCACCGGGGCTAAAGCCCCGACTCTTTTCGAGGCTTTTACGGCACGGCTGAAGCCGTGCCCTTCCACAAAACAAAATCAATCCAACGCTGTCAGTCCGACATGATTCAATCCAAGGTACCGCTCTGAGGCGTCGTCCCGCTAGGCGTAGATCCCCCGCTGGCGGATAGTGTACGCTACGCGGTCAATCGCCAGCATGTAAGCGGCGATACGATTGTTGACGTGGTGAGTCTCGGCATAACGGACCACATCTTCGAACGAAGACTTCATGATGGCGTCGAGCTGCTCGTTGACCACCGACTCTTTCCAGAAGTAACCCTGGCGGTCCTGCACCCACTCGAAATACGAAGTGGTCACGCCCCCGGCATTGGCCAGAATGTCGGGGATCACGAAGACGCCCTTGTCGGTGAGGATGTCGTCGGCAGCGGAGGTTGTAGGTCCGTTCGCGCCTTCGGCGAGGATGCGGCACTTCACGCGGTCGGCGTTGCGGCTGGTGATGACATTTTCGGTGGCCGCGGGAATTAGAATCTCGCAGTCTTCGACGAGTAAGTCGGCGGCATCGCATTTTTCTGCGCCGGGGAATCCGTGGACAGTTCCGTTTTTCTGGCGAAAATCCACCAGCGCCTTCAGATCGATGCCGTTGGCATTGTGCAGACCGCCCCCGACCTCAGCAATGCCAATGACCTTATATCCCGCTTGATGCATCAGCAGAGCGGCATTAGAACCCACGTTGCCGAAGCCCTGAATGATAACGCGGGAGGTTTCGCGTCTGAGGCCGAGCTTCTGGCAGGCCTCGTCGCAGACGATCATCACGCCGCGGCCGGTAGCTTCGCGGCGTCCGCGGGAGCCGCCGATGTTGATGGGTTTTCCGGTCACGCATGCCGTTACCGTCTGGCGCATGTGCATGGAGTAGGTATCCATCATCCACGCCATGATCTGTTCGTTGGTGTTGACGTCGGGGGCGGGAACGTCTTTTTCCGGGCCGATGAATTCGATCAGTTCGGAGGTGTAGCGCCGAGTCATACGTTCGACTTCGCCCATCGACATTTTGTGCGGGTCGCAGATCACTCCGCCCTTGGCTCCGCCGAAGGGAATGTTGACCACAGCGCACTTCCAGGTCATCCAACTGGCTAGCGCGCGAACTTCGTCGAGGGTGACGTCGGGAGCGTAGCGGATGCCGCCCTTGGCCGGGCCGCGCGCGATGGAGTGCTGCACTCGGAAGCCGGTGAAGACTTCGAGGTGTCCGTCGTCCATCTGCACCGGGATGTAGACCGTGAGTTCGCGGTTGGGATAGCGCAGAACGCGCCACAGACCCTCGTCAAGGTTGAGCTTCTGGGCAGCCAGATCAAAACGCGCCCGCTGCGACTCCCATGGATTGCTTTCTTTGTCCACGTGCGGGTCCATCGTCATCGTCGTCATAAAGTGTCTCCGGAATAATTGCAGATCAGGTGCGGGCCGTCGCCGGGAGGTTCCCGGTCGGGGGCGGGCAAACGTTCCGAGTATATGAGGGCGGATGGTTGGGAAGCAAGGAGTACGGGGTGTGTTCACTCCGCAACCATATTCGCTCAAAACGCCGACGACCTTTCAAGCCATTCCCAACCGTAAACTGGCAACCCAAACAACATTGAAACCTCAACCCCCACCGGTGCATCTGTACTTGCTTTCGGGGGCTGAGGCTTGGGCAGAAAGAAATGACTCCGCAACCGGCACGCGGCGGTTCCGCCCCAGGCGGAGGCAATCCCTGGCTGGTCGCCGTCGCCGTAATGCTGGCGACGTTCATGGAAGTGCTGGACACTTCCATTGCCGCCGTCGCGCTTCCCTACATCGCAGGCAGTTTGTCGGCGACCAACGACGAAGCTACCTGGGTGCTAACCAGCTACCTGGTAGCAAATGCCATTATTTTGCCGGCCAGTTCGTGGCTTTCACTGCGCTTCGGGCGCAAGAGATTTCTCATCACTTGCATCGTAATCTTCACGATTTCCTCCTTCGCCTGCGGCACGGCCACAAGTTTGGCTTGGATTCTGATTGCGCGCGCCGTGCAAGGCGCGGGCGGAGGGGCACTGCAGCCGCTCTCGCAATCGATTCTGCTCGAAACTTTCCCTCCACAAAAGCGCGGGCTGGCCATGGCCGCGTTCGGCTTGGGGGTAGTGGTCGCGCCGGTATTGGGGCCAACGCTGGGAGGGTGGCTTACCGACGCTTACTCCTGGCGGTGGGCGTTCTACATCAACATTCCGGTCGGCATCTTCGCCGTGTTCATGATCTCGCGGTATGTGGTAGATCCCCCGTATGTCAAAGAGGCGCATCCCGGCAAGTTTGACGGTATCGGGTTAGGACTTCTGGCCCTGTGGCTCGGCTGTCTACAAATCATTCTCGACAAAGGACAGGAGGACGACTGGTTTGGCGCAACCTGGATTCGCTGGGCAGCGGCCATCCTGGTGACGAGCTTGGTGTCGTTCCTCATTCGAGAGTTTCGCCACAAGCAGCCGTTGGTGAATCTGCGCGTCTTCCGGCATCGCAACTTCGCCATAGGATGCCTGCTCATTGGCCTGTTTGGCGCCGGAATCTACGCCCTGGTGACCTTGTTGCCGCTCTTCTATCAGGAACTGATGGGCTACACCGCGCTAGAGGCGGGCTGGGCGGTGAGTCCGCGCGGCATTGGAGCGATTGTCGCCATGCCCCTTATCGGGTACCTGACGGCGAAGATGGATAATCGCTGGCTGATCGCATTCGGATTCTCTCTGTTCGGTACTGCGAGTTTGTGGTTCGGCCAACTCAACCTTTCCATCGGGCAATGGACATTTCTGTGGGCCATTCTGATTAGCGGCTTCGGCTCGGGATGCGTCTTCGTCCCGCTATCGACGACCACCATGGCCTTTCTGAAGAACGAAGAAATCGGCAATGCCAGCGGACTCTACAATCTGCTGCGCAATATCGGGGGCAGCATCGGAATCTCGGTGGTGAATACGATTGTCGCCCGCCATGAACAACTGCATCGCAACGAACTGGCGGCTTCGCTGTCTCCGGGACGGGCTACGGTTCATGGGGCAATTGGGGGAATGCAACAGTATTTGAGCGCGCAGGGCTCTTCGTCTACTACGGCGCTGCGGCAATCGTATGGACTGATCAATCAGGCTCTCGACGGACAGGCGCGTCTGTGGTCTTACGTGGATGACTTCCGGTACCTGGCATTAGTCTGTTTCGGTTGTGTGCCGATCGTTTTCGCGCTCAAGAAAGCCGTAGGAATGAAGGGCGCTGTGGGCGCGGGACACTAGAGGGCAGCAACCACTGCGGAAGCAGACTCAGAAGCCTCGCGCGGTACTTTCGCGCTGAGGAAAGATCCTCTGCCTACAGAACGATCTCCATCCCCTCGGCGGCGGCGCGAACTTTGGGATAGTAGTTGCGTGCGTCCGCGACGACTTTGTCGACGATCGCGTCGGTGTGGTCCGGGTCGTGGTGGTAGAGGATCAATTCCTTGGCGCCGCTCTCCATGACGACGTTAACGGCCTCGCGCCAGTGGCTGTGTCCCCAGCCGCGGCGCCGGGCTGCGTACTCTTCGGGAAGATATTGCGCGTCGTAGATCAGGATGTCGGCGCCTTCGGCCAGCCTGCGCACCGCTTTGTCGAAGTTGGGATCGCCGGGTTCGTTGTCAGTGGCATAGACCAGCACACCTTGTTTGGTCTCTACCCGGAACCCCATACACCCTTGCGGATGGTTCAGCCACGCCGTCTTGATCTGGATGCCCTCGCCCATGGGCATACATCCATTTTCGATGTCGTAAAAATCACGCTTCGCCTTCATCTGGTCAAGGTTGACGGGAAAGTAGGGCGAAGCCATCTGCTCGGCAAAAACCTGCTCCAGGCTGTGGGTTTGCGTGGAAGAGTGAAAGATGAACTGGCTGTTGGGACTGTTGTACAACGGGCGGAAAAAAGGCATACCCTGAATGTGGTCCCAGTGAAAATGCGAGACGAAGACATGCGCGGAGAGCGGCCGGTCGCCGAACTCGCGTTCCAGTTCGCGCCCCAGCACGCGGAAGCCGGTGCCGCAGTCGAAGATGTAGATTTGATCTCCAATCCGCACCTCGACGCAGGAGGTGTTGCCTCCATAGCGCAGGTTCTCGGCCTGTGGAGTGGGCGTGGAACCGCGCACGCCCCAAAACTTAATTCGCATAAACCTCGGTCGTAATCTCCGAGCCCCAGAGGGCCAAAATGTTCATAATACTCGGGATATTCAAGATTTTAGCGTTTGTCCAGCGCTCAACAAGTGACTAAAGTTTGGCGTCTTGAGGCGAGTGGGCACATGGTAGGAAGGGGAGACGCGCAGGAATGGTTGCCACTACCGGTAGGATCATTCCGGTTCAAACGTGATCAGGACCGCGCCTGCTGCCGGAAGTTCAATGACCGCAGCTCCGTTCTCAACAGGAAGCGTATCTTCGCGCGCGGCCGACCATGCGCCGCCCGCGCCCACGGGTGCGCCGCCGAAGGTAGTATCAGTTGTGTCGTTCACTCGCGGAGCGTGCATACGAAGCGACTTTACCCGCTGGGCACGCTGTCCCGGATCGATGGTAAGGCGAACGCCGCGGTCCGTGTTCTTGTTGAATGCCGCCACTTTGATTGCTCCTTGGTCGCTGCGCAGGCCATAAGCCGTCAGCAGGGCCGCCCGATCTGGCGGTTCCAGTTTGCTCTCCACCAACTGCCCGGCGCCGGCCTGCGCAAAAAGAAGCATGCCGTAATAGATTGGGCGGGCCAGGAATCCATCTTCCTGCGTTCCCGCAATCGGGGTGTACCAACCGTAACCGCCGCCGTGAAAGTTGATGCCCGTACCACCCGCGGATGCGAGTTGATACATCAGGTCCGCACCCCAGAGCGAGGAAGCGAAAGTGTCGCTAACCCCCGGCTTGCCTCCCTGGTAGCAGGAGTTCGTTTCCGCCAGTCGGAAGGGCAGTCCAGATTCCTGCATTGTTGCCTTCATGCCCTCGAACTCGCTCTGCAGCTTGGGATTTGGCCGGAGCAAGCGTTCGATTGTCATTGACGGGTCGGTCGGTGGACCCTCCGCATAATAGTGCTGCGAAAGGAACATCGCCTCGTCCCTGAATTGCTTTGCGAAGGGGACGAGCCACTCGTTGTTGTACGCCGTATCTGGGCCAGCGAAGGGTGCGTTAGGAAGACGCGCGCGGATGGTCTGGAAAAAATGCTGCCATTCAACCGCAAATTGCTTGAAGTCATAATCTGCCTTGCGAATTCCGTTGCGAAAGAAAAGATCGGGCTCGTTGCAGAGTTGAAATGCGATCAGCTTTGAACCGGCGGCGTCCATTACGTGGGCGGCCTCGTCCGCTGCATTCTCTGCGTTGCCGGTGCCCATGTTCAGGCCATAGATCAACTTCCAACCGCAGGCGTCGAGGAACTCCCTTAAATTGCGGATGGCCTCGGGCGTGATGTTCACCGGCGCAGGTGCCTTGTGCCCAGTATCGGGACCGACGGCCATTGCAAATGCAGCGGGATTCGCCTTGTCGCGCGTGAGCATGCCGTTAACATTCGGCGTGGACGACTTCTCTGCGGGATTCGGAGTCCAGTCGGAAAACTCGCTGGTGTTGCCTCCGATTCGTAGAACGCCGGAGGTTCCCAGTTGCCGCAGAAAGCCCGCCAGTTGTGTATTGCCGCCAGAAAAGAAATGCGGATTCCCGAGTTGCGCCGATTCATAGCTTAGGCCGGTGGAGTCGTCGCCGATCTTGTTGCCGAGTCGGTCTCCGCGAAGGGTCAGCCGTAAGGAAGGACTCGGGTTGATTTCGGCGAAACTGAGTGGATGGTAAGAAATTGCTGCCGAGGCCGCGGCAGTGAGGCGAATAAAATCTCGACGATTCATGGGAATGAATTGCACCACATGTTGCGCCGCGGAGCAACCTATGCGCAAACATTCTGCCTTATCGCGAGCCTCCCCTATAATAAAAACCCCGCGTTCCCCTGCGTTCAGCAGTTTCTGAAAGCTTGAGCGCCGAAGCCGCGGTTTGGATCCCAAACGATGCTGCAACCGGACTTCAAACAATTCTCACGGCTGGCCCGAGAGGCCACGCTCATCCCGGTGGTGAAATCCGTCAGCGCTGATTTGCTCACGCCGGTCTCCGCGTTTTTGGCTATCGCTGAAAAAGAGCCGCACGCCTTCCTGCTGGAATCCGTGGAGCGCGGCGAGCAGATTGGGCGCTACACCTTCCTCGGCGCGCGGCCTTACATGCGGGTGAAGGCGCGGCAGGGAATCGTGGAGATTGAACGCGGACGCCGGCGCGAAGTCGTTCAGGAAAACATTTTCCAGGTGGTGAAGCGCTTGCTCAGGGAGCATCGTCCTGCCAGCGTTCCCGGACTGCCTCCGTTCACGGCCGGAGCTGTCGGATATTTCGCTTACGACGTGGTTCGGCAGTTGGAAAAGATTGGCGATCATGCCAATAATGACTTGGCGCTGCCCGACGCCGAACTGATGTTCTTTGACCGGCTGCTGGCGTTTGATCACCTGCGGCACCAGATTCACATCGTGGCCGCCGCCGACGTTGCGCGCGAGAGCCCGCGGCGCGCCTATGACCGCGCGCTTCGTGACATTGCCGCGTTGGAGTTGCAACTCGCGGCCGGACTCAGCCCGGCTCTCTGGCGCAAGTCGGCCAATGCCAAGGCGGGCAAACTCAAGGTGCATGCCGGCACGCGGCGCGAAACTTTCCTGCGCAGCGTGGAACGCTGCAAGGAGTACATTGCCGCGGGCGACATCTTTCAGGTCGTGCTCTCGCAGCGGCTCGACTTCACTCCTGAGGTTGCGCCTTTTGATTTGTATCGCTCGCTGCGTCAGGTGAATCCCTCGCCCTATCTTTATTTTCTGCGGATGGGCGAGACGCACATTCTCGGCTCTTCTCCCGAGATGCTGGTGCGGGTCACGGGACGCAAATTGGAGTACCGGCCGATCGCGGGAACACATCCGCGCGGGCGCGACGAAGCCGAAGATCTGCGGCTCGAACGGCAGATGCGAACCGACGAAAAGGAACGCGCCGAACACGTGATGCTGGTCGACTTGGGCCGCAACGACCTGGGGCGCGTGAGCGAATACGGCTCGGTCAAGGTCAAAGATCTGATGTACGTGGAGCGGTACTCGCACGTGATGCACCTGGTCTCGGCGCTGGAAGGCACGTTGCGCAAGGACCTGGACGCGCTCGACGCATTTGCCGCGTGCTTCCCGGCGGGAACGCTCAGCGGGGCACCGAAGGTGCGGGCCATGCAGATCATCGAAGAACTCGAGCCCACGCGCCGCGGGGTCTATGGGGGATCGGTACTGTATGCGGATTTCGCGGGGAATCTGGATTCGTGCATCGGTATTCGCACCCTGCTGATGCAGGGCAAGAAAGCATATCTGCAGGCGGGAGCGGGAATTGTCGCGGATTCCGATCCGGCCAGCGAGTTTCAGGAGTCGATGAATAAGGCGCAAGCCGTGCTGCGCGCAGTAGAGAAAGCAAGAGACTAAGCCGTAAGGTAGCGCCGGCATCCCTTCGACTTCGCTCAGGGCAGGCTCTGCCGACCGTCCCGAGAGCCTGCCCTGAGGATTTATCCGGAGTCCTAGTGCGAGGGCGTTGCTGGGCTGGCCGGTGCCGGCGCGCAACGCGGTGTAAGGTCCGGAACACCCGGGTCTGTGTTCTGCGAGTTATGGGCGAAGCACCAGGGGACGAGCGCCGCCGGATAGCGCTGCCGCA
Organism: uncultured Acidobacteriaceae bacterium; assembly: GCA_963791515.1. Taxonomy (GTDB): domain Bacteria; phylum Acidobacteriota; class Terriglobia; order Terriglobales; family Acidobacteriaceae; genus Sulfotelmatobacter. The sequence continues at coordinate 66,553 of CAWBSS010000017.1, read as the reverse complement.
CGTACTGCGGAACGTCGGAGTCGTGCACTTCTTCAAATGAAAACTGAATCGTGCCGTCCGCTGAAACGGTGCCCAGCAGGTAGCCGTAAACGTCTTTCTTCGCGGTGGGCGCAGCGGCGCTCGGTAGCGGATAGCGCACGGCTCCGGCAGTTCCGACAATCCATCCGGGTAGAGGTTTGGCGCCATTCTGCTTCAGTACGGGACTGTCGAAAATATTCTCCATATAAAAATGCGAGTGGGAGGCAAGCACGTAGACCGCCTTGGAGTTTTGGTCGCGAAAACTAGTTAGAGCTTTGTACACCTTCTCGCCGCTAGGGCGGGCGCCCGCGTTGTTGCCCATACTGTGGGAATTTGCGATGCTGTCGGGCAGCGCTTCGTGCATGCCGATGACGACGCTCTTCACCTCGGGATTGCTTTTCGCGGTGTCCAGGCGGCGCGCGAACCACGCGAGCTCGTCGTCGGAAAAAATGTTCATTGCGTTGTCGAGATAGATGAAGTCGACGCCGCCCTGAATCCAGTGATAGTAGGGCTCGGGGTGCGGCGGTTCTTTGTCTTGCAAACGCTGGGCGTGTAACGCGGGCTGGTCCAGCCAGTCGGTGAACTGTCGTTTGAAGGCATCCTCCGTTTTCGGCGGGATCACTTCGTGATTGCCAATGCCCACATAGAAAGGAAGGCTGCCAAAGGCGGCAATCTGGTTCTCGACAAAGTCGTTCCAGGCCCGTCTTTGATAAACGTCGCAGGCAAGACTCTGGCCGTGGTTCTCAGCTTCGAACTTCATGTCTTCATCAATCTTGTAAATTGCGCGCAGGTCGCCCAGATGCCAATAGAAACTGGGAGCAAACTGCACGCTGTGCGCGGCGATCGCGGGCATGACGACATCCCCGCAATTGCGGGAGTCTCCGGAAACGATGAAGCGCCAGGATCCGTCAGGCAACGCAGCCACAGCAGACGGTGTTGCACTGTTCCGGTCTGCCGCGGTCTCAGTCTGCGTCACAGCACGACCAGCCAACAGGCCTCCCAGTATGAGCCACCCGAGCCAGCGTGCGACTCGGTGAGCAGGTTTTCCGTCACGGTGGGAAGCAGGCATGAAGAGAATTCCTTTCGCAGCGCCGGGAGCAAGCGCAGAAAGTATAGTGCAAGAACGAAGGGGTGATCCTTCAGCCGCCAGCAGAAAGATGCTCAGAGCGCCAGAAAATTCGCTACAAGGTTCTTGCCGGCATCCGTCAACACGCTTTCCGGATGGAATTGCACGCCCTCAACCGCGTGGCGGCGGTGGCGCAGGCCCATGATGGTGCGGGTGCCGTCTTTTTCGGTGGTCCAGGCGCTGACTTCCAATTCGTCGGGTAAATCTTTTTCCTCGACGATGAGCGAATGATAACGGGTGGCCGTCATGGGCATGGGAAGACCTTGAAAGACAGTTCTGTTATCGTGCATAACCGCGCTGGTCTTGCCATGCATGAGATGAGCGGCACGAACGACGCGGCCGCCGAAGGCTTCGCCGATCGCCTGGTGTCCGAGGCAGACTCCGAGCACCGGAACTCTCCCTGCGAAGTGGCGGATCAGATCGATGCTGATGCCCGCCTCATGCGGCGTGCAAGGGCCCGGGGAGACGACAATCCGCTCGGGCCGCATGTTCTCGACCTGGCTCACCGTGACCTGATCGTTGCGGCGAACCTCGACTTCCGCGCCCAACTCTCCGATGTACTGGACCAGGTTGTAGGTGAACGAATCGTAGTTGTCGAGTACGAAAATCAAGCGTCGGCTGCTCCTGACATCAGCTTACACCGGAGAAACGAGTTCAGATTGCGGATTTCAGGATTGCAGATTGTCGATCCGCGGAGTTCAAATCTGCAATCTGCAATCTGAACTCGTGCTTCTCCCCCCTGAAAGGGCCACCTGCTGACCCAACGGTGGTATTGACCGTAATACTCTCGCGCGCCATGCTCTTAATCATTGCAGATGCTATTTAGCGCCACTTGGAGGATGCATGGCTGAGTCCCAGCAGGAGAAGCGGGCGGCACGACGCTTCCCGCTCCGCGTACCGGTCACCGTCGATCACGAGAACGCCACCCATCCTGCCCAGATTCGTGACGTCAGCGCGCGCGGCATCTGTTTTTATTTGGAGTCCGTTGTCACCCAGGGATCGCCGATTGGATTCACCTTGACTCTCCCGCCCGAAATCACACTGACTGAAAGCATCCGCGTGCAATGCAAAGGGCGCGTGGTGCGGGTTGAGGACGGAAGAGATGATGGCAAACTGGCTGTCGCTGCCGTCATTGAAGAATACGAGTTTCTGCCGGAAGCCTGACCTCAGACCTCACCGTTCTAGGTGTTCCGTACAAGTACCTTGCAAGTACCGTGACTGCTTGATTGTTGCCGCGTGGGTCGGCGTAGAGCTGGCCTCTTGCCGGTTTTCCCGAGGGCGTCTCACGAGGACGCCCGCCCCCTCAGCTTCGCTCAGGGCAAGCTCCCACCCGCCGGGACGGCGGCGGTAGTTTTCCAACATCCGGCACGCCAGAAAGCCGAGGTCTGAGGTCTGAGGGCCGACGCCGTTTTCTGGAGTCACTTCTCTCGCATCCATCGCAGGTGATATGTTTCCTTCAAAGCTTCCAGCGAGGGATTGCTTGCCGCGACCTGCTCTCAGATGTGTGTGCTCAATGATGGTGGTGGCGCTGATTGCTACTGGGGTTGCTGCCCAAACCTTTGGCCCGCCGCCGCTGGTGAGGAGCGTCCGCATCATTCATGAACGCGGCGTGCCTGTGATTGAGATTCTTTCCAGTGGCGGGCCGGTCATACCGGAGATACAGACGCTCGATTCGCCGCCGCGACTGGTCATCGATCTTCCCAACTCGCGCTTGGGATTGTTGCAGAAACGGATCACGATTCAAAAAGAAAACATCCTCGCCATCCGCGTCGATCAATACCAGCAGAAACCTCCGGTGACGCGCATCGTTCTGGACCTGCTCGCGCCCTATGGCTACTCCTGGGATGGCGCGGGCACTCGCCTGCTGGTACGTCTCAAGCCGGCTGGGGATATGAACGCGGGTAAGAAGTCGTCGCCGCTGCAGCCGCCCACTGTGCCAGGCATGTCGCTAGGCGCCGCTCCCGCTGTGGTTCCGGTGACCGGAGGGGCAGGCGCCCTGGTGCTGGCGGGAAGCCGCATCGGTTCCGGATCGGCGGTGACGGCCGGTTCTGATACGGCGATCCTGCGTTTGTCCCGCGGAGGCGAACTTCGCGTCTGCCCGGGCACGACGGTTTCGGTGACGCCCTCGCAGACCAAGCGCGACCTGATGCTCGGCCTGAGCACCGGCGCGATCGAGGCGCACTACACGCTGCGGGCATCGGCCGACACCGTGCTCACTCCGGACTTCCGCATCCTGTTTGCCGGGCCGGGAGAATTCCACTACGCCATCAGCGCCGACGCGCACGGCAACACCTGTGTGCGGGCGCTAAAGGACAATACTTCATCGGCAATTGTCTCTGAGTTGATGGGAGACCGGATTTACCAGGTCAAGCCGACCGAGCAGGCGGTGTTTCACTCCGGACAGATCGACAAGGTCGACACCGACGTTCCGCTGGAGTGCGGATGTCCTCCACCTTCGCCGCTCATGCGGGCTGAGGCTCCCTTTGCACCGAACGTGCCCGACGCGGAATTGCCGGCCAAGGCGCGCATCGGCGGAAGTGAGACTCCCCCGTCGGCTGAAAATGGTGCTTTAGGAGCGGCCGCTTCTAACACAAGGCTTTCGAATGGGCCGGAGACCGCGTCCTTGCCGCCTTCTCAGGCGAACGACGCTCACGTACAGGTGGATGCGCCGTTAGTGTTTACCGCAAAGAACCGCGCAGCCAGCGCCTTACCGGCGCCCGTGCAGGCCGCCCGAGACTTGCCGGTGGAGGATTCGCCGGCCCGCCAGGTGCATCTCGATGCTGTGGTTGAGTCCCCACTTCCGGAGAAGCAAAGCAAGCCTGAACACCGCGGCTTCTTCCGGCGGGTCAAAGGAATGTTGTCCGCCATCTTTGGGTGAACGTGCTTCCTAGAGTCTCCGTTCCGGAAATCCTTTTCGGGCGGTCGTGCGTCTTACGGCAAGTTGGGCTGAGATCGGCTGAGACAACTCGTCGGCAGGAGCGCGTCATGACCGCTGCATCTCCGGGACCGGGCCCGAATATCTTCTCCATCCTCTCAGGGCAAAATGACGGACCTTATCGCGCCAGGCGCGAGACTTTCGTCTTCTCGCTGCTCGGGCAGGCTGCGATCGTCGGACGTGCTCATCTACTTCACGAGCTGTGTAATCCGCAGCACCCCCGAGATCGCCAGCCACTTACCCAAGTTCAACGAGTTGCCCTTAGTGTTCTCGGGACACAATGGTGGCGGCGGTGGCAACCATGACCCGCTACCGGCCTCGCGCGGCAATCTCCCCAAGGCTTCGCTCGATCCTCAACTCGCGCCCCCGACGGTGATCCTTCCGAAGGAACCGCCGAAGCTTCCGGTTGAGGAGACTGTGCGGGTGGCTCCGGATATTCAGTTACCGAAGGGTGGGCAAATTGGCGATCCCATGTCGCAATTTTCGCGAGTGCTGTCCAATGGTCCGGGCGGTCCCGGAGGGGTCGGACCGGGATGTTGTGATGGCGTTGGACCATCAACAGGGCCCGGATTCGGCCCCGGGCCTGCGGGAATTTATCCGGCAGGAAAAATGGGCGTGACCGTGCCGCAGGTGATCTTTAACCCCGAGCCGAGCTTTTCCGACGAAGCCCGAAAGGCTAAGGCGCAGGGAATCGTGATGCTGCTGTTGGTGGTGGGAAAGGACGGGCATCCGTACGACATCCGCGTGGGGCAGAGTCTAGGAATGGGCTTAGACGAGAAGGCGATCGAGGCCGTCAACCGCTGGCGCTTCCGGCCGGCCACTCTGAACGGCCAGCCGGTGGCGACCCAAATTGCGGTTCAGGTGGATTTTCATCTGTACTGATGCAACGGCTGCTCAGGCCCACGCGCTGTACACCAGCGCGCGGTGCCGAGACAAACCTCTGCACCGCGCGATTGGATGGCGATGAATCGAGAACGGACCTAGCTTCGGTTGATAGCGCGGCGCAACGGCTCTACTCTTTCGCGGAGATCGTCGGCCAGATCCGCGCCTCGGGCGGCCACATCGCGGACGCGGTCACCGGCTTCCCGCACGCGGTCCTTGGCCTCGTCGGCCCAATCGCCGAGAGTATCCTTGGCTCCTTCGTAGCCACGTTGCAGGTCGCGGCGCATCTGCTTGCCAGTCTTGGGCGCGAGCAGTAGCGCGGCCAGGGCTCCGGCTCCCAGTCCAATGAAGAGGAATGTAATTGCGGTGCCGATGTTGCTGCCGTCTGAAGATTCGTAACGTCCGGTTCGCATGATGAAGACCTCAATTTTTCCGCCCGGGAATGTTCGGGCATATTTGCGAAAGCTGCGCCGAGATCCGGCCTGATTAATTCTAGTCCTAGTCCGCGGGCTCGGCGAATGCAATCGGGTAGGGTGCATTCCGCCCATCTTCGATGAGTTCGGCGGCGGGAAGGTTTCTTTTCCGGCGCACCTGAGTGTAAAATAATCTTTTAGCCCTCGTGGCGGCGGAACTTGTGGCCTGCCCGCCTTCCGCCGGCTTCACAAACCGCAATCGTACAAGGAGAGTTTTTCAAGCGATGTCGATCCCTGCCACCCAGCTTCGTCCTGGCATGATCATCAAGCACAACAATGATCTGCACTCCGTTTTCAGCGTCGAACACCGGACGCCCGGTAACCTGCGCGCCTTCATTCAGGCCAAGCTGCGCAACCTGCGCACCGGGGCCATGTTCGAACACCGCTTCCGCTCGCCCGATCCGATCGAAAAGGTCAACGTGGACGAAGTCGAGATGCAGTTCCTGTACGCCGACGGCGACAGCTATTACTTCATGGACACCACGAACTACGAGCAGACTCATCTCAGCAAGGAAATCCTGGGCGACGCCGTGGATTACCTGATCGCCAACCTCGAAATCAAAGTCGAATTTTTTGACGGCAAGGCGGTCGGCATCGAACTGCCGCAGACCGTGATCCTGACGGTGGTCGAGACTGAGCCTGGACTGAAGAGCGCTACCGCTTCCAGCGTGACCAAAGCCGCGAAGACAGAGACCGGGCTCGTGGTGCAGGTGCCACCATTCATTAACGAAGGCGAGAAGATCAAAGTCGATACCTCGGAAGGCGCGTACCTGTCGAGAGCATAAGTTTCAAGGTTTTCAGGTTTCAAAGTTTCAAAGTCGATGCCATCGGGTTCCCCTTGAAACTCTGAAACCTTCAAACATGAGTTCCACCGAAAATACAACCTACGCCCGCCGCTTCCTGGTGCGCGGACGCGTACAAGGCGTCGGCTTCCGCTGGTTTGTCGAACGCGAGGCGCACATGCTCGGCATTGCCGGGTGGGTGCGGAACAATCATGATGGCAGCGTGGAAATTCATGCCCAGGGGACTCGCGACCAGCTCTCCGGACTGCATTCCCGCCTGCGCGACGGGCCACGCGCGGCGCGCGTGGATGCGGTCGAAGTAGCGGACGCCAGTTCGGTCGCTGGACTGAGTTCATTTCGCATTGAAGGAGCGTGGTAGATGTCACCTGTCCCGGCCATGGATGCAGACCACTTAAAGAAACTCATTCGTGAGATCCCCGATTTTCCCAAGAAGGGGATTCTGTTTTACGACATCACGACTCTGCTGAAAGACAAGACCGGGTTCGCCACGCTGATCGACAAGCTCTCCGAGCACTACATCTCGCAAGACATTGACTTGGTGTTGGGCATGGAGGCTCGCGGGTTTATCTTTGCCCCGGCGCTGGCCTACCGTCTGAACGCAGGATTCGTACCCGTGCGCAAGCCAGGCAAACTTCCCGCCGAGTGCGTGAAATACGATTACGCCCTCGAGTACGGTACCAACTCGCTGGAGATTCATAAGGACGCCATCCAGAAAGGTCAGCGCGTCCTAATCGTGGACGACCTGCTGGCCACCGGAGGTACCGCCGAAGCCACGGCCAAACTGGCAGCCTCTCTGGGCGCTGAGATCGTCGGCCTGGGATTTGTGGTGGAACTGGAATTCCTGAAGGGCCGCGACAAACTCAAAGACTACGACGTGATGGCGCTGCTGCGTTACGACAAATAGAACGCGCCCCATGTACAAACGAGGGCGGCGCTGGTCGCTCGACCTCGCTTGGTTTGCGAACTCGATTGAAAATCCGTCTATCTCCAGACGCGCGTGACAAAAAACGCAACTCCCGCCCAGAAACTAGCGCTGAAAGCGACCGCGAGCGCCAGCCCTGAGATTACACCGTTGCGGTCGAGGCTTTCACAATCAACTTCGTCCTCCATCCAGGAGGGTAAGAACTCAATCTCTCGCGAACTTGTAACTGAAGCGCACCATGGATCCTGAATCGCAACTCTTGTTCGGACCACGTGGGTGCTTGCTTGGGGGGACAGCTGCAAGCCTTTGTAGCTCAATGAAGCACCTCCTCGGATTCAAATGCAACTGAATGGCCGTATTGAACCTGGCCAACGTCGCGTCATATATGAGATCTATCAATCAGGTGGGGTTGCCGGGTTTTCGTCCCGCGTCAAGAATCCCACTGTACCTCCCGGTGTTGCGAGATTTGCCGCATCTTCCATAAAGGCAACGAATTATCACTCGCCTCCCAAAGCATTTGTATACAGGAAAACCCTGACTTCAGGTAGTGTGTCCGGTCTTTAAGTTCTCCGCCAGTGACAAGCGCGACTCCTTGGGCAGGTAGCCCTTCCGCCGGAACCAGTCCTCCATTGCGTCCCTGAGTTGATCTATAGGTACGCTGGACCCGATCTCCATCTGCCCGTCGGAAAGGGGAAGAGTGTCGTCGAAGACGCTGGCGTTCGTAAAGTTCCGCATCGCGAAACTGTCGAGCCACTTGAGAGGGCAGGGAATCCTGCGGCCGTTTGCTTCATACTCCACGCGAATCTTGCGGGCGAACATAAGTTGATTTAATCACAGAGCGACAGCCGCCTCGGGTGTCCAGCCTGGGCGAAGCCCGGCTGCGCCGCGCCAAACCTCCGGCTGAGGCCCTCGGCCATCTTAAAACACGGCAGTCGCATCCACGGCACCAGATGCCTCCGCTCAGGTGTCTAAACCTACGAAGGGTCGTCTCACGCAAGAGCAGCGGCGCCGCTCGTTCTCTTCCTTGACGTTCTCTGCTTGGTTTGACGGCGGACCCGCCCTCACGGAGGAGTCATGCGTTTCAAGAAAACCGCGGTATTGTGGTTGGCGCTTGCCGCAGTCTCATCTGGCCAATTTTCCCTTGGCCAATCTTCCACCCCGGCGGCCCTGCCGGAATCGGCTGCTCGCCTGCCGGTGACTCGCGTCATTCTCTACAAGAATGGGGTTGGCTACTTCGAACACGCAGGGCATGTTCGCGGCAGCCAGGACGTTAACGTGGACTTCACCACTGCCCAACTGAACGATGTGCTGAAGTCGCTCACCGTTCTGGATCTGGGCAAGGGACGAATCACCGGCGTGAGCTACAACTCGGCGGCACCGCTGGAGCGCCGGCTCGGCTCGCTGCGGCTGCCGGTCGGAGAAAACCCGACCACGGCGCAGTTTCTCGACGCCCTGCGCGGGGCGCGGATGGAGGTGCGGAACGGCTCGGAGAGCGCTTCGGGACGCCTGTTGAGCATTGAGGATCGGGACGTGGCCGGAAAGGGCGACCAGAAAATCACCCTGACGCAAATCTCCGTCGTCAGTGACGGCGGCGAGGTGCGCATCTTTGACCTGACGCCTTCCACCAGCGTTCGGGTCGCGGAAAAAGAAGTGAACGAAGAGGTAGGCAAGTACCTTGGTCTGGTCGCATCGACGCGCGATCAGGATGTCCGGCGCATGACGATATCTACCGCCGGGGATGGCGAGCGGAACCTGCTGGTCACCTACATCAGCGAAGTGCCGGTGTGGAAGAGCACCTACAGAATCGTGATTCCGACGGAGGGCAAGCCGCTGCTGCAGGGATGGGCCATCGTCGACAACACGGTGGGCGAAGACTGGAGGGACGTCGAGTTGTCGCTGGTCGCGGGCGCTCCGCAGTCGTTCGTGCAGGAACTATCGCAGCCCTACTACACCCGGCGGCCGGTGGTGCCGCTGCCGGAGAATGCGATGCTCACGCCGCAGACGCACGAGGCGACGATAGCAAACGGAAGTTGAAAATGGCGCGCCGGCGGCGATTCCGCGGGGCGTGGTCGGCGGGGTTCCGGGTGGGGTTCCTGGAGGACAAATGGGAGGAGTCATCGGAGGGATTGGCAGTGGTAGTGGCGGGGGAGTTGGTTCAGGCAGCGGCCCAGGCTTCGGTCTAGGCGCTGGTGGGGGTGTCGGTGGTGGAATCTTTCGTGTGGGCGGCGGCGTGCCTCGCCCCGACGCCACTGAAGTGGCAGAAACGCTCGAAGCCGGGACCACCGTAGGCGAGACCCGCGAACTCGGAGACCTGTTCGAGTACAAGCTCAAAGATCGTGTCACCATCCGCAAGAATCAGTCGGCGCTGGTGCCCATCCTGCAATCGCGCATTGATGCCGAGAAAGTCTCGGTATGGAATCCCTCCGACAGCTCCGTCCTGCGCGCCCTGTGGGTGAACAACACCAGCGATCTCACACTCGACGGTGGCAGCTTCAATGTGCTCGAGGGCGACGCCTTCGCCGGCGAGGGCTTGATGGACGCGATCAAGCCGGGCGAGAAGCGGCTGCTGTCCTATGCTGCTGACCTCGGCGTGCTGGTCGATGCCAAACAAAAAGCCGACAATCAGCGCGTCACCAAGGTGATCATCGCGCACGGCACCATGACGCAATCGACCCAGGAGCGTCAGGAAAATACTTACAGCATCCGCAATCGCGACACGTCACCGCGGGCAGTTGTGATTGAACATCCGGCGCGCCCGGGCTGGAAACTCACGGACGACGAGAAGCCGGCGGAGAGTTCCGCATCCTTCCACCGCTTCCGGCTCACCGTGGAACCAAAGAAGACCACGACCTTGTTGGTTAAAGAATACCGGCCGATCATGAACAGCTATCAGCTGACGAATGTGACCGACAACCAAATCAAATTTTTCCTCGACCAGAAGATGATCAATCCAGAGGTGGAAAAAGCGTTACGGCGCATCGCTGCCCAGAAGAATGACATCGCCGTGATCGAAGCGGTGATTACCGGCCGCCGCTCCCAGGTGTCCAGCATCTCGGACGATCAGCAGCGGGTCCGCGAGAACATGAAGGCGCTGAAAGGGAGTGCCGAAGAAAAAGCTTTGGTGGAACGCTATGTCCGCGAACTGAACGAGCAGGAAGATCGCGTGCAGTCTCTGCGGCGCGAGATCGTGGAGATGCAGCAGAAGCGGGATGCGGCCCAAAGCGCGCTCAACGGAATGATCGAAGCGCTGCAGATGGAGGTGACTTTGTAGATAGAGGCCGTGCTACGCACGGCAGACAGCCGAGGGCGGCTGTTTCCACAAAATGCTCATAAAATGCTGATGTGGGGACAGCCGCCTCGGCTGTCCAGCCAGGGCGAAGCCGGCTGCCCACGAGATCAGCGCACGCCTATCGCTGCGCCTTCGGTCCCGCTGCCTTGACCTCCGGCGGAGCGTCGAAGTTCTCGAAGTTCCTGGCAAAGCGGTTGCGCAGATCTTCGGCGGCCTTGTCGTAGGCGGCCTTATCCGGCCAGGCATTGCGCGGATTCAATACCTGGGCAGGCACGCCGTGGCATGCCTTGGGAATGCTGAATCCGAACGTCGGCTCGATCTCAAATTCTTCCCTGATCAGTTCGCCTTCTACGGCGGCGTCGACCATGGCTCGCGTGTGAGGAATATCCATGCGCTTACCCACGCCGTACGGGCCGCCCTGCCAACCGGTGTTCACCAGCCAGCATTGCGCGTGGTGCTCGCGCAAGCGGCGGCCCAGCATTTCGGCATAAGTCTTCGGAGGCAGCGGAAGGAACGGCGATCCGAAGCACGTTGAGAATGTTGCTGAAGGCTCTTTCACACCGGCTTCGGTTCCGGCAACCTTCGCTGTGTAGCCCGACAGGAAGTGATACATGGCCTGCTCCGGCGTCAGCCTCGAAATCGGCGGCAGGACGCCAAACGCATCCGCCGTGAGAAACACGACATTCCGGGGATGCCCGCCAATGCCCGGGATCACGGCGTTGTCGATGAAATCCACGGGATAGGCGGCGCGAGTATTCTCCGTTTTGCTGTCGTCGTTGTAGTCGGGAATGCGCGTGTGCGAATCGAGTGTTACGTTCTCGAGCACGCAGCCGAAGCGGAGTGCGTTCCAGATCTGCGGTTCGTTCTTCTTCGAAAGCTTGATGCATTTCGCATAGCATCCGCCTTCGAAGTTGAAGACGCCGTCGGCGCTCCACCCGTGCTCGTCGTCGCCGATCAGATCGCGCGAGGGGTCGGCCGACAACGTGGTCTTGCCCGTCCCCGAGAGCCCGAAGAACAATGCGCTCACCCCGTCGCGTCCAACATTGGCCGAGCAGTGCATGGGGAACACGTTCCGCGGAGGCAGCAGGAAGTTCATGACGCTGAAGATGCACTTTTTCATCTCGCCTGCGTAAGAGGTTCCGCCGATCAGCACAGTGCGGCGCGTGAAGTTCAACAGGATGAAAACTTCCGACGCCACGCCGTCTCGTTTGGGATCCGCCTTGAACTCGGGGGCCGAGATGACAGTGAACTCCGGATGATGATTCTTGAGTTCTTCCGCAGTTGGACGTAAGAATAATTGCCGCACGAAGAGGTTGTGCCAGGCATATTCGTTGACGATGCGAACCGACAGGCGGTACGCGGGATCGGCGCCGCAGAAAAGATCCTGCACAAAAAGTTCCCGTCCGCGCAGATGCTCCATCACCCGGGCGTAAAGCGCGTCGAACTTTTCCGGCTCGAAGGGCGCGTTTACCCCGCCCCAGGCGACGGTGTGTGTCGTGGTCTCATCCTTTACGATGAACTTGTCTTTGGGAGACCGGCCGGTGCGATTGGTATAACCCACGAGGGCTCCGTTGGCCGCCAACTTCGCCTCGTTGCGCCGGATGGAGTGCTCCACCAGCAGCGCCGGCGAGAGATTGAAGTGCGTCCGGCCTTCGCTCAGCAACTCGGCTACGTCGCTGACGTGCATCGTGGTCGCCATGGGGTCTCCTCAATAAGGGCAGAAAACAATCACAAAAGGTCAAACAAACCATTCTCCCTCAAAAGCACCGGGCCTGCCAAATCATTGTGCGGTACGGTTTCCTGGCCTATCAGGCAGAGATCCCATCTTCAGCACGACAAGATGTTCGCTGGGAATCGAGGGAGCAGCCGAAGAGAGAGTTGCAGAGGGCGATACACCGCCGCTTTATTTTCAGCGCGGGAACCGTCTGCTAGTCTGAGGTCTTGTAGTCGCAGGCTTCACGACAGGGTGTGCAGTAGAGGAGGCCGTCTGCACACAGGCGGATGTCAATCACGGACTGGCACAGGCAGCAGTACTTCTCGCACTGGCAGCTGTCTTCCGGCTGTTCGCACTGTGCGCAGTGGTATTTGGCAGGACCGGTTCCGGTGCTCATGAGAGTAATGTAGCGCGCATCGGCGACCCTCGAAAAATGACCTTGGTAATCGCCGCCGCGCTGGAATGGGCACATGCGGCACTTGCCCCGGCAACGCCCGATTTCTCCGTGCCCTATAATTCCCAGCAATGACCTTCGAACATCTGCTGGATGGCGCGGAGGTCCTCGCCCAGAACGGGGACCCAAGCGTCAGTGGTGTGGAATACGATTCGCGCCGGGTTAAGCCAGGATGCGTGTTCGTGGCCATGCACGGGGAGACGTCCGACGGCAACCGCTTCATCGACCAGGCGATTCAGGCCGGAGCGGTCGCGGTGGTCACCGACTCGCCGGCCGAGAAGCCCCGCGAGGGCGTGGCCTGGGCCGTCGTGCCGCACGGGCGGCGAGCGTCTGGCACGCTTGAGCGCGAATTTCTACAAGCGCCCTGCCGAGCGGATTGCGATTACGGGAATAACTGGCACGAACGGGAAGAGTACGACGGCGTTTCTGATCGAGTCGATCCTCACCGCCGCCGGGCGCAAGAGCGCTTTGATCGGCACGATTGAATATCACGTGGCCGGGCACGTCTATCCTGCGCCGCATACGACCCCGGAAGCGCTCGAACTGGCTCGCCTTCTCAACGAGGCGCTGGGACTGGGCGCGACGGATGCAGTCATGGAAGTCTCCTCGCATGCTCTTGCGCAGGAGCGCGTGTTCGGAGTGCCCTTCGACGTTGCGGTGTTCACCAACCTGACGCGCGATCACCTCGACTATCACAAGACGATGGACGAATACTTCGCCGCCAAGCGAGTGCTCTTCGAAGGCTGTGGCACCGATGCGCCCCGCGCCACGGTGACCAACCTTGACGACGAATATGGCGCGAAGCTGGCCGCGTTCAGCCGCAAGCGCAGCGCCGTCGTGCTGACTTACGGTTGGGAGCGCGGCGACTTCCATGCGCAAAACGTGGACATCAGCCCACGCGGCACGCGCTTCGACATTGCCACGCCGCAGGACAAGATCCCAATTTTTTCTCCGCTGATCGGGCGCGTGAATGTTTACAACATCCTGGCCGCAGCGGCCGCATGCTATGCGCGCGGCTGCGCATCGCAAGCGATTGCAAGCGGCGTCGAGTCGCTCACGCATGTGCCGGGAAGATTTGAACGCGTCGACTGCGGGCAGCCGTTCACCGTGGTCGTGGACTACGCTCACACCGACGATGCGTTGCGCAATCTCACGGCGCTGGCCCGGGAATTCGTCTCGCGCGGCGGAGGAACCGCGAGAGTGGTGACCGTGTTTGGCTGCGGAGGTGATCGCGATCGCGCCAAGCGTCCGCTGATGGGCGAGGCCGCCGGGCGGGGCAGCGACTTTGTGGTGCTCACCTCCGACAATCCGCGCAGCGAAGATCCGCGGGCAATCATTAACGACGCGCTGGTGGGGCTGCAGAAGACGGGTGTGAAGTACAGTGTCGAAGTCGACCGGCGCAAAGCGATTGCGATGGCGATCGGAGAAGCGCGCCCCGGAGACATTGTGCTGCTTGCGGGTAAAGGTCACGAGAAAGTGCAGGTCACGCGCGAGGGATCGCATCCCTTCGACGATGTCGAAGTGGCTCGCGATGCTTTGCGCGCCTCCGGCTTCGAATGCGAACAGGCGCGCTCCGCAGGGAACCAGGCATGAAGTTGACGTTGGCGAAAATCGCCGAATTTATGTCTGCCACGCCGCACGTAGGGCCAACTGCCTCGGCTGTACGCCCGAGCGATGATCGCGAGGAAGTTGCACAGGGTTATTCCATCGACTCGCGCACGGTTGGAGCAGGAGAACTTTTCTTCGCAGTCAAAGGCGAGCGACTCGACGGCCACGACTTCGTCAATGCCGCTCTGGAGAAGGGCGCAGCAGCAGCGGTCGTGCGCAAGGATCAGTTGCTTCGCTATCCCGAAAAGGCCCGCCTGCTGGCCGTCGACGACACGCTGGTGGCGCTGCAAACGCTGGCTACCGCGGTGCGGAAAGTCTGGGGCAAGCCCCTGATTGGCATCACTGGTTCCGCGGGTAAGACCACGACCAAGGAGGCCGTCGCGCATGTTCTCGGCGCGCGCTTGCGCGTGCTCAAGTCCGAAGGCAACTTCAATAATCATTTTGGCCTGCCGCTCATGCTCTTGAAACTGGAACCGCAGCACGACGTAGCCGTCATCGAGATGGGTATGTCGCATGCCGGCGAAATTCGCGCGCTGGCGAAGATTGCGCGGCCGGAGATCGGTGTGGTGACGAACGTTGCCCCCGTACACCTGGAGTTTTTCGATTCGCTCGCCGGCATTGCGCGAGCCAAGTACGAATTGATTGAGTCGCTCCCCTCCAGTGGGACGGCCGTGCTCAATGCCGACGACGAGTACGTTTCACAATTCGGGCGCGACTTCAGAGGTAAAGTCGTCACCTATGGCACGAGTGCCACGGCCGATGTGCGGGCCGAGAACGTGCAGGTCCGCGGCGCGGAAGGCTCGGAGTTTGACGTGGTCATGGCAGGCGGGCGCGAGCACGCGCGTTTGCCGCTGGTCGGCGAACACAACGTGCGGAATGCCCTGGCGGCAGTGGCCGTGGGCCTGGCTCGCGGACTGACGCCGTCGGAAGTGGTTGGCGCGCTGGTGACTCTCGCGCCCCCAGACAAACGCGGGCAGGTTCTCCAACTGGGTAACATCACCGTGATCGACGATTGCTACAATTCCAATCCGAAGGCATTGCACGCCATGGTCGAAGCCCTGGCAGCGATGAAAGCTGGGCGTCGCATTGTAGTCGCGGGAGAAATGCTTGAACTCGGTCCGGCAGGAGAACAGATGCACCGCGCCGCCGGCCAGCATATAGCCGAGAAGAAGATTGATGTTCTCGTGGGCGTGCGAGGGCTGGCGCAGGCGATGGTCGACGGCGCAAGGCACGCGGGAACGCAAGCCGAGTTTGTTGCGACGCCCGAGGAAGCCGGTGAGTGGTTAGCCCGCGAGGCGCGAGACGGCGACGTGGTGCTGCTAAAGGCGTCGCGCGGCGTGAAGCTCGAGAAGGCGCTAGAGAAGTGGAAGGTGCTACGCGACTCGAGTCGTTAAGAATTACGACGACGATTCTGCACCACGGAGGCACGGAGACACCGAGAAGATCAAGTTCTCGTTTTTCTCCGTGACTCTGTGTCTCCGTGGTGAAGGTAACATTCGTGCGATGGACGGAGGCTGATTGCTCTACTGGCTGTTGTTCGTCAAGCTGCAACACTATGTTGCGCCCTTCCGCATCTTTCGCTACGTCACCTTCCGCACGGCATTCGCCAGCCTCACCGCCCTGTTTACCGCGCTGATCGTGGGCCCTCTGGTCATCGGCCGCCTCCGCGACTTCCAGATCGGACAATACATTCGCGAAGAGGGTCCGAAGGCCCATCAGAAAAAAGCCGGCACGCCCACCATGGGCGGACTGCTGATCGTGATTGCGATCGTCGTTCCCACCCTGCTGTGGGCGGACCTGAGCAACCGCTTCGTGTGGATTGCCGTATTCTCCACCTGCGCGTTCGCGGCCATCGGATTCACCGACGATTACACCAAGGTGACCCGTCGCCGCAATCTGGGCCTGACCGGGCGCGCCAAGTTAGGACTGCAGATTGCCACCAGCATCGTGATCGCCTCCATGCTGATCGCCATGCAGACCTACGGCATGTACTCCACGAAACTGATCGTACCTTTCTTCAAGCAGTTTCATCCGGACTTGGTAGTGGGCACGCTTGAACGATATCCGCACATATGGCCTCTCGCGTTCTTGCCCTTTATTGCTTTCGTGGCTTTCGTGATTGTGGGGGCGAGCAACGCAGTGAATCTCACCGACGGCCTCGACGGGTTGGCCATCGGATGCACCGTGATCGCGGCGGCCGCGCTGGCTGTGCTTACCTACGTCAGCGGCCACGCGACCTTTGCGACCTATCTGGAATTGCAGCGCATGCCGCAAGTGGCCGAATTAACCATCTTCTGCGGGGCCATGGTGGGATCGTCGATTGGATTTCTCTGGTACAACGCGCATCCCGCGGAAGTCTTCATGGGCGACGTGGGATCGCTGGCCCTCGGCGGCGCGATCGGCACGGTCGCCGTCATCATCAAACAGGAACTGCTGCTGCCCTTTATTGGCGGCGTATTCGTGATCGAGGCGATCTCGGTGATCCTGCAGGTCGGCTCCTACAAGCTGCGCAAGAAGCGCATCTTCAAGATGGCGCCGCTGCATCATCACTTCGAATTGCTGGGCTGGTCGGAGTCGAAGATCATCGTGCGCTTCTGGATCGCATCGCTGGTGTTCGCCCTGTTCGCGCTGACGACGCTGAAGCTGCGATAGGAAGACTTCACCATCGAGACAACGAGGCACAAAGAAATAAAATTATCGGTTTTCTCCGTGGCTCTGTGACTCTGTGGTGAAATGAATTCAATGGAACTGAACGGAAAACGCGTGCTTGTAGTAGGCCTGGGCAAGTCCGGGGTGGCGTCAGCTTTGTTTTTGAAGGCGCATGGCGCGCACGTGACTGTCTCCGACACCAAGAGCGGCGACGAACTACGCAACGAGATTCCCGTTCTGCTCGACCATGGCATCACGGTCGAGACCGGCGGCCATGGCGATCGTACCTTTCGTGGCCAGGATCTTATCGTGGTCAGCCCCGGCGTGCCGGTGGATGCGCCGCCGCTGGTGCAGGCGCGCGCCCTGGGTGAGGCTGTGATTGGCGAGATCGAACTCGCGGCTCAGTTCCTGCCCGGGCCAATCGTCGCCATCACCGGGTCGAACGGCAAGACCACAACCACCACGCTTACGGGCGAAATCATGACCGCCGCCGGCTTTCCCGCGCTGGTCGGCGGCAACATCGGTACGCCCGCGATTTCGCTGGCCGAGCGCGCCCAGCCGGAAACTGTCATCGTGCTCGAGATCTCGAGCTTTCAACTGGAAACGATTCAGACCTTCCGCCCGAAAGTTGCGGTCGTGTTGAATGTCACGCCCGACCATCTGGACCGCCATCGAACGTTTGAGGTCTACGTCGACGCGAAGGCGCGCATTTTCGAAAACCAGCAGGGAAGTGATTTCGCCGTGCTCAACGCCGACGATCCCACCTGCGTAGCCATGGGATCGCGCACTCGCGCGCAAGTGTTCTGGTTCAGCCGGCAGAAAGAAGTGCAGCAAGGCGCGTGGGTGCGCGACGGCAACATCGTGTTCCGCGATGGCCGGGGTGAACCCAAAACGTCTCAACGCGAGATCATGCAGGTCTCCGAGATTCCGCTGAAAGGCGCGCACAATCTGGAGAACGTGCTGGCCGCGGTGTGCGCAGGAGCGCTGATGGGTTGCGCGCCAGAGAAGATTCGCCAGGCGGTGTGCGACTTCAAGGCGGTCGAGCACCGGCTGGAATTTGTGGCCACGATCCGCGGCGTCGATTACTACAACGACTCCAAGGCCACGAACGTGGACGCGACCATCAAGGCGCTGGAGTCGTTCCCGGCGAACATCCACCTGATTCTCGGCGGCAAGGACAAAGGCAGCGACTACACCGTGCTCAACGACCTGCTTCGCCAGCGCGTAAAGCGTGTCTACACAATCGGCGCGGCGGCGGCGAAAATCGAGTCGCAGATTAAGAACGCCGAAGTCGTGCACGCAGAGACCCTGGAGAACGCCCTCCGCAAGGCCAACGCTGTGGCGCAACCCGGTGACGTGGTCCTGCTCGCACCAGCCTGCGCGAGCTTCGACCAGTTCAAGAACTACGAGCACCGCGGGCAGGTGTTCAAAGAGATCGTGCGCACGCTGGTCTGAAATGCGTTTCACCGCGGAGACACGGTGAAGAGCGGGAGATCTCCTTTCGTCTCCGTGGCTCCGTCCCTCCTTGGTGACAATTGCATCCCCTGAACCAAAACAATCAACACTCAGAATTCAACAATCCACAATTCCTTCTCCGTGTCTCCGTGTCGCCGTGGTGAAATGAATGTCCCATGGCAAAGCGCGTGAGTGTCGATCGCTGGCTGTTTACCGTGACCATGCTGCTGGTGTTTGTAGGTTTGGTGATGGTGTTTTCGGCGTCGGCGGTGATGGCCCGGGAGCGGTTCGGTTCGCCCTATGCATTCCTGTCGAAGCAGTTGATCTGGGCGGTGGCGGGACTCCTGGCCATGGTCGTCACCATGCGCGTGGACTACCGGCGCTACAAGCATCCCGCGCTGGTGTTTTCGCTGATGGGGTTCACCACGCTGCTGCTGATCTCCGTCTTCTTTCTCGACCGCTCCCACAACACGCATCGTTGGATTCACGCCGGCGGGTTTTCGTTCCAGCCCTCCGAATTGGCCAAGCCGGTGCTGATTCTGTTTCTCGCCTATTTCCTCGAGAGCCGCGCGAAGGCGATCGATGACGTGCGCAACACGCTGCTGCCGGCGGCCGCGCCGGTGCTGGTGTTTCTGGGGCTCATCGTGTTGCAACCGGATCTAGGCACGGCCATTGCCTGTGCCGCGATCGCAGCCTGCATCCTGTATGTGGCCGGGATGCGCATGCGCTATTTCGCATACGCCTTTGCAGCTTCGCTGGTGCCGCTGTATTTTCTGATTTTTCACGTCAGTTTTCGGCGCGCCCGCATCCTGGCGTTTCTGAATCCCTATGCCGACAGCCAGAAGACTGGCTTCCACATCATTCAGTCGCTGATTGCAGTAGGCACCGGCGGCGTGACCGGCACGGGCCTGATGGAAGGCAAGCAAAAGCTCTTCTACCTGCCGGAGCCGCACACGGATTTCATTTTCGCCGTGACGGCGGAGGAACTCGGCCTGGTGGGAGCCATGTTCGTGGTCGCGTTGTTCGCCATCTTCCTGTGGCGCGGAATGCGCGCTTCCTGGCGCACCGAAGACGTCTTCGGCCGCTACCTGGCTGTTGGAATTACCAGCATGGTGGTGCTGCAGGCGTTCATCAACATCAGCGTGGTGCTGGGCATGATGCCCACGAAGGGGATTCCGCTGCCGCTGGTGTCATATGGGGGATCGTCGCTGTTCGTGACGCTGGCGTGCGTCGGCGTGCTGCTGAACATCACCAAGCAGGCGGAATAAATCGCGGCGGATTTGCAGCGATGTGAACGGATTTCGTGAGTCTTCTTGTCCTGTCCGAGGAGTCCGTCTAATCTGTGGCCAGTTGTTTCTGGTTTATAGTCACTTGATGCGCGCAATCCTGGCGGGCGGCGGGACGGGCGGACATGTGATCCCGGCGCTGGCCATCGCCAATCAACTCCAGAAAAGTTATGGCGCCGAGGTCCTGTTCATCGGGACCGCGCGCGGCATCGAGAACCGACTGGTACCGGCGGCTGGATTTCCCCTGCAACTAGTGCGCGTCGGCGCGCTGAAAAATGTCAGCCTGACGACGCGGCTGAAGACGGCCTTCGACCTGCCGCGCGCCGTCTGGGACGCGGGCCGCATGCTCAACCAGTTCGCGCCCGACGTGGTGATTGGTGTGGGCGGATACGCCTCGGGCCCGGCGATGCTGGCGGCGGTGGTCAAGCATATTCCGACGCTGGCCTTCGAGCCCAACGTGGTGCCAGGGTTTGCCAATCGGATGGTGGCGCGATTCGTTTCAGCCGCGGCGGTGCATTTTGAGGAAACAGCGAAATATTTTCGCCATGCCGAAGTCACGGGCGTGCCGGTGCGACAGGCGTTTTTCGAGATCGCACCCAAGCGCGGAGGCACTCCTACTTTGCTTGTGTTCGGCGGCAGCCAGGGCGCCCATGCCATCAATGAGGCGATGATCCGCTGCTTGCCGGTTTTGCAGCGCGAGGCTCCCGGCATTCACATCCTCCACCAGACGGGCGAGCGTGACTATAATGACGCGCTGGCGGCCTATCAGTCGTTGGGCGAGTCGGCGGAGGTGTTCAAGTTCATCGAGGACATGCCGGCGGCGTTTGCGCGCGCCGATCTGGTCGTGTGCCGCTCCGGTGCGAGCACGGTTGCAGAAATTGCGGCAGCGGGGAAACCGGCAGTGTTTGTTCCGTTCCCGCGTGCGGCCGATGATCATCAACGCGTCAATGCCGAAGCCCTGGCGCGGCACGGAGCCGCGGTCGTGGTCGAGGAGTCGAAGCTGGAAGGAGTCTGGCTCGCCGAAACCATCGCGGCACTGCTGCAGGACCCGCATCGCCTGCAGCAGATGAGCCGGGCCGCGCGGGAGTTGGCGCATCCCAATGCCGCGCACGATATTGCCGCGATGGCGGCGAGGGTTGCGGGAATCGAAGAGATTGAGTAATTGAGTAATTTCGTAATTGAGTAATTTATTGGTTGGGGATGAAGCTGCTTCGCCTGACGACCACTAGCGGTGACGGAAAACTACAGCTGCCAAATTACTCAATTTACTAAATTACCCAATTATTCAATTGCACTTGACTTATGTTCGCGAAAATTCAGCGCATCCATTTTGTAGGCATCGGCGGCATCGGCATGAGCGGCATCGCCGAGGTCCTGCTCAATCTCGGCTACAAGGTTTCCGGCTCGGACCTGAAGAGTTCCTCCGTGACGCAGCGGCTAGCCGGGCTGGGCGCGACGGTATTTGAAGGACATTGCGCGGAAAACATCGCCGGCGCGGAGGTGGTTGTCACCAGTTCCGCGATCTCCGTGGAGAATCCCGAAGTCACCGAAGCTCACAAACTTCACATCCCTGTGATTCAGCGCGCCGAGATGCTCGCCGAGTTGATGCGGCTGAAGTACGGCATCGCCATTGCCGGCATGCACGGCAAAACGACAACGACCTCAATGGTTGCGGCAGTATTGGCCGCAGGCGGACTCGATCCGACCGTAGTGGTCGGCGGCCGCGTCGACGCTATGGGGTCGAACGCCCGTCTGGGAAAGTCGCACTACCTGGTGGCCGAGGCCGACGAGAGCGACCGCTCGTTTCTGAAGCTCTCTCCCATCTTGTCCGTCGTGACCAACATCGACCGCGAGCACATGGACTGCTACCGCAACATGCGCGACGTGAAGAAGACGTTTCTCGAATTCATGGACCGCGTGCCCTTCTACGGGATGGTCGTAGCCTGCAATGACGATCCGCTGCTGCGGCGGCTGTTGCCCGATGTCCAGCGGCGCACCGTGACCTACGGAACCAAGCGCGGCTCAGATTTTCTGATCAAGCTCGACGCCAAAAAGGAAATTCCGGAAGGCGATTCCCGCCCGCTCAGCCGCTTCCGCGTGAGTTATCGCAAGCAGAATCTGGGCGAGTTCACGCTGCACGTGCCCGGCGTGCACAACGTGCTGAACGCGACAGCGGCGATTGCCGTGGGCTTGGGGCTTGAGGTTGGCGTGGAGGCGATCCGCGCGGCGCTCGACCAGTTCCGCGGCGTCGACCGGCGCTTCCAATTGCGCGGACGCGCGGCGGGCGTGAGCGTCATCGACGATTACGGCCACCATCCCACCGAGATCAAGGCGACGCTGGCCGCGGCGCGGCAGTGCGGCTTTCGCAAGATTCACGTCATCTTCCAGCCCCACCGCTATACCCGCACCCGCGACCTGATCGAGGAATTCACCACCGCGTTCGACGATGCCGATTCGCTGTTCGTCCTCGACATCTACGCCGCCAGCGAGAAACCCATCGAGGGGATTACCGGAGAAGCATTGGCACAGCGAATAACGGAAGAAACCGGAAAGAATGCCCAGTACGTAAGCTCCTTTGCCGATGCCGTAAATTCAGCCGCGGCCATCGCGCAAGACGGCGACATGATCTTGACCCTGGGCGCGGGCAGCGTCTCGCAGTTCGGGCCGATGATTCTTGACAAGCTGAAGGAACGGGAGGCTGCGCATGTGGGGGGCTAAGCAGTTCGCTTTAGGACTCAAAATTCGCGGTATGGACCGTCTTTCGCCGTCGATCGGCATTCTTATCGCCGCCTTATTGTGCCTTGCGACGGGGTGTGTCGCGCAGGAGTCCCCATCCCAACCTGCTGTGAAGGTGACGCCCCTGGAAGGCGATTATGTGAGCCGCGACTTCCATTTCAAGTCGGGCGAAACTCTCCCCGAACTCCGGTTGCACTACTTGATCCTCGGCAAGCCAGAACGGGATGCCAATGGGAAAGTGACCAATGCCGTGCTCCTCCTTCACGGCACCGGAGGCTCAGGACGACAGTTCCTTGCGCCACAATTTGCCGACGTGCTGTTCGGGCCGGGCCAACTGATCGACACGAGCCGCTACTTTGTGATCCTTCCCGACAACATCGGTCACGGAAAATCGAGCAAGCCGAGCGATGGGATGCACACCCGCTTTCCTCAGTACGACTACGACGATATGGTGGCGGCGCAGCATGAACTGCTGGAGAAAGGACTGAGCGTTAACCATCTCCGGCTGGTTCTGGGCACATCGATGGGCTGTATGCACGCTTGGGTCTGGGGCGAAACCTATCCCGACTTCATGGATGCCCTGATGCCGCTGGCTTGCTTGCCGGTGCAAATCGCCGGGCGCAACCGCCTGTGGCGCGAGATGGTCATTAACGGCATCCGTCAGGATCCCTACTGGAAGAACGGCGACTACACGACGGAACCGCGCGCGGCGATGCAGATAAGCGCTGATTTCCTGCTGATCGCCGGGAGTGCCCCCCTGCTGATGCAGAAGAACCTTCCCACGCGCGTGGCAGCCGACCAGTACCTCGACGATTCCATGAAACGCATCACCGCGAACCTGGATGCTAATGACTTCCTGTATGCCGTGAGCGCCTCGCGCAATTACGATCCGGCTGCGCGGTTAGAAACAATCAAGGCCCCAGTTATGTTCATTAACTCAGCGGACGATTTCATCAATCCCCCGGAGTTGGGCATCGCAGAGCGCGAAATCAAGCGCGTACGCAATGGCCGGTTCGTGTTAATTCCCGTCTCCGACCAGACTCACGGCCATGGTACGCACACCTGGGCCGCAATCTGGCAACAGTATTTGAAGGAGCTGCTGGCAACCGCGCAACATTGACGGGAGATTGTAAAACAATGGATATTGGATTCCGCTGCTTATCGCAGCGCCGCCATCTTAAACAAGTCAATCTTGCAGCATTCCCATTAGCGTTCCTTGACAGTACCCCAACCCAACGGGCTAAATGAACACCGCCGGAAGCTAGCGTTGGTCTTTTCCCGGGAACTTCCCGCTGCTCTGGCTCGTATCTCTCCTTGCTAACGGATTCAAATGCCCTTCGTCTATCAGCCATAAGGGGTTAAGGCGATGAAAATGACACAAGCATGGGGATGGCTGGCGGCAGGGGTGCTGGCAGCCGGGTTGAACGCAAGCTACCACGATGGCGGTTTTCAGTGGGCGCACCAGGTTGCGGACCGCGTCGGGCACAGCTCGGCGGCTGTACTGGCCTTGGCCTCTGGACGGGCCGACCAGTTCCTCTCCGAAGCGCAGGTGCTGACGGGGCGAAGGGAGAACCCTTCCTGCCCGTTGGCCACGACGCTGGCGCGGGTCCAGACCAGGATCGCGCGCACCCAGACAGGATTTGACGTCATGTCGGCGCGGGAAGAGGCCCAGTTGGCGCGGTTGGAGGCGAATCGGGCGCGGATGGAATCCCGGATCGCGGTTCAGGCCGCCCATTTCCGGATTGCGACCGCGAATTTTGCCCCGGTCGCCCTCAAGGCGCTCCCGGCTCCTGTGGTTTGTCCCCGAGTTCGCGTGAATATTCCGCAAACGCCGTTGATGAAAATGCCCGTGGCTCCTGTGATTCACGTCGACATCGCCAGCGCGGGTCCGGTCTAACGAACGCTGATCAAGTGGCTGTCTGAGCTTTCCTCCTGGGAAAGATGGGCGCAGAAACAAACAGCGCCCTCTTCTTTGGAAAATACCGAATGAGTCAGGCGACTTTCCAAAGGGCCACTCCGCAATAAAAGCTAACCGCCGCGAACAGGAGGGTGGACAAATCGAATCCCGGACGTCCAGCGGGGCGACCAAAACCACTTGACACTCGTTCGGTCGCGGACCAATTAGGAACCGGCGCGGCGGCGCGATACTAATAGTGTGTAATCTGCAGGTCGAAGTCGTACGACGTTTTGCAATCGAAGCTTCCGGGCACCGGCAGCAGTCCCGGCAGGGGACCTTCGAAGTTGGCCGTCAACATCCAACTCATACCCGAAGCACCGCTGTTGAGCGCAGCAGTAACCTCGCCCGTCACATCCGTCGTGAAAACTGAGCCGGTAGTGTTCACGCTTGAGACGGTCGGGTCCAGCGCACCAGCGATAGAACCCGGAGTATTCAAGTTCGGCGGAAACGTATAAACGACCGGCCCGGCCGGAAATGAGTCTGGAGCGGCCAGTACGTCCAAATTGCCAGAGGTGGAGACCGCCGGCAACGTGTTCGCGGCAGCAGGACCGAAACGCTGCAGGGTGCCTGCGCCTCCCAGCAGCGCAGGACACATCAGCGTCACACTAGTGGGATTGCCAAACGGACCGGCCGTAACGATCCCTCCGTTCTGAGCCGTGGCAGGAATAGCTTGCGTCGAAACCACCAACTGCGCTTTCTGGACGCGACCCTTCAGGTTGCTCACCGACGGCATATCAAATGTCACCAACGCCCGATACGCATCGATGCGCGACTGGGAACATCCACTGGCCGAATTGCGCCACGTCTCCCACCCCGCAACTGGATGCATGTGTTTGGCCGCCTGCATTGTATTCCACCAGTTCATTATGTCGGGCGTCGGCGGCACCGTCGATGAACAATTGGTGTTTAGGTCCAGACCCGAGGTCTTTACCAGAGTGGCCACCGACTTCCCGACCGAAATTGTCGCGGTCGTCGGATTATTATTGCAATTCGTGCACGCGGGAAATGTGGAAGTAGCGACGATCAATACAGCAAGCAGCGGGAGCTGCCAGTGTTTGTTGTGCATATAGAACCTCGCTTCAGCGTCGCGTAGTCGGGTGCCGGCCGCACCCGTCGCATTCACCCCAAGTTCGCACGGGAGAATAGCAGCGAAGAAATGCTCAGGCAAGCTTTTTCTTACGCGCGCAGTTTCGCGCGAATCCGCTCAATCTTAAACGCTGATCTGCGATTCGCTGCATCGACCCAAAATTCCGCAGAGATCACGCGCCACTGGGGAAGATCTTGCGCTGGCGGAGCTACCGCGCGGACAGCCGAGGCGGCTGTCGCTATGTGGGCCTCGTACCCAATGCGGTTCCCACCTGTGCAAATCCTTCATTTTTTTGTCTATCTCAATTCGAGAAATGCAGCTATATTGAAAAAGCTCAGCGATTCCTTGGCGACAACTGACCTGAATTGATGGCGCGGAAAGCCAGCGGCACCATCTTGCAGGAGGAGTTGTACCCACCCAGCGCCCAGCCTGCGCGCGAGGAGCTCGACGATGCGCGTCTGATGGACCTGGATGTAGACGAGGAATCTCCCTTCCTGCGCGGGCAAAAGCGTGTCTCCGCCCGCCGCAGCTCACTTCCCAAGAAAACTGCAAGTCGCCTGCTGTGGGCATCCCTTGCGGCCGCAATTCTATGCGTCGCCGCAATTGCTGCCGCCGCTTTGTACGAATACGGCGAGCGCTCGTGGCGCTTTCGCGTGGAATCCAGCGACCACATTGAAGTCACCGGCATGCAGAACGTAACCAAGGCGCAAATCATGGAAGTGATGGGCGCCGACATCGGACGCAACATTTTCTTCATCCCTCTGGCTCAGCAGAAAGCGCAACTCGAACAGATTCCGTGGGTGGAATCGGCCAGCGTGATGCGCTTCGTACCCAACCGGCTTAAGGTGGAAGTCCATGAGCGCACACCGGTGGCGTTCGCCCGAGTCGGTCCGAGAATTTCCCTCATCGATGCGGGCGGAACGCTAATGGAGCTGCCGCAAAAACACAAATACTCCTTCCCCGTAATTCTTGGGATGAATCCGGGCGAGCCCCTTTCCACGCGCGCGCCGCGCATGAAGGCCTACAACGAACTGGTGCAAGAGCTCGATTCCGGAGGCGCTCGCTACTCGCAGGACCTGAGCGAAGTGGATCTCTCCGATCTCGAGAACCTGAAAGTGCGGGTGAATGATCCGGCGGGCGATGTCTTGGTGGAACTGGGTTCGTCGGATTTTCTGAAGCGCTACAAGACTTATGTGAGTCATGTGCGGGAGTGGCGGCAGCAATTCCAGAAGCTGGAATCGGTGAACCTCCGCTATGACAATCAAGTGATCGTCAATCCTGACATGGAAGGAAAACCCCGGCAGTCTGCGCTGTCAGTCTCCGCCGCGAAAGCAGCGGCGGCGGCGGGCGTGAAGCCGGCGGCGCTTATCACGCGCATGAGTCCGCACGATCGGACTCTTCCCAAGCCCGCGTTTGAGTTGACCGAGAAAAAACTGGAATCGGCATCGGCGAAGAAGGCCGCAGCGAAACCGAGAGTCAGGAAGACGAAGACGGGCAAAGGTACGAGCTCGAAGAAGATTGCAGCCAAGGCTCCCGCGCCGGGGACGAGGGTTACTGCAACGACGCATGGGACGTGGCACAAACCGGAAACCAGGAAGCCCGCGCCATCGGCCCCGCCGGCGGCGCATCCTTCGATTCCGAAACCGAGTGCAGCGATTGCCAAACAGCAAGCCAACGCGAGTTCAGATTAATTGACGTCGAGGAATTCATAAGCGATGGGGAACCAGCAGGGAAGTTTTCTTACCGCGATTGACGTAGGCAGCGCCAAAACCTGCGCGCTGATGGCGGAGTTCACCGACAGTGGGCTGCGCTATCGCGGCCACGGGGTGGCCGAATCCCGTGGTTCGCGCAAGGGCGTGATTGTTGAACTCGACAAGGCGGTAGCGGCGATTCAGAAAGCGGTCGAAGCCGCCGAGGACGTCGCGGGCGCGGCGGTGGAGCAGGCCAGCGTCGGTATCGGCGGGGTCCACGTGCGCGGCGTCAACAGTCACGGCGGCATCAGCATGGGCACGCGTCCGCGGGAAATTGGACGCGACGAGATCAAGCAGGCGGTCGACCGGGCCCGCGCCATCCCGCTGCCCGCCGATCGCGAGATCCTTCATCTGCTGCCGCAGGAATTCATTCTCGACGATCAGGCCGGAGTGCACGATCCGCTGGGCATGATGGCGGCACGCCTGGAGGTTCGCGTTCATATGGTAACGGCGGCGACCAGCGCTACCCAGAACGTGATCACCGCGGTGAACCGGGCTGGAGTCCATGTCGACGACACGGTGTTCGAGCCTTTAGCGGCGGCCGATTCGGTGCTGCGCAATGACGAGCGTGAGATGGGAGTATGCCTGGCAGATATCGGCGCGGGCTCGACAGAACTGATCGTTTTTCAGCAGGGCGCCGTCATTCACACGGGTGTGATTCCGGTGGGTGGCGATCATTTCACCAGTGATCTGTCGGTTGGGCTGTGCACGCCGCTTGCTGAGGCGGAAAAAATCAAGAAAATTTATGGCAACGCGATCGTGACCCTGATTCCAGAAGGCAATGAAGTGGAGGTCCCGTCCGTCGGGGACCGTCCGTCGCGGCTCTTACCGCAGCGACTGGTCGCTGAGATTCTGGAGCCCCGCGCACGCGAGCTTTTCGAAATGATGCGCGAGACCTTGCGCCACAGCGGCATGTTCGATGTCTGTCTCGCCGGCATCGTGCTCACCGGTGGAGCGTCGCGGCTTCCCGGAATCTTCGATGTGGCGGAGTCGGTGCTGCGCCGGTCAGTGCGGCTTTCGTGGCCTGCCCCGCTGGCCAAGATGCCGTCAACATTATCCGAACCCGAGTTCGCGACCGTGCTGGGCATGGTGAACTACGGCCAGCGTGCGCGCATCGCGCGCGGCTTACAGGAAGACCGCTGGGGATCAAGATTGAAAGCGCTGTTGGTCGGCAAGGGAGCGTAGACCGTGGCTAGTTGTTAGGGACACAGCGCTGTTGTAGGAAGGAGCACTTGTTTTTCTTTGCGATCTTCGCGGCTTTTCTTAGCGACCTTAGCGGTTACAGTTTTTTGCCGGCGCGAGAGAAAGGCTTTAACTGCTGAGAACGCCGGGAAAGACTGCAAAGATCGCAGACGGACTTTATTTCAAATCAGGAGTGGACACAAAATGAAAAAAGACTCAGGCATTCGCATCAGCTTCAACGAAGAGGCCCGCAACGACGCCAAGATCAAAGTCATTGGCGTAGGTGGTGGTGGTGGCAATGCAGTCAACCGCATGATGGATGCCGGAGTGGAGGGCATCGAGTTCATCGTCGCCAACACCGACCTGCAGGCGCTGCGCATGTCGCACGCGCCCGTGAAGCTGCAACTCGGCGTGAAGCTGACCAATGGCCTGGGCGCGGGCGCCAACCCTGAGGTCGGCCGCAAGGCTGCGCTCGAAGATTCCGACAAGATTATCGAAGCTCTCGAAGGCGCCGACATGGTGTTCGTCACCACCGGCCTCGGCGGCGGCACCGGCACCGGAGCCGCTCCCATCATCGCGTCGCTGGCCTGCGAGATGGGTGCCCTTACGGTTGCGGTCGTTACCAAACCTTTTTCCTTCGAAGGCAAACGGCGCATGGCTCAGGCCGAACGCGGCATTGCCGAACTGATGGAGTCGGTCGACACCACCATCGTGATCCCCAACGAAAAACTGCTCGCGGTGGCGGAAGACGCCGGCTTCTTCGAATCTTTCCGCATCGCCGACGACATTCTTCGTCAGGGCGTGCAGGGGATCTCCGACATCATCACCATCCCCGGCATCATCAACCGCGATTTTGCCGACGTGAAGACCATCATGGCCCGCATGGGGTACGCCGTCATGGGCACGGCCTCCGCCAGCGGCCCGAAGCGCACCATCGAAGCCGCTCAAAAGGCCATTGCATCGCCCCTGCTCGAGGCTGGAGCCATCGATGGCGCGCGCGGCATCCTCATCAACATTACCGGTTCCGCGTCGCTGAAACTAGCCGAAGTGCAGCAGGCGTGCTCGATCATCCAGGGCGCTGCGCATGAAGACGCGAACATCATCTTCGGCGCCGTGTTGGACGAAAAGATGAAGGACGCGGTGAAGATCACCGTCATCGCCACCGGTTTCCGCGAGGCCCCGTCCGCGAGGCCCCGTCCGCAGGAAACTCGCACCTCTTTCGCCGCAGCGCATGAGGACGCCATGGAGTTCCCCGAGGAGCAGGGATCGCGCGACTCCAGGCACGATCCCCAGCCCGAGTCCATGCCCAAGCACATCATGGAGCCTGCCGTGACCGAGCGCAGCATGACGGACGACCGCACTTACGCCGATGACGTAGCTCCCGTACCCATGGCGCACGCTTCCGATCGTCTGGCGGGCGATGTAATCTCGCTCGACACCATGCGCGGCGCTATTGTGACGAACTTCGAGCCGGATGATCTCGACGTGCCCGCGTTTCTGCGCAAGCGCAACGAGGTGATGTAGAGTCGAAATATTTTGCATATGGACGCCGGTTGAGCCCGCTGGGGGACAGCGCAGGCTACCCGGAATGAGAAAAGTCCTTCACATGGAGAAGTACCTTTCCAGTAACCCAGTAACGCGTTACTGAAGGGGTCTGAACCGATGTAATCTGTGCGTATGTCCTTGGTCCATAATGGGTTAAACGGAAACTAATGTTTCTTAGCAGTTAAACATTTTCGTTGCCAGAAACATGCTAAGTCTCGTAATATCAGCGCAGTCGAGTAGCTTGGCGGGGTTACCGCCCGGTGGCACGGTTCGTGCATCGAATGAGTGAAGCGTCCGGGGAGCGAATCAACCAGATGTTCAAAAGAAAGAGCCTTCTTCGTCTGTTACTGGCCTTGATTGCCTGTCTACCCCTGGCGGGGATGAGTTGGGCGGCGCACATCAACCCCAGCACGCACGCGCCAGCCAAGTCAAAATCGCAGAAGATCAGTGAGAGCCAGCGCACCCGGCGCCGCATCCACCATTTGGCACGCAGCCGCAGCGCGAACCTCTCGCGGGCTTCCGTGAGCACACGTCGACGTCACTATTACGAGCGCTTTCATATGAGCTCGTTTGCCGACGGCATTGCTGCCGGTGACATTACGACCGGCGAAGATCCGGTTGTGCGCCAGGCCGCCATGGACGCGCTGGGCAACATGAACGGCACAGTCGTCGCCATCGAACCGACCAGCGGGCGCGTGCTGGCCATGGTGAACCAGAAGCTGGCTCTGTCGAGCGGCGCCCAACCTTGCTCCACCATCAAACTTTCCGTGGCGCTGGCGGCTCTGAGCGAAGGCCTGGTTTCCAAGGAAACTGAAGTTGCTCTCGGCCGCCGTAGCCGCATGAATCTGACCACTGCGCTCGCCCATTCCAACAACGCTTATTTCGAAGCGCTCGGACGCAAGCTCGGGTTTGAAAAAGTTGCCTATTACGCCCACGAATACGGACTGGGCGAACTGGCGGGATACGACATTCCTGGCGAACAACTGGGCAGCTATCCCGACGAAGCGATTCCCGAAAAGCTGGGCGGCGTGGGCAAGATGTGTTCGTTCGGCGAAGGCGTCTCCATGACGCCCGCTGCAACTGGGAGCGATGGTTTCGGCGATCGCCAACGGCGGAACGCTCTATTATTTGCAGCATCCCACAACTCCGGAAGAGGTCGCGGGCTTTCAGCCGCGCATCAAGCGGCAGCTCGACATCGCCCCCCTAATTCCTGAACTTTCCGATGGCATGGCCGGAGCGGTCCAGTACGGCACCGCCCGCAGCCTGCGCCTTAACTTCAACGAGGAAGAAATTCTGGGCAAGACGGGAACCTGTTCCCACGCCGGAACGCGCTTCGGCTGGTTCGCTTCTTATGCCAACACCAGCGTCGGACGCGTGGTGGTCGTGGTCTTCTTGCAGGGCGGACGTCCCACCTTCGGTCCCAAGGCCGCGGAAATTGCGGGGCGTATGTATCGCAACATGTACGACCACAAATTCTTCATTGCCACCCACGGCTGGCCTTCCGACTCGGCTGCGGTGAAAACGGTCAGCCCCACTCCGTAAATTATTCCGCAACCCTTCTCGTAGAGACGTAGTTCCGCTACGTCTCTCTTTGTTCTGGGAGCAATTTTTCGTCCCGGTCCCTTCTCAGGACTCGGTGAAACGGATTCCTCTCCCGCTCAGACAGGAAAATTCCTATCGGTTTCTAATATGAGAAAGACCCGCGCTGCCGATGTGTACTCCAGCAGGTCCAGGCACGGTGGAAGAACTCCGCGCCGATCTCTGCGGCTCTGTGCTCTGGAGGCGATACCTCGGCGACGATGACACTCCACGGAAGTTACGTTTACATGGTCGTGTTAGTGCTGGCCGCGACCGCGGCCTCTGCGCCCGCTTTGTTCATGGTCAGCCGCAAGCGGAAGGGCGGAGGCTCTTTGCTCGGGGCGTTTTTGGATCTGTTAGCGATGCGGAAAGCTGCGGTCAACGCCCGCCGCGATGGGGAGACCCGCTTCCGCCTGTTGGCCGAGGCGATCCCGCAGATTGTATGGACCGCAGTTCCCGGAGGGGGGATCGACTACTGCAACCAGCGGTTTTACGATCTCACGGGATTCAGCAAAGAGGAAACCCTGGGGTGGGCATGGCAACAGGCGCTCCATCCGGATGATCGGCCCTTGGCCCTCCAGAATTGGGAAAACTCCCGCCGAACGGGTACATCTTTCGATATTGAATATCGTCTGCGAACTGCCGCGGGAGGTTTTCGCTGGCACCTGGTCCGCGCAACGCCCATGCGGGATTCCGCGGGCACCATCGTGAAATGGTTCGGAGCCTGTACTGACATTGATGACCAGATGCGGCACCAGGAAGTGTTAGAAGAGCAACTCAAGCAGCATACGGAGGCGCTCATGGACGCCAACACCCGTTTGCAATCGGAAATGCGCGAGCGGGCCCTGGCGCAGCAGGAACTGAATCTGCAAAACGAACGCATGGTGCGGGATCTCACCATGCGTTCGAATCGGGCGACCAACCTGGCGAAGATGGCCGAATTGCTGCAGAGTTGCGCCGCTGTGAAGGACGCTTGCTCCGTGATCGCCGGCATGGCCCCGAAAACATTTCCGGAACTTCGCGGTGCTCTGCTGCTGTTCAGTTCTTCGCGGGAAACTCTCGAACGGGCTGCGATCTGGTCCGATTGCACCCTGGTGGCAAGTGCGTTTGGGCCGCAAGACTGCTGGGCCTTGCGCACCGGGCGCATGCATGTGGTCGCGGCCGGCGATCACACCGCCGAGTGCAGTCATGCGGCGTCCGGCCAGTATTCATACATCTGCTTGCCGCTGCTGGCGCACGGCGAGGCGATCGGGATGCTGCACTTCCAGATGATCGAGTCCGGCGAACTGCCCCAGCCGGTGCTGTCGGTCGCCAATATGTTCGCCGAGCAGGTTGGATTGTCGGTGGCCAATATCCGGCTGCGTGAGGCTCTGCGAAACCAATCAATCCGCGATCCCTTAACCGGTCTCTACAACCGCCGTTACCTGGAAGAGATGATGGAACGGGAAACGCGGCGGGCAGTGCGTGCCGAGCACGGCCTGGGCGTCCTGATGCTCGATCTCGACCATTTCAAACAATTCAACGACACCTACGGTCATGACGCAGGCGACATTGTGTTACGGGAAACGGCTGCGTTCCTGTCGAAAAGCGTCCGCGCCGAGGACATTGTCTGCCGCTTCGGCGGCGAGGAGTTCGTCGTCATCCTCCCCATCGCGGACCTGAAAGCCACCCAGGCCCGGGCCGAGCGCATCCGCTCCAGACTGCGCGAGTTGTCGGTCATGCATCAGGGGCAGTCTCTTGGAACGATCACCGTTTCCGTAGGCGTGGCAGAACTTCCTCAGCACGGCACTTCTTCCAAGGAACTGCTTGAGGCCGCCGATGCCGCGCTCTACCGCGCGAAGAGGGCAGGCCGAGACCGGGTGATAGTGGCGGATATCCCTCCGGCCGCCGAAATGCAAATGAATACAGTCAAGATAGAAAAGTCTTAAGCCCACCAGCGTCGGCATCAACTCAACTAGCGCCGGCTTGCGCGAGACGCTTCAATGACAGCCCGCCGAGACGGCGGCGCTCACAAAGCACAACGCCCAGCCGTCAGGCTGGGCATGATGGTTAAACGGTGAACCTCAAATCGACAGCACGAAGCTCAACTGCGTTGCCCGCGGCCTTTGCTCTCATCGCTCGCAATAACACCGTCTTTAATGTGAATGACCCGATGGGCATACTCCGCGATATCGCCTTCATGCGTGACCAGAATGATCGTATTGCCCTCCGCGTGCAGCCGGTCAAACAGCGCCATGATTTCAACACCGGTCTGTGAATCCAGATTGCCCGTGGGCTCGTCCGCCAGAATGATCGAAGGTTTGTTCACCAGAGCGCGCGCAATGGCGACGCGCTGCCTCTGACCTCCAGAGAGTTCGTTCGGCTTGTGGCTCATGCGGGATTCCATACCCACGGCCGCTAGTGCGCCCTTGGCGCGCTCCATCCGCTCGTCGGTCGGAATGCCAGCGTAGATCAAGGGCAGTTCCACATTGTGCAGCGCCGTGGCCCGGGCCAGCAGATTGAACGTTTGGAATACGAATCCGATTTCCTTGTTGCGGATGCGTGCCAGTTCGTCGTCGTCCAGTTCGCTGACCAGTTGGCTGTTCAGCCAGTACTTTCCCTGCGAAGGCGTATCCAGGCAGCCAATCAGGTTCATCAGTGTCGACTTGCCGGACCCCGACGGTCCCATGATGGCGACGTATTCGTTGCGCTGAATGCGCAGATTCACCCCGCGCAGCGCGTGGACCTGCTGCTCCGATCCCATATCGTAAGTCTTCCAAAGATCTTCAGCCGCAATCATGCACGATTCGGGCGGTGCTAGGTTCGCGGTGTTGGGCATACTGAGGACTTCTGCGGTTGCCATGTTTTTCTCCTGGTCCGGTGCCACTGACCTCTCCGATCCTTGGGGTTCAGTACGTTCTGGTTGCAGGCTCCGTTTTCCGAGACTCCGTTTTTTCGAGACCTCTGTCGGCTTTTCCTTTGGACGTACAACACCGGCTAAGGTTATGACTCTTCGTCTTCTTTCTTGGGAACCGTATTGTCGATCTTGACGCTGCTTCCGGGACGCAAGGTCCGCAAGACCTTGTAACTCCCCGTAATGACTTCGTCCCCGTCTTTCAGGCCGTCGAGCACTTCGATATCGGTCGTACCGGTAATTCCCGTCGCCACCGGAACGAATACCGCTTTCTTGTTGCGGATGACGAACACCCCCTGCACGTCATCCTCTTTCTTCCCCTTGGATGCGACTTCCTTCGCTACTGGTGCCGCGGCGTGCACCGAGCCTGGCGGATTATTCTGAAGCTCGATCTGCTCCTTGCTGCGCAAGGTCAGCGACTGTATAGGCAGAGCGAGGGCATTGCTGCGGGTTGCAGTCGTAATCTTCGCCGTGGTGGAAAGTCCGGGACGCAGGTCCAGCGGCGCATCCTGCAAGTTCACCACGACTTTGAAGTCTTTGGCCTCTTCGCTGGCGGTTGCCTGCTGCGACGTGGAAACCCCGCTGGACCGGACGATCGCGTTATCCCCGATCTCAGAAACCGTGCCGTGAAAAATCTTTTTCGGAATGGCGTCGATGGTTACCTCGGCGGGCTGTCCCAGATGCACATTCACAATGTCGGTTTCATCCACCTTCACTTCGGCGGTGATGATCGACATGTCGGCAATCGTCATCAACGTGCTGCCTGGCGCATTCTGAATACCCATCACCACGGTTTCGCCCTCGCGGACCGGCAGGTTCGTAACCACACCGTCGTACGGCGCGTTGTAGCTGGTCTTCTGCAGCACGTCGGTGACGCGCGTCAAATTCGCGCGGCCCTGGGTTATGTGTTTGTCCGCAGAATCCTTCTGCGCCTTGGCCTGTGCCACCCGAGCCTGGGCTTGCACCAGGCCCGCATCCGCAGTCGCCCACGCATTCTTGCGGCTGTCGAAATCAGATCTGGAAATCAAGCCGTCTTTGAACAGGCTCTGGGCGCGTTCCCAGTCCAGTTTATTGCGGTCATAATCAGCCTGGGCGCGCTGCAAGTCGGCCTGTGAGGTCTTCAGCCCGGCATCCGCCGCCAGCGCGTCCGTCTGCGCCGCCTGCAAAGAGGCGTCGGTGGCGTTCACATCCGCCGACGACTGAACGTTCTCCAGTTGCGCCAACAATTGTCCCCTCTTTACGTGATCGCCCTCTTTTACAAACAGATGGGTGATCTTGCCAAAAGCGTTTGCGCCAACATTGACGTAAGTCTTCGGCTTGATCTCACCCGAGGCGCTCACCACCGTTGCCAGATCTTGCCGCTGCACTTTCCCGGTCTGTACGGTCACCACATTCTTGCTGCTCTGATGAACGGTGAACCCGACAATGATTGCGAGTAAAAGCGCAATGCCGACGCCAATTGCAATTTTTTTCCAAGCTTTCATGACTCCCGCCACGATCCGGGCGATTTATCTCCCACTGCAGGCCAAGCCCTGCCAGAACGTTTTTTTAAAGCAATTGGCCTCAGTTGCCTCGCTGCGAGTGACGGGCACACACTATCTGTTACGATCCTGGCGCCGAGAAAGTTCCCGATCAGGATTAGAAACAGAAGAAGTGGCCGAGACCCGTTACGCGTGGGAAGTGATAGCTACTGCCCCCGGAACCGTCCATTATAGCCCTGCCGCCGCCCGCTTTGGCAGCCAGAGATTTGCAGCCAGCCTCGGGCAACTCGGCGCAACCTTCCCGCTTCTTAAATATACGGTTGTGGTTTGTCTTAATCGATTCTCCGGGCACGACTTAACCTTGCTTTCACACGACGAAAAGGCCTAAAATAGGCAAATTAGTTGTCTGGCAGGAGTCCCTCTCATGTTCCGGGTAGTTTCGTACCAAGCCGTTCTTCGAATTCTGTTCGTCTCTGCGGGTCTGATGGTTGCGGGCGCTCTCGCCCAGGACCAGCCGGACCAGAAGTCCACCACCAAGCCAGCCAGCGACGCTGCCAGCTCCGCGCAGGCACAGCCTGCCGCTGCGCAAACCCAGGCGACTCCCGATGCCGTTGATCCCCTCAAGCGTCCTACCAATGAGAAACAGAAGAAGAAGAATGAGCGGGCGCTCAAGCAGGAATTGAGCCGCCCCTATAAG
Source organism: uncultured Acidobacteriaceae bacterium (assembly GCA_963791515.1). Lineage (GTDB taxonomy): Bacteria > Acidobacteriota > Terriglobia > Terriglobales > Acidobacteriaceae > Sulfotelmatobacter. Next base: position 30,032 of record CAWBSS010000017.1, on the reverse strand, counting down.
AAGTGGCTCGACGAGGACGTGGTCTGGATCATCACCGACGAAGAGCGTGCAGCCTTTAGGCAGCTTTCGAACGACGAAGAACGCGACAATTTTATCGAGGCCTTCTGGCAGCGCCGCGACCCCACTCCCGACACCGAAGAGAACGAGTATAAGGAAGAGCACTACCAGCGCATTGCCTACGCCAACGAGCATTTCGCCGCGGGTGTACCGGGCTGGAAAACCGATCGCGGACGCATGTACATCGTTTTTGGCAAGCCCGATGAGATCGATTCGCACCCCTCGGGCGGAACCTACGAGCGCCCCATGGACGAGGGCGGCGGCGAGACCTCCACCTTTCCCTTTGAAGACTGGCGCTATCGCTACATCGAAGGCATCGGCCAGGAAGTCATTATCGAGTTCGTCGACACCTGCATGTGCGGCGAATTCCACATGACCATGGACCGCTCCGAAAAAGACGCGCTGCTCATGACCCCAAACGCGGGCTTGACTCTCTATGAGCAGATGGGAATGGCGAGTAAGTCACAGCGCTTCTCCGGAGGCGGAATGGAACGCCTGGGCCTGGGGCCCCAGAGTTCTATGCTGCAGACCAAGGAGTTCGATCGCCTGGAGCAGTTCGCCAAACTGCAGGCGGCTCCCAAGGTGAAGTTCACGGACCTGGAGGAAGAAGTCAACTCCAAGATCATCCTCAATCCCATGCCATTCGATGTGCGCGCCGACTTCGTGAAGGTCACCAGCGACACCGTGCTGGTGCCCATCGCCATCCAGATGAAGAATCGCGACATCACGTTCGTCAATAAAGAAGGCATTCAGCGCGGAACCGTCAATATCTTCGGTCGCTTAACCACGCTGACTGGCAAGGTTGTCCAGACCTTCGAAGACACGGTGCAAGTCGACGTCCCGGCTGAACTTCTCCCCCGCACGGCGGAGAACGCTTCGCTTTACACAAAAGCATTGCCGCTGCGCCCGGGCCTGTACAAGCTCTATGTCGCGGTGAAAGACGTGAACGGAGACCGCAAGGGCATTTGGAGCCGCAGCATCAAGGTTCCCGAATTCTCCGATGACAAGCTCTCCACTTCAAGTCTGGTGGTCGCCGACGTGATGGAACCGGTTCCTACCAAGGATATCGGCACGGGCAACTTCGTCATTGGCACCACCAAGGTTCGGCCCCGCGTGGGTGCGGCCGACGGCAAGCCGGCTCTGTTCAAAAGAGACAAAGATCCCAAGCTGAATTTCTGGATGCAGGTCTATAATCTCGGTGTGGACGAGAAGACGCACAAGCCTTCCGCCACCTTTGAATACGACATCACCAATCTCGCGACCAACAAGCAGGTGGTCCAGAAGACTGAAACCACTGACACCATGGGTAACATCGGCGAACAGGTGACGCTTCAGAAGTCGATTGTGGCCGCCAACCTGCCGCCCGGTACTTACAAGATCGAAATCAAGGTGAACGACAACATCTCGAAGCAGACCGTTAATCCGTCGGCGCTGTTTGCCGTAGAGTAACTCCCTGCGATTCCCCCCAGGGGGTGGGGTGGAGTGAGACTGCGTAACCTCGGAACTTGGGCAATCCTATTGGGGTTGTCGCTTCCTGTTTGGGCTGCAGAGCAGCCCGGAGCGATCTCGGGATACGTCCGCAATAATTCGGGCACTCCTCAAATGGGTGCCGTCGTGCAGATTCTGGGCGCGGCCAATCGCACTCTAACCGTCTTTACCGACGGAGCCGGATACTACACGGCCACCGGCTTGCTGCCCGGCCTCTACTCCCTCAAAGTCACGGCGCCTTCCTTCCTGCCTGCATTGCGCGAGAAAGTCGGGCTTCGCTCCGGCGCCAGGCTCAATGTGAATGTCACCTTGAGTACGCTGCTGGGCGTCATGCAGCTCGGCCCCGCCCGCCCTCTGCCCGATGAGGATGACTGGAAGTGGACTCTGCGTTCGGTCGCGAACCGCCCCATTCTGCGCGTCTTTAACGATCCTGCTTCCGGCCTTGCTGCACCTGCCGAGAAGCAGAGCCACGAGTTAAGCGGGACTCTCTCCTTCCTCGCCGGCTCCGCCGCTGGCGGCTACGGTACCGGATCGGACATGAGCACCGGCTTTACTCTGGAGCGCTCCGTCTTTTCCGATGGACATCTTTCCTTCAGCGGGGACGTGGGCTACGGCAGCAGTCTCCCAGCGGGTGTGCTGCGCACTACTTATTCCCATCGCTTGGCCGACGGCTCCGCGCCTACACTTGGTCTGACCGTGCGCCGTTTCTCTCCTTCCGACCCCAACCTGCATAACGCGGCGCTGCAAGCCTCTGGCCCTTTCCGCAGCCGACGATTTTACCGTCGCCGATGTTTTGGAATTGAAATTCGGTAGCGAGCTTCAGACCGTCCAGTTCCTGGGCCACGCAACCGCTTTTCGTCCCTACGGTTCCGCCGACCTTCATCTTTCTCCCAACACGGTTCTCGAATACGACTACGCCACGTCTCGCCCGGACTTGCGTACCGAGAAGGGATTTGATTCTGCGCCGGCTGATCTGAGCGAATCGAATCCGCGAGTCAGCTTGCTCGGCTTCGCTCCCAAGATGGAGAGCGCTCATCATCACGAAGTGAGCCTGTCGCGGCGAATGGGCAAGAACAAGGCTCAGGTAGCAGCCTTTTCCGACCGCGTGGGCGATCCCGCGCTCCTCGGCACCGGCGAAGTTACCGCTGCCGGCGGATTCCTTTTGCCCGACATCTCTTCCGGCACATTCACCTATGCGGGCAAGACCCTCGATACCAACGGCCTCCGGTTCGTGCTGCAGCGCAAATTCTCTGAGGATCTCACCGCCACCGTCGACTACGCTTTCGGCGGCGTGCTTGATCTTTCCCGCCCCGACGTGCCTTTGCAGAGCGCTCAGCAATATCTCACCACCCAGCGCCGCCATGCCGTCGCCGCCAAATTGAGCGGAACCACGCTGCATACCCATACCCGCTGGATTGCATCGTACCGCTGGGTGAATGGCCCTGCCGTCACTCCGGTCGACATGTTCAACGCTTCACCCGGACAAAGCGATCCTTTCCTGAATATCTTTCTACGCCAGCCGATTCCCAGCTTGGGCGGCCACATGGAAGCCATCATCGACCTGCGCAACCTTTTGGCGCAGGGCTACGTACCCGTCCTTGGCCACGACGGCCAGACGGTCTATCTAGTCCAAGCCGCCCGCTCCGTCCGCGGCGGCGTCTCGTTCACGTTCTGAATACTTTGCACCTGAGCACCCCCGCCCGACGAACCGTGCCAAAACGCTTCACTCCAGCCGTATTTGCCATCGCGCCCAATTCTAAAAGCTAAAAGCTGAAAGCTGATGGCCACGTGCCTTATTCGTAAAATCTATCCCTCCCATTCACAACTCCATGGTTGACTCCCGAGAGTACCTTTCGATACTGTTCTTCAACTGATCTTTGCGGGTGGGCCGACGCATCTTGTTAGGATGCAAGCGATTGCAAACTTTCCCAGAAGCAATCTGACCTCCCGCAGAGCACCATCATTCCTCGACAAACGATCAGCTTCAAGGAGACCACATGAGAGTGCGCATCATCCTGGCGTTTGTTCTTCTGGCCGCACTGAGCCTGTCGGCACAGACCTTCCGCGGAACCATCCTCGGGACCGTGACCGACCCTTCCGGCGCCGTAATTCCCGGGGTGAAAGTGACGGTGAAGAACGCAGGTACGGGATTGGAGCGTACGACCGAAACCAGCGCCGACGGCAGTTATTCGCTGCCCGAACTGCCCATTGGCACCTACACCGTGACGGTTGTCCAGTCTGGATTCGACACGTTCGTAGCCACGGGGGTGACGGTGAGCGTCGCCACCGAGCGCCGCGTGGATGCCTCCCTGAAAGCCGGCCAAGTCTCGACCAGGGTCGAAGTTGCGGGTGAGCTTTTGCCTCAGGTCGAAACAACCTCCGCCGAACTTGGGGGCACCCTGACCGCGGATACCATTGAGAGCCTCCCCGTCAACGGGCGCGACTACCAGAAACTGATCTATCTGAATCCCGGCGTCGCCGGATCCCCCGACCAGATTTCGGACTCTCCCGGTTCCTACGGCACCTTCTCTATGAACGGCTCGCGCGGCCGCGCCAACAATTTCCTGCTCGACGGCACGGACATGAATGACGGTTACCGCAACGATCCGGCCATCAACGAAGCCGGCGTGTTCGGCGATCCCGCTACCATCCTCCCGCTCGACGCCGTCGCTGAGTTGCGCGTTCTTTCCAACTACGAGGCCGAATATGGCCGCAACAGCGGCGCCGTCATCAACATCGTTACAAAGAGCGGCACCAACGACTGGCACGGCTCTATGCTGGAATATTTCCGCAGCGGCAAGATGGGAGCGCGCAACTACTTCAACTTCGCTCCGAATCCGAAGAGCCCGTTCAACAATAATCAATTCGGCGGTGCTCTGGGCGGCGCCATCGTCAAGGACAAAACATTCTTTTACGCGGATTATGAAGGCCAGCGCGAGAACGGCTCGCAATCAGGAGCTACGTGTGTGCCCGACCCGGCACTGATAGCCGCGACCGAGGCGAGCATCGTCGCTAGCGACGGGACGGTGGATCCAGTGGCGACCGCATTGTTGGCACGCAACCCCTGGCCGAGCCCTAATATCCCCGGTGTGGCAACCACCACGACCGGTTGCAGCGCCAGCAATCTCTCCACCTCCACTGCCTTCTTCAATCGCGTAGACAGCTTCATCGGCAAGATCGATCAGAACTTCAATGCCAATAACATGCTGACCGGGCGCTACTACCTTGGCGATAGCAGCCAGAGCTTCCCCTTTGCGCAGTTGGCCGGGGGACTGCTCCCAGGATTCAACACTGTCACGCCCACGCGGGTGCAACTGATCGCGCTCTCCTATGTGAAAGTGGTCAACGCCAACCAGGTGAACGAAGCCCGCTTAGGATGGAATCGTTTCGCCGAGGGTTTTTTTCCTCAGGACCAGAGTTTCAACCCCAATTCCATTGGATTGGACACCGGCGTGAGCGCCTATGACGGCGGTCTTCCCGCCATCAGTTTTGACGGCGCTCAATCCGACGAATCCAGCTTTTCTCAGATCGGCGCCACCGCTTCCATACCGCGCAATCGCGTGGATTCCAACTGGCACTTTGTCGACAACTATTCCTGGAAGTCCGGAAAACATGACGTGAAATTCGGTTACGAATTCCGGCGTACTACCATCATGCAGGTGATCGATCACAATTTCCGCGGCACCTTGAGCTTCTCTGACCTGTCCAGCTTTCTGCAAGGTCTTCCCGACGGGGGCAATCAGGTCGCGGGTGATTCCAAACGACATACCTTTCAGAACAGCCACGGCTTATTCATTCAAGACAGCTTCCGTGCGACGCCTCGACTCACCCTGAATTATGGTGTGCGCTGGGACTATTTTGGAGTGACGGGAGAAAAGAGCGGGCTCTTCTACACCTTCAATCCCGCGAACGGTGGAAGCAACGATCAAACCAATCAGTTGTATGGCAAGGACTTCAACAACTTCGCTCCCCGTTTGGCTTTTGCCTATGACGTAACCGGCAAAGGCAAGACTGTAATCCGCGGCGGATGGGGACTGTTCTATGATGCATTCTCTCAGGACATGTTCCTCGGCCACCTGCCATGGAATTGCATCTTCTGTCCGGGTCCGGCCTATCCCGGATCGGGGCCGCAAGCGCTCGCTACCGGCAGCGTGGCCACGGACCCGAACACTGGTCTGGCAGTGGTGCCCCTGGCGGCGGGACAGCCCGTTTATACCGGATACGGTCCTGAGGGCGATTTCTTCTCCGTCGATCCGAAAATGCGCACGCCTTACGTGCAGAACTTCAATCTGAACCTCCAACAGCAACTGGGCAGCAAGACCGTCCTGCAGGTTGGATATGTTGGATCGAAAGGGACGAAGCTGTTCCAGTTCCTCGATATTAATCAGCCGACTCAGGCGCAGATCACAGCGGCAGATCTGGCGTGCGTTCCCGATCAGGCCAATGGTGCTTACTGTCCTTCCGGCTACGGTGTGCCACGTCCCTATTCAAATTTCTTCTACGTCAACCAGGAGAAGTCTTCGGCCAACTCCATGTACCATGCCTTGCAGGCCAGCCTGCGTACCAGCGGTTGGCACGGGTTGACCTCGCAAGCCAATTTTGTCTGGTCGCATTCCATCGATACCGCCAGCGATCTCGAAGACTTCGAGCCCAACCAGGCGCAGCCCCAGAACAGCACCAATCCCGCGGGCGATCGCGGCAACTCCAGCTTCGATATTCGCCGCCGCTTCACTTGGAACTTCACCTACCAGATCCCCAAGATGGGAGGAGCTCTGTCGAAGCTCAAGAATGGCTGGGGCTTCGACGGAGTACTCAACTTGCAGGACGGTCAGCCCTGGCACCTGAACTATGAATTTCAGGGAGATTATTCCGGAGCGGGTGAAGGCTTTGACCGGCCGGACGTGATTGGTCCTCTCCAGTACTCCAAGAATCCGGCTCAGTATCTGAACTTGTCCTCATTCGCTGCACCCTGCACCTGGGGAAACCCCCAAGGAAACGACGGCAGTTCCGACGAAACCAACTGCGTTCCGGGAACCAGACACTTCGGCGACCTCGGCCGCAACTCCCTGAAAGGCCCGAGCTTCAAAGAGTTCAACTTCTCCATTTTCAAAGACACGGCGCTAGCAGAGCACGTGATTCTGCAACTCCGCGCCGAGTTCTTTAACCTCCTCAACCATCCCAACTTCTCCAATCCGCTGTTGCCCAATTTCATCGGCGATATCGGTGCGCCCGACGCAGCCACAGGCCAACACAGTGGCTACTATTCACTGACTGCGACGGGCGACGTAGGCATCGGCAATCCCTTCCTCGGCGGAGGCGGCCCACGTGGCGTGCAGTTCGCTGCGAAGATCACCTTCTAGCCAGCAGCTAGACTCAAAGCCCCTGCGTCGGCAGTAAGCGTTTGAGCAACGCACCTGTTCGCGGAGTAGTGTCTGTGTTGAATTAGCTCGATGACCGTAGAAAAGGGTGGCAGCGCCGAAGCGACGTACGCGAGTGGAGGTTCAGCAGCTAGTGACGGAGTTTGTCAGCAGCGGCATGCACCGCAGCAAGTTCTGCAGGAATCGGGGTTTGAGCTTCGGTACGCTGAGTCGGCATCTGAAGAAGCAACGCTGGAGGAGGAAGAGTAGAAAGGCTTCTTCGGCCGGCCGGTTGGTTCCGGTGGAGTTGGCCGCCCGCCTCCCAGCATTCATAGACTCAAACGACCTGGCGTTAGCGTGAAGGCGATGTCCCGACAGTTAGTTGAAAATGCTATTCTCATTTTGACGGCAGGTTTTGCTGAGACCTACGTCAAACCGAGTGATCAGCGTGCTGGTCGTGCGCGGATGGACTGAGCGTGAATCAATATTTGGCTGTGCTGACCGCGAGCATAACAACCTTTGCAGCCACGAATGTTGATGACGCGTTTCTCCTGACTTTCTTCTTTGCCCGGCGGATTTCGACCCGACGAATCGTCGCAGGTCAGTTCGTCGGCTTCGGGGCCATCATTGTTGTCAGTTTGATCGGCGTCTGGGCCGCTCTCGCAATACCACATCGCTGGATTCGCGTTCTTGGGTTGGTCCCGCTCGCGATGGGAGTCACGCAACTACTGCGGGCGCGCCGAGCTGAACTGGAGACCCCACACAGCAGCAATAGCAACGTCGTATCCATAGCTGCGGTTACCTTGTCGAACGGTGCCGACAACATCGGCGTCTATGTGCCGTTCTTCGTCAATGGCCGAGCTTACCTTTGGCTGATCTTGACCGTGTATGCCCTACTGATCCCCCTGTGGTGTTTTATCGGCAGATGGCTCGGAAACCACTCGCTCATTCTGCGTTCAGTTGATCGATGGGGCCATTGGGCTGTGCCGTTGGTGTTCATCGGGCTGGGAATTTATGTCCTGAATTCGTGAGCGCCTCCACTGAATTTCGCATAAGTGGTTCATAAATTATTGACAGGGTGCGCACTTATCACTTGGTTACTTCGCGACGGAATCCGTTGATCCACACGTCCTTTTTATGCTCTCTTTAGGACTTTTTCATTTCTTCTGAAATACGCTGACGGTGGAGATATGGGGTGGTTATTCCCTGGGCCAGGTTGTCACCCGCCATTCAGCAGCCGCGAAGGATCCTGGGCTTACTCGCAGACGTTCGCTCCGGCACGATTCCCCGATACTTGTTTGCTGTGGTTGTGGCACTCGCTACGTCCGGCTATGTGGCCGCACAAGTGGGCGTTAATGATGTACACGTTCTGCCGCGCACAATGCCAGCTCCTTTTGCGCCAACGCAGCACGTCCTTCGAACGAACGTCGATTTGGTGCTGGTGAACGTGACGGTTCTGGATCATGCGGGGCGAACCGTCACTGGACTGGAACCGACAAACTTTGCGGTGCTGGATAACAAGGATCCCCAGGTTGTCAGGTACCTTTCCAGTGTTGACGAGCCCATATCGCTGGTTGTGGTTCTTGATGCCAGCGCGAGTATGGCCTCGAAACTCCAGCAAGCACGGAAGGCTTTCGCTGAACTCGTCAACACATCGAACCCACAAGATGATTTCGGGCTGATCATCATTGGCGACCAACCCCGGGTTGCTCTTCACTTCGATGACTCCGCAACGGATATTCAGCGGGTAGCCGACGCACTTCAGCCGGACGGCGCCACAGCGTTGTGGGATGGTGTGTATCTGGGCATAAAAGAACTGAAGAGTTCCCGTTACCAGAGAAAGGCGATGGTCGTTATTTCCGATGGGGGTGACAACCACAGCCGGTACACGGAATCGGAGCTAAGGTCGCTTCTGAAAGAATCGGATGTAGCAGTGTACGCAATCGGCCTGTTCGACCGATATGCCACCAGACTCGAAGAAAAGAAAGGGCCACTCCAACTCGACCAAGTCACGGCGGTCACCGAGGGCCGAGTGTTCTCTGCCCATGACTCAGCAGAAGTGTCACGCGCCGTGACCCAGATCAGCCACGAATTGCGCAATCAGTACGTTCTTGGTTACTACCCGAGCCATCGCAGCCGAGACGGCAGATGGCACAGGCTCAAAGTTCACCTCGCAGGATCGGCACCGCAAGCAACATACCGGCTATACGCCAGGAAGGGCTATTACGCACCCGCGGAATAGTCTTTTCTGTACCGTGCGGGATGCGACAAGGCGCCTCGTTTCGACTCTCTTGGTCCAGTGCCTGAGCGGCGTTCGTTTCCTTATCTGGCAATCTTCTGAATGATGCCGTCGCAATCTTCCTCCCTGCGGAGCCAAAGGACAGATTCAAAGAATTGTTTAACCGTAGGCTTGGAGTAGGATTTATAGGTGTCGGCGGATTCCGAAGTCGGCCAAGAGAATGTTCCCTATGCAGAGCGTCAAGATCCATAGGTTCTGGCGTTCCGGCATTCGGGCTGTTCCCGGCACTCTTCTGGTAGGACTGGTAACTTTCATCTGTTATGGGTTGGGGCTGAATCTTACCGCAACCGGCTTCCTTTATCTGATTATTGTGGTATTGCAGTCCCTGCTCGGCGACTTGGTCTCCTCTGCCGTAGTTTCCATCATCGCGGACCTTTGTTTAAATTTTTTCTTTGTTCCCCCGATTTTCTCGTTCAGGGTAAGCGATTCTTCAGACATTTGGGCGTTGATCGCTTTTTTGATCACGGGGTTGGTCATCACTCGCCTCATGACTCAAGTGCGCCAGGAGGCAGAGAGATCGGAGCTTCAGCGCCACCAGATGAAGCTGTTGTACGAATTGACGCAACGCCTGCTCGCACTGGATCCAGACGACCTGTTGCTGACAAAGGCGGTCGGACTGTTTCGCGAGGTGTTCAGTGTCCTGGCTGTTTGCTTATACGACGGGGCTAACACGGAACTCTACAGCAACGGAGAATCTCGAAACGGGCTCGCGGAACGGACTCGGGCAGCGTATATCTCACGCCAAGACGCCGATGATATCGTGTCCGGGGTTTTCATCCGGTGTCTGCGGGCAGCTGGGCAAACGATAGGAGCGATTGGATTCGATGGCTTGCGTGATGGGGAACTGACCGCAGGCCCGCTCACGGCACTGGCGGCCGCTATGCTGGAGAGAGCGCATGTTTTTCGCGATGCAAGCCACGCAGCCGCGGCCGCTCAGGCAGAAGTGTTCCGCGGAGCCATCCTCGACGCTCTTGCGCACGAGTTCAAGACTCCATTGGCCGCTATCGTGACCGCCGCCGGTGGCCTCCGTGAAACGGGCGGGTTGCGTCCCGAACAGTTGGAACTGGCTGAGATCGCGGAAACGGAGGCTTCTCAACTCAGCTTGTTAACGTCGCGGTTGCTTCGAATCGCCCGGCTGGATAAGGAAGAGGTCAGGCCACAACTAGAGTTGACAGATGTCGCCGACTTGCTTGCCCAGCTAGCGGAACAATACTCAAGACGAACCGATCGCGAGCTCTCCCTAGTCCAAGGTGTAGCCTCTGCTGAAGTGTTGGCCGATGCTGAACTACTTCGGCTTGCACTGCGCCAATTGCTGGACAATGCCTGCAAGTACTCACCGGCCGGTTCGGTTATCAAGCTTGCCATCCAACTGCAACATGAGTCGGTGGCCGTGCGCGTGTGGAACAGCGGAAGTCTTGTTCCCTCGAGTGAGCGCCCGCATATCTTCGAGCGCTTCTATCGCGGATCAGAGGCGCGCCATCTGGCGCCGGGATCGGGACTCGGCCTGTATGTTGCACGGAAAATTGCTCAGGCTCACGGCGGAGGCCTGTATCTTGAAACGGACGTTGGCGAGGGCACTTCTTTCTGCCTCACCTTGCCCATCGCACAGAGCGATCCTGCCAATGCCGATAAGCGTGTTGGCTGACCGTTGTGGTTTGCGCGCCGACGATGCTACACCTCGGGGAAGCCACCCAGCCCAACAACCGCTCTGACCAATCGAATTCTTTAGACAATCTTTACGGATTCTTCATGTGCGCGCCTCTATCTTTAATCGAAGGAAGGCCGGGAAGAGAAAGCACTTTTTGCAGCGTGCGCCGGATGTAAGTGCTTTATCGACTGCCGCGGCTCCGTTTCTTTTGCCTGGTATGGGCTCCGCCTCCATTTCGAACGCAGCCCTCGCGGTCACCGGCATCCGTGATCCACGAACTCCTGCACCGGTCGCAAACCTGCGGCGTTCCGCGCCAAGCTGGCAATTACGAGGACGAGCTTAGCCATGTCACCGCGTCCAATCTCCGTGCTGGTCGTCGATGACGAGCCCGCTTTGCGCAAGGTGTTTCGGACTTCTCTGGCTGCCAGCGGCTTCCTGGTCAAGGAAGCGCGGAGTGGAGAAGAGGCCGTTGACATACTCCCCCAACACCCTTTTGATCTAGTTCTGCTTGACATCAATATGCCGGGAATCGGGGGGCTGGAAGCCTGTCGCGAGATTCGCGCTCTTGCGCCCAAAATCGGAATTGTGATGGTCACTGTACGAGATGCGGAGAATGACATGGTGCGCGCGCTGGAGGCGGGTGCCGACGACTACGTCACCAAACCGGTTCGTTTTCGCGAACTCGTGGCCCGAATGCGGGCCGTGCTTCGCCGGCTCGAAGCAGACAGCGCCACCCAGCCGACGGTGATTCGAGTAGCCGCCCTGGAGATGGATCTTGAAGGCCATTGTTTGCGAAAAGGTGGGGACGTGATTCACCTGACGCCGACAGAATTCGAATTACTGGCCTTACTGATGCGCAACCAGGGCGTTCCTTTGACCCGCGCCAAATTGTTGCGTGCGATCTGGGGGCCAGAGTATGGCACGGAACTCGAATACTTGCGATCCTATGTCAGAACTCTTCGCAAGAAAATCGAAGACGATGCCACGCGTCCGAAGTACATCCTGACAGAACCTTGGTTTGGATACCGATTCTGCGATCCCACGGATCCGCAGTCATCGGCAACGGAAAGCGAATCCCTTTAAGCCGTTGCTGGCTGCGGGAGCCGAGCTACCTGCTGGCCCCCAAGTCGCGCCTCGGATAGTCAAAACTTTTGTTTAACGCAGCTAAAGTTTTCATGAAGATTCTTCACGAGTTCTTCACGGCTCGCACTCTACCGTTCAAGCCGTGCAGAGTCTGCACAAGCAGAGTTCGCAGAGTCTGCGAGCGAGCAAGGTTTGCGATATGACAATGACGACGAATCGGGAAGATTTGGAACTCAGCCTTCTGCGCACGTTTCTCGCCGTAGCCCGACATGGGAGTATGGGACGGACTGCAGCAGCGGTTGCTAAGACTCAACCGGCCGTGAGCCAACAGATGTCGCGGCTGGAAAAGATTATCGGCCGGAAGCTCTTCTACCGAAGCCGTGCGGGCGTAACCCTGACGAGCCACGGCGAACTGTTGGTGGCGTACGCCCATCGCGCTATCGATCTCAATGAAGAGGTGCTGGGGCGGCTCCGCGAAGAATCCGCCTCTGGTCCAGTGCGCTTGGGAGTCAGCGAGGAAACCGCGCTCGCTGGACTGACGCTGGCGCTGAAGCAATTCCAGAGAACCCATCCCGACGTCGAGCTCAAGCTTATAGTGGCTGCGCCGGCAAAGCTCGAATTCCTGCTCGCGCGAGGCGAACTGGACTTTGCGATCGGCGATCCTACTCGGATCGCAGAGCTGCCCGTCATCCAGTGGCGATCCCGTTTAGTCTGGCTTGCCAGCACAGATCTTTCGATCGATCCCTTCAAGGTCCTGCCGCTGGTACTGTGTGAAAGCACGAGCTGGTGGCACGACGCAATCCTATCTTCTTTGCGCGGGGCTGGGTGGGAGTGGCGTGTGGTGTTCGAAAGCGCGAGCTTGGATGCCACTCTGGCGGCGCTCGACTCCGGAATGGGAGTGTCAGCTCTGCTACAGGAAACGGTCCGGAACACCAGGATCAGCGAGGTCAAGTACGCCAGGTTGCCTGTGCTACCCGAGGCCCGATTCGGATTGTTTCGCAGCCGCACTGCACCATCGAGAGCCGGGACCCTGATGGAAACCGCATTGGCAACCTCGCTCCAAGTTGCGGCCGGCAATCGGCTGGCACATTCTGCGGAAGCGCGGGGATGGCTGTCCGACGAGAACGGTCTTCGGGCCGCCAAGAGTTCGCAGGAGTTGGGCCGCGCACTTCTTTAGTCGAGCGTGTTTAGTGGATCGTGCGCAATCCAGCGCGGGTTTTCGAATTAGCTCTCTTCCGTGTGTGCGATAACCAAGCATTCGCGTCCGTTGACTCTCGATAAGCGATTACGTCCCGACTTGGGGCTCCCCCGACTTAGCCTCCCGATTCTTGATGAACTTTTTATGTACTCCTTACGAGATCTTTGTGCGCTTAGGTATCCAATGAGATTCGCGTCAGACCGACAGCAGTCAGATGCGTCAAGGCTCAGAGCCCAGATCCGGCGACGCCAAGCCTTAACTTATGAAATAGATAGCTATCATTAGAAATAGCTTATGGCTAATGCATTTATTGGCCGGAAAAGAATTATCTATTGGACGCTGGCAACGGACGCCGCTAAGTTTGTGGGCACTCCGATGCCAGATCGAAAGAACTTGCGAAGGAATAAACCAGCATCGTGGGTAAGAGAGGCGATCAGTGCAATGAAAAGCAAGCTCGTTGCGCGACCCTCATGCCGTGAAACAAATACAAATTTCCAATGGGAAATAGATGGAGACGTGAAAACTATGAGATCTCTTCGGTGCACAATGGCAATCGCTGCAATGATGCTTACGATGTCGTTGTTTGGCCTGACGATTTGTGATGCGCAGGCGCAAGCCCAACCGCAAGATCAGAATGAGGCACAGATGGCGAGGTTGCACGGGCCTGGAGAACTCGCGTCTAAGAGTTCTGCGGATGCGGCGTCGACTGCTAGCAAATCGTCACCTCCGACCGCGGCCGCACCGGATCCGGAAATATCACCTGCCGTGGCGAAAGAACTCGACGCCATGAAAGCAGAAATCGAGCAACTCAAAGCGGCACTCAAGAATCACGCGGCCGCGGAGCCGGCAACATCGACATCGGCCGCAGGAGCAAGCTCGGCTCCTGCCACGGGGTCCGAGATTACACCAGCGCCTACCCCGACGCCGGCGAGTGTTGATGCGGCCGCTCAAGTCCGTTCCGGTTTAACCGAAAAACCGAAACCAGCAGAACCGTTTGCGTACGCTGACTGGACGTGGCTGAATGGCAATCCGCGCAACAAAGACGTGGTCTGGGATTCGAAATTCTTCACCCCGGAAATCCGCATTGACATTCATTACGTACAAGATCTCAACCATCCGAAAGACGACACCATGGGCGGCTCGACAGAAATCTTCCGCTCCAATGAAATTCAGGTAGAGCAAATCAGTTTTGGCGGCAACTTCCACTGGCAAAATGTTAATGGCCGGATCTTGACGATGAATGGAATGTTCGGCGTCACGACGCCCAGGAATGACGCCAGTGCCGGACGCGGTCAGTGGGATCTTCGTGGCGCGTACAAATACGTTTCGGAGGCCAATGCCGGTTATCACTTCAACGTGAACCACGGCCTCAACCTTGACGCAGGAATTTTCGTTTCCTATATCGGCCTCTTCAGTTACTACAATTTCGATAACTGGACTTACCAGCCCTCCTACGTGTCATCCAACACTCCGTGGTTCTTCAATGGGGTGCGAATCCAGTGGTTTCCGACTGACAAACTAAAGATCGAACCCTGGATCATCAACGGGTGGCAATCCTACGGCAGAATGGGCAGTAAGCCTGGACTCGGCGGACAAATCTTGTATCGCCCAAAACCGTGGCTGTCATTCGTCTTCAATAACTACGGCATGGGTGAAGATACGTTGGGCAATGGAGACGGCCAGTTCGGCCGCTCGCGCATCCACACCGACGATAGCGTTGAGATCAAGTACTACGACAAACCGCAGAACTTCCTCGACAAGATGGCGTTCTCTTTTACGGGCGACCTCGGCTGCGAGTACGGCGGCCACGGATCGTTCGTCAGCGCACAGGGTCGAACCATCAATAACAATGTGAATTGCCACCACAACACGGCTACGAGCAGCAAGCAGACGTTCGCCGGATGGATGCTCTACAACCGCTGGTGGTTCAAGAAGGACCTGTACGGCGTCACTGTCGGCGGCGGCGCCATGGCGAATCCGGGGCGGTACCTGACCCTGCTTCCGCCGATCAACGGAGCCGATGCCATTACCGGCACGCCTTACTTCACGGCGAATCCCGGCGATCCCTACAAAGCCTGGGATACTTCGCTCACCTTCGACTGGATGCCCAAGCAGTACATCACCTTTCGTGCAGAGTACGGGTATCGCCACGCCAATGTACCTTACTGGACAGGTCGCGGGGGAATCACACCCGGCGACAACTTGACACCTAGCACGGTTCCGAACCCAGGTGCCGGGTCTGTCGTGGGAACCACTACGTTCGTGCCAGGTCCCTTCCTGTCGGCCACGCCGGGCTTCACATGTGTGGCTGGAAGCGGTGGGTTCTGTCCCGATCTGCGGAAAGACGAACCCAGCATGAGGTACGCCATCATGGTCAAGTTCTAGTTGAGACGAGGCGCTTTTTCCACGTGCAGAAAGGACGATGCGCTTGGCACAACAAAGGAGCGGCGTTTCGGGGAGGGTTCCAACTTCTTCGCTGCGCCGCCGCCCTCCCCCGGGCCGTGACGGATGGTGTCCTGATGAAAAGCAGAAATCTCAAAATCGGTCTTTTTCTCATCTCCATACTTTTGCCGCTGCTGCTTGGCGGTTGCAACGAGCGTGTCGATGCCGCGGCGGAAGCTCCGCCTCCTGCGAAGGTTGTTCCTGATGTCGACCTCAGCCTCTTCACTGTCGACCATCCCGAGCAATTCCCGCTGGCTGCAGCCGCCGCCCGTCCCGCGACCTCCGAACTCGTCGTCACGGGGACGGTCGCACCCGATGTCTCTCGCAATGTCCCGGTCGTCTCGCTCGCCTCTGGGCGCGTCATGGCCATTCACGCGCGCCTCGGTGACGCAGTAAAAAAAGGCCAGCTGTTACTTACGATTCGAAGTGACGATGTGGCCAGCGGCTTCTCCGACTACCGCAAGGCAGTCGCCGACGAAGTTCTCTCCCGCACCCAACTGGAGCGTGCTACCGATCTTTACCAGCATGGCGCCATCGCTTTGAACGATCTTCAAGTCGCTCAGGATACGGAAGACAAGGCCAAGGTCGATCTTGAAACCACCGAAGAGCATCTCCGCCTGCTGGGCAATGACCCGCACAAACCCATGGGCATGGTGGATATCTTCGCGCCCGTGTCGGGCGTGATTACCGATCAGCAAGTCACCAATGCGGCATCCGTGCAAGCGTTTAATACTCCGAGCCCGTTCACGATTTCCGATCTCTCGTCGGTCTGGATCGTTTGCGACGTGTATGAGAATGACATGGCCAATGTCCGCCTCGGGGACACGGCCGAGATCACCCTGAACGCGTATCCCAGTCGCACGTTCGGGGGAAGAGTCAGCAACATTGGTGCGATCCTCGATCCGAGCATCCGCACCGCGAAGGTTCGCATAGAAGTTCAGAATTCGGGCATCATGCGGCTCGGCATGTTCGCGAAGGCAACTTTCCGCGGTCAAACCAGACAGATGCACACGGTTGTGCCCGCGTCCGCGGTCCTGCACATGCACGATCGCGATTTTGTCTTTGTTCCTGCGTCCGACAGGAAGTTTCGCCGCCTGGAAGTTGTCAGCGGAGAGCTTTTGCCGGACAGCACGAATCTGCAAGAGATCAAGTCCGGCCTGCCACCAGGACAACAGGTCGTTACGAACGCCTTGGTCTTGGACCACGTACTTGCGCAGTGATGGTCGCCCAGACGCTCGGGGTTTTGGACGCTACGCCTAGAGAAGTGGGAAGGAAAACAGTAAACAGGAAATGATCCGCGCCCTCGTAGATTTTGCCCTGAACAACAAGTTCGTGGTGCTAGCCACCGCCTCCTTGTTACTCGGTTGGGGCATTATCTCGTTTCATAACCTGCCGGTCGAGGCCTACCCCGATATCGGGGACAACTACGTCACAGTCATCACTCAATGGCCAGGGCGTTCCGCGGAAGAGGTCGAGCAGCAAGTCACGATTCCCATCGAGATCCAAATGGCCGGAATGCCGCACATGACGTATCTGCGTTCCGAGTCCATTTTCGGCCTGTCGTTCATCATCATGATCTTCGACGACAGTTCGGTTAACGATTGGAACCGCCAGAAGGTGCTGGAAAGGCTCACCCAGGTCAATCTTCCTGCCGGACAAAACCTTCAACCTCAAATCGGTACGGACTGGAGCACCACGGGCCAGATCTATTGGTACACCTTGAGAAGCACGAATCCTCGGTACGACCTGATGGAGTTAAGGTCGCTCGAAGACTTTGTTCTGCTCAAGCAGTTCAAATCCGTTCCCGATGTGGTGGACGTTTCCGACTTCGGGGGCACGGTGCGTGAATACCAGGTGCGGGTGGACCCCAACAAACTCGTCGCCTACGGATTGAGCATCAGCCAGGTCGAGCAGCAGCTTGCCAATAACAACACCAACGCCGGCGGCAGCTTTGTAGAAGTCGGCCTCCAGCAGATGAACGTTCGGGCCCTCGGGCTCTTCGGCAAAGTGCAAGACATCGAGCAGACCGTCTTAAAAACACAGGCGGGCTCCGCGCTTCGGGTTAAGGACATCGCTGACGTGGTCCAGGGCCCCAAGATCCGGTTGGGCCACATGGCCCGGGCAAACCACATGGAAGACGGGCGAATTATCGATGAGCCGGATGTCATCCAGGGCATAGTGCTCATGCGCAAAGGCGCCGAAGAGCAAACCACGCTCGATGCCATTCACAAGAAAGTCGACGAGCTCAATCACGGCATTCTGCCACCCGGCGTGAAAGTCATCCCCATGCTGGACCGCAGTGATCTGCTTCACTACACCACAGACACCGTGATGCACAACCTGGCGGAAGGGATGATCCTGGTCACGATCATCCTGTTCCTCTTTTTGGGCAATGTGCGCGCCTCCTTCATTGTTGCGCTCACGATTCCCTTCTCTTTGCTGTTCGCCTCTATCTGGCTTGACCTGAGCAAGATCCCCGCAAATCTTTTGTCCCTCGGCGCTCTGGATTTCGGAATGGTGGTGGACGGCGCAGTGGTAATGGTAGAGAACATTGTGCGGCACATGGGCCGCCTGCAACACGCTTCGGGCTCCGCCGCAGGCCGTCGTACCACGATGATCGTGAAAACCCCCGCTCAGGCTATTCGCGAGGCAGCGCATGAGGTGCAGCGGCCGGTGTTTTATGCGATCGCCATCATCATCACCGCCTACATGCCGATCTTCACGCTGCAACGAGTCGAGGGCCGATTGTTCCGGCCCATGGCCTTGACCGTCGCTTTTGCTCTGCTCGGGGCGCTGACCTTCTCGATTTTGATCGCACCGGTTTTGGCCAGCGTGTTGTTTAAGAGTGGAGTTCGGGAGTGGCACAACCCGGTCATGACCTACCTGACCGCCAGCTATCGTCGGCGGCTGCGTTGGTGCCTCGGGCATCGTGCACTGACGGTCGGCATCGGTTTGGCGGCGCTGGCGGTCAGCCTGTTCCTGTGGTTCAGCGGCGTGATTGGTTCGGAGTTTTTGCCGCACTTGGACGAGGGCGCAATCTGGGCGCGGGGTACGCTGGCGAACAGCACTAGTCTTTCAGAAGGTGAAAAGTTCACCACCAACGAGCGCTATGTTCTCGCTTCCTTTCCGGAGGTAACAAAGGTCGTGTCGGAGGTCGGCCGCCCGGACGATGGAACTGATACCGGGGGGTTCGGCAACACAGAGTATTTCGTTGATTTGAAGCCCCACGACGAGTGGCGTCCGGTATTCCACAAGAACAAAGAAGAACTGATCGCAGCGATGGAACGCGCAGTGCAGAAGTATCCGGGCGCGATCTGGAACTTCTCGCAGCCCATCGAAGACAACGTCGGAGAAACCCTCACTGGCACCAAGGGTGCGCTCGCGCTCAAGATTTTTGGCGATGACCTGAAGCTTCTCGAGCAGAAGGGTGAAGAAGTCTCTGGCGTGCTTTCGCGCATCCCGGGCATGCATGACGTCAAGCTGTTACGCGATTTCGGCCAGCCCAATCTCGACATTACCATCGACCGCCAGCAGGCCGCTCGTTTCGGAATCAATGTGGCGGACATACAAGACGCTGTCCAGACGGCCGTGGGCGGGAACGCTGTGAGCCAAGTGCTGATGGGGGAGCAGCGCTACGACGTCGTGGTGCGCTACCAGGAGTCCTACCGGAAAACCCAAGACGCCATCGCCAAAGTTCGCCTGCTCTCCCCTGGAGGAGAGCGGGTGTCTCTGGCGCAGTTGGCTACGGTCGAGGTCAAGGACGGCGCATACGACATCTACCGGGAAGGTAACAGCCGCTACGTGGCCATCACCTTCAACGTGAGAGGCCGGGATCTGGGGACCACGGTCGAAGAGGCGATCAATCTGATTGGTGAAAAAGTGAAGATGCCGCCGGGCTATCACGTCGGTTGGTCGGGCGAATACGAAAGCGAAAAACGCGCGGAAGCACGTCTGCTGCTCGTCGTGCCCCTGACCATCCTCGTGATCTACATCATCCTGTACACGATGTTCAAGTCGGTGAAGTGGGCGCTTCTCATCCTCACCAACGTGGCGATGGCTCGGATCGGTGGACTGGTTGCGCTCCTGGTGACGGGCACACATTTCAGCGTCTCTTCCGGCGTCGGCTTCCTGGCCTTGTTCGGGGTTTCGGTTCAAACCGGCGTGATCATGCTCGAATACATTAATCAGCTACGCGCCCGGGGCTACACCATCGTGGATGCCGCGATCGAAGGGGCTGTGCTGCGGCTTCGTCCCATCATGATGACCATGCTGGTAGCTACCCTGGGACTACTGCCCGCGGCCCTTTCGCACGCCATTGGCTCCGATTCACAACGGCCGTTTGCGATTGTGATCGTCGGCGGCCTTATTTCTGACCTGGTCATGAGCATCGTTCTGTTGCCCACGCTTTATGTCTGGTTTGCCAGCGAACGGGATCAGCTCCCTGAAACGGAGGGATCCCTTGAGATCTAAGACCGTGTGGTTGAAAAAAAGACACGTGCGCGGACTGGCAGCAATCCTGCTAAGCAGTGCTTTGTTGGCGCCCTCAACAGAAGCGCAGACCCAAGGTCCGGTCAGAATCACGCTCGATGAGGCCATTCAGTTCGGCGCTGCAGCACAACCACAATCTGCTGGCCGCGCGTACAACGATCCAGCAGAGCCAGGCCGAAGAGACGACAGCCAACCTGCGGCCAATCCCGTTTCTCTTCGCGGATTGGGAGTACCTGCCTCTTTTCTCACCCTCTAACTTCAACAGCCAGTATCTGCACGATTCCACCGAAGTCGACGTGGGCCTTGGCTACCTCATCGAGCGCGGCAAGAAGCGGCAACA
The DNA here is from genome assembly GCA_963791515.1 of uncultured Acidobacteriaceae bacterium. GTDB lineage: Bacteria > Acidobacteriota > Terriglobia > Terriglobales > Acidobacteriaceae > Sulfotelmatobacter. The sequence goes on along the minus strand of CAWBSS010000017.1, from coordinate 9,632 downwards.
CCGCTTGCAGGCGGCGAAAGATATCACCGCCCAGACACATATCGATGGTGGCCGACAACGAACGCAGCCTTACGTTTAGCGTCGCCTCGCTATTTGTTAACGTGCAGCTTGCCGAGTCGACGCTCGAACTTGCCGAGCAGGACCTGAAAAGCTTTCAGCAGACGGTAGACCTCGGCGAGATTCGCTACAAAGCGGGTGCGATCAGCGAGGACGATTACTTAAAGATCAAACTGCAATTGTTGCAGTTCGAGACCGACCTGCAGCAGGCACAGCTCGCCAGAGTCCAGGCGCTCTCGGACTTGCGGCAGTTGCTGGGATACGAATCCGTTTCGCAGGATTATGACGTCGCAGGACCTTTCGACTATCAGCCTCAGAAGGGCAATCTCGAGGATTTTCAATTGAAGGCCTTGCAGAACCGGCCGGACCTGCGTGCGGCCCAACAAGGCGTGACCGCTGCCCACAGCCAATACGAACTCCAAAGAGCGATTGGCAAGCCCGACGTCACCGTTCAAGGCAACTACTCGCACAACGGTGGACTCAATGTCGCTACGTTCTACGGAAGCATCCCGCTGCCGATCTTTAACCGAAACCAAGGCGAAATCGCCCGAACGCGCTTCGCCATTACCCAGGCGCAGGAACAGGAGAAAGCAACAAACGGTCAGGCCCTGACCGATGTGCGCGATGCCTACGAGGGTCTGCGGACGAACGACAAGGTGGTCACCCTCTATCGCTCAGGCTATCTCGATGTTGCGCAGAAAGACCGCGACATCAGCGAGTATGCCTACAAGCGCGGCGCCGCGAGCCTCCTCGACTTTCTTGATGCCGAGCGCAGCTATCGCGCGACTCAGCTGGCTTACCGCCAGGCGCTCGCGTCCTATCTGCTGGCGCTGGAGCAGCTCCGAGAAGCGGTGGGCGTGAGAAATCTGCCGTGATTGGTCAACCCGAATAACGATTCGCCGAAGGAGCGACATCTGTGAACAAGCAAGAGGTACGGAGCCGGATCGAGGAAGTTGGAATCATTCCGGCTGTTCGTGTGTCTTCGACCGAAGACGCTCTTTTTGCCGCTGAAGCCAGTATCCCGAGGCGGGATTCCCATCGTCGAGGTCACGCTAACTGTGCCCGAAGCGCACAAAGTAATCTCCCACCTTGTACAGAATGCCCCCGAAGTGATCGTCGGCGCGGGCAGCGTCTCGGACGTAGAAACGGCACGCCGCTGTTTGGATGCCGGGGCCAAGTTTCTGGCAGCGACGGGCTTGATCCTGAGATCGTGACCTTCGCGGTGAGGGAAAGTACAGTCGTGATTCCAGGAACACTTACTCCGAGCGAGGTCATGAGCGCGTGGAAGCTGGGTCCCGATTTCGTCAAGGTTGTTCCCTGCGCACAAGTAGGCGGTGACAGCTACATTCGATCTTTGAAGGCGATGTTTCCAGACGTGCCCCTGATCGCCGCAGGCGGAGTCAATCAGCAGACGGCTTCTAGTTTCATTCTGGCGGGTGCCATGGCGCTCGGCATCGGCGCAGAATTAATCCCGAGGGAGGCGATCCGGATGCGGCAACCAGATCGTATCGCCGAGTTGGCGCGCCGGTTTACTGGCTTTGTCAGCAGCGCACGCAGGCAGTCACCGGGCAGGTAGAGATTCCGCCTGAAGGCAATCCTGCGCTCTTTGAACTTCATTACGGGTGAGTGAAAGGTCGGAAGCAACACCAGGCAGCTTAAATGCCGAGAGAAGTCGGAAGGAGTATCAAATGCAACCAGAACTAAGGAATGGGTCTTCTGAGTCAGGAACCCCTGATCCGGCGGAAGACTCTTTGTTTGCGACCCTAACACGAGTCGAGCATGATCTGAATGATTTGATTGATGCCTTAGCCTTGCTTGGTGTCAAGCGCTGCTCGCAGTGCAGGAAATTTTTCCGCTGCGCCGACCCTGGCGCGCTCTTCGACTGCGGCCAGCTCGTCTGCTACAGCTGCCTTCCAGATTGGTGGCCTTCGATGTCGATGCGCCTCGGTATTGCAGACCGAGAGCGGATTGAGGGGAAACTGGCATCGTGGTTGCGAAAGCATCACCGAGCCGAGGTCGTAAAGGCAAATCCGGGTGCGGTGCCTGACTCTGTCGACGCCGAATTCCAGATTGTAGCTAAATGCGTTGAGTGCGCCGGCTCGGGGAAGCTCATGGAGGGCGAACGCTGCCGGTTTTGTAGTGGACTTGGGACCGTGAGGATCGTGGTGCCAAGGTAAAATCGGAACAAGAGGTGGAGCAGGGTGTAGCCAGTCACTGCTGGCGATGAGCCTATGTGACATCCGACCTTGCGCTCAACACTTGAATTGGCGCATCATAGCTCCGCGCAAGCGTCTAACGCCAGCGTGCCCATGGACTAGCTAACTTATTTGTTTTCAAGATCTTAGGGTCTAACCTCTGGCGCTCAAGATCTTGCAAGCAATTTCCTGCTAAGTCTATGATTCCAATAGACCCAAGAGGGAGGGGGTGGGGTTAACCGATCAGTAATATCTGTTTCAAAACGGAACGCACTCACGATAGCCCACGAACCCGCTAAATTTTCTGTCCAGAACTCAAGAAGCGGATTCTACCCAACTTCCGATATCCAACGAACGACCGCTCCTCGCATCCGACCTACTCCTTTCGTCACCTCGTCGCCCGGTTACGCCGATGTTACCCTCTTCTCGTAATCGCCTCCCCAACTAGGCTCTGTACCGGAGATCTTGATGCGCCGCACTAATTCCATAAAAATCCGCGCCGTTTTAGTTCTCGGTCTATGTTTCGCCGCGCCGCTTTATGCGCACCACATCAAAAAGGGTGAATCCACCACGCTGCCAGTAACCACCTCGTCCGCCAAAGCTCGTGAGCTTTACGAAAAGGGAATGGCCGACTACGAGAATCTTTATCTTGAGCGCTGCAACGAGGAATGGCGCGCGGCTGTCAAAGAAGATCCCAACCTCGCCGTCGCCTGGGCATGGATAGCCTTCAACAGCGGCACTCCCCAGGAAGTGAGTCAGGCTCGCGCCAAAGCCAAGGAACTCGCGCCCAAGTTTACGCCTGGCGAGCAGTTGATGGTTGCCTGGATTTCCAAAGTGCAGGAAGGCGACTTCCTCGGCGGCATCACCGCCATGAACGACATGCTCGAGATGTATCCCCGCGACAAGCACCTGCTCTATCTCGCGGGCAACTGGCTGATGGGCGAAAATGGCAACGATCAGGCGCAGCGCATGATGGAGAAGGCGCTCGCCATCGACAAGAACTTTCCCGCCGCGCTGAACGATCTTGCCTACGTCGAGGCCCGCAACCGGGAGTTCGCCAAGGCCTTCGCGGCCATGGACCGCTACGTCGTCATGCTTCCCAAAGAGCCCAATCCGCAGGATTCCTACGGAGAACTGCTGCGCATGGCAGGGAACTTCGAAGGCTCGCTCACGCACTATCGCGCCGCGCTCAAGATTGATCCCGACTTCGTAACCTCGCAACTCGGTCTCGGCGATACCTACGCGCTCATGGGCAATCAGGAGCAGGCCCGCGTTGAATATGACAAGGCCATCCGCTTTGCCCACAATGAAGCCGACCGCCTGACCTACGGTATGCAGAAGGCAATGACCTATGTTCGCGACGGCAATTACGCCGAAGCCGACAAGAATCTCCTGGAGATCGCCGAAACCGCTCATGCCAAGGAGCAGGACCTGCAGGAAGCGCAGGCGCTCCGCCAAATGGCGGAGTATCAGACGCGACGACACTGTTGCCCTGAAACATCTGAAACTGGCCGAGGAAGCGCTCACCCATCGCCCAACCATTTCCGCCTCGGACCGCGACGAAGAGATGTCGCGCATCCTCCGCAACCGCGCCGTACGAGCCGCCCGCGCGGGCGACCAGCCGCTGGCCGACAAGTCGCTGCACCAACTCGAGGCTCTGGCCAATGGCAGCCGCAACCGCGTGATTCAGAGTTCCTGGCACGGTGCGGCTGGCACTCTGCTGATGGACCAGAAGAAATACCGCGACGCCATCGCGCAACTGGAAGAGGATCAGGACAATCCCTTCACCATGGAATTGCTGGTGCAGGCCTACTACCAGACGGCCCAGACCGATAAGCTGCACGAAGTGGAAGCGAAGCTCCGCGGCACCAACGTGCCGACCATGGAGCAGGCTTTGGTGGTCCCCGCAGCGCGCGCCAAGCGGCCTGTCATCTGACGTCCCCACTTTGGATTCCGGGCTCCGTCTCGGAAGCCCGGAACTCCTCGTCCAATTCGCGGCGTTGGTGTACAGTAGGTGGGCACTTCGTCCGCATGAAGGTTGACACCGAGCGCCGCTCTGGAAGACGAATCGCTACGCGTGTTCCCACGCGCGTGCGCACCGCTCAGGGCGCGGACCAGACAGCGCAGACTCGCGATGTGAGCGCCAACGGAGTGTTCCTCTACACCAAATCCCGCATGGAAAAGGGCACCGACGTCGAACTCGTACTGATTCTTCCTCCCGAGCTCACTTCCGGCGAAAAGTGCTGGGTGTGCTGCCAGGCGACAATTGTCCGGGTAGAAGAAGAGGGATCAGAATTTGGTGTGGCGGCCCAGATCCGCCGCATGGACATCCTCCCAGAAGTCACCGTCTGATCGGGGACGCACAGCGCCGCTAGGGGGCACGGTCAGTGCCATTTCAGCACGCCTCCCCCAGCGAAATTTCCCAATAGTGCACTGGCGAGTGGACGCTAAAGGTTACGATTCGATTAATATATTCGCAACTCTGTGAAAAAAAGGCTTCCCATTGCATGGTGCGCCTGCAATAATGGCGGCCCTAGAATTGCTCTGGCCAATTTAAGGTTCCGAGGCGGGCCCAGGTATGTTGATTGAAAAACTGGCGGCCGGTGTGGTGAAAGTTCAGACACCCATTGGTCCGCGTTATGTGATGCCTTCATTTCTTCAGCGGGTATATTTGGTGTGGATGTTCCGCAATTTTCCCATTCTCCCTCACGCCGTGCTCAACGGACGACAGCAACGCATGATCGACCGAATGTGCAGCGAGCAGCGTTTTGCCTCCATGGCGTACGCCGACGGCATGGATGAGGCGCCGGTGATTGGCACGGTCGAGCATCGTCCACCGATCGGAGCGGACCAGTTGTCCTCGCGGCGCCCGGTGACGAGCGACTCGAGGAGTCTGGCCGCGGAAGTTCGCCAGCGATCGTAGGTTCTTGTGCGTTGCAGGCGCCGGTTTGCGACCGCTCGGCTCAACCTTGGAGATGCTTACGAGTTACGTTCTCGCGTGGGATTGGCCGTCAATTCTGCGGCGAGGATTGGTTGGGCGGCGAAGCATCGCTGACTTGGTTGCTGGCGCGCCGTTAGGAGAACCGCGCGGTCGTGATGAGCGCGGCCCTGACAGAGTCGCCGCCAAATCCTTGGGTTCACCCCACTTCCCGGCCGTGCTCGGATGATCCTGGCTGCTTTGCTGTTGGCACGCGGTGAGCACACCATCCGCTCTCGACCAAAAATCTGGTTGGATCATCGATGTGGTCGAACTGCAACCGATATCGACCACGAAACTCTATCTTGAATGATGATCGCGAGCTCAAATTTCTAAACGATCAAGACGGAAAGACCACTTCGCTGATGTTTGGCAAACTGAAGCAAAAAGGGAGTGATGAGGTAAGCCACCGCCGTTCAGGAAATTGTGTTCCTTGAGGGTTCGATGATGGTTGCAGCGGAGGCAGCGGATGCTTTCATGAATGGCCGCCTCCGACAACCGCGCTGCGTTCCGATTTGTCCGGACGAAAAAATTCAGAGCGGATGAGTCTCGTTGTGCCTCTTCCTGCGAAAAGCTCCCGCTGGATGCTATAATTTTCGTTCGTCCTACCAACCACATCCCCACCGTGGGCGCGTAGCTCAATTGGCAGAGCAACTGACTCTTAATCAGTAGGTTGTAGGTTCGATTCCTACCGCGCTCACCATCTTTTCAATCACTTACCGGTGATTTGCAAACTGATTTTTCCAGGTGTGCCGTAAAGTGTGCCGTAACTCAATCCGGCTACGCCCGTTTCTCTACTGCTGTGTCATGATCGAGCGCAGCGCGCACGATCTCTAGCTCGGGATGCTGATACTGCATCGCAGTCTTCACATCCTTGTGGCCCATGGTTCTCATGACGGCAGCCAGGTTTCCGGTTCTCTTCAGAATCCGAGTGCCGTAATCATGTCGCCCACAATAGAGAACAAGATCTTCCGGTAGCCCAGCCTTGACTCTGGCTTCCTGAAATCTCTTCGCCATTGTGGTGAGGTGAGCAGACTCGGCGCGCTTCGATGGGAAAACCCATCCTGCGTGCCTTCCTTCACACCGCTGTTTAAGAATGTCGAAGACGCGATTGCTCATCGGCACGCGTCTCCTTCCTTCTTCGGTCTTGCTGTCCGGCACGAAGATCACGCGACTTTCCCAATCCAGATTCTCGATGCGCATCCGGTAAAGCTCTCTTTCGTTCCGCATGCCCGTATCGCGCATCAAGATGATGATGTCCCGGAAAAGCTGAAGGCTGCGTTTCCGCCAGTTGCAGGCAGCAGCGCCGGCCAACAATTTCTTTTCCGCTTCATCGTCAAGCCTGAGTGAACGTCCGTATTCCTTCATCAGTTTCAGTTTCGGAGCGTGGCGAATCAGTTGTCCACTCCTCCGCTTTGTGCAGCATCCTTCTTAAAGTTCTCAGTGCGCAATTTGCATTCGAGGACGCGCCGGAGAACCTCATCGTTTCGATCACGTCCTTGGTGATCTGATCCAGTCGCATGCCAACGATGGTCGTCGTCTTTATGAGTCGCCAGCCATCGCGGTAATAGGTTTTGGTTTTGTCTTCCAGTCTGACCTTATCCAGCCATTCCAGGAAGCGCCGGGAAAACTCCAGCAGCACAGGAGCTTTTTTCGGAAGCAGATCTGTATTCTCGACCACTCTGGCGAGTTTCAGACCAGCAACCTTTGCTGCCCTGGCCGCTTTTGTTTCGTTGGTTGACCCACGGTAGCGTTGTCCGCGCACCGTGAAGTCATACCAGTAAAACTTGGACTTCGCTTTCTTAAACAGCTTCACGAGCTTCCTCCATTGCAGCCCGCACGGAAGCAACTCGTGTGTTCTTCTGGATGTATTCCAAAAGAACATTCACATCATAGCTAACCCGACCTTGCAGTTCTATCCAATTCGGCCCGACTCCCTCGGCGCGCCAGCGTTTCAATGTTGCTGCTGAGCGTCCGAGAATCTCAGCGGCGTTGCGCGTGTTGACGAGTTGAGGCATGGCTGGTTTTTTCATCGCGATTGGCTGGGGCATGGTTCATCTACTCCTGAGGGGAGACACATTCGCTCCTCGGTGACGACATTGCCCTTGACGGTAGCGCACAAGTACACATATAGTCAATATGTAACGTTACTTATTTATTCGCTGTAACCAGAAGAGGGGCTTCATGGTAGAGAACGCCGCGACACCGCAGCAGCCAGTGATCTCCATTCGCATTTCCGAGGCGCTGCGCTTAAGGCTTGAAACCCTGAGGAAAATCATATCCCTCAAGACCGGCCAGAACGTCTCGACATCGGAGGCGGCAAAGCAGCTTCTTGAGTCTGCCCGAGACGACCGTCTTGAGTTGGTAAACCTGCTCAGTGAGCCGACAGATTCCCTGCTGAGAATTCGTGGGAAGACGGACTCAGGACTCTCGCTTTCGCAGTCGGAATGGACTCTGGTGGCCCACTACTGTGCGCTGGGTGCAGAGTCCTTTACCAATACCGCACAAGGCCAGATTTCCTACGAGTCACTGGCCGAGATCCTGGAGGCATTCCTTGCGGCTTACGTCATCGCCCGCAAATCGAAGAATTCCCGACTGGACTTTGTATACCTGATGACTCTTCCAGGGGACAAACAGGCGGAAGCAAAGGAAGCTAATGATGTTGGAAACGAAGACGTTCGCCGGGTGGTGACGCGCACCATTCAGATGCTCAAGAACCCGGCTCAAAAGCGGCGAAAACCGATACTCGCCGTCCGCAATCTCTATCGACTTCTCGATGAGGAAAAATTCCCGAATATCGAGAAGCTGAACGATGCACTTTGGAAGCATTGGACGGCCCTGTGGAAGGTGTGCGCGCGCGGCCACTATTCCGCTCACCGAAAGCCCCTGCGAGAGAAGGTGCCTGCGGAGACCAACGACGAGGATTTTGAGCTTGCGGTTCAGCCGGCATTGCCCTCCTTGGAAGAAGGCGGATACCGCCTCGATCTGGTGCGGGAAGAGGGGAATGAATTCTCTCCTCGTTTGCAGTTTCCCGGAACACTGTCCCCGCGCTATCCGGTGTGTGGATACCCGAGGATTGCGGAGTTCCGAAGGATGCTGGAAGAGCTAGATTTGGAGCGAGATCTTTACCAATGGCAAGGCTACTACTTCTATGCGCACACGGCGATCCTGGACAACGAGGAAAGGGGAGTGTTTTTCTTTGCGCGTGAGAACGGAATCACATTCCGATTCCCGATGGAGACACTGGCAGTCGATCCGAAATCTGTTTCGCCGCGCATGGCAGGAGCCGGAGGTGATCCGTACGTGGGAGGCTCAGACGCTGGAATACGGCGAGCTGTAAGAACGCGGTGCTTCGCACCGGAAGAAGGGTGGACACGTCACCCCCAAGTTGGGAACTGCGGAGCGCCAGCCAGCGCTTCGATGTTTACGCAGGTTAACTTTTGCTGCGTCAACAAATTCGTCATGGGCTGAGTGACGCGATATCGAACGATGACGTTTGTTTGAGACAGCGCTGCCCAGAGCGTCGAATCAGCGTAAACGCGTTGAAGCGCAAGAGCTTCCTGTGAACTAGCGATTACGCATTTTAATCACAGCGGAATCAACCGCAATAGTGCAACAAGGCGGTTCGTCCAATGAGTAGTCCCCGCGCTCAAGCTAATCCCCAGTCCAGTTTGCCGTTCGGAGAAGAGGCGAAACCCGGCTTTCGCACCAAGACCGCGGCCACGAGACTGACTCCCGAAGAACTGGCCGAGATCGAAGCTGCCGCCGAAGGCGCCGGGCAGGCTCTCTCCGAGTGGCTGCGTGGGACCGCTTTGTGCGCCGCGCGACAGCGGCCCGCTGACCCCGCAGAACTGGTAATGGCCGAAGTTTGGGCGGTGCGTTACGCGCTCTTGAATCTCTTTCATGCAGCCGCTCGAGGCCGCAGCGGAAGGCAGACAATTGTCGCCCGATTCCGTCCTCAAAATCCGCGACCAAGCCGACGCGCGAAAGCTTCAGCAGGCGCGCAAACTACTTGATGACTTCTCCGCCCGCGAGGGCAAGGAAAGAGCTCGTATGCCATGAGTGCCATGCCTTTTCCCGGAAGCTTTTCGCTCTTGACGGCTCTGCTGTGGGTAGGAGCGATGTTCCTTTTGCTACTGGCTGTGCGGAGTGTGTTGCAGAACTGGTCCTCACATAAAGGGCGGGATAGGGAGACGATCGAATGGGGCCGACCTCGGCCAAGTTTGATCCAGAGGTGGAGGATAAAGATGGACAGAATCCGATTCAGACTGCCGAAATTTTCGCAGCGGCAGATGCCAGAGATCGCGCCGAAACCAGCGCCATCAGCGCCCGCGATTGCTCCCGCCGATCCGCTGAAGGAGCCTATCCAGCCGATGCTCGCGCTCTTTGTTTCGACCGTTGAT
>CAWBSS010000016.1:0-249809 GCA_963791515.1 uncultured Acidobacteriaceae bacterium | reverse complement strand
CACGTTTTGGATTTATAAACCGTGGCCTCGAATGCCCATCGCTGTACAGAAGGATCAGAGAAAGTCGGTGCTGGTCGCACGTTGATGCCCGCGCACCGATTCCGGCGGGCCAGTCCCAATAAACCACTGTGCGTTATGTACCAACGCCCGTCGAGAAGTAGTAGGTCACCGGACGCGATCGACAGTAAGTATTCGCTGGTGAGTTCCTTAAGGCCTTGCAATGCCGTCGGCGAAATATGACCCCACAACTGTCTCGCAATTCTTCTATTGCATTGAAATGTGACCGTTTTTTTCATCATTTCCATTTCCTCCAGAACCGAGTCCTCTCTGACGATTGGGACCCACGTCATCAATTGCCAACTCACCACGACCAGGCTAAAAGCAATTCGATGAAACATTGTTGTGGCAAAAGCATCTTGTTTACATGCCTCTCTAAGCTAAGTACTGATCCCGACCAAACGATTAAGCACCGTAGATGGGGCAGAAATTCCCACAGATCGGCCGCCACTAAGACATCTCCACTGGGCATGAATTCTATGACCAGTGCCTTTTATGCCAATTGCCTGCGGCTCATACCCGTGCCATAAAGGAGCGATAAGGTTGCGGCCAATAATAATACTCTCAATACGAATAATATACCACTATAAGGAATATACATCAAGAGAATTATCCAATCACGCTCCGATCTTAAAGGGATTGGACGGCGCATCCGGGAAATTCGGGGCTTTGACCTTACACAGTCAGAGTTCGGCAGAATTCTAGGTATCGGTCAGACGCAGTTGTCGAAGTATGAAATGGGTCAGAGCGCACCAACGCTGGAGATCCTTCTCAAACTAAAGGCTTACTCGGGCAAGAGCATCGACTGGATCGTGACGGGCGACGAAGGGCCGAGCTAATAGTAGATTGTTCACCGTCTGAGGATCCACATACGTCCGGATCGTCGCCGGGGCGCTTCCCAAAGAATCCAGGGGCACGAGTCAATTCAATGTCGTGACACTACATCATTTTTTGTACTCCTGCAGTCAGCATGGGCTAAGCGGTAGCGAGGACGGGACAGCATTTTCGGATGTGCAACCTGGTTGCACAAAGCTCGCGAGAACGCCGAGCGAACAGTTGAGCGGGAAGTCGCGAAGAAGAAACTACGCCAAAGTTGGCGATGCCCAACCTAATCCAAGCCAGCACGACGGAAGTGTCGCGAATGCTGACGCCAGCCAAAGAACGGCAACGCTTCCCGCAGAGGTCATGAGTCTTAGGATTCCGGCCTGCTGTTTGACGACCTGGCGTCGCCACCAGGCGAGAACTTCAGCCACCCCTCGGGCATGTTTGTTGACGCAGGCTATCGCCTTTACGTGGAGGATTCTCAGGGCAATCTCGTCGGCCTGTTTCAAATCAGCGACAGAACCCCAGCAATGCCGCTGACGATCGGCAGGCGCCCTTAGGACCTTTTATGGAGCCAACTCCAAAGCTTCTTACACGGGTGTCCCCCTTTTCGATGTACCTAAGACATCTCGCATCCGCATCGCAACAAATACATGCTTGGTGCACGGGACACCAGGTCAGGAACACTCTCCAGTCTCAGCTATTCATTCATTGTTTTTACTCATTCCACCAGGAGGATCTGCATGCGGGATTCGGGGAAAGCCACCAGAGAGGAGATTCTTCTGGTTAACAACAGGGGAGCCGCCAACGTCTCTGAGCGCAAGATCGCAGCTAACCGTCAGAACGCCCGGAAATCCACCGGCCCTAAGACGCTCATGGGCAAAGCGTTCAGTCGAGGGAACGCCCTCAAACACGGTTTGTTTGCCAGACACGGGATGGATTTCGCCGCGCATAAGGAATATGAGGCGGAGTACGAGAACCTATGGAGCGGATTCCGTAACGATTACCAACCGGTGGGGACAGCGGAGGAATTGGAGCTTGAACGAATTGCGATTTGCTGGTGGAAGCTGAAACGCGCATGGCGGCATGAGAACGCGATGAACCGTGTTGCTCTGCGCAACCTTGGGTCGCAGGAATTACGAAAGAAAGCGGAGGTTTGCAAAGAAAAAGATGAGGAAGAAAAGGCTGTTATCCTCCTGCTGCAGAGCGCTCGGATCTGTGTTCATAGCCGCCGCTAGAGTGGGCGGTATCCTCGCCAACAGCACATACCCTGCGGACTTTATTCGCGAGAATCTTGCAATCCAGGGCAACATCATCCAGCACTCTTGCACCGCGAGTGTGAAACGGCTACTTTTCCTGGGGTCCAGTTGCATATATCCCTGGCTCGCTCCGCAGCCGATCAAAGAGGAATATTTACTTTCCGGCCCGCTGGAGCCCACCAATCGCCCGTATGCGGTAGCCAAGATTGCGGGCATCGAGATGTGCTGGTCCTATAACCGGCAGTATGGGACTCGCTGTCTGGCAGCAATGCCGACCAATCTATACGGTCCCGGCGATAACTACGATTTGAACAATTCGCACGTTATTCCGGCACTCATCCGAAAGATCGCTGAAGCCCATGTGCAAGGTCACAGTTCCGTGACGCTCTGGGGTACTGGGACACCCCGGCGTGAGTTTTTGTACAGCGAAGACATGGCTGAGGCGTGCTTATTTCTCCTTAATCTTCCCGAAGAACAATTTGTGCCAATAGCACATAGCCAGCAAGAGCCACCGCTCGTCAATGTGGGTTGTGGAGAAGATGTGAGCATTCGCGAATTGGCGACAATGATTGCGGACGTAGTTGGGTTTAAGGGCGCCATTGTCTTTGACACAAGCAAACCTGACGGTACGCCACGAAAGTTGCTGGACGTCTCGCGGTTGACACGCCTGGGCTGGAAACCCTCTGTATCGCTACGCAACGGTCTCGAGCTCGCTTACGGAGCATTCCGCCGTGAGCGCACAGCTCTCCAACCGGCCTAGCCTAGACTAACTATTAGCAGCCTTCCCGCGCAGACGATACGGTCGGCTCGTAGAGCAAGAGTATGACGAGGCTGATTCGAGTTCATGGTTATTACGGCCCACTGCTTTGCATCTTCGTTCAAGGTCACTTGAGCCGTTGGCTCGCGCCTCCAACTCGACCTCCTGCTAGATCCCCGAACGGACGATTGGGATCAGGGGCTTTGCGCCCCATTAAGTTGATGTCTGTACCGGCGTGCCATCCGCATAACGGATGAGATTGACACAGGGAAATTTACCTCCGAAGGAGGAGAGAGGCTTGTTTGTCGGGAACTTTTCCTTCAAGAGCCGCTCCAATCCATCCAACGCGCAATTGGAAAGCGCTGGTGAGATCACGCCCCTTACACAAAAGGTGATTTGGGCCTGTATCCACCGGCGGATGGACTGCCCAAATGCGATCGCGGTAGTTGCCATTACAGAACTCATCGTCCGGAGCCACCCCGTTCCCACGAGTCGATCACGAACCGTCTTCAGTAGTGCGCGGCTAAAATTACGCTGGTGGTGATCGAGCTGAGAATGCTGCGCATTCTGGAACAGATTCTTCCAAATGGGCGGACCACCCAGCGCCTTCTCGGGACAACCACCATATCCCCGGCTGCAAGGCGACGCTTAACCCGTCGCCCGAAATCCGAGGATGTACTGTGACCCATGACGGTGCCATCCGCGCGAATTGCAAAAATGGCTTTTTGGTTTGCCATGTTTGTGGCGTACCACCCGCCTGCGGCAGATACCACCTGGCGCTCTTGCCCGGGCCGATACGCCACAGCAGTGGGTCCGTACACCTGTCCCTGAACCAGCACATAGCTGGGACGTTTGGGCACCACCAAATATCTCCAGCCCTCACCGTTATGTCGCGAGAGGTATTTGCCCAACTGCGGATGTTCGACGAGACCTGAATGGTTACGCGTCCCGTCGGTGGACTGCTCGCCAGGTTGTCGAGGGTGGTTTGCCACTGGACCAAGGCCGATTCCGCCGAAAGTTTCTGGTCCGGATCGGTCGTACTGGTGGCCGTCAGTTTCAGAGTGGCCTGCTGTTCGCGGACCCGCTGAACCAGTTCGCCATAGGATCTCTGTTCAAGTTTCTGAACCTCGGATCGCAACAGCACCGCTCCGTACGGGTAAGCTCCGGGTGCTAATCCGCCCGCACGAGTAAGCACGGAACTCAGTCTCTCGCCCGGGCGAATTCCGTAGCTGCCGGGATGCAATACTTCCCCGCGAATCGTGATCGAGGCACCCAAATCCTCCCAGCCCGGCACTTGCCGAATCGAGAGCACGTCGCCATTGTTTAACGCCCGGTTGCCAGCCGAATCGCCGCTAAGAACGCCCGCCAGAGCGATCTGCTCCTGCTCGCCCGTGACCTGCTTCTCATCTTTCCAAACGTAATGCGTGAGATCGGCCGCCTTGAGGTCGGCGCTCTGCTTCAGACCGCCGGCGGCTCGGATCAGATCCGAGATTCGCATGTCTGCTGTGAGCGGATAGCGTCCGGGTCGAGCCACCTCTCCCTTCACGTAGACGGTGGCTGGATCCGCCGCCGCCGCGTTTCTGTGAATCAGAACACGATCCCTCGAGTCAAAGCGATGTTATCCGCCGGGCTGCCATCCAGCGCGCTGCTCAACCTGACGTTCAGAATCTTCAGAGTGCTATCCGGCATGTAGCGGAAAACCTGCGCGTCCAGAGTCGCCGCGTCGGGCACAAGTCCGCCCGCCAGATGGATCGCGTCGCTAAGATGAATGTCTCCTGAAGTTCTGGTAAGTTCCCGGCGCGCGCACATCGCCCCAGACCGACACGTCTGGTGGATTCTCGAAATCGTACCGTCCAAAAATCTGGACTAGTGTCCAACGGCGTCAGCACTGGAGACTTGGCGGGATCAGCCAGAGCGTCAGCCACGCTGAAGCTCTCCACTGTCGGACGGATAGTCCGGCAGACTCAACCGGATGATCTCGCCATATTGCAACGCCGGTTCCGGCAGCAAATCCTTGTAGGAACCGATCAGGTCGGTCACTCGCATGCCCTCGCGGAACGAATACTTCCCCGGTCGAAGCACGTGTCCTTCCAGGTAGACCGCATCCTGGCTGTACGGCGCGATAGGGAAAATCCGGATCCTGTCGCCATCCTGGATCTGGAACGCCTCCAGCTCTTCGTAGTTGCCGCCTCCGCGCTGTCATCCTGCGGAACATCCAGACTCAGCATCGTCTGTTTCTCGATGTGCGACGGTCCGCTGAACTTCGATGTGCCGCAAGGTCGCAGTCGGGAGCAGGCCGCCAGCCAGAGCGACTGCATCCGCCAGAGACTTTTCGTCCTTCTGTTCGTAGATGGCAGGACGGCGAACCATTCCCTCAATGGTGATCTCAGGTCCCAGCGGAGGAACCATCACGGTGTCGCCATTTTCCAGTCGCTGTATGTCGCCCTTGACTCCGTGCAGCAGCAGATCATAAACGTCGACATCCTGCACCAGCTGGTTTCCCCGATAGTGTTTGAGAATGCGCAACGAGCCGCGGCCCGTGGGACCTCCCGCCGCAAACAAAGCATTCAGCGGCGTCGACAGTGAACCAATGTCATATGCGCCGGGCCGCACAACGTCGCCCACCACATACACGCGAATCGTCCGCAGCCGCGACAGCGACACGTCGACTGAAACGTCCCGGAACTGCGTTCGCAGCGTCTTCTGCACGGATTCCTGGACTTCGGCCAGCGACTTTCCCGCCACCAGCAACGGCCCCACTTCCGGCAGACTGATCCGGCCCTCTCGATCCACGACCGGTAGAATCGGCGCGATACGCCACCCCAGAGATCAACCGATACGCCATCGCCGGGCCCAAGCACGTAATCGGGTCCAACCGGTAGATCCATGGGAATCGTCTGAAGATCGCGCGTGCCGTTTTCAAATACCTGCATGCCGAATCGCTCGACCGCCGGCGGCCGTGCCGCAGCCTGCAGATACATGTCGTACAGAGATGGAATCTCTTCGTATGGATTGGGTCGCCTTACCATCCGTTGAGTCGGGCTGACGACTCGCGCGCCCGCCGTGCGTTCCACAGCGCGTTGGGATTGTTCCCGAGATCATGAACCGATGAGCCGCTTGCGGAGAGGTAAGAGCCGCCGGAAGAGGAACCCGCGCCGCCTGGCTTCCGAGCCCCGTAAAATCCCTGACTCAACGCCCTCCCCAGCGAAGTCAGAATTCATCGACAAATCTTCCGGTCTGACTTCCGGCCGTTGCCTGACGTTGCGCCTGCATTGCGCTTAGGAACGGCCTTGCGATTGGCTTCCGTCCTGCCCCGTGTCGGAGTTTTGCCCGTATAACGATGAGCCACCGAATGCGCTTCCCGGCTGCATTTGTTCCATCAACAGCGGATCCCCGTCGTTGGTTCTCAGCAATTCGGTCACGTCGTTAGAAGGTGCTGTGCGCTGGGGTGGACCGTAGGGTACAGTTGGAGGAATCGTCAGCGGGTTCTGGAGACCGGGTACTTCCGTCGGAAGCGAGTTCGTTCCTGGCTGCTGCTGCGGCAACTGCTGAATCGACGGGTTATTACCGTTGTTTTGCGCCGGGCAATTGCGGCTGCGCGGGTCGCAGTATTGCGTTGAGTACAGCTCCTGCTGCTGCATCTGGCGCGCCTTCGCACGCTCCGCCTCCTCATCCTGGGCGATCCACTTTAGCCGCTCCTGCATGAGGAACTCCTGCTGCTTTGCCATGGGCGATTCGGGATTTACTGTCGGCTGCAAGTAACCGTATCTTCTGCACGAGGGTGGTGGCCACTGAGCGAAAGCGTTATCTCGTTTTCCAGCCGGTCGAAGATCGCTTCGTCCGTAAGGTCGGAGTCTGAAATCACTTGACCATGGTCAGTAGCGTCTTTCGCAATCCAACTCTTCAGTTCCACCATTAGACCCGGGTCTCTGTGAAAGATGGCGACAAGCTGGCCCACCGTAGCGGCAACGTGCGCCATATTCTGACGCCCGAGTTCGGACTTCTGAACTAGCGGTTGCGAGGGCGTCTGCGCGACCACGATCAAGCAAGCGGCAGCAACACAAAACACAGCAAGAAATAACGCCCTGCGGCCCTGGCCGCTGGGCGCAAAGATGCCAGCGAATCTAGAAGACATCATTTTAATTTTAACCAATCCTGAAGCCCACCTCAGTTGGGGCCGCGAATACGTCCGATTCGCAGGTCTGCGCCGATAGAACATTGCTTAACTGGACCTGTTTCGTTCTCAGCATTTCGCCGGCGTGAGTGGTACCTGAGACCCACCACTGACGTCCTTTCCGGAACGGGTCCTGCCAGGCGAGCACGAAAAAGCGGTCCCTCCGTAGATTAACACTTAAGAGGAAAAAGTCTTGCTTCGACCTTCTGAATTTTTAGGTTCAAAGCCCTCGGCCCGGCAAGGTCAGAAGGGGCAAGTCTCCTTGCCTAATGCGCCCTTACCGCACTAATAACAGTTTATTTTATTGTACTCAAGGAGTTGGATCTCCGGGATCATCTTTGGCTACGTCGGTGTTCCGTCCCGCCTATTTCCATTCACTTATATTCTAACCCGTGGAAGCAAGAGTTCGAGCGAGTGCGTTTCGTTCAGTTCCTCCTCAGCGATGATCTGGTCGCCTTGATGCTACCAGCGGAGAAGATGGAGGTTTGAACAGTCTTGGGCCTTGGATTACACCAGCCGCAGGTTTGCGTAGGTCGTAAGGACTCCACCTCGGCCCTACTGATCGCGAAAGTAGTCGAGGTCGTTGAACCGAATCAGTAATGTGGGCGGACGGTCCGAAAGCGTTATCCCGCATGGTCGTGGACGGATGCATGGCACATGGCGCAGAGTGTTATCAAGTTTTCTTCGGAGTCGTGGCCCGAGTGGCTGCGAAATTCCTTGTGATGGACTTCCAAGTTTGACATTGTGCCGCACGACTGACACCGCCAGCGATCGCGACGCAACACCTGTTGCCGCAGCCTCTCGTATTCCACCGGATCCAACCGCAACCCCACGGGCCTCGGGCCAATCGAGCTCATGAGGCCTTCTCACTCAGGCCGCCAAGAAATGCCTGCCTCTGTTCTCCGGGGAGGAATTTGAAGAATCGCGTCATCGAGAACAACAGCGTCTCCGGATCTCCATTGTCCAAGTTGGCTCCGGCCAGGAAGTCCGCACAGATCATTTCCAGGCAATAGCCGCGGGATCGGTCGCTTCCCAGCATCAGAGCCGCCGTTTCGATCGCTTTCTCAATGACCGGCATCTGGCTCTGGTACAGTTTGAAGTAGATAATCTCCCAAGGTTCGGTCTCCCGCCCCGTCAGTTCCTTCTCAACCTCCTTCTTGAAGTCCTCCTTCGGCATCTGACGAGCTTTGTGCAACCAGGTTGCACAATCGAAGTGCTGCCTGTCCCGCCTCGCCAGTTTGGCCAGTTCGATCCCCTTCGCCCATCCCACTTCCTTCAGTTGCTTTCTTGCCTGCGGCGGCAGGTGTTCGTGGATCGACATCAGGTAGTACGCCTTCCTCCTCGATTCCGGAAACCGCCTTTCCAGAAACTCGTCGAAACACTTCAGACTCTCCAGCCTCCAGTACTGTCCCGCCCGCACTTCGCACAGATAGCGTCCGAGCTCCACGAACTTTGTGTCGCGCTCCGTCTCCTTCCGCTGCTCCCAGGCCAGAATCTCGTCAATCTTGCCCAGTACGAATACGGCGCGGCGACGATTGAACTTCGGTGGCATGGGCGGATTCCTAGTAATTAAGCTCGTCAAGCCAACCAAGACTGTCTGCTCCTGGACGTCGCACCAGCGCGGCGTCGGTCGATTTCTTTCTTTCCAAGACAAAGCCCCACATATGGACAACTGCTGCATGGATTCTGCGGGAAACGGATGCCACTGTGCGGCAAAAAGTCTGCCGACTCGATGCGTCGGATTGTGCCTTCAACCAAATGGCCAAATTCCTGGCGCTGCTCGTCGGTGATGGTAGTGCGCAGGTACTGGACCTCGACTAGCCGTTTGCGGACAAACACGACCTGCGCGACTTCCGCAATGCCAGTCATCCAGGAGTAGCAAACGAGTTGCGGATCTAAGGCCAAGCAGTCCGTCTGGTTCTTCAGGGTATCGGCTCGAAGACGTCTTCCACTCGAGCAGGCAGCGCGTTCCGTCGAGCTTGCCGATGGCATCGATATAGGCGACGAAGTCGTTGCTCCCGGCAACTGGCCGAGTGAATTTGATCTGCAGATTATGTCGAGGCTGGTGGACTTGGACACGATCATCCTGGCAGAAGCGGGTCAATAGCATGATTCCCTGCCGGAGCATGCGATCCCAAGAGTCTCGATTGGAGTAGTGCAGTTCCTGGCTCTGGTACGCGGACCATTCAGCGAATAGCACAGCTCCGGGGTCTTCGCGGCGAAAAAGGGCGCCTAAGGCTCGTTCGAAGGCGCGGCCGAACAACATCGCGGCTCGGGTGTCTTTTTCCTTCCAGCCATCGAGATACCGATGCCGATAGCGCCGCGGACAGGTCAGGTATTGGCTGATCTGGGTGTAACTGTACGTCATTCAGGCCACCTGCGGGTCGTCCAGATTTGCCGGTGAAAGTTCTTCCCAACGAGCGGCAGGTGCGAATCCGTCGAGTCGGAACAAAGAGGCACCGTTGATTACAATTGGGCTGATCTTGACGATACCCCTTAGCCCCACGAGTTGCCGCTCATCTACCTCGTCACGTCCGAGCAGGTCGCTGTCGTAGCCAAAATCCCGCAGAAACCAGTTCAGCTTCCACAGGGCTTTACGAGTGCAATAGATGCGGCTCGAAATTCCCTGCCCCGCGAAGCGAACTGGCTCAAGAATCGACAGAGTGAGAGTGTAATAAGGCTTCTGGGCCTGCCGCTGAAACCTGGCTCGTTGCACTCGCACGAGAAAGACTCCGTCCGGAATCTGACCGACACAACAGCGATCCGCGTCATGCAGGCCGGTGATCTGGCGTTTCATGCGGCACCGTCTTTCTGAACCGGATAGCTGTTCAGCTGGCAGAGTAGTGCATTGCGGTCTTTCTCAGCCCAGTCTGCCAAGTGCGTGACGAAGTTTTCCACCTGCTCGCGTGTGGCGTCGCGGAGCGCTTTGACGCCGCAGAAATCGGTCGCATAAGACTTCACTAATGTGGCATCGAGCTGGTGCTGCCGAATCAATTGGCAAAGGCGGTCGCGAACCCTGGGACTGTTGTGGCCATTTCCATTTGCGGGTTGTGGTGGAAGCTTCTTTGACTCGCGGGAGGTTTGCGGCGGCTCGGCGAAGGACCCGATTTCCTCAACGGAGCAGATGCCGATCCCGTAGGCCTTACGCAGAGCGCGGTTGACCGCTCGGGTTTCGGCCACTCGCATTTCGGCGCCGTGGACAAGGAAGGAGACATTGGACGGGTCGGCGTCGCCGTAACCGACAAAGCCTCTACAGGTTCGCGACTTGTAAACAGTAGCTTTGAATGCCCATCGTGAAGTCGCTGGATCCGAGAACTGCTCGACTGGGTCGACATGTATGCCAGCGCAGTGATTTCGTCGGGCCAGACGAATGAGACCGGAATGAGTCACGTACCAGTGACCATTAAGCCAGAGTAAATCGCCGAGTTCGACCGAGAGCCGGTAACGTTTCGCGAGTGGAGCAGTGGCAGTCGTGGGTTTGTCGGCGTTGACGTTGGGTTCCTCAGCGTGCGTTGAGCTGGGTTCCATGTGGCCATCCTTTTGCCCGGCATCTAGCTGAGCGATTACTTTGGAATTCGAACATCGGGTGATAAAGGAGCAGCGGCTGAAGTCGCTCCGAATGTAAGATGTACATATGCATATTTTATGTGTCATAGCTGATTGCTTTGTCAATTGTTATATGGCAGTTTCAAGAAAATCCGAGATCGACTGGAAAAGCGCAGCTGCACGCATTCGGCCGCCGCGTACGTTGGAAATCCGAGGGTTCGAGGTTAACCAGGCCAGGTTTTTGCGCGTGACCTCGGAGTCAGTCAGGGACAGGCTCTCAAGACTCATGAGCAGCCGGGGGCAGCGAAATTGGGGCGGCAGTCCTCCTCCGACTAGCGCGCAAGTCGGGAAAAACAATCGAGTGGCTGTTGACGGGAACGTGCACCAAGACCTAGGTGTTTCGAGGACTACGCAGAAGAGACTTCGTCAGCAGGAAATAGCGGCGCAACTTCAATTCCACGTGGCACTTCAATTAATCGGGGATGGCAATGCGCTTCAAGGTCGGCTGCACCCACTGTTTAAGCGGTCGGAACTTTGCAAGCCCTACTTCAACCACGGGCAAGTCTACACTGGCAGGGTTCAGCCGCGTCAAGCAATGCCGTGCCTTGAATTTTACCAAACGAACCCAGTAACTTATTTGTTTTCAACAGAAATCGCTCCCACACGACTTGATAGAGCAGCAGATTAGCAGCGCGAGGCTTAATGTTCTGCAATTGCCTGGCCGCCAGTTGCTGCAATGCTTCCCGGATTGCCGTCAACACTCGATCGTGCGAGGCAACCATTTCGTGCTGGCGGGAGATCTCGTCCACCAAGTGAGTCGCAGTTTCACTACCCCAGTGTCAGGGTCATCCAGGTCAATCACGAGAGCTTTGGGCGCGAGCTCCGTGGCCATCGGAAAAGCACTTCCAGCTCCGCTTTGGGACTACGGAGCAGGAATTTGAACGTTGGAAGCGATGTTCGAGTAGCCACTTTCTTCGTTACTCGAATTCACAGCCGTCGTGGCGTAGCAGTAGGAGGTGCCGTCTACTACTGCGGAGTCCGTGTACAACGTACTCGTATTCAGCACGGAGTTGATCATGGAGAAAGATCCGCATGAGTTGGTATACACTGCGCGATAAATGTTATAGCCGGATATGTTCGACGATGTGCTCGCGCTCCACGACAGATTCACCGTATGTGTCGGCGCAGGCGTGCCAGTCCCTGTCAGTGTTTCCGTCGTAGTGGCAGGCTGAGCATTGCTGCTGAAGGTGAGTGCGGCGCTCGCCGCTCCGGATGTCTGCGGACTGAAAGTCACTGTAAACGAAGCGCTCTGGCCCGCCGGGATGGTCACTGGTAGTGAGAGACCGCCGACGCTGAATACCGAGTTGTTCGAGCTCGCAGCCGTGACCGTAACATTCGCGCCGCTGGCTGTCAGGCTTCCTGATGCCGTTCCGCTGGTGCCGACGACCACGCTACCAAGACCCAGGGTGGTTGGAGTAACGGTAAGCTGCCCAGCTGCTACGGTGCCTGTTCCTGACAGTGGTATCGTCAGGCTCGGATTGGATGCGTTCGAAGTAACTGTGACATTGCCACTAACACTTCCGGCCGACGCTGGCGTGAATGTGACCGTGAAGCTCGTACTCTGCCCAGCTGTCAGTGTCACCGGAGTCGTGATCCCACTCAGGCTGTATCCGGTGCCGCTGACCCCGACCTGAGAAATCGTAACGCTGGAGCCACCGGTATTGGTCACCGTCTCTGACTGCGACTGATTGCTTCCCACCGTCACGCTGCCGAAGCTGAGACTGGTCGGATTCGATCCCAGTGCCCCCGGTGCAACTCCCGTGCCCGACAACGGGATGGTGAGAGTCGGATTGGATGCGTTCGAAGTAACTGTGACATTGCCACTAACACTTCCGGCCGACGCTGGCGTGAATTTGACCGTGAAGCTCGCGCTCTGCCCAGCTGTCAGTGTCACCGGAGTCGTGATCCCACTCAGGCTGTATCCGGTCCCACTGATTCCGACCTGAGAAATCGTAACGCTGGAGCCACCGGTATTGGTCACCGTCTCTGACTGCGACTGATTGCTCCCCACCGTCACGCTGCCGAAGCTGAGACTGGTTGGATTCGATCCCACTGCTCCTAGCGCGACTCCCGTGCCCGACAACGGGATACTCAGAGTCGGATTGGATGCGTTCGAAGTAACGGTAACATTGCCACTGACACTTCCGGCCGACGTTGGCGTGAATGTGACCGTAAAGGTCGTGCTTTGGCCAGATGCCAGTGTCACCGGAGTCGTGATCCCACTCAGGCTGTATCCGGTGCCGCTGATTCCGACCTGAGAAATCGTAACGCTGGAGCCACCGGTATTGGTCACCGTCTCTGACTGCGACTGATTGCTTCCCAGCGTCACGCTGCTGAAGCTGAGACTGGTCGGATTCGATCCCACTGCCCCTAGCGCAACTCCCGTGCCAGACAACGGGATGGTCAGGGTCGGGTTCGAGGCGTTTGACGTGACGGTTAGATTGCCACTAGCGCTTCCGGCCGACGCTGGTGTGAATGTGACCGTGAAGCTCGTGCTCTGCCCAGCTGTCAGTGTCACTGGAGTCGTGATCCCACTCAGGCTGTATCCGGTGCCGCTGATCCCGACCTGAGAAATCGTAACGCTGGAGCCACCGGTATTGGTCACCGTCTCTGACTGCGACTGATTGCTTCCCAGCGTCACGCTGCCGAAGCTAAGACTGGTCGGATTCGATCCCAGTCCCCCCGGCGCAACTCCCGTGCTCGACAACGGGATAGTCAGAGTCGGGTCCGAGGCGTTTGACGTGACAGTTAGGTTGCCACTCGCGCTTCCGGCGGATTGCGACGTGAAAACGACCGTGAAGGTCGCGCTCTGCCCGGCTGTCAGTGTCACCGGAGTCGTGATCCCACTCAGGCTGTATCCGGTGCCGCTGATTCCGACTTGAGAAATCGTAACGCTGGAGCCACCGGTGTTGGTCACAGTCTCTGACAGAGACTGCTTGCTTCCTACGATCACGCTGCCGAAGTTGAGACTGGTCGGATTCGATCCCAGTGCCCCCGGCGCAACTCCTGTGCCAGACAACGGGATGGTCAGGGCGGGATTGGATGCGTTCGAAGTGATTGTGACATTGCCACCAACAGTTCCAGCCGACGCAGGTGCGAATGCGACCGTGAAGGTCGCGCTCTGCCCCGCTGTCAGTGTGATTGGAGCAGTGATCCCGCTCAGGCTGTACCCAGTACCGCTGATCCCGACCTGAGAAATCGTGACGCTGGAGCCACCGGTATTTGTCACCGTCTCTGAGAGAGACTGCTTATTTCCTACGGTCACGCTGCCGAAGCTGAGACTGGTCGGATTCGATCCCAGTGCCCCCGGCGCAACTCCCGTGCCCGACAACGCAATAGTCAGTGAGGCATTCGAAGCGTCCGAGGTGATCGCTGCCGTGCCACTCGAGCTCCCGCTGGCCTGTGGCGCGAAGGCAATTGTGAAGGTCATACTCTGGGAGGCGTTGAGCGTTAATGGGGCGGTGATCCCGCTGAGTTGGAATCCCGCTCCGCTCACCGAAGCCTGCGAGATGTTAACGCTCGATCCACCGATGTTGGTCAGTGTTAGTGTCTGCGACTGCTTGGCTCCTACCGTCACGCTGCCGAAGTCCTCACCGGCCGGATTGAGCGTGAGTTGCCCGGGGGTTGTTCCGGTTCCCGTTCCCGTTCCCGAGAGGGTAAGGTTCGGCACAGGATTCGACGCGTCGCTTGTGATGGAAAGCGTGGCGTTGAACGCTCCCGCCGCGTTGGGTGTGAACTTAATCCCGATCGCGGTGCTTTGTCCTGCGGCGACCGTAATAGGAAGGCTGGGTGCGACCAGAGAAAAATACTTTGTTGAGATTGCAGCGCCGCTAACGGTAACTGATGCTGGCCCGGAGTTCGTCGCGGTGACCGTGAGGGTCTTGCTGCTGCCCACTGCAACACTGCCAAAGTCCGCAGTTGCGGTTAGCAGGGATAGGGTGGTGGATTGCTGTTGGCCCGAAGAACCAGCAGCGCTCACACCCTGGCAACCGACCAGAAAAGTGAGGACCGCCAGAAGAAGCAACCCGCCTGCCACTTTCCCAAGATGTTTCGGGCAAATCGCTATCGCCGCAGTCTTTAGCATTGTCAGTCGTGGAACCGTAGCCCCAGGTTCTACGACTGTCTGCACCCGGGGGAGGGCTCATGATGAGTCTGGGGCTGTGGGCGGGATTGCGATAGATGTCCGAAGTACAGCACCAACCGCCAGAAGGCCAGTAGGAAGAATGTAATTAGGCCATCTGCACAGGGGATTGCAGGATAGGGCCCTTTGAGCTGTTGGCCACGCACTTTGTGGGGTGATTCGGTAACGAGGCCACGCTTTTCCGCCTGGTCGCCCAACTCGAGGCCGCACGGCCCTGGTCTGCTCGCTATCCGGCAAACCTCTCATCAGAGCAACGGGTCTCACTGTGATGGCAGTCACTGATCAAAACCGATCGAGCGCGCCAATATAAAATGATCTGCCTATCACGCTTGCCGGAGCCTACCGTCATGAAACACGTTGTCGAGCGACTGCGGTCGTCGATTTTGTTCTTCCTTCTGACCGCTGTTCTCTTCATATCCGCATGCAGAAACAAAGAACAAGTTCAGGCTGCAGGCGGTTCAGGGGGGCGTCCACCTGCACCGGTGGTCGTGGCCGGTGTCGAACAGCGAGACATTCCGGTCCAGATCAGAGCCATCGGCAACGTTGAGGCGTACCAGACTGTGCAAATCAGGTCTCAAGTCAATGGTCAAATCCAGAAGATCTTCTTCAAAGAAGGAGAGGATGTACGCCAGGGCCAACCGTTGTTTCAGCTGGACAGGCGGCCTTTCCAGGCAGACCTTGAGAAAACCATTGGTCAAATGAAGCACGATCAGGCGCAGGCGGAGAATTCGCGGATTCAAGCAGAGCGCTACTCCGCCCTGGAAAAAGAAGGTATCGTCTCCCATGAACAGGCCGAACAGTTGCGTGCCCAGGCTAAGGCCGATGCGTCCGCAGTGGAGGCAGACAAGGCCGCCGCTGCTGCCGCTGGCGTTCAACTGCAGTACACCGACATTGTTGCTCCCATCAACGCGCGCACTGGAGCGTTGATGATCAATCTGGGCAATCTGGTGAAGGCGAACGATACGCCATATCTGCTGCAGCTGAACCAAGTCACTCCGATCTACGTCACGTTTTCTGTGCCGGAAGCGAACTTGGATCGGCTGCGGCAGCGCTTTTCGTCTGGACAACTCAAAGTTCTGGCGTATCCCAAGGGGCAATCGGACAGTCCAGCAGATGGCCGGTTGACGTTCATTGACAACGGAGTCGACATAACGACCGGCATGTTCAAGCTGAAAGGCACGTTTCAGAACAGGGACCGGCGTCTGTGGCCGGGAGAGTTTGTCGATGTGGTGTTGATCCTCTCGACACTGAAGAATGCCGTCGTCGTTCCGACAAAAGCGATTCAAACCGGACAGCAAGGCGAATACGTATATGTCGTCAGAACGGATAGCACGGCTGAATCGCGCCCTGTGAAGACGGCAGGGGTATATCAGAATCTGACACTGATTTCGGACGGATTGAAGACAGGTGAGCGCGTGATTGTGAACGGCCAGTTGCGCGTGGCCCCGAACGCCAAAGTGATTGTGCAAGGCACCCTGCCCGGAACTGCCACGGGCACGGCTTCTGGCGGAGGCGGACTGTGAGTCTCTCCGAGATCTTCATCCATCGCCCCATTATGACCACGCTGGTCATGGCCGCGATTCTGATCTTCGGTGTTTTCGCGTATCAGCTGCTGCCCGTCAGCGATTTGCCCAATGTGGATTTCCCCACAATTCTGGTGAGCGCTTCTCTTCCTGGCGCGAGTCCGGACACGATGGCTTCTTCCGTTGCCACCCCGATGGAAAAGCAATTCTCGACCATCGCCGGCATTGACTCCATGACGTCTACGAGTTCTCTGGGGCAAACAAGCATCACCATTCAGTTCAACCTAAGCCGGAACCTCGATGGCGCTGCCTTAGACGTGCAAGCTGCCATCACGGCAGCGGGGGGCCAATTGCCTCCGGAGATGCCGACACCGCCGACTTTCCAGAAAGTGAATCCCGCCGATTCGCCCATCCTATACCTGGCGCTGAGTTCGCCGACGATGAAGCTGTCCGACGTCGACGAGGTTGCGGAGACCACCATTGCCCAGAACGTCTCCATGGTGAGCGGTGTGGCGCAGGTGCAGGTGTATGGAGCGCAGAAATACGCAATGCGGGCGCAGCTCGATCCGAGTGCTCTGGCTTCACGCCAGATAGGGATCGACGAAGTCAGTGCAGCGCTGCAATCGGGAAACACCAACCTTCCCACAGGCACGCTTTATGGACAGAACCATACGTTCACGATTCTCTCCAACGGGCAGCGGATGAATGCTCTGCAGTTCGGGCCCATGGTGGTGGCCTATCGGAATGGCTCCCCGGTTCGTCTGAACGAGCTCGGCCGCGTGACTGACAGCGTGCTGAACGACAAGACCGCGAGTTGGTTCAACGGAGTTCGAGCCATCGTGCTGGCGATTCAAAAGCAGCCGGGCACCAATACCGTCGCGGTCGTGGACAGCATCAAGAAGCTGCTGCCTAGGCTGGAACAGCATACTCCTGCTGCGGTTCAGATCGACACGCTCTATGACCGCTCTGTCTCCATTCGTGCGTCGGTCAACGACGTGAAGTTCACCCTGGTGCTGACCATTGCGCTGGTCATCATGGTGATCTTCGTCTTTCTGCGAAACGTTTCTGCCACTATCATCCCGTCTCTCGCTTTGCCCATGTCCATCATCGGGACCTTTTCGGTGATGTACCTGCTGAGCTATAGCCTCGACAATCTTTCCTTGATGGCACTGACGTTGTCAGTCGGATTCGTGGTCGACGACGCCATCGTCATGTTGGAGAACATCGTCCGCCACATGGAAGGGGGTAAACGACCGCTACAGGCAGCAATAGATGGCGCCAGCGAGATTGGCTTCACCATCCTTTCGATGACGCTGTCGCTGGCCGCCGTTTTTATCCCGCTGTTGTTTATGGGTGGAATCATCGGACGTTTGTTGCATGAATTCGCGGTGACCATTGGCGTCGCGATCCTGGTTTCGGGATTCGTATCACTGACCCTGACTCCGATGCTCTGCAGCCGGTTTCTCCGTCACCAGGAGCGGTCGGGCCACGGACGGCTCTTCAATTTCAGCGAGCGGGTTTTCGCTGGCTGGTTGCGTGGTTACGACCACAGCCTGAAGGCGGTTCTGCGGCACAAGTTCGCGACCCTGATCGTGTCGTTCGTTGTGATCGGGCTGACATTTTATCTGTACACGATCTCGAAGACCGGATTCATTCCCGACGAAGATCAAGGTCTGGTCTTCGCGTTCACCGAAGCGCAACAGGGGATTGCATTCCAGGACATGATGCAGCTGCAGCAAAAAGTGGCCGATGTTGTGCGGTTCGACCCCAGCGTCATGAACACGATGTCTTCGATCGGCAATCCCGTCAATCAAGGTCGCATCTTCTTTCGGCTGAAGGACAAGAAAGATCGCTTCAACCATATGAGCGCGATGGAGGTGATTCAGGAACTTCGTCCGAAGGTATCGCAGATTCCGGGGCTGAATGTGTTCATGCAAATTCCGCCGACCATCCGTATCGGCGGATCGCTGACAAAGTCACAATACCAGTACACGGTACAAACACCCGACACGGCCGAGCTTTACCAGGACGCACCGAAGCTGGAAAATGCTCTCCGCGCACTTCCGCAATTGCAGGACGTTACCAGCGACCTGCAGGTGAAGAACCCGCAGCTCACCGTGGAAGTCGACCACGACAAAGCTTCCGCACTGGGATTGACGCCGGCTCAGGTTTCTGATGCTCTCTATTCCGCGTACGGTACCCGCCAGATCAGCACGATATACTCGCCCAACAATGAGTACTACGTGATCGTAGAATTGTTGCCGGAATTCCAGGACAATCCTGACAAGCTTTCCCTTCTATATGTCCGCTCCACCGCAGGCAAACTGGTTCCGCTCGACACTGTCGCGAGGCTGCTACCTTCAGTGGGTCCCCTGATGGTGAATCACCTGGGCCAGTTGCCGGCGGCAACCATCAGCTTCAACCTTAAGCCAGGAACAGCGCTGGGCGACGCGACAAAACTGGTTGAGCGCGAAGCCAATCGAGTGCTCCCAGTGGACATCCAAGGCACGTTCCAGGGCACTGCTCAAGCTTTTCAAAACTCATTCACTGGCATGGGCCTGTTGCTGCTGGCAGCGATTCTGGTGATCTACATCATTCTGGGAATTCTGTACGAGAGCTTCATTCATCCCCTGACCATTCTCTCCGGTTTGCCTTCAGCCGGCGTGGGCGCGCTGCTGACTCTCACCCTCTTCCACCAGGAGTTGAATCTGTACTCGTTCGTGGGGATCATCATGCTGATCGGCATCGTCAAGAAGAATGCCATCATGATGATCGACTTCGCTCTGGAAGCAGAGCGGACAGAAGGAAAGACTCCGGAGGAATCCATCTATCAGGGCGCGCTCGTCCGGTTTCGTCCGATCATGATGACAACCATGGCGGCCCTGATGGGAACGCTGCCCATCGCGATTGGCTTTGGCGCGGGCGCAGACTCACGGCGAGGTTTGGGCCTGGCGGTAGTGGGCGGTCTGCTCTTTTCGCAGGTCATAACGCTCTACATCACGCCGGTTTACTACGTATACCTCGACAAGCTACAGGCAAAGTTCCGAAAGCGGCCGGGTGGACGAAAATCTGAAGCGCGTCCAGAGGACAAGCTCAACGGGGTTGCATTGGTGGGACACAACGACTAAGGGCTTGGACTCCTCTTCAACGGATGAAGCACCAGTGATACCGTCCACCGGCGACCACGTCATCTGTCGGCTGCGGTGACGATAGGAACGCAGAGAACACCTTCGCGAAGCGGGCCGGTGAGGGATCTTTCGTTACGCTTTCGCGAAAGGCACCGGTTCTTGAAGTGCGGCGATGAACTTCGGTGCACAGGGGATCCAAGGATTCTGGCCGTGTGGTCGGCAACCCTTCCCTGATATGGTGTGACCCTGTCAACATCTTCGAATCGTTGGGGTGGTTTTTGCATTTGTCTTTTCGAGGACAGGATCAGCAGCAGCCGAGGCAGGTAATGGCGACGATTGATCAAGCTGATATTCGCGGGTCGGAACCGCATAATCATGATCCGTCGGGAGCTGCCTCTGACTAAGTGCGCGAATCCGGCTAGGCCTGTCGCATAGGGAAGCCGAGGATTCTCCTCGTGCTGGCTCCGGCTGCGGCTGACCCTGTCCTCGAATTGGAGAGCGTTGTTCATGGGTTGAATCGTTTTTGCTTTTTCCTTATTTGGAAAGTTTTTGCCTTTGTTCTTTCGGTTCCCCTCATGCCGCCAGTTGTTGTTTGCAGGACGCTTCGGCCTTGATCCCGATGGCCCAGATGAAGCCCAACAGCTCGCGTGCGACTGCCGTCATGGTCTTTCTCTGCTCCTTGCCTCGAGCCATCAGCGTCATGTAGCGCTTGTGCAGGCGGTTCTGTGCTTTCCATGCAATCTCGGTAATTTCTGCCGGAAGTCCTTCCTGTCGCTTGCGCAACCGGGCTCCGATTGCAGGCCGGTGTCGATAGCTCCAGGCCGATTCGACCACGATGCGTCTGAGGTGCGCGTTACCTGACTTGGTAATGCCGCCTCTTCGAATACGCTCGCCGCTGGAGTCTTCGCTGGGAAAGGCTCCGCTATACCCCATCAGATCCCGCGCGCGCTCGAAGCGGGAGGTGATGTTGCCCAGCTCGACAGCAATCGTGACTGCCGAGATATGCGCAATGCCGCGCAATGCCTGTAAACCGCGAACCACATCCTGCATCGGCACGGGAGCCAGCTGAATCACTTCCACAATCGACTGCTCCAACCGCTTGACTCGTTCTTCCATGTGCTGAACTTCGTTCAGACAATCGAGCAACGTGGCCTCCTGCGCCGGATGTGTGTAGCGCACCTGCTGGACCCACTCCACGTAACGTTCCGTCCACGCCTTCACTTCCAACCGAGGACGCTGGCCCGTACGGAGCAGGAACTTGGTCAGCCGATGCTTCGCGCGCAGCTGATCTTGCTTGGCTGCCTCCCGTTGCCGGACAAGATCGCGTAAGGCTTCCGATGCCTCATCCGGCACCCACCCTGCGGTCAGATCGCCGGAGCGGTGACTCCGTGCCAGCTTCACAGCGTCCCGCCGGTCGGTCTTTACCTTGTCCCCGGGCTTTTTCGGAACCAGCGACGGCGCCACCACATCGCACTTGACTCCCAACTGCGTCAGCTGCCAGTAAAGTACGAACCCCGTCGGGCCGGCTTCATAGCAGGCCCGCAGATGCTCGACCGGTCCAAGTTTTCTGATCAACTTGCGGATCGACTCTTCGCGGTTGGCAATCGTTCCCAGGCTGCGAACCTCTCCATCCGCCTCTGCTACTGCCACGGTTATCGTTTCGGCATGGACATCCAAACCCAAAAATCGTAACTTCTCTATCATGACCGGTTCCCTCCGCTTGTGGCTCTGGACTAAAGTTCTTCAAACAAACTCAGCCTAACCCACGACCAGCGCATCGAGCCGGTCACACCATAATGACTAATCGGTAAGGTAAGGTTTGCCCGTCATCCGGGAGAAATCACTGTGTAAGCCCGGGGCACATTACGGTTCGCCCATTGTGCGTCCAAGTGAGTTTCGGGTTTCCTGCGCCCCTTTGGAATTCAGGTCGCGAGAGGGATGGCCGGGTCCAGCACGCGCAGCAGGAGCAGACTTTGGTCATCCTGCTGCAGACCATATTGTCGCACCTCGCGCATAATGAGATCCCAAATCTCCGGCAAGGCTCTGGTAGCATGTTGCGTCAGCAGCTCTTGCAGGCGGGTCAGGCCAAATTCTTCATCTCTGGCATTGGCCACTTCCGTTATGCCGTCGGTAACCATCAAGAAGAGATCGCGCGGTGAATAGACGACGCGCTTACTAGCATAGGAACCGCCGGGGATCAGTCCCAGCGGAAGCTGCTCCATGGAGAGACGGGCCGTGTCCCTGCTGCCGTGCCGATAGTGGAGGATCGGCGGATGGGCGGCCAACGCGTATTCGGCTTCACTGGAGCCATCGAAGCGGAGCAGGGCCAGGGTGGCAAACATTTCACGTTCCTTGAGATCTGGCAGCACGCGGTCCACACTTTCGAGCGCTGCTACCGGCATTTGGCGGAATTGCACGGCGAGTCGCATGGCAGTCTTCAACATCCCCATGAGCTGGCCGGCGGGCAGGCCGTGGCCGGAGATATCGGCGACGTAGGCCACCAACCCGCCGTCGCTCTCGATGACGTCGATCAGGTCGCCGCCCATTTCTGTGCTAGGAATCGATTTGCCGTATAGCTCGAAACTCGCGTTCTGGTACGAGATGGTCGGAACCAGGGTCGCCTGAATGCCGTGGGCCAAAGAAAGCTCGGTCTGCATACGCACGCTGGCCACGCCCTCCGTACCAGCGAAGAACAGTAGAAATCGAGCCCCGAAAGCGATACCAACCAGGATCCCGATCGCATCGAATAGCACGCGCCGATGTACAGCGACGGGGACCGGGAGAGGCGGCGAAACCTGCGAGGCCCGGTAGCCCAGCCAGGCGGTCACGACAATCAGCAGGAACAGGAGAGGGATAAGACGAACTCTTTTGATTGCGGCGGCCCTACCCGCCATCGCTCCCGCGCCCACTAAGGCGGGCCAAAAGAAACCGCCGCCGACACGCGAAGCATTGAGCTGCAATAGATCGATCGCAAAACCGCCGGCGGCGCCGATAAAGAAGTACCCCGCCAGGAACATCTTCATCCGCCCCAGCGGCAGCACGCGCCAGTATGGACTGAAGGTGGTGGGAAAGGCCGAGCTCACACCAGCCAACCACGTACGGAGCTTCTTTTTCATCGGTACTTCCTCGGGTGTCCTGGATCGCAGGGAGACCGAACGCTAAGCCAGGGCTCCGACCATTAGTGGTCGGCAAACCTTACCTAATCGCGTTACGTCAGAGTAGCCCGTCATCCAACCGCAACGCCTTAATTCTGGTTGATCGCAACACACTTGTCATAGAATCTGGCTTCACGAAAATGAGAGATGATCTCTGTGCCTATCTTGGACTCTGAAACGTTCTTGTCGTTGCGAGGAATAACTGCGACGGGAATTATCGCGCCACACTCCGGGCGAGTTGTCTGTGATTCTGCGTCTCCTCGACCCTTATTTTCTCTTCTCCCGGATCCAGAACTCTCTGCATCAGTAGAGCCGCGATGAGCATGAAGCAGCCGCCAGCCACGACGGCGGTCAGGCGATTGTTATGGAGCAGGTGGTTCATCACCCATCCGAAAAACAGTGACGCGATGATTTCGGGCGTCACAATAAAAAAGTTGAAGATGCCCATATAGACACCTGTCTTTTCCTTGGGCAGGGATCCAGCCAGTACCGAGTAAGGCATCGAGAGCGTGCTGGCCCACGCGATGCCGACACCCACCATGGTCAAAAGCAAAACGTATTTGTTGTGAATGAAGGCAACCGAAATCAGTCCGATCCCGCCGGCTATGAGGCAGAGGCTGTGCGTGTGCTTGCGTCCGATGGCGCGAGCGATCGCCGGAAGAAAAAATGCGAAGGCAAAACACACAGCCGAGTACAGGCCAAAGCAGATGCCACCCCACTCAACGCCGGCCGAATAGAGGGGTGAGGTGGTTTCAGGCGCACCGAAAACGTTACGTGCGACGGCGACGGGAAAGTAGAGCCACATGCAAAAAAGTCCAAGCCAGGTGAGGATCTGCACGGGAGCAAGCTGGCGCATCGTCTTCGGCATTCTGGCTATGGAATCGAGAATCTCCGCTGCATTCCTGGCCAGGCTGCGTTTCTCGGCCTTCATGCGACGGAAGGCATCCATGTCCTCGGGAGGATATTCCTTGGTGGTGACGATTGTCCAAAGGACCGCCCCAAAAAATACGGCAGCACCGGTGTAGAACGAGAGGCGAACAGTCAGCGGAATGGCGTGTCCCGCCGCACCCGCTCCAAGGTGGAACCAATTGGTCAGCATCCAAGGCAGCGCCGAGGCAATTACTGCACCAAGTCCAATAAATAGGCTTTGCATGGCGAAGCCCCGGGTTCGTTGCTGTTCAGGAAGCAAGTCGGCTACGAAAGCACGAAAAGGTTCCATGCTGATGTTGATCGAGGCATCCAGTATCCAGAGAAGGCCGGCCGCCATCCAGAGAGCCGCGGAGCGTGGCATCATGATGAGAGCGAAGGAACTCAAGATCGCGCCCGTAAGGAAGTATGGCCGGCGGCGTCCGAGGCGGCCCCAAGTGTGGTCGCTGGCATGTCCGATGATGGGCTGGACGATGAGTCCGGTGAGTGGAGCGGCGAGCCAAAGGATGGGAATCTGGTCGGCACGGGCGCCAAGGTATTCGTAGATAGCGCTCATGTTGGCCATCTGGAGTCCCCAGCCGAACTGAATGCCGAAGAA
Source organism: uncultured Acidobacteriaceae bacterium (assembly GCA_963791515.1). Lineage (GTDB taxonomy): Bacteria > Acidobacteriota > Terriglobia > Terriglobales > Acidobacteriaceae > Sulfotelmatobacter. Next base: position 225,662 of record CAWBSS010000016.1, on the reverse strand, counting down.
ACCAAAACTCATGTTCCAGATTTGCCAGAAGGATTTAGTTGGCTTTTCCATGTGTGTGGCCCTGAAAGGTACCTCAACGGTCGTAGAGAGTAACCATTTCTTTTAGCCTAGTCGCGATCTCAGTGGTTGCGGCACCGGGCTTCATGTGCCATTTCCAATTGCCACTCGATGTTCCGGGGAGGTTCATGCGCGCTTCGGTACCTAAGCCCAGGATGTCCTGCAAGGGCACAATGGCCGTGTTCGAGACCGACGACATGATGCCGCGGATCAGCACCCAGTGGATAGGGTCGTCCTTGAAACCGAGATACGCGCGTGCGTGTGCGTGCTCTTTGGCGACGTCCGCTACCGTGCGTGTGCTGTCGCCGATCCCACTGCTGGTCCACCAACCGACGACGGTATCGGGGAAAATTCATGGGAGAACCATAAACAGTTGTTGCGTGACGCGCAAGGGCAAGTTGCGCCTCGCCACCTAATGAACCTCACGGTAGATTCGAAAGTCCCAGGCGCTGAGGATGAGCACGGGGAGAGTGATTTTCGCTCGTGCAGCTTCGTCGAGGCCGGGGGTCTCGTCCACATATTCTCCGTTGGGGACGTTAGCTACTCCGGCGTAGGGTTGGTTGGAGACGTTGATCGCGACGAAGTACTCTTCTCCGGCACCACGGCGGAAATAAGTGAGAACTCGGTTGGGCGCACCGTTCAGCACCCACTCGGTTTCGCCCTGCTGGAGCGCAGGATGAGCGCGACGGAGGGCGATCAGTTGTTTGTAGAACGGCAGGAAGTTGGCGCGGCGCTCGGAGATCTGCCAGAAGACAGCAAGCTTCTCGAATAAGGCGGGCGCACCAGACTCTGTGGTGTCGCCGGCTTCCATGCCGTTGTACAGCATGGGCACGCCGTCCATCGTAAAGACCAATGCGGAAGCTGCGAGGGCTCCGCGCTCGCCGAAGCGGGCAATGGCGCGCTTTTCGTCGTGGTTGTCAGAGAAGCGCATCTCCAGTGCACCCTTGGGATAGCGTTCGCGCTCCGTCTCCCAGTTGAACATCATGGCTTGAGCGGGAGCTCCGTTTTCGAGAACGTTGGTCATCATATTGTGGAACGGCCACGCATAGTCGAGGTCAAACGCCTTCGTGAGTAACTCGGGCTTGTTGGCTTCCGCGATCATGACGATCTGGGGCTTGATCTTCGTAAGTTCACCGCGGGCGTTTTCCCAAAAATCCGTTGGGACCTCGCCTGCGACATCACAACGGAATCCGTCGAGGTCAAACTCCTTTAGCCAGTACTTCAACATGTCAGTCATGTAGGTGCGGAGCTGCGGGTTCTTGTAGTCAAGTCCGGCGACATCGGTCCAGTCGGGATTCGGCGGGATGATGTTGCCTTGGGCATCCTTCTTATAGAACTCGGGGTGCTTCATCAGGACACTATCCCAGGCGGTGTGATTCGCAACGATATCGATGATGACCTTGAGCCCGTGCTGGTGCGCTTCGCTGACCAAGCGTTTGAAATCGTCCTTTGTACCGTATGACGGATTAATGGCATAGTAGTCCTGCACCGCGTACGCGCTGCCGATACTGCCTTTCTTTTTCGTCTGTCCAACGGGATGGATGGGCATGATCCAAATGATCGTGACCCCGAGATCTTTGAGATAATCGAGGCGCTGCTCGACCCCGCGGAAGTCGCCCGTGGCCGAGAAGGTGCGTGGGTTGATCTCGTAGATAACGGCGGATTTTATCCAGTCAGAGACCGCGTGCGGCGCTGGTTGTTCGGCGAGGACGGGCCGCAGCAGTGTAATGCTGAGGATGGCAATCGCAAATGGGCGAACGATTCTCTTCACGGCTAGCCCTCCGGCTACAATGGGGAACATTGTAAACGCCGGCTGAGCGCAGCAATCCGTTAGAGTCTACAGTTTCCCCACTACAGACTATGTCAACCCAACCTCTCAGTTCATCGCCCGTGATGGTCACGGCACATCGAATCGAGAGGAAGCTTTCGGCGATCCCCGAAGTCGAGGCCATAGTGCTAGCCGGATCGCAGATGTCCCGCTTTGCCGACGAGCGGTCCGATGTCGATCTGTATGTGTATACCCGTGGGACTGTTCCTCTCTCGATGCGGGCGGAGGTTCCATGTGATGTGCGGCGGGCGGAGATCGGAAATTCGTTCTGGGAGTCGGGTGACGAGTGGATCGACGGCGAGACCGGCATCAGTGTAGACGTGATGTTTCGCACGACACCGTGGATCGAGGATCAGCTGGATCGCGTGCTCCGGCGACACGAAGCTTCGGTAGGATATTCAACTTGCTTCTGGTATAACGTGCGGAATTCGCGTGCGCTGTTTGAACGTTCGGGTTGGTTCAAGGCGATCCAAGAAGCAGCCGATCAGCCGTATCCGGAAGAATTGAAGCGGGCCATTGTGGCGAAGAATTATCCGATCCTGCGGAGGAACATCTCGTCATACCTGCACCAGATTGAATTGTCGTTGCAGCGGCACGATGCCGTCAGCGTGAACCACCGGGTGACGGCTATGCTGGCGAGCTATTTCGACATTGTGTTCGCCGTGAATGAGCAGCCCCACCCTGGAGAGAAACGCCTAGTGCAATTCGCGGAAGCGCTGTGCCCGAAGTTACCGACCGCGATGGCCGAGCGAGTCCGGGCGCTTTTGTCGGAGTTGCCGGATGGGGGTGTGAGCAGGCGAGCGGATGCTATGTTGGATGGACTGGATGATCTGCTGAGTGGCATGGGCCTCGCGTGACCCCCAGCCGTCCGATTTAGGCCAGGCGTGTCAGATGTACTAATCCAGGTTCTCAACTTCAGTGGCCCGTAAGATCGGCACCTCCGTGCGCACCGGTACGGTTGAAATCAGAATGCGCGCTTGCGCGAGGGCCCATTCGCAAAGAAGGCATGCCAGTTGATCGAGAAGTCGGTAGGCGATCCAAGAATCGGACGACTCGAGTATGCGCTGAGGTCCCTCCGGTTTGAATCGATGCAAGTTTGTCGTCTGTGGGTATGGAAGCAGAAGAATAGTGCCAACTCCCGGTTGGTCGGCTAACCGGAAGTTGGCCACAAACGGGCTTCTAAGCACTTTGATGTCGATCCGCGAACGCTGCGCTCGATGTACACTCGGGATCGAAGAGTGAGGCCACGCAAGAATGTCGCGCATTCATAATCCTAGGAGTTCTTTCACTGGGGATGGGACCCTGGGTATGGAGACGAGCATTACCCGGCGTGACTTTCTCGGCACCGCTCTATTGGCTTCCGGATCCGCGTTGTTCGCAGGCATGACCCCTTCGGAGCTGCTAGCAGCGCAAGAGAATGACTTCACCGGTTATGGTGGCGTCGGCGAATACAGCAACGCGAATGGCAACACTTGGGATGTTTTGCAAGCTGGTCATGCGATTCGTGACCGCTTGTACGATCCTCTTCCTGCGGGAATCATTGATACGGGGGAGATTTATGACTGCGTAATTATCGGCGGGGGAATCAGCGGGCTTGCTGGAGCCCTGTTTTTCCAGCGTGAAGCCGGTCCCGGCATGAAATGTCTGATCCTCGAAAATCATCCCATTTTCGGCGGCGAGGCGAAGCAAAATGAGTTTTTGGTCGAAGGCAAGCAACTGCTCGCACACCAAGGCTCAGCCATCTATCAAGTTCAATACCCACATAGCTTTCTCGCACACTTCTATAAGTCCATCGGATTACAGGCACCGCGGTTGACCTATCAAAAGTGGACTGGATCAGACCCGGAGTTCCCCCTCTCCAATACACCGTATGAAGCAGTGGGTCTGCTACATGGACAATACGGGTTTTGGTTTGGAGCAAGATTCAATCAGAGACCGGGAATGTGGCTGATGGATCCGCTTGGGAAAAGCCTACACGGCGCTCCCGTTTCAGACGCAACGCGACTCGAGTGGCTGCGCTGGTTGAAAGGTGAATCGGCGACATCGACGAAGTTCGAACATCCCAAAGTAGAAGGCGACGCGACTTCCCGATACCTCGACTCAATCACGCTGGAGCAGCACTACATGGAACGTTTCGGCCTGAGCCGCGAAACGGTTCGCAGTTTTCTCTCGCCCGTGGAGGGAGGGGGTTCTGGCTTAGGCCCCGATGCTTTATCGGCATACTCAGATTACGCGTTTGAAATGCTGCACCCTTTACCGGAAGAGAATGGTGGTTCGGATCAGATGTTTCCGGGTGGCAACGCGACAATCGCGAGACTGATGATGAAGAGTCTGATCCCTGGCGCAATCGACGGTCCGCACAGCGTGGAAGGAGTTTGCCGGAACCGCGTCAACTTTTCAGCGCTGGACATCGCGGGAACTCCGGCGAGAATTCGCCTTTCATCCACCGTCGTCCATGTCGAGCACGATGGGGAAGCGAGCAAAGCCAGCTCAGTTTCGATCGTGTACTCAAAGAAAGGCAAACTATATCGAGTTAAGGCGCGGTCGGCTCTAATGGCGGGCGGATGTTGGACTACGAAGCACATTGTGAAGGATCTCCCCGAGACACTGCGCGTGGCTTATGGGCAGTTCTACCGCTCGCCCTGCATGATGGTCAACGTTGCTGTGAGAAATTGGCGTTTTCTATACAAGATGGGAATGAGCGGTTGTCGTTGGTTTGAAGGGTTGGGAAACTACATGGAAGTTCGGAAGCTGGCGTTGACCGGCGTTGAAGATGCAACCATCGGTCCGGACTCCCCCGTCGTGCTCAGCTTGAAAGTCTTGTACTCATATCCCGGAGCTCCAACCGAAGAGCAGGGGAATCGCGGCCGCGGAGACATGCTGGGCACATCTTTCCGAGATTATGAACGACAAGTCCGCGAACAATTCACCGAGATGTTCGCAAGCGGCGGATTCGACGCACGGCGGGACATCGCCGGAATCATCTTGAATCGCTGGGGACACGCCTATCTGAGTCCTCAACCCGGGTTCTTCTTTGGGCGCGATGGTCAACCTGCCCCTCGCGAGATCCTGCGCCGTGCGCCATACGGGCGGATCGCATTTGCTAACACCGACCTGGCCGGAGCGATGGACCATCGTTATTCCATACTTGAAGCAAAAAGAGCAGTAGGCCAACTCCTCGATCAAGTGTTGAGCTGAGACGAGAATGGCCATTTCTGCTCGGTTAGTTAGAGATGCGGTTATCCGAATATCGGCATTGATCAACGTGCTTGTCGGTACCGACTTCAACCTTATTATTAGTTGGCCAGAAACGGGCTTGGAGGAGATCAATGGCGATCTCCCCGAACGCGACTTGAACTAAGCCGCTTTGCGGCGGACGCATTCGCGTGTTGCTGAGCCGACGGTCGAGGTGATCTGAGCTAGTTTGTGTCGCAGAGGAGGAACTCTCTGTGACCCATCTACGTCAGATCATGCTTGAGGAGCTACGGCGCCGCAACTACGCCGAGTCCACCATCCACATTTACATCCACACGGTCGAGCATTTCAGTCGGCACTTCCATCGTTCGCCCGATCAGCTTGGCCCCGAGCATATTCGCCAGTATCAGGCCGCGCTGTTCACGCGCTGGAAGCTGGCCCCGAACACCGTAACGCAGCGCTTGGCCGCTTTGCGCTTCTTCTATGTACAGGTGTTGAAGCGCGGCTGGAGCGTTGCCGAGACGCCGTATCCGAAGAAGGTTTTGCACTTGCCGCAGGTGCTGAGCCAGGACGAAGTGGCGCGTCTGATCGACGCGGCAGAGTTTCCCTTTCATCGCATTCTGCTGATGACGCTCTATGCCACGGGCGCACGTCGCGCAGAAGTGGCGCACCTGAAGATCAGCGATATCGACAGCCAACGGATGGTCATTCATATCCGGGGAGGCAAGGGACGCAAGGACCGCGATGTCATGCTCAGCCCGAAGCTGCTCGATGCCCTGCGCGTCTACTGGCGCGGGCTGAAGCGCAAGCCCACCGACTGGCTGTTCCCCGGCAACCGATGGCATACAGCGAGTCATCCGGTCTCCACCAAGGTTCTCTGGCACGCCTGTCAGCAGGCCGCCGAACGCGCCGGCCTTGAGCACAAGCACATCCATCCCCACACTCTGCGCCACTGCTTTGCCACGCATCTGCTCGAAGCCGGCGCCGACCTGCGCACCATCCAGATGCTGCTGGGACATCGCGACCTGGAGGAAACCACGATCTATCTGCACCTCTCCCGGCGGCATCTCAGCGCCACCGGCAGTCCGCTGGATGCACTCCCCATCCGAGGAGAAGGAGAGCCGACACAGAGCGCATGAACCGGCCTCCTCTGGAGGTGGCCGACATCGTTCGCTGTGCCGGGCAGTCCTTCGTTGAGCGCAGTCGCAAGTGGATCAACGGACAACACGAAAAGGTGTTGCTGGCCATCACACGCTGCCGCACCGCCGCGTTGGGTGGACATCGCGATCAGTGCTCGGACTGCGGACATACTGCCATCTCTTACAACTCGTGCCGAAACCGGCACTGCCCCAAGTGTCAGGGCAACGCCCGCCTGCGCTGGCTCCAGGCGCGGGAACGGGAGTTGCTGCCCGCCAGCTACGTGCACGTCGTCTTCACCCTGCCGCGGGAACTGGCTCCGCTCGCCTTGCAGAATAAACGGCTGATCTACAACCTGCTGTTTCACGCCAGTGCTGCAACTCTGCTGGAGATCGCCCGCGATCCACGCCACCTGGGAGCCGAGATCGGTTTCTTCAGCGTGCTCCATACCTGGGACCAGCGACTGCAGCATCATCCCCATGTCCACTGCGTGCTGGCCGCCGGCGGTCTCGCTCCGGACCACTCCCGCTGGATCTCCTCGCGCCGCTCCTTCTTCCTTCCCGTCAAAGTGCTCAGCCGTGTCTTCCGCGGCAAGTTTGTCGCCGGACTCAAGACCGCCTTTCATGCCGGCGCACTCCAGTTCCACGGACATCTCTTACCGCTTGCGGAACCGCGCGCCTTCGCCTCGTGGCTGCGGGTACTGTTCCGCCACGACTGGGTCGTCTACGCCAAGCGCCCTTTCGGCGGGCCAGAACACGTGCTGCGCTATCTCGGTGCCTACACCCACCGCGTTGCCATTTCCAACAGCAGGCTGGTTGCTCTCTCCGAGGGCAACGTAACCTTTCGCTGGCGCGACTCCGCTCACGGCAACAAGAAGCGGCTCATGACTCTGCCGGTCGAAGAGTTCTTGCGCCGCTTCCTCCTGCACCTGTTGCCGCGCGGCTTTATGCGCATCCGCAACTTCGGATTTCTTGCCAACCGACGGCGAGCAGAACTCCTTCCACTCTGTTTCCGATTGCTCCAGCAATCCGATCAGCCCGCAGCAGGCACCCACTCGCCGGCCGCGCTCCCCACTCACTCACAATGGAACTGTCCGCTTTGCGGCGGAACCATGCACGTTGTCGAGCGCCTCTCCGCCGCGCAACTTCTCCTCCGATCTCCGCCTCATCTCAGCCGGTGCGCCGCATGAATCCACATCTCCAGCCTCGAATCTTGCTCGTGCTTCGGCGCGCACACTGGTTCTGTGTCTCGCACCTGTCAGAATGCAGTATGGTGGTGCGATTCAGACTCTCCGATGCGCCGCCCCACGCCCATTCTCTCTGCGACCCGCTACTGAAACCCAAGCGCTCTGACCGCAACGGCACTCTCGCAAACGATCAAGACCGGCTCATCCAGATACAAATCCCATAGTCCCCCGGGGGCTTCCTTCAAGTCGCTGTATCTGAAGCGCCCCTTCACAGCGTCTCAACTCCAAGCTCTTCGCTCGTGGGCGCTTCAGATACAGCACTAAGACTTCTGGCCCGCGACGCCCTCTGATGGCAACCAATGAGTTTCAGAGACTATTGCTTCAAAACGCTGCGTTTACGCCAGCCTGCCACATCGTCTCGGCCATTCCGAAAAATAAACGGACCCTGCGCATCCCACACGTGCCCCACTCAATTGCTGAGGAACTCTGGCATATCGTCTTTTGGCAGGATTACTTCTTACGATGCGCGCGACGGGAGTATTTGGCCTACCCTCAGCATGCAAAACTGGGATGGAGGCGGCTTAATTCCCTTAGCGAGTCGCGGTGGCAGGAACTAGTTGCGCGGTTTGAGTACGGTTTGACAAACGCCGCTGATATTGCCGGACAGACGGGGCTGGCCGAACGTTATTCGACATTGGAAGAACCAGGCTCGGGCACTGGCCCTCTGACTCTGCTGGAACTTATTATGAATCTGGCCGTGCATAACGCGTATCATCTTGGACGAATCGTTCAACTGCGCCAGATCTCAGGATGCTGGCCACCACCGAGCGGCGGTGATACGTGGTAAGGTCCTAGCCGTATGACTCCCGGATTGTCGGCTACTCTTACCTTGGGATTCCTTCTGGGTAGCCCGTCACTCGCTCAGAATCGTTGGGGAGTGGCTTAACTCAGCCACTACCAATCGTTGGAAGCATTTGATGGATGCCTGGGTACAGGTACACTTGCGAAATGACGAGAAAGCTCCGATTCCTGGTGTCTCTTCACACCCGCGAGAACGATTTCCAAGCGGCACAAGCCCAAACCGCGGAAGAGACCGCGCACAAACTGGGGAGCGATGTCGAGATCGTGTTTGCCGATAACGACGCCGTGAATCAGAGCACGCAACTCCTAAAGGCAATCCAAAGCCGAGTTGAGTCGCGACCCGATGCGATTGTGGTGGAACCGTTTGGGGGCACGGCTCTTCCTCAGGTAGCCCGGGCAGCCAGTACTGCGGGAATCGGTTGGGCGGTCCTGAACCGGAGGCCGGATTACTTGTCGGATCTCCGCAGAACGGCAACCGCACCTATGTTTGCTGTTAGTTCCAATCACTTCGAGATTGGACGCATTCAAGGAAGACAATTCGCAGCGTTGCTGCCCGGAGGCGGTTCTGTTTTGTATATTGAAGGGCCTTCACAGAGTTCCTCGGCCCAAGAACGCGAGTCCGGGATGCTGGAGACGAAACCGTCGAACATTGAAGTGAAGATTCTGAAGGCACACTGGACAGAGGAAAGTGCCTTGCGGGCGCTGCGTTCCTGGCTGAAAATGGCCACCTCACAAAGCGCGTCAATCGGCCTGGTCGGCGCGCAGGACGACTCGATGGCCATGGGAGCCCGCAAAGCTTTTCAGGAGATTACCAACGAAGCCGAGCGGTCGCGATGGCTGAGTCTACCGTTTACCGGATGTGATGGTCAGCCGGCGACGGGCCAAGCCTGGGTACGCGAAAAATGGCTCACGGCGACGATTCATATTCCACCGCTTACGGGACGGGCGATGGAGATTCTCGCAAAAGCCAATCAAGACGGAACCCAACCGCCGGAACATGCCTTTACCACGTCCTTCTCGATTCCTCCCTTCGAATCATTGCTTCCGCGAAACCCATAAGCATCTCCGCAGTGGAACCAGGGAGAAAGCAGCGAAGAACATTAAGCGAGCAGTCGCGATCTAAATCCCACAATTTCAAGCGTACAACTCCACAGTTTCTGGATTGTCGGCAACTCTTCCATAACCGGATTCACCGGGATCCCAGCGTCCGTTGTGGTTGCTGCTGTAAAGTTCTCTCCCCAAACCCCGCTCGGAGTAACGGGGCCATACCAATCGGAGTTCTTGCCGTAGGGAGTGATGGGCACGGCCGAGGCGCCGACCTTTGGGGCGATCATGGCTTGTCCCAAGGAGGTTCCACTAGAGATCAAAATCATCAGCAGCAGAATGGTTCCCGTGCGTCCAATCGTCATCTTGAGTTCGTGCTGATCGCTGGAGAAGACAGCAACGGACAACAAACGCGCCTAGAAAATCTGCAGAACAAGACGATCCTTGTGTTCACTCCTCATCCCGACGATGATGTCTTCGGCGCAGGGGGCACGATTGCCTTGTTGAATCGCAATCACAACAAGGTATACATCGTGGTGTACACGAATGATGACAAGGGTTCCTACGATCCAGAGATGAGCTCGCAACGTCTGGCGCGAATCCGACGGGCCGAACAGGAGATTTCAGAAGGACAGCTGGGCACACCGAAAGAGAACATTATGTGGATGGGATACGACGACGGCATGTTGGAATATGCGCCGCAGCCCAAGCTGACTGAGGAGGCGACCGCGATTATCCGTCGCATACGGCCCGATGTACTATTGAGCGTTGATCCGGGTGAATGGTACGAGCGCTGGCACAAGACCGACCATCGCATGGCGGCCTTCAACACCATCGATGCGGTACGCGCCGCCGAGTTCTGGCTTTATTTCCCCAATCAAAAATTGCAGATGGGACTCGAACCGTACCAGGTGCCGGAAATATATTTTTTCTACCCTTCGCCGCAGGAGTCGAATTACTTTGTCAACATCGACAGCGTCGCCGAGTTGAAGTTCGATGCCGCTTGCAAGCAAGTGAGCCAGTTCGAACCGGCAGTCCACAAATATCGGTCCGATTGGGACTCCAAGGACTTGGATAAGGCCAAGGACGAAATGCGGCGAGAACAACCGCGCAAAGACGGACACTACGTGGAAGCGTTTCGCTACGCCACAGGATTCAACCAGTATTAGAGGCAACGAGGAGAAACACATGTCTGCACTGGCATTGCTCGGCGGGAAGAAAGCAAAAAACAAGGCGTTTCCCGTGTGGCCGTATTACGACGAGAATGAAGAACGTGCTCTGAAAGAAGTTCTGGAGAGCCGAGTCTGGTGGCGTACGCCCGGAACCAAGACGCTGGAGTTTGAACGGCGCCTTTGCCAAGTTTCACGGGGCTCGCCACGGAATCGCCGTGACCAACGGAACCGCTGCCCTGGAAGTCACCATGGCAGGCCTTGGCATTACCGCCGGTGACGAGGTGATTGTGCCGGACTTCACTTTCGTCGCTACCGCCAGTGCGGTTTTGTTTGCGAATGCGCTTCCGGTGCTGGTGGATGTTGACCCGGAGACGTATTGCATCAATCCCGACTTGGTGGAAGCTGCAATCACTCCGCGAACAAAGGCGATCGTCGCGGTGCACATGGGCGGGCATCCTGCGGATCTCGATCGGCTGAAAGAAATCGCCAGCAGCAAGGGACTGGCGTTGGTCGAAGACTCGTCGCATGCGCACGCCAGCGAATGGCGCGGGCAGCGTGTTGGGACATTTGGCGTCGCGGGCACCTTCAGTTTTCAGTCCAGCAAGCTGATCACCGCCGGCGAAGGAGGGATCATCATTTCCAATGATGACAAATTCGAGGTGCAGGCCCGCTCCGTGCACGACTGTGGCCGCATGCCCGGCGAGTGGTTCTATAGCCACTATATTTATGGATCGAACTACCGGCTCAGCGAATGGCAGGGCGCCATTCTGAACGTGCAGTTGAGCCGTCTCGACGAGCAGACCAAACGCCGCCATCAAAACTCACGGCTGCTGGACCGCCTCTTGAGCGAAATCCCCGGCATTACGCCGCAAAAGCTGGACGAACGCTGCACTCGAAACGGGCAGTACGCCTACATTTTCCATGTGAACAAGAAGAAGTTCGCGAAACATCTCCACCGAGCGTTTCATCGCAGCGATGAACGCGGAGGGCATTCCCAACCAGGCGAGTTACCCGCCGCTCCACGAGCTGGACATGTTCCGCAATGGCGAGTACCGGAAGCGCCTCAGCGGAAAGCAGGCCAAACAGAAACATGCGTTCCTGAAGAAGAAATTCCCGGTGACACAGAAGGCGGCTTGGGAAACCGTCTGGATTCCGCAGCCGGCGTTGCTCGGAGATGAAGAAGACATGCACGAAATCGCGGCGGGCCTGGGCAAGATTCAGAAGAACGCGAAAGAACTTGCCTGAGGGCGCAGGCAAATTTCACGACAATGCTCGAGCGATTCTCATACCGGGGCTGGAACAATGCGTACAAGTTGTCCAATGGGGTCGTCGAGCTGATCGTAACAGCGGATGTCGGCCCACGGATTCTCTTCTATGGGTTTCGCAACGGGGAGAACCTGCTCCATGAAGTCGAGGAAGACGCAGGCAAGACTGGCGGTTCCGAGTTCCGCCTTTATGGTGGTCACCGCTTGTGGGTTTCCCCGGAAGTGGAGAGAACGTATTATCCCGACAACACTCCGGTCACAGTTTCTCAGCACGGCGACGCAACTCGTTTCACGGCGCAGCGAGAGGAGTTGCCTCCGGGCACCAACCTGCAGAAGGAACTTGAGATCGAGCTGGCGGCGACGGGCTCGCAGGTTCGGATCACACAACGCATCAGGAATGACGACACACACTCGACCACGCTCGCTCCGTGGTCGCCCACGATGATGAGGGCGGGTGGTCGGGCGATCCTGCCGCTTTCTCCCCGGATTGCGATGGATAAGGATCACTATCTGCCGGTAGGAGTCTTCGGCATCTGGTCCTTTACGGATTTTGCCGACCCTCGCTGGGTGCTCGGCACCACCTATATTCAGTTGCGGCATCTGGCAAATCGCCAAGGCCGTTTCAAAGAGCAGATGGGAGGCATTTACAACTCGGCCGGGTGGGGAGCTTATTTCAGGCAGAGTTATCTCTTTGTGAAACGCGCGGCCGTTATCAGCGGTGCCCGGTATCCCGATTTCGGCTGCAATTTCGAAGTGTTCACTAACCCTGACTTCCTCGAGTTGGAGACGCTTGGGCCTCTGGTCGAATTGCAGCCGGGAGAAGTGGTGGAACACGTGGAGCACTGGTGGCTCTTTGCCGACGTGCCCAGCGGAGAGAACGATGCCTGGATTGATTCAGCAGTGCTTCCGCTGGCGATGCGAACTGCTGCCTACGAATGAACTGTTGTATGCGAGATTTGACGAAGGCGGGCGGCTCCCGGTCAAGAGATCGGCAGTGCCGGGATTTGTTAACCAGCAAATCTGCCAGCGTTGCGATAAACGGGAGGAAACAATGAAGGGATGCTTGGCACAATCTTGGAGTCATCGGGTTGTTGTTTTCGCTTCGCTTGTCTTTCTGCTCCTAATTCCGCTGAGCTCGCGGGCTCAAACCTCGCGCCCGGTTCCTGACCACGTTCCTCCCAAGCGGTCGTCGCAAATCCGCAACGGGTTTGGCATCAACTCTGACCTGCCGCGCGATCCCTATCTTCCCTGGAATCGCTGGTGGTGGACGCGCATGTTCGATGCTGGTTTCAAGTGGGCCCGCATCGGACAATATGAAAACAGCTCGGACCGCACCAGCTGGGACTGGATCGAGCAGAAACGTGGCGTGTTCTCAAGTTCGCCTGAGCTCGAGGACTTTGTGGATTCGCTGGTGGACAACGGGATCGATATCCAGGTGCAACTGATTTATGGCAACGTGATGTACACGTCGCCGAGCGGCAAGCGGCCGGATGTAAGCGTCCCCGAGCCCGGATCATTTCATAATGATGACCGGAGTTTGTATTCGGTGTACTGGCCGCCGACTACGCCCGAGCAGATCGCTGCCTTCAATCGATATGCTGCGTGGATGGTGAATCATTTTCACGATCGCATCCACTACTGGGCTTTGTGGAATGAGCAAGACATCGGTTATTGGAATCCGTGGGGCAACCCAGAACAGTTTGGAAAACTCCTGGCTCCTTTTATTGAAACCGTGCACCGTACGGATCCGCAAGCCAAAGTGATCTATGGCGGTCAGGCGGATCCCGCCCGAGACTTCACCCAGCGTGCTTTCGATGCCTGCAAGTGTGCCTCGGGAATCGATGTGTATGCCTATCACACCTATCCAGGCTATGGTCAGAACATGAATCCGGAAACCATGGATTACGGCGCGTATCAGGCCGAATCTCCGCAGGCGTTGCGGGACCTAGTCAAGCATTATCCCGGGATCAAACCAGACATTCCATTCTTCGATGACGAATTCAATTCGATTCCGGCGTGGGTCGGTTCGGATGAATCGGTGCAGGCAAAATATATTCCTCGGGGTTTCGTCTATAACCTGGCAGCTGGAGTGAAAACGTTTGTCTGGCTGCTGGCTGCAGGGACGGATGGCAACGAGTACGACGATTTTGGAATCATTCACGGACTCACCAATCACGACACCGACTTCACGCCTCGGCCGGTCTTTTCCGCTCTGCAGAACACAAACGCGCTATTTTCGGATACGAAGCTTGATCCGTCGATCGAAGTTGGGGGTGCGGACCTGCCAGCCCTGCGGCGCCAAGCAGGCTTCCCGTTCCTGGGCTACGGGTTCCGATCGGACAGTGGAAAAACGATCGTCGCGTACTGGCTGGCTGCGCATAGTCTTCCGGGAAATGTATTTCCGCCGCTTTACGCCACGCTGTCCTTGAAAAACACCGGGATTACGCATCCGGTTCTGGTCGATGTTGTCTCCGGCGAGATCAAACCGGTTTCGTGGAAGTCTGGCACCACCGACACGCTGGAATCGCTGCCGGTCAAGGACAGCATCATGGCTGTCACCGACGAGACTTACTTCGATTGGCCGGTTCTTCCGGAAGCACCAAGTTCGCTCAATCTTTCCGTTACGGGCAATACCGCCAAGTTGGAATGGCAGGTTCATGGCGGCGGTCCCACCGGCATCGTGGTGGAGCGCCGGATCGATGAGGCTGACAGCGCGAAAGAAAGTTGGAGTAGAATTGCAAAACTACCAGCCACAGCGACCGAGTACAGCGACTCCAGTCTCAAACAGGGGGAGCGGTTCGCTTACCGGGTGCGCGCAATCAATGGAGATGGCGAGTCTGCTTATTCCAACATCGGACGTGGAGCTATTCCAGCTAAGCCATGACCGAGAATCAAGCTGCGGTTTGGCCGTGGTGTTGTCGGGCGGGCGCCGGATCGAAGTGCAGCGCGAACGCCGGGTGAACCGAAGCGCGTTTTAATTCCCCTTCACGCGCCAAACCAAACCGCTCGTGGAGAACGCACGTGCTCACCTGAAGCATCAGGACCTGATCATTGAGCAACGCGTGCGCCCTCATCCATGGTGTGCAAGCTGTCGTCCAGAAGGCCTGCGACTTTTCTCCGATCGAAGTAAGGGATCGAGGAAAAAACCTGGACGCGGAGGGTTGCAAGAAGGCAAGGAATCGCTCCTAGATGGTCGGCAACCCTTATCTTTAGATCATTTCAGGGTAGCCCGTCACTCGCCCAATGGGAATCCTCACGACGCGCGGAAAATAAAAAACAGGCTGGCAGCGATGCGACGCATCGTTACCAGCTCGTTTGGTCGCTTGACTTTGCAAGGACTGCGGCTATCCAGCCCTGCCTGCGGCGCAATCAATGCGGCTTTTCCGCGGGAGGACGGCTCTCCGGCTTTGGTGCAGTTTGGCGCGGCGCTTGGCGCTGCTCCACCTGCTTCTGCTGAGTGGCATGCTTTTGCTCAAGCTGTTGCGTTTGTTGAATGTGGCGCTGCTCCATCGGCTGTTTTTGCGCTTCGTTGTAGTTTTTCTTGGTGGCTTGCTGGTGTTCTTTTTCCTGCTGCTGCTGGAGTTTTTGGTGATCCTGCGCTTGCTTGGCAGCTAGCTTGTCCTGTTGCTGCTGATACTTCTTGTCGGTTGCGGCGTTGCCGGTGTTTGGCGGCGTGAACGCGTGCGGCTGCAATTCGCTGGCGTGATTTTTGGTGTTGGGACGAGCTTCGGTAGTATTTTCTGGGCGATTTTCCGTGCTGGGACGCGCTTCATTTGCAGGGCGCGCTTCATTGCCGCGTTCCGCGTTCGTCGGAGGAGCCTTGTATTCGCCGCCCGCTTGTCTGGTGGCCACAACGCCAGTTTTGAAATCCCCGGGTTTGGCCGTAGCCGCGATGGGCGGCTTGCCCTGGTTGGCGGAAGCACGCAGCTCGGGATTACTCCGCGCTGCCTGAACGTGCTGCGTCTGCGTGGCTACCGGACCGACGTGGTGCTGGTTAGCGTAGGACTCTTGCTGCGACGTGGGACGCGCTTCGATCCCACCCGTACCCCCGTTGTAGCTGACGTGAGTTTCGGACACATTCGTGACCCTGGTGTTGTAGGTGTTGTGAATGATGGTGGTGTTCACGTGATTCACGTAAGTGTTGTAGGAGAAGTGACCACCTTCCCAGCGGCCGCCTTCATAACCAACACCACCGTAGCCGAAGCCATAGTTGATGCCACCGTAGAAACCCACCTCTGGGCCCCAATATCCTTCATGGAAAAGGAACGCGCTGCCTCCCCAGCCCCAATAACCCGGGGTCCAGAGAAAGCCGACCTGGGGTGCCTCGACCCACGTCCCGGGCACCCAATAGTAGCCATCGTCGTCGTCATAGGCCCAGTAACCGGGTGTCCATAGGTAGCCGTCGTCGGGACAGATTGGCTGCTCATAAACGGGAAGTGCCGGGGGGCCGAAATTCACGGAAATGCCGACCCCGATTTGAGCGAATGCACCATGGGAAAAAACCAGCAAGGCAAACGAAAATAGCAACGAGCGAATAGCAACCGTAGTATGCATTGTGCCTCCTTCTGCCCGCTCATCCTTTTTTATTGCCCCGGTGCGGCGAGAAGCTCACGGGCGCGGATATGAGCGGCGTCGCGTCGATGCAAGAGTTCCACGGAGGCACTGGCCGAGTCTGTGCACTACTGCTCACTTTTCTATCTGCCTCAAATGATCGCTCCTCGGGCCATAACGAAACCATCAGCTGGGCACCAGGTCTGGATATCTTCTTGTCCTGTGACAAGAATGCAGCCACGAATCCGTCAACTCCCGGTTGGGCGGCAACCCTTCCCTCACCAGATTATGGAAGGGTTGGCCGTAACTCGGGCGGAACCGCTTTTCTCCTGAGGTAAGTTTGAACATTTGACGAACTTCAGGCGCGCCCGAAAAGCAAGGCATCGCCTTTCTGGGGTAGAATTGCAGCCATTCAGTCTTCAGCGAGCACGGGCATATCGCGTCAGCGCCTGCTTTATCGAGGGACGATGAAGTTGTCCAGCGGATTGCTCCGTGAAGTTCTTTCTCCGCACGCTTATGACGGCTTTCATAGGAGGCTGTTCATTTGTGGCGGCTGCGACGGTGCAGATTCCGTGCCGCACGGGACCGCGCATTCAGGGCTGCGCCCATGATCGGCAAATCACTACGCTCGTACCGCATCGAGGCCAAGCTCGGAACTGGTGGCATGGGTGTGGTCTACAAGGCGGTGGATTCCCGGCTTGGCCGAACCGCCGCCATCAAGATTCTCTCCACGGCGGCTCTCAACGCGGACCGCGAGCGGCGCTTTGTTCAGGAAGCCAAGGCCGCCTCATCTCTGAACCATCCCAACATCGTCACGATCTATGACATTGACACGCAGGAAGTCGATGGAAAGCCGATCCAATACATCGCCATGGAGTACGTGGCGGGAGATACGCTCGATCACTTGATTGGGCGGAACGGGCTCCGGATTCGGGATGTGTTGAAATACGCTGTCCAAATCGCGGACGCGCTGGCCGCTGCTCACGCGGCTGGAATCGTGCATCGTGACCTTAAGCCATCGAACGTGATCGTAACTCCACAGGGCGTGGTCAAGATCCTGGATTTCGGTTTAGCCAAGCTCGGCGAACCCTCGGGCGCCGACGCCTATGCCGAAACTCTGCACGGCGAAGGCTCGCCCCTCACCGAGGAGGGCACGATCCTCGGGACCGTCGCCTACATGTCTCCTGAGCAAGCCGACGGCAAAAAGGTCGACACACGCTCCGATGTTTTTTCGTTCGGCTCGGTTCTCTACGAAATGGCGACCGGCCAACGCGCCTTCGCGGGTGGTTCCAAGCTGTCGTCGCTGTCCGCAGTGCTCTACAAAGATCCGCAGCCTGCCTCGCAAGCCGTGGTGGACGTTCCCCCGGAGCTCGATCGCATCATCAGCCGCTGTCTGAAAAAAGATCCCGAGCGCCGCTGGCAATCCATGGCGGACGTGAAAGTGGCTCTGGAAGAGTTGCGGGAGGAAATGGATTCCAGCAAGTTCGCTCTTCAGAGTCCGGCGCCCCCAGGGCCGCGTAGCGCGTCGCGGATCCGGCTCTGGACAGGCGCAGGGCTGCTGGCTGGAATTTTGCTTGGGCTCGGGTTGCGTATCTCTTACGAGCGGAGATACAGTCCGCCTCCCGAGCCGCCGTCGTACCGGCGCTTGACGTTTCGGCGGGGGGATGTCACGTCTGCGAAGTTCGCTCCTGGTGACACGGTTGTCTACAGTGCTGAATGGGACGGATCCCCTTCCACGTTATTTTCCGCGCAGCCCGGCAACCGCGAAGCGCAACCGTTAGCGCTCCCCAGTGCGCGAGTACTCGCGATCTCACCCAGCGGAGAGATGGCGATTCTGTTAGGCGGAGAGGACGTCGGCACCCTCGCCCGCGTTCCCTTCGGTGGTGGCGCGCCCCGCGAGGTGCTGGAAGGCGTGAGTGGCGCGGATTGGGGGCCCGACGGAGAATCGCTCGCCGTAGTGCGCGCTCTCGGTGGAAAGTTCCGTCTGGAATATCCCATCGGGACGGTGTTGTACGAGACGGAAAAGCGGCCGCCCATGATGCCGCGCGTTTCGGCGGATGGAAAGCTGGTTGCGTTCTTCGATTTTGATGTCGAAGTTGGCGATTATGCCCTGTGCGTGATCGGCTCAAACCATCCCCGCCAAGTTCTTTCCCGAGGATGGCGCGCCATCGGCGCCTTGAACTGGTCACCGGACAATCACGAAGTCTGGTTCTCTGGCGGCCAGTCCGGCGGCGATCCAGCGCTCTACGCCGTTACTCTCTCTGGCACCCAACGGCTGGTTTCTCAGACTGGCGGAATGATCGTGATGCAAGATGTAGCCCGCGATGGCCGCGTCCTGCTGACCACCGTCAATTCACGTCTCGGTATCCTCTATTTACCGCCGAACGGCGCCGCACAACGCGATTTAGCCTGGCTGGACTCTTCCTTGATGTATGACCTTTCGAACGACGCCCAATCCCTCGTCTTCGTCGAGCTTTCCAGTGGCCAGGGGCGCAACTCCGCCATATACCTGAGGAAGACAGACGGTTCTCCCGCCATACAGCTTGGCTACGGGAACCGACCTTCGCTTTCACCGGATGGGAAATGGGTTGCCTGCATCCACCATGTGGCGGAGAGCTCCACTCTGATGTTGCTTCCTACTGGTCCCGGAGAATCGCGATTCCCAAAAATCGAAGGCATGCACTTCGACGGCGTGGAGTGGTTCCCAGACAACAAGCGCATTCTGTTCACTGGCAATGAAACCGGTCACGCCGACCCGCACTTGGATGTACGACCTGGAAACAAATCAAGTCGACACCCCTCACGCCCGAAGGCTCGCGGGGAACGAGGGTTTCGCCCGACGGCAAGTGGTTCATCACCGTGGACCCGCACAAGCTATTGCTCTCGCCGGTTGGCGGCGGGGATTCCAAAACCATCGTTGACCTGCAGAACGGCGAAAGTGTTGTGCGATGGAGCGGTGACGGGCGATACCTGTTCCTGCAACAGCGCGAGCCCGCCAGCATCAAGATCAGCCGTCTCGAGGTAACCACGCGTCGCAAAGAGCCTTGGCTGGTAGTGAAGGTTCCTGAACCAGGAGCTCAGTTCTTTGGACCACTGGCTTTGTCCGCAGACGGAAAAGCGTGCGCCACAACCTTCCAGCGCGATCTTGCGAATCTGTTTCTGGTGCGAGGCCTGAAGTAAGGATCGAAACGATTACCTTTCGTCTCTCTCTTACGCGTGACGCTGGCGCTTCGGCTTGAGGTTCAGTGTGCGAACAAGGCGGAATAAGTGGTTGGGATGCACCCCGAGTATTCCGGCAGCCTCTGTGTAATTGCCGTTCGCCTGCTCGATGGCACGCTCGATCAGTACCTTCTTCGCTTCGCGGATACCATCATGCAGCGCGCTCACGGGCTCCCCCGAAGAGGCGGTCTCTTCCAAGATCGAATCTGGCAAGTCCTCTGCGAGGATTAATTCCGTCGAGCCCAGCACCACGGCCCGCTCAATGGCGTTCTCCAGTTCGCGCACATTCCCCGGCCAGTCGTAGCGCACGAGGCAGGCTCGAGCCTCTGGAGAGATGCCCGCCACGCGACGCTTCACCTTCTCGCCATATTGGGTCGCGAAGAATGCCGCCAGCATTGGAATATCCTCTCGCCGCTCCCGCAGCGCCGGCATGTGGAGCGATACGACATTGAGACGATAATAGAGGTCCGGCCGAAAAGCTCCCGTGCGGGATGCCTCCTTCAGATCACGATTCGTCGCGGCGATCAGTCGGACATCGAGTTTGATGGGTCGCGTCGCGCCGACTCTTTCGAATTCGCGCTCCTGCAAAACCCGCAGCAGCTTCGCCTGCATGGGAACGGCCAACTCCCCGATCTCGTCCAGAAAAACTGTGCCGCCTTCGGCGACCTCAAGCTTTCCTTTCTTCTGCGAAACCGCACCGGTAAAAGCCCCTCGTTCGTGTCCGAACAGCTCGCTTTCCAACAACGTTTCAGTGATGGCCGCGCAGTTAATAGCGACAAATGGCTTGTCGGCCCGGCCACTATTCATGTGGACGGCTCGCGCGACCAGTTCCTTTCCAGTGCCGCTCTCGCCTGAGATCAGGACCGTCGAATCCCGCCCCGCCACACGGGAGACGAATGCATACACCTCGTGCATGGCCTTGCTTTCCCCGATCATGCTGTGGTGGATGCTCAGTTCCTCGGTCAGGCGGCGGTTCTCACCTCCCAGCCTCTCGACGTGCCGCGCGTTCTCAATCGCGAGCGCAGTTATATTTCCGAGCGTCGTGACCAACTGCAGAAGGTCCGAGTCGAAGCGCGCGCCAGGAGAACTGGCGTCCAGGTACATCACGCCCAACACCTTGTCTTGCACCTCGAGAGGCACAGCCAAAACTGAGTGTATCCGGCGTTCGAGCAAGCTCTCGGCATCCCGGTAGGCATCGTCGCTTTGTACATTGTTCGAAAGCACCGCGAGATTCTCCTCCAGAACGCGGTTCAGAATGGTCTGGCTGGCATGAATCGGTTGATTGGGTCCCAGCCGGCGGTCCCTACCCAGGATCGAAGAGAATCCTGCGACCCCATTTTCAGTCAATAAAACAGCAGCTTGATCCGCGGGGACAATCGCGAGAACAGCCTCCAGCACTTTTTCTTGTAGAGCCGCCAGGCCGCGCACCGAGTTCAAGGTCCGGCTGAACTCGAGCAGCACGTTGAGATCGCGAACCGTCTTCGCCGTGGCGGGCAGGCCGTCAGGCCGTGCAGGCTGCAGGTACAGCGCATCCTCTTTTCGCAGTATTACGGTCACGGCGCCAGGCACCGGAGTCGCATCGAGCTGCAGGGAGGCGTTGCCGGGAGCGGACTCGCTATTTGCACCCTGGAAGATGAGAATCGAGTTGCCGACCCGGATCTGGTCCCCGTGGACCAGAACCCTCTCCCTTACGGGTACCCCGCTGACAAAGGTGTTGTTGCGGCTCTCCAGATCCTGAAGCCGGAATGCGTTCGCTTCCTTCCGGATGACGCAGTGGCGTCGAGATACGAGCGAGTCGAGCAGGGAGACCTCATTGGACGGATCGCGACCGATCGAGACCTCATCACTGGTCAGGAGGAACAGCTTCCCCTTGAGAGGTCCGCTGACAGCTTCCAGCCGTGCCCCGCTCGTAGGAGCGACACCCTCTTCACCCGAATCGCCCATGACGCAATGAGTATACGCGGCCCCTCTGGCTCTGCCGTGCTCCGAACCTAACATAAATGTTAGCCACGAGCACTTTTGTTTGAGTTATCGGACCCCGGCCAGAAGAGGGTCGGGCCCAAATGGGCAGAAAACCTGGATTTACCGTCGTTTTTCTTGGGAAATTCTGGTGACTGTACGCGGCAGACCAATGTGTTGGATTTGGAACGCAGCTTGCATTACCAAAGTCACTTGCGATGGGCAAGCCGAGCAAGAAAACAAAATCCCAGGAACAAAAAAGGAGTACGACAATGAAGGCAAAGGTGAATGCAAAGCTGGCAATCAGGATTTCGATCCTGATGATAGGTCTAGTGGGCACATTCATTGCGGCTACCGTCCAACAGGTTCCCGCCGCGGACGGCGGCCCGCTGTTCTTGTGCCCACCCAAAACCACCGCTTGCCAACCACCGGTAGTACAACCTAAGGCACCTGAGACCGCAAGGTCACTAAAGTAACCTGCAATAACTGTAGTCTGGCCGAAACTGGGCTAGCAATATTTGGGCTGACGGGATCTATAGGAACCTCGCCAGCCATTCTTTTTCTGGGGGTTTTAATGGGCTCGCACCGCCCGATGCACTTCCATTGCATCGCAGACAGGCGGCTGGCAGACAGCTCTGGAACACAGCACCGAGAATGACTGGCCGAACTGCTTAAATGCTCAGTCCAGTGAGGAGCGCGTGGCATACAGCAATTTCTGGCCAGTTCGGAGAGAACGGCAGTCCTAGCAGCCTACCGGTGCTGAGCATGCTTCTGTGCTTCCAATAGAACCATTACCTGACTCTTCGGAGACTCTACCGAGAACTGAAGTGCGCTAATTTGCGCTCGCGCCTGCGCGCAACAATGGCAGGATGGTAGCGTCAATCGCAACATCCGTAAGATCCGTGAGTTTTACGTTACGGTGCAGACTCCAATGTTCGACCTGCTCAGCGGTCTTACCAGGCAGCACCTTGGTCAACGGTCCGAGTGTTTCGATCTCCAAAAAGTCGTTGTTGGTAAAAGTCTCAAACGAGCACCCGAAATCCGGATACGTCTCTCCAGAATTTGCATGAGCGCGTTTGACGAATGCCTCACCATTTAAAACGTACGCGCCCCAAGTATTCGGGTTGAACATTCCCAACTTCTGCGCTTCGGAGTTACTCGGATCCTGCTTCAATATCAGGTATTTTTTCGTGAAGACCCAACGATTGTCTGACAGGTTCGTATACGCCCACATCACGAGAGGATTGGTGGCTTCGAGGTTCGCGGGATGCCTTCCGCGCGGCGGAAAACCCGTAATCGCAATCCCTCCCGGTGCCATCATTGTCACTGCCCAAACCGAATATTCGAGCGAGAAAAGAGAACGGTTGGTGATTCGATGAAGCACGGTCACCTCGGATCCCGAAGCGGCCATTCTCACTTCAATCTCTTTCTGGAGGCTGGTCAGTGGCTCCACAGGAGCTCTCGCAATCAGTCCGTTTGCGGTAATCGTTATTTCAACCGGCATGTTGTCGGGCGCCCAAGTCGCAACCGGATCCTCGGGAGCTTTCCAAACGCGGTCCCCCCCGCGTAGTTGGTGCGTTTCCTCTCTACTTCCTCCGAGTTGCTCAGCAAACTCTTTGAAAAGATTCTGGCCACCCATGAATCCAAAGCGGATCACTCTGGGTCCAACGTCGCTGGTGACAATGAGTTCCACTTCACCGTTGCTTACCCGGTAGGAATTGCGCCATCCCTTATATTCAATTTTTTCTACTTTGACCTCTGCGCAAACATGCGAAGCAACCATCAGGCTGAGAACAAGTGACAAAATCAGCTTTGACATGACGCGATTCCCTATCAACAACGCTTGGCGAAGGTATCGACGATGAAGCTCGATGCTCGTTGTGCTTGTGCGAGTTGGCATCTGAGTTAAGATCCGTCACCCGATCTGCGAGGCAGTATCGCCTTTGAGCTAGGGCAAGGCGATGCTTGAGCACGCCGCTTGTATGGCACGTCAACCGCGCGGATCTCCGATTCCAAGCCTTGAGGACTGGCATTCATCGCTTAGACGCCTGGGGATTGAAACTGTTGGAACGCGAATTATCGCACATCGGAGCACGTTTTCTTTTCGGCGACCGTGCCCTTTGGTGGCGGAGGTTCAGATCCTCACGTAGGGCATGGGCACTCAGCTGACCTCTCGATTTCAGATGTTCTTGATCGCGGTGGCGCCCGGCTGGAGTACGGTTTTCCATTCCAAGGTCCGGGCTTGGGTCCCATCGGTGAGCACCAACTTCTCTAGCGGAAGCACTCCTTCAAGCAATTGAACGCGGAGCGACCGAAGGCCGAGTTCAATGGTGCCAAATCCGGAAGCGGTGGAGAAAAAGGTTTTGAACGGGCGAATGGTGAGTTGGGGACCAAACCACAGTGTCCGCTGGACGGCGGAATAATGGAACCCGGCCAGCGCACCAAGCAATGCATAGCTGGCCATGGCGCGAGCGTAATAATTGCCACACTCATATTCGTTCCAAGGGTTACGAATCCGCCCGTCGTAGCGGCTGCGCAGGGCCTTAACGATGGTCAACCCTTCTTTGACGAAACCTTCTGCGATGAGATGCGAGGCTACCTGGTATTCGATGCCGGTCCAGACTTCGTCGGAGTAAACAAAAGGCAACGTGGGTTTGCCACCCAGAGGCCAAGTGCACAACAGCAAACCTGGTTCGTGGCCCATGGCATAGCCGGGACGTTGTGCATTGGCATGCAAGCTGAGGTCGGTCTTGAAATTGTGCTTGAAGATGGCTTGCAGAGTCTTTCGCACATTCTCGCGAGCAAGCGGGGTATCGATTCCGTAGATTCGCGCCATCCACGCGCCAATGACTCCGTCCGAAAGGCATCCGTTTCCATATTGGTATTTGGGGCCTTCGCGCTTTAGCAGTCTCTGCATTTCGCTGCTGTGTTCGTCGATCTGGGCGACCATGGAGGCAAACGAGGTGTTGCGCAGTCCCAGATATTGCACCTGTTGTTGAAAATACTCGCCATTAAAGAGGTGCTCTTCCATGAATCGCGCACAACGATGGGCCAGATCGTCGTAAAACGTGGCATCCTGAGTTTGACCAACCGCTCTAGCCATCTCCGCTAGTGCCGAGACCGCACCCAGGTAAATGCCCGTGCACATGCCGTCCGCTCCCCAAAACTCAATGTCGTAGGTATTGTGATGAGGCTCAAACAGTCCGCCCTGGTGATCCGGATCCCACGTTCGAATGCAGTAGTCTAAGCTGCGTTTGGCCAGGGGATACATCTTCCTAAGCCAATCGTTGTCCCCGGAAATTTGCCAGTCGCGAAACACTTTCATGATTCCGCCCAACTGCCCATCCGAGGCAGCGTGGAAGTCGTGTTTGACCGGGCCCTCGGGAAGTGCAGAGCGGAAAGTGACGTGACCATTTTCATCCATTGAGCGGCCCAATTCCAGTTCGCGGAGAGTCCGCTCCAGTTGCGGGTAAAGGTGAGGAAAAGCCTGGGCATAATTCCACACATGCGTGCAGGAACCATGGCAGCAACCAGCGTCGGGAAAGCAACCCTCCCAGCCCCAAAGGTCGCCATTCTCCAGACGCAGCACGGTGGGGGACTTGAGGATGGCCAAGTTCGCCGAAATAGCATCCAGCACATACGTCGGCAGAGTAGAGGAAAACAGCGCTTCCTTGAACGCAAGCGTGCGCGCTCGTAATGAAGCGTAATGCTCTTCGACGTAAAGCGCTATTTCGCGGGCATCGTTCCAAATCGAGGCATAGTACGGCCGCCACCGCGGCGACGCCCCTTCCGGAAAAGAACGACACCCAGCAGCGCCTTGGGCCTCAGCAAGTGGAGCGCCCCCAATCTGCAGATAACAATTTGGGAAATGCCACGCGATCACGATAGGGTAGGTTCTTGATTCACCTGGGGCGAGTGTCCCCGCAAGCAGAATCGAAGCGCCATTCCGGCCCCGAGTATCGAGTTCGTTGGATCCGTCGTTCGCGGTGAACGTCCCCGTTGAAACCTCGCGCCAGAGCGCCGACAGAGAGTCGAATTCCCACCCCGGGCTGCGCAGCCACATGCCCTTAATGCGCGGCTTGTCGCCGATGCAGACTAGGCAGGCGCTACCATAACCTTCCGCATTCGGCTTCTCCGCATTGTGCAGGAACGCTCCCCGCTCAGGAATCACAGTATTGCGGCTCGCCGATTGATCCTCGCCGCATCCGGGCGCCATGTGAGAAAGATGGTAGGAGAATTCGTACTCCACAGTTCGGGGCGAGCTGTTGTGCAGCGTGTATTCCAGGATGGCGCAGGGTATCCCCGAGTCTTTGTCATCGAGTGGGATAAAAGGGTTCCAGGCATTGAGTGAGATCTGCAATGGAACCGCTGAGTCGCTGAGTTGGGCTTCTCCGAAGGGATATTCTCCTTTGAAGACGCACTTTTGAAAGCGCGGGAAGCCTTCGAACCCACCGCGGCGGTAGCCTTCGCCCTGCAGACCCTGATCGTAAATTTTCAGAACTGGGAAGGGCCCCTCCACAAGTTTGGTGACCGGAGACACCCCCTTGATATGGAGAATGGCGAAAGCGCCCTGGGAAGGAGCGAAGCCCTCGGGTAAGGCGGTCGTCGAGGGATGATTCCAAATCGAAAAGTCCTGCAAACCGCCGTAGCCATTGAGACAGATGCAACCGGCTCCGATCCCTCCCAATGGCATCGCGATTTGGGTGGCGCTGTCGCCGCTGAAAGTACGCTGCGGTCCGTTGTCGAACAGTTCTTCCGATGAATAAGGAATCTCCTCAGAAACTGGAACCGAGAGAGGATTCGAGACTGGCGTGTCCGGCTGGGCGCCGGCCAACGGCACGACTGCACCCAATGCTGCGGAGGAAGTGGTCACCATGAACTCTCTGCGAGTGGACTTATCTAAGGGCGACATCGAGCCTCCCGTCGAGAATCAGCGGCCAGCGCCAAGGACTTTTCTGCTGGAATCCCTAAAGGTAACGAATGGATTGTAGAACGTTATTTTGGGGGAATGAATCTGTTTTCCATGCAGGCTCTTCATTCCAGCACGAACGGGTACCACACCGTCACGCCCGGGCTCGGAGTGCTGCCGCTTTGTGCTCCAGATTCACGCGCGGCAGCAAATGCGCTAAAGCCAGCGTTCGTGGCGAGAGGCGATACCTTGTCGGCAAGCACGTTCTGGCATGGTTCGAAGCTGGACGAATGGGCCAATGCCTGGACTCGCTACTACAGCGGCGGCAAAGGAAATTACATGGTCGCGGCCATGGAGGATTCGGGCACGATGCAGGCTCTCACGTTCCTGAATCAGGCTGGGCGGGTTGATCTGCAGCGGTCGGCGGAGAGTTTGCCTTACTCACCGTAGTCGACGCCGGTTCTGAGACTTCACTTGGATAAGGCGGCGAGAATCTCGGCCAATACAAGCGTTCCTCGAACCATACCTTCAGGGGCCGCGTACTCACGGTTTTGGGTTGCTGACCTCAAAATTGACACCAAGTGACTGGTTGCCTCGAGCGTCCTAATCTTCGTCTTTCTTACACCCACGACCAACCGAAGTCAAAATGTTGTTCGCGGCCGCGATGTGACAGTTGTAGAACATGCCATCCGAATCAAACGATGTGTATGTT
This sequence comes from uncultured Acidobacteriaceae bacterium, assembly GCA_963791515.1. Taxonomy (GTDB): domain Bacteria; phylum Acidobacteriota; class Terriglobia; order Terriglobales; family Acidobacteriaceae; genus Sulfotelmatobacter. Next base: position 198,567 of record CAWBSS010000016.1, on the reverse strand, counting down.
TGCGAGCTCGACGCAGGACTTACATCCGTTGCGTTCACCGAGTTCGTAACCGCCGTTGCGGAGGTCACATGTCCGTCGTGCGAAACCTGCTGGCCAGCCTGGTATTTCTGACCGGTCGTCACGGTAAAGCCAAACGTGGCGCTGCTGACGGGATAAATGAAATCAACTGTGATCGGGAAGTTGAAGCTATCGCGGGTCACAATCGTCCCTTCATCGCCCGAGACTTTGGTTGCCGAAGACACGCTCGTCTCCACATTGGTCTTCTGATCGAGAACCGTGGCGTTGACGGTATCAAAGTCGATGGTCTGTGTACCGGAAAACTTCTGCTGCTGGGAGACTGACGTTGTGACCTTGCCATGGGATGTGCGGACGTATCCTGCAATAGTGAAATTGCGGTTGGCAGTGACGTTGATCGTCCCCGTTACCGTCGAAGTTCCCTCGAGGTTCTCAGTTACGATAGGGGAGGGGCTGGTGAGGGTGTTCTTCGTGACCGCACCCGTAATTTGCCTGCTTCCCGAATCGAGCAAAAGCAGGAGCGATGCGGTTGCCGAGAAGTAACTGTCGTCGTTGAAAACACTCAGCGCGATGGTATGGGGTTGGCCGTTACTCAGCAGGCCGGCGAAGGGCGTAAGGTTCACGCGGTAAGGTACGAAGTCGAGAGTTTGCGCACCAGGCATTGGCACCCACTGGTCCGGCAGAAATCCGGTATAGACCCATGGAGACACCGGCGCGATACCCGCCAGCTGGCCGTCGATAGTGACCTCAGTCTCGCGGAAGTCTGTGTTGCCGCATCCGTAGACTTCATTGATGCTGGCCAAATCGTTCGGAAAACAGGCATACCACTGCTCGTCCGTGGACTGGCTCTGGGAGATCACGTCCAGATAGGCCTGCTCAGTGTTGGTAGGAAGCGTAAACGTCGTCGAGAGTTGGTCGGTCGGCGACGACAGCGTGGCCGGCAAGTTTACGCCTCCACTTCCGTTCGACTGCGCCAGCGGAAGCACCAGGTCGGGTGTTCGGTTGCCTCGGTGATCGCCGTCCCGATTACCCCACTCGTCGCCGCGACTGCGTTCCGCAGGATAGAACTCCAGATTGGCATTTACCGTGAAAACTCCGTTCAAAGTATTGTAGGGCGCTCCGCAGTCCGAGGTGCAGTTCGCGAGAACGATGGTGCCTTGCTGCGGAATTGCGAACAGCGCGCTGTAATCGGTAACGTCCCGTTCGACATGCCACGTATTCGTCAATGTCGCTAACGGCTCGGGAGTGGTTCCAAAATAGATGTTCGTGTTTGCCAGATAAAGGCTCGCGGTGCGGTCAAACTGAACTCCGCCGTTCTCGCTGAAGTCCGCTTCCAATACCACTTTTTCCCACGGAGCGGCACAGTTTCCAGGGGGCGTGAAGTCGAAGGTCTGGGTTGACTGTGAAAAATGCGCGAACTGGTAGTTGGCAAAAAGCGGCACCACGCAGGGATGCCCGTGCGGACGCGGCACCAGCGGGTCGGCCGTCACCTCGAACTGCGTGCCAATTTGCCGGTTCGTACTCTGGGCCAGGACCATAGCGGTCGGGAACAAAAAGGCGAGAAGTGCGACGAATAGAACTTGCTGAAACCGGCGACTGTGGGGGATCATAGCGGACTCCTTTAATGGGTTGGGTGCCTTGGACGAACCGTGCCTTCCGAATATGGGACCCACTTATCGCATCTGTCTTGGGAGGTTGTCAAGGATTTATTGATCGAATAGCGCCATATCGCTCATTATTTTGCTCTATATGCAATATTATGCGCACGGTGGGAGTGGGTGCCGGTGCGGGGAAACTTGTTCAGACTCGAATCACTCGGATTTCCTTCCGCGTAAATGCCGCAACCATTTCGTCGGAAGCGCCTGCATCCGTGACGAGCACATCTACGTCCTCGATCGGGCAGATCAAAGCCGAGGTGACCACGCCGAGCTTGCTGGAATCAGCCACAACGATTACTTGCTTCGCTTGTTTCACCATGGCGCGAAACGATAGCGCTTCGTCCGACTCGTTCGTGGTCGTTCCACGCCCGGGATCAATTCCGGAGACGCTGAGAAACACCTTGTCGAGAAAAATATCGCCCATGAAATTGATGACGGCGGCGCCGATCAGGGAAAACGACCAGGGCCAACGAACGTAGCCTCCGGTCAAATGGATCTTGAGTCCCGGCATGTTACAAAGCTCCATGCCAATGTTGACGGCGTTGGTGACAACTGTGATGTTGCTGCGATGACGCAAGCTGCGCGCCACCCAGGTCGTCGTGGTGCCCGCCGTCAGACCGATGGTTTCATTCTCTTCAATCAATTCGGCGGCGGCCATGCCGATGTGCCTTTTTTCCTTCACAAAGAGATGTTGACGAGTTTGAAACGCCGCGTCGTAGCGAAACGGTTCATACAGCAGTTCCTGCACTAGGGCCGCTCCACCATGGGTTCGTCGGATCAGTCCTTGAGCTTCGAGGCGCGTCAGATCGCGCCGGATGCTGGGAGCTGAGGTGTGCAAGGAAGCGATCAGTTCTGCCACGGACACTGAGCCCTTATGCAGCAGCAACTTCAGAATCCGCTCCGTGCGGCGCTGTTGGCGATCAGACATGGGTTATATGCTTGGAGGCGACGGGGACGCTGCTTGCCTGCCCCACCCGCCTCCAAGCGGTAAAGCTTGCCATTGTAATGCCCGCGAACGAAAGCACCACTCAAATCACGGCTCAGGGCGGGAATGACGAACGCTCATCCAGTATCAGCTGTTTACGAGCAATAGGTCAAAACAATTGATCGTTTTGATCGATTTCGATCAATTTGTGCTTGACAAACGGCTACGAAACCTTGGATTCTTCCGGTACCGTCTTCCCATCTGCAGTCAGGCGTTCAGGAGACTGGCGAACTCAGCTAGATCCCGTGAAATGAAGTGAGGATTCTATGACAACGAAGGTGTTGCGTTATCTTGCCGGATGGTCGCTCGCAGCCGTTGTGCTTCTGTCGTCCGCGCTAGCCCAGACAGTTACTGGCTCGATCTCGGGTCAGGTGATGGACCAGAGCGGTGCGGTCATTGTTGGCGCGAATGTCACTGCCGAAAACACTGCAACTTCGGTCAAGACCGCGGCGCAAACCAATGCATCGGGGGTTTACACCATTCGTTTTCTGCCCATCGGCACTTATACCGTGACCGTCGAGGCGAGCGGGTTCACTGCGCAGAGAGTTCCTCCCTTTGCGCTTGAGATCGACCAGACCGTGAAGGTCGACGCCAGCCTCAAAATTGGGACCTCCAGCACCGTCGTGGTACAGGGAGATGCTGCTCCTATCCTCAATACAACGGATTCCTCGCTGGGAGACACTCTCTCCGCCAGTGAAATCGCAAGCATCCCTTTGAATGGCCGGAACTTCTCCTCGCTCACGCTCTTTCAGCCCGGAGCCATCGACACGGACCCTACCGGCATGACGGGAAACAATGCGATCGAGCGCAATACCTACAACAATGACATTCCTTCGATCAACGGCAATCGCGCCCAAGCCAATTACTACACGCTGGAAGGCGCCGACCTGAACGAGCCGCAGAACAACCTGATTGCTTATAATCCCGCGCCCGATGCCATTGCCGAGGTACGAGTAATTTCGGCTAACGCTCCTGCGACGTATGGGAACGCCAACGGCGGCGCTATTGTCACGATCCTGAAATCCGGTACGAATCAGATCCACGGCTCCGCCTACGGCTTGCTGGAGAACCATAAACTCGATGCCAATTCCTGGGGTAATGACCATCAATTCCCCATCGTCCCTAAGAATGACTACACGCAAAGCATCTTTGGCGGGACCATTGGCGGGCCGATCCTAAGGAACAAGCTTTTCTTCTTCGCCGATTACGAAGGTGCGCGCAGACACCAGGGCGGCATTGCCACAGCCGGCGTTCTCACCCAAGCCATGCGCAGCGGAGACTTTTCGGCCCTCCTGGGGCAGGGCATCCAGCTTTATGACACGCAGAATAACTTCGCTCCTTACGCAGGAGATACCGGTCTGCCTGTTCTGAACCCAGTGGCAACGTACCTATTTGCGCATCCCAATTTGTATCCCCTCCCCAACGCAACCCCGACGGACGGACTGATTCAGAACAACTTCCAAGGCAGCCAGACCAGTTTCGTCAAGAACAATCAAGAGGACGTAAAGGTTGATTGGACTCCGGGCAACGTGAACAAGTTCAATGCCTTTTACGCTCAGTCCACTGCCCGCGACGGGTCCACCGCCCTGATGCCGGTGTTTTTTCCCTCTCAGAATGTCTATCCCACGAAGGTTTTCGGCGCCAGTTGGGTTCACACCTTCTCATCCATGATCGTGAATGAAGCTCGCTTCGGCTTCACCCGCGTGCGTTGGGACAACAGCATTCCTACTGACCCATCTGGCAACTTCGGCTATACCGGGGACTCTATCGTTGGCATCCCGTTTGTGGGAAAGCAGCTCTATCCCGGCTTCTCCGGGCAGAGCCTCGGCAACAACGCGAGCTATATCGGCACCAACGCCAACACACAGATTCTTCGCGACAATACTTTCAACTACTACGACAATCTCACTTGGCAGCGCGGACGCCACTTCCTCTCCATCGGAGGGCAGGCGACCCGCTACCAGCAGAACTACCTCAACGCTTCCAACTTTGGATTTCTGGGGACGTTTAATTACACCGGCGTTTTCACCAGCAACACAAACGTCTCCACCGGTGGCGGAGGCTACGGTCCGGCGGATTTTGTTTTGGATCGAGTCGAAAACAATCAAATCGGATCCACCGTCGGCATCGTGGGCAACCGCCAGTGGCGCGTCGCAGGATACGTTCAGGATGATTTCAAAGCGACCGCCCGGCTTACCCTTAACCTCGGCCTGCGCTATGAATTCGATCAGCCTTGGTATGAAGTTCACAACCGAACTGCCAACGTTCTGCCGGATGGCACGGTGGAGTACGCGGGCAGCGTCCCAGCCGGAGCGGTCGCGGGCTCGGTGGTTTGCCCAACCCACGCCTGCTACAACGCCAATTACAAACAGTTCATGCCCCGCATTGGCTTCGCTTACCAGGCAGCGCCTAAATTTGTAGTTCGCGGCGGCTATGGTGCGACCAGCTTTTTTGAGGGCAACGCGTTTAATCAGCGCCTGACCTCCAGCCCTCCGTTTGCCCTGGGGAGCAACGTCACTGCCATCGTACCGACAGGGACGACCTCAGGCACACCCTTCACAATCGAAGAGGGCTTCGCCCAGCAGTTCACTCCGACGACCACTTACTCGACTTGGCCGCAGAATATGCAGCCTGCCTACGTGAATGAGTACAGCCTCACAACCGAGTATGCATTTACTCCCGAGCTGTCGCTGACCGCGGGGTATCTCGGCGAGTCAGGACATCACCTCGCGGACTACCGCAACGGCAACCAACTCACCCTGGCGCAGGCGATCACCATCGCGCAAGGCGGAACAGCGTTAGCGCCCTACGCTTCATTGGTCGGGCAAGGAGGGATACTGCTGATCACCGAGTCCGAGGCCGTGATGAATTACAACGCCGGGCAGCTGACGCTGCGCCAACGAACGCATCATGGTCTGGAGTACACCCTCAACTATAGCTACGCAAAATCCCTGACCAACTCTGCTGGTAACTATGGTGTTCCCAATACCAGCGGTTCCGACGGATCCTACCAGGATGGCTATAATGGCCACGCCGACTATGGTCCTGCCGGCATGGATATCCGCCACAGCTTGAACTTCGTCGGCGTCTACGAGTTGCCCTTCGGCCGCGGAAGGACTTACGGCAGCGGCGCGAATTCGGTAATGGACGCCGTCTTTGGAGGCTGGAAACTTTCCGCCTCAGCGTTTCTTTATTCCGGATTCCCCATCACCATCAACGGCCCCAACAACAGCAATACAAATAGTTATGGACAGGCGCGCGCCAACCAGTACCGAAAGCTGATCGTGCGCGACCGTTCCATCAATAGCTGGTGGGGAACCGATCCATCTGCCATTGGCTGCACCGGTCCCGACGATGGAACCTGTGCCTATGGCGTCGCTTACAATGGCGGGCTGCCTGCGTTCGGCACTGCGGCCATCAACACCGAGCGTGCCCCGGGCTACCGACAGGTCGATACTTCGCTGTTCAAGGACTTTCACGTGTGGCGCGAACAGGTAGTTGGCTTCCGCGCCGATTTCTTCAACATCTTTAACATCGCCAGCTACGGAAATCCCGACAACGGGGTAACCGACAGCAATTTCGGTCAGATTAGCGGAGTACGCTCTCCGCCACGACAGATCCAGCTCAGTTTGCATTACGCCTTCTAGCACTGAATCCATCGGCTAGCGGTCTGTCGCGCGCGGAGATCGTTCCCCAGACCATAGCTCCGACCGGCTTTTGGCAATTCGGCGGGCTGCCGTGCGTATAATGTGCGACGGCCCGCGTGCACTTCACCTTCGGAGGATCGATGGGCGCTTGACCAACCAGCGCCGCTGTTTCTCGCTCTTCGTATTCTCAACTCATGCCCAATCGTCTAGTCCTGGAAATCTGTGTGGAGTCGGTGGACCACGCAGTCGCGGCAGAACGCGGTGGCGCTCACCGGATTGAGCTCTGCTCTGACTTGTGGTCCGGGGGAATCACTCCGAGCGTGGACCTCATGCGAACGGCTCGACGCCGGGTACGCATTCCTATCCATGTTCTGATTCGTCCCCGGGCAGGCAATTTTTGTTACTCCGATGATGAACTTGAGATCATGCGCAACGATATCCGTGCTGCGAAGCAATTCGGTATGGATGGCGTCGTGCTGGGCGTGCTGCAGGAAAATGCTCGTGTCGACATCGAGCGTACGCAAGCTTTGGTGAAATTGGCGCACCCTCTGCCCGTAACTTTCCATCGAGCGTTCGACGCCTTACCGAACCTGGACATGTCACTGGAGGAAGTCATCGAGACCGGCGCCTCCCGCATCCTCACTTCCGCGGGCAAACCGCGCGCCACGGACGGGCTTTCGACTTTAGCACGGCTGATACAAGCGGCAAGGGGACGGATTCTGATCATGCCCTGTGGCGGCATCAATTCCGACAATGTCGTGCACATTGTTCGGACAACATTGGCTCAAGAGGTGCATAGCTCAGCAGGAACATCGAATCCCAACTCCAACGGCAATGGCGGTGACGTGTCTCAGGGGGACGACGAAGGCAGTTCCAGCCTGCAATCCGGGCTATTTGAAAAGAAGGTTGCGAAGTTGGTGAGTCTGCTACGCGACGTGTCGCAGGACGAACGCGTGCGCTAAGCCGTATCGCAATAAAAACCAGGACCATGCTTCGCGTCCCGATATCATCGATGGGCCTATGAACGTCGTATTTCACGGAACCATTGCGATCTGCGCACATTGCCACGGTGTGCGCCACGTTTGCGTTGGCCTAGAACTTCGCGGATGTGAAACCGAGTCCGCAACCGGTCGCGTGGCGGGATCTGGAAATCGGCGCGATCATTCATTTTGGTCCGAATATATTTTGTTCGATGGAAGCGCAGAGTGACTAGTTGCGCGTTCAGCAGGACGACCGTGTGAGCGCGGCGCCTTGACGCCCGCTCCGCGCAATTGACTCTAATCTCTTGCGTGTTTGGCGGGGCGGCCGGCATCGAGCGAAGTTTGATCCACCCGCCGATAGGTACTGCCAAAGGCCGCAACTTCGAAATCGCGAGTCTCATCACCGGCTGTCCCGTCTGCATCACTAGATCGGATTGACACGGGGACGCCATCCTTCCACAGAAAATTGACCTTTTGCGCCTTGCTGGTCGGATTGTGTAGGTAGACCAGCCAACTGTGCCCGGCTGCAATCGGCTTAAGCGAAGAAACGAGAACTTCTGGTGAAGAGAGACGCATAAGAGGAGGCTGCTGCGGTGTGGACGGATCCGCGACCGCAACGATCAACGGCTGTCTTCGTTCGGCACCGAACTTCACCGCATCGATGGCGGTGAAGGCGGCATGGGGAAGAAGCGAATAGCTGAATGTAACCGGCCCTTCTTGATCCGCTTTGTAATTCGTGTGCCAGTAGTTGTTCATCACATAGGAGTAAATCAAGGACGAAGGCTGAATCGATTTTATCCACGGCTGCTCCGCCGTAATGCCTCCGATCTCCACCAATGGGGCATTGGCTGTGGCCCAGGTCACACCGTAGTCGCTGTTCGAGATGTCGACCCAACTCTGCACCGAAAAGAAGTTCTTGCAAGCGCCTGCCAACTGGTCTGCTTCGGGGCGAACTACTCCGTTGGCGACGTCATAGCGCACCTGGCCGCCGGGCACGATGAATGGAAATGCAATGTGGACGCCTTCTTTTTCACGGACTGATCGCTTGTTGATATTCGTGAGCAAGTCCAGGCGGTTGATTCCCTCGAAGAGACGAATCTCACTGGAATACTGCTTTGCTCCAGGTGCGTCCGCTTCCACGAGTAAAGAGACAACGAGATTTCCCCGTTCTTTTACTCTCACTCGAACGTTCGAAACTGGCTGCGCCTTTTCGGGGTCCGTACCCAAAACGTATAAATACTGGTTCAAGCCGGCGCCAGTTACCAATTGAAGCCCGCTCTTTTTCCATTTCAGAGTATCGATTGCACCCGTTTGTGGATTGACGGACAGCCGGATGAAGTCATTCTCCAGCACATCTCCTTGAACCTTGGCGCCGCTCTTAGCGTAGGCTTTTCCCGTCTCCACAAACAGACGCTTGGCAGAAAATGGCGGAACATTTTCCACGAGCACGGCCAGTTTTCCGGTTGAAAGACGCTGTGAGGGGACCGGTCCACCTTCCAGTTCAACTACGTGATCACCCCCCGGGCTCAGCTCAGGCGCGAGAAATACGACGTCGGTCCGTGGCCACGAATTAGTGTTGTATACATCAATCAACATTCTGGTTTTGGCGGGCTCTATTGGTGAGTGGAGAGCCCTCGCCAACAATGTGCGTGAAGCGCGATCCGCGTCCAGAGCGAATTTTCGCTTGATCTCCCACTGCTGTTTGACGAAGGGCAACTCGGGCTCTTCGGTGCTATTGTGGGCTCCCCACGTGTGCTCGTCATAAAGGATTACGTTGCGCCATGCAGAATCATATTCCTGTGCTGGATAAGAGGCCGGCGAAAGCATCGACCACAAAGCCTGGCCCTGGATGAGCCGATCGACAGCTGCACGATTCAATGCGGTTTCGAACGCGGTGGAGGAAGCTCCATCCTCCCAGTAGGGAGTGAAGTCTCCTTGCACAACCGGGAGCACTGAACCGTAGCGTTTCTCAAATTCCCGGAACATTTGCTCGTGAGTGGCCAGAATGAGGCGTGGCGTTACGTAGCGGTCGTTCCACTGGCGAACAAAGTCGGAAAGCGTAGGATCAGGGGGACCGTTGTCGCCAAGGGTATAAGGAAGTTGGACGATTTCATACGGATACGAAGTGTCGTCCAGCTTTCGCACCAGCTTCATGATCTTCTCGTCGCCGAGTTTGCTCAGCGGTCCCTCGTGAAAACTTGAATAGCTGGCGCCCGCCATCCAGGTCAGAACCCTCTCCTGGCCCGACTGGGAGGACCAGTAAAACGGCTTGTCGCCCCACGTCTGCAGTGTGTAGCCGATACGATCGCCTGAGTTAGGCGCCGTGGCGAAGTACTTCACACCACTTTGCGCCAGAGCGGCAACCATCCCCCAGCTGAATCCGGGAACGTCGGACGTTACGGCCGTCGTGATGGGAATGTGGTAATTAGTTCGCAGGCTGCGAGCAAAATCGAAAAAGTGGCTCATCTCAACGGAATTGGCCAAGCCTGTCAGCATGTTCGCGTATAGCGCACTGAGACCGATGCTGCCCGCACGCACGTCTGCGAAGAATTCTTCGCGCTGGGCGGTGGAGGCTTGTTTCAGATAGCTCTCCAACGCCCAAATGGTTTCCAGATTCCATTTGTAACGCGCATCCGCCGGATAGTCTCGCGTCTGGCGAATGAGCCCCAATGCCTCGTCGAGATTGCTCCATTGTTTTCGTTCGACATTGGGCTGCAGATCTGTGTATCCGATATCGTTGTGGGAATACGAGAGAAGATAGATGTCTCTCTTCTTGACCGGCGCCACGCGAACCGTGCTAGTTTCGACCAGTCTGTCATTGAGCTCGAACCGGACCGGCAATGTCATTTCGGAAGTCACTGCCGGAATTGGCAGGTGGAGCATATTCGACCCAATCTTGAGCGCAGTGCTGATAGGTTCATGATTTGGAACATGAACTTCAAGTATCCTGTTGCCAGCCAGATTGTCGAGATTAAGCCGCAGTAGTTGCGACGTATGGGCGGCATCCCTTACCAGCGCGGGTTCGGCGCGCACTTGCGGCACAAAATTGAAGCGGTGTTGAAAAGTCATGTACCAGTCGGCGCTGCCTGAATTGTCTCCGTTTACTTCCAGCGTAAGCGGCTTCCCGGGCTCGAAATCTTTCCCGGGAACCTTCAATACCATGTAGCCGAACAGATCGCCGACCCCGTCGCTCATGACCGAGACAAAGGACAGCTCTGCCCCGTCTTTGCCCGCGATCCTCCAATTCTTCGCTGACGAATCCTTGACATTCTTAAATGTGAACCAGTGTTGGCCATCAATCAACAAGTTAAATTGATGGCTATCCTTTTCCTGCTCGAAACCGGCGCATTCAATTCCCGCCAGCCAAATGAATTGGGAATAGTCGCTGGACAACTCCGGCATTAAATCGGTTTCCCAGGATATGGAATGAGCAATGCTTTGCGCTCGTACAATCAATGCTGAATCCACATCAGGGTCGGAGGAGTGGTATTCGATCACTTGTCCGCTAATGGATGAGCGGTAGCCGTTCAAATATCTGACGGCGGATGCGACAGGCGCTGACGCAGTCGTCGCAACTTCCTTCACCCTAATTACGATTTCATTGTCGAGTTGCTGACCGAAGGCGTGCGGCTGCTCTGCTGTGGCGAGCAAACCTCCAAGGATCACAGCGATGGCACATAGCCTCATCGAATTCCCCTCATCTCCCATCGTAATTACTTCGAGCACGGAAACTCCTGACCAATGACCGGACCGAGTCTTTGTACCAATCGTTGTGAGAGTCAACATCACAGCTTTTGGGCCTGTGAAAGTGAACTCATCGAAAGAGGTGGGCTGCAGGCCGGTCCGTGTTGTATTCCATGCGCCACTTCTCCATCAGAATCTGTTTCTCCTTCAGCGAGTGAAAGATCTCGCCGTTTCAAGAATTCGTCTCGCACCTTCCCTTCATGCCTCTCGGTGAGGTTCGTCGACAATCCGGATGTAATGGCGAAATCGGGACTCGACTAATGTCACGGCGTCTGTGGAGAGACTGTCATGAAATTGTAATGGTAGTACGATCAGAACGAGTCGTTTCCGAGCAGAACGGATCAAATCGACCGATTTGTATCCCGTTGAAAGAAGGAATAAGAACTAGAGTAGAAAAGCTTCCAAACGGTTCAGAACCCTCTGGTGTATTGCTAAACCGTTGACCGCTGTCGAATTGCGGCTGGAACAACCGCTTTATGTTGGCCGACGGCGCACCGATGCGACTGGTCTTGCATATCAGAGAGTTCCCAGAGTCTGGTAGGTATTTTGATCTCCAGAGGCTTGGCTCTCAGGCGGTTCAAATCGAAATGCAGGCAACCGAGTGTATATTCTTGACTGCCAGAATGCCCGAGTAGAATTTCGCGTTTACCCTAACCCACTTCTCGCAACATGGTGTTCGTCTCCTACATTCACGTGCTTTCGGCCGCATTTTTGATGGGATTGGCGGCGGCCGCGCCGATGGGCCCTGTTAACATGCTGGCCATCCGCCGCGGCGTGATCGGCGGTTGGCGCCATACCCTCGCCTGCGGAATCGGCTCCGTCACCGGCGATCTAATCCTCTTCTCTATGGTCCTCGTCGGGGGGCACTACCTCTTATCCGACCTGTCTAACCCAACGCTCCATACCGTCCTGGCGGCCATCGGAGTAATCGTCCTGCTTCCGCTGGGAATCTACTTCCTTGTCCGCGCCGTCAAGGAGCCCATGCGGGCCTACGCCAGCGCTCGCCAACACTGGGACGAAGGCACCGCCCCCGCGCATATGGTCGCCGAAGTCGCCGATTGTGCCGCTCTGACCATCTTCAACCCCTTAACCATAGTTTACTGGGTTGGCGTCACCTCCAACTGGCTTCCCTTCGCCCATTCAGTCTTGGGCTACAGCGCCCCCGGTTGGGGAATCTTGATGGCCGCCACCGGTCTAATGACCTGGTTCGCCGCTCTGATCGTCGTCGTTCGCTTCATCCCCCACCGCATCGGTCCGATCTTCTTCCGCCTCGTGAACGCGGTCCTCGGCCTTATTCTCCTTGGCTTCGCCACGTTCTGTGGAATCGTCTTGTCGGGTCATTTCCTGCACTGAAACGCAAAGTTTACTACTGCCCTATGTAGTTGTGCTTCATCTCACGGCAGTCATGACAGGCTTACGGCGATCAAGGTCGCACGCCACCTATTTTTGCTGAATTGACTCCGTCTGCTTGGAAATTGCGTCCAACACTACTTCTCCCCAGTCTTGGTCCGATTCGACCTCATGGAAAGATTGATCCCGAGATTGGCATCTCTCGATCGCGGTGTGCGAGCAGTCCAGGTTCGTTTTCCTACAACGATTCCCTTTACCCCGCTGGCCCGGGAACTTTCCGGTCAGCGAATGATTGCCTGCTCGCTCTCAGCAAGACAGCACGTTGTTGCGCGCCAACGCTTTCAAGTGCGCAATCTTTCGCCCGATTTGCACGTTGTTTCGGCAGGCCACCACGCACGATGCGCAACCGTCACAGGCATCGAGCCCTCGGCCCGCCGCAACACTCGCCAGCATCTCCCGCGCCCTCCCGGCATTTCCGTATTGCACCGCGTACATGTGCGATCTCATCAACGCAGGTATATCGGCGTGCTCCGGACAATCTTCCTTGCATTGGCCACACTGCTGGCAAAATTCTGCCTGTGCCGAAAAAGTCCTATCCGCCAGGAACCTTTCCTCTTCGTCTGTATAGGCCAAGTTCCGTGCCACGGAAAAGTCCTGTTCGAGATGCTCGTAGGTACTGAAGCCCGGTATGGCGGTTGTAACAAACTCGTGATTCAGCACCCATTTCAGCAGCGCTGTTTGGCTCACAGGCGGCAAAGTTTTCGGCAGTTTTGCGTCCGGCCTCACGGTGCCGCCGGCCTGTGTCTTCATTGCCACGATCCCGATTCCGCTCTTCGCGGCTCGCTCAATCGTGTTCAGGACTCCCGCATCTTGCGCCATGGTGTAATTCAGCATCACCAGCGCCACATCGAACAGATTCAGCCGTATTGCTTCGTTCACCACATCCTGGGTCTTGTGCGTTGATATCCCCACAAACCGAGTCTTCCCGTCCCTCTTCAAACTCTGCAGCGCTTCCAGCGGGCCTTGCGCCTGCGCATCTTCCACGGAATCCACACCGTGGTAATAAAGGATGTCGACGTGGTCCATCTGGAGTCGCTGCAAGCTGCTCTCCACTCCCTCCACGAAGCGCTTCTTCGCTTCGGCAACGTTCTGCGGGCGGCTCCGAGATGGTTGCTTCGTCGAGATCATCACCTTATCGCGCACGCCCATCTCTTTGATCACTTGCCCCACCATCTCTTCGTTACGCCCTTGCTGGTAACCCGCCGCCGTATCGAAGTGGCGGATCCCTACTTCATATGCCCTCCGCAACAACCCCGGGACGTCCGCGTTCATCACTCCCATACTAACCACCGGAATCGTGAGCCCCGTCTTCCCGAGCGTTCGCTGCAGCACTGGGCCCGTCGCCGTCTCGTTCAGGGGATTCGCCAGCAGCAAATCCGTTCCTCCCAGCACACTCGCCGCTCCCGCCCACAGGATCGGCTTCACAATGAATTCCCGCCGGTTCCACTCCCACTGCTTATTCATGGTTCAACTCCTCAAATAACGTTCTGTAAGCTCATTGGCTGCCGAACGCCCGATTCAAGACTCCGCGCTGTCTTACTTAAGATCTCGGCCCCGTTCTGCGGTGGATTCACCAGCACAATCAAGTAGAGCCCCTGCGTCCGCGCGATCACGCTCCCCTCGAAACTGTTCCTCGCTCGGATTCCACCTGCCCCCAATTCCGGGGCAGCAACGCAGTCGCCGCTCTCCTTGAAGTGTTTTGCAAGCCGTTCCATTCGTGCCTTAGCTCCGGCCTCGTCGCTGGCCACCGAAATCACTAGCTTGCTTTCTTGCTTTCCCCAGGCGTAGACGACCACGTACGCCGGTGCGAGGAAAGCATGCCCCAGCGGATCCTTCCGCATGTATTGTTCGGAATGCTCGACTCGATGTTCCCGGGGAAGTTTTTCCAGCAGCGCCGGCAGAGTCCGAACTCCGCCGATTCGCTGAGACAAAATACGTGCAAATTGGTCAAGTAGCGCGTCCGCACTCGCTCCAGAGTCCCGCCAGCTTCACGTAGTAGTGGCCCTGCAAGAAATTCAGAACTCCTACGCTCCGGTAACCCTGAGTGCCGATCGTTACGAACTTATACCGCGGCGACCGCTCCGCCGCGTACATTCCAAACGCATCCGCCGGATTTCCCATGTCGTAGATATCTGCCGTCACTTCCGACTCGCCGCTCTTGAAATCCTGATGCAGCAAGATTTGGAAATCGTAGAGCAGATAGATGTCCGCGCCGCCGTCGATGTACTGATAGAGATTGTCGGGCTGATAGAAAGAAACTGGCTCTTGCGCTGTTGCGCGGCCCGGCAGGGGCTCCCTCAGAAAACTCAGTAGTTGTTCTTGGGCACTAGAAGAGGCTTGCGTGCGGGGAGCACGATCGCTGAGTGTTGAATTCTGTGCCTGTACGATTCCTGCTGCTAACGTGGCGCAGATCAGTCCGCTACTCCATCGGATCCATGATCTCATCCCAACCTGCCTTGAGTAGCTCCGCGCGGTCTCGGCGTCAGCGGCTCAGAGACAACTCCGGCTCCGGGGTAGCGGATGGATATGCGCTCGCGTTTGCTGCCGTCGAAAGCAGGACCTTTTGACCGGCCAAGTGCGCAGCCAGCAGCCCGATCTCTTCGTCAGCATCCCTGAGCGGCAGGGCCACCTGCCCTCCCTCCACGGCTGAGCGGCAAAGAGCCATCATGATTTCAAAGCCCGCATAGGCACTCTCGAAATTACAGGGATGGACCTTGCGATCGTCGTCGAGCCAAGCGGCAATGTCCGCTATATATGGAGGCATATCGAGGTCATAGTTCATGCAGCCTACGCCAGAGGATGAGCCCGCTTTGGTGACCGCGCGCCACCCGCCGCCGGTTAGGACTTCCGCGAAGCCCTCGGTGCCTTGCGCTCCAATCCGGCACTTCCGCCACCAGTAATCGACCTCAGGAACATCGGGAGCACCTGCACCACACTCGACGATCCCGCGCACGCCGTTGGCGAACTGGATGAAACCTCCGATGTAGTCGGGCGATGGATGAAGATCGGAGAACTTCCCGCACCCCGCGGCCTGTCCCATCACCCACTCCGCTTTCGCGTCGCCGTTGTACCAGCGCATGTAGTCGATCAGATGCGACAGCATGTGCATCATCCATCCTGATGCCGTCCCGTAAACCGTGTGCACACGCCCCAACGCACCACTGGCAATGATCTCCTTCACCTTGCGGTAGTGTTCGCCGTAGCGATGCTGATGGCTTACCACAGCCTTCACGCCGCTCGCAGCCAACAGCCTTTTCACTTCCATGCCTTCCCGGCTGCTCAGGGCCACAGGCTTCTCGAACGCGACCAGCCGTGCGCCGCTCTCGATGGCGATGCGAATCATTTGACTGCGCAGGTTGGGAAGAGTGCAAAAGCAGAAAACGTCGGGCCTGACGCTCAGGGCGACCCGTAGCGCGTCCTTACCCTTCACTCCACCGAACTTGGATGCTGCTGCATCGAGACGCGCCGCGTCGATGTCGCAGACACCGGCCACCTCGAAACGTTCGTTTGCCTGGAACGCAAGGGCATGGTGCATTCCTCGTTTGCCCATGCCCACTACGACGACTCGGTATCGGTCTTTCATAGGAACCCTCCGCATCGCACCCTGCTCAGCGCACCTTCCGGTCCCACTCGAGGACCTTGTCCACCGTGTAGTCCACTTCGTCTTCGGTCAACTCGGGGAACATCGGCAGCGAAATGCAGCACGCTGCGTTGCGCTCCGCATTAGAGATTGGTCCAACGATCCGCGCCTTATGGCCCCAGGGGTATCCCTCCTGTTGATGGATCGCAATCGGATAATGGCACTTCGCGTCGATGCCTTCCTCATTTAGGAACTTGAGAAGTCCATCGCGATGCGCCGCTTGCCTGGTCTCGATCACATACAGGTGGTAGACGTGTCGATAGCCAGGAGTTTCGTATGGCAGCGTGATGTTCCTTGCACCAGCCAAGCCCTTGCTGTAGCGTGCCGCCCACTTTCTTCGGAGATCACTCCATTCCTCAATGTGCCGCAGCTTCGCACTGAGAATCCCAGCGTGCAGGTCGTCCAGCCGGCTGTTATATCCCGGGCTGTGGCAGGAGCGCTTGTCAGAACCGTGGTTGCGCAGCTTCCGCACCAGGCGGTCGACTTCAGGATTGTTGGTGACGACAGCGCCTCCATCGCCGAACGTGCCAAGGTTTTTTTGGATGATAAAGCTGATCGTGGCCGCGTCGCTGAGTTGGGCGATCTTGAAACCATCGCCACACGCGCCGACGGCCTGGGCGTTGTCCTCGATCACCAGCAGGTGGTGCCGGTCCGCAATCCTGCGGATCGCCTTCATGTCTGCGCATTGACCGTACAAGTGAACCGGCACCAAGGCTTTGGTGAGGGGCGTGATCGCCGCCTCGATCAGGGCGGGATCAATGCAGTTCGTTCGCGCGTCGGAGTCAATAAACACGGCAGTGGCGCCGGTGATCCAAATGGCTTCCGCCGTTGCGAAGAACGTGTTCGTCGTAGTAATGCATTCGTCGCCGGGGCCGATGCCCAGCGCCTTGAACGTGAGCCAAAGAGCATCCGTTCCATTGCCTACGCCGATCGCGTACTTGGTTCCGTGGAACTCGGCCAATTCCTGCTCAAACCGTTTCAACATGGGGCCGAGGACATATTGTCCGCTTTCGAGTACTTCCTTTAGGTTGGCGTCGATCTCGGCTTTGATGTTGTGGTACTGACGCACATGTCCATAAAAGGCCACGCTCATCTTGGTTGCCAGCATATAGATCTCCTTGCCGTCGGGCCGGGAGGACAGAACCGGTCCTGCACACTGAATCGGGAAATCTCAGAGGGCCGTGTCTGACTTGGGGCGGTCTGGGGCGGTCAAAAAATTCCCGGCGGTATGGTAAGAAACTGTGGTTGTCGTCGCCATGATCGTGATCACGTCGGATTGTGATTCTGACGGCTCGGGCCGAGAACCCTGCTTTTGGTGGCATGCGGTGAGAGTTGCCTACGAACCCAGGTTTATGGGGCAGCGAAGCGGCACGGAGGTGGCGAGGTAACTCCCGGTTTGTCGGAAACCCTTTCGTTGGGATTATCTCCGGGTTGCTCGTCATTCGACCGGAAGGTCGGGGGGCTCAGTCGAGCGCTTTGTGGAAGCGGAGGACAGCGATCATGAGCAGACTGATTCCCAAGGCGGCCATGGCGAGCATCTGGGGCCAGAGAATCTCCATGCCGACGCCTTTCAGATAGGTGCCGCGAAGCACGACCAGAAAGTAGCGTAACGGGCTGAGATAGGTGAGATATTGCAGCCACTGCGGCATGGTGCTGATGGGGAATCCGAAGCCGGAGAAAGTTATGGCCGGCATAATAAAGAAGAAGGCGGTCACCATTGCTTGTTGCTGGGTGGAAGAAACCGTCGAAATCAACAGGCCCACGCCCAACATGCACAGCAGAAAGAGAACGGCGCCCGCGAACAACACCAGAATCTGACCGCGAAATGGAACCTGAAACCACAACGTACCCACTGTAGCGATCAGTGAAACATCAAACAGGCCAATGAGGAAGAAGGGTAGCGTCTTGCCGAGAATAAATTCGGCTGGGCGGATGGGCGTCACCATGATCTGCTCAAGAGTGCCGATCTCGCGTTCGCGAACCACGGCAAAGGCCGTCAGAGTAACCACGAGCACGAGGGTAAGACTGCCGATGACTCCGGGCACGAAAAACCAGCGGCTCCTGAGGTCGGGGTTGTACCACGGCCGCTGCTCAAGTTGCACAGATGGGATTTCCTCTATCATTTGCGGTGAGATTCGGTAAATGCGGTCTTGCTGGTAATCCTTGGTGAAGCCGAGTGCGATCTGCGTGATGTAGCCGGAGGCGATCAGGGCGGTGTTCGAGTTGGTCGCATCGACGATCACTTGCAGAGGCGCGGTCTGGCCCTTGCGCAGTTTCTGGGCAAAGCCCGCATGGATCTCGAGACCGATCGTAGCCTTCCCTTGATCAATGAGATCACCGATCTGGCGGTAGTCCGTCAGTTGGCGTTGCACGTCGAAATATGGGCTCGAAGTAAAGCGAGAGATCAGTTCGCGGCTCTCCTGGCTGTGGTCGAGGTCGAGCACAACAGTTGGAACATGGTGAATCTCGAAAGTGGCTGCATATCCGAAGATCAGCATCTGAATGATCGGCGGGCCGAACAGCATAAAACGCGTGCGTTTGTCGCGGAAGACCTGGATGAACTCTTTAATCAACATCTGCTTGAGGCGCGCCAGCATAGCTTCTCCTTACGTCAACCTCTTGTGGAATGCACGGGTGGCGAGCAGTGCCAGCATGATTGTGAACACAGCCAGGGGAACCAGATCGGGGTACAGCGAAGCCGTGGGTGTTCCCTTGAGGAATACCTTTTTCAGTACCGAGACGTAGTAGCGCGCCGGCAGGATGCGAGTGATCCACTGAAGCACTACGGGCATTTGCTCAATCGCATAGAGAAATCCCGACAGCAGGAAAGCTGGAAGGAAGGTAACGAGCAACGCGATTTGACTCGCAGCGAGCTGACTTCCGGCGATCACGGAGATGAAGAATCCGAGCGAAAGCACGACCACCATGAACATGGCGGAGCTGACGATTAGGGTCAGAAAAGAACCTCGGAAAGGGACGTGGAACCAGTAGATCGCGATCAGAGCGCAGACGATAACGTCGAACATCCCGATACCGAAATAGGGCACCAACTTGCCAAGCATGATCTCAACCGGCGTGACCGGAGTTGATATCAACTGCTCCATGGTGCCACGTTCCCATTCGCGCGCGATGGTGAGAGAAGTGAGGAACGCTCCGATCACGGACATGACCAGAGCAAGCACGCCGGGAACGATGAATGCGCTGCTCTCGAGATCCTCGTTATACCAGGTGCGGGTTTCAACACTGACGGAAGCAGGCTGGACGAGTTGGCCACGGTTGCGAAGCCAGTCAAGTTGGATGTCCGACGAATAGCCTTGGACGACCGCTTGGGCATAGCCGATGAGGACATTGGCGGTGTTGTCGTCCGTGCCGTCGACGAGTGCCTGCACCTGGACTGGGCCGCCATCGTTCAGGCGTTGAGAGAAATCCCACGGGATAACAATCCCCATTTTCGCGTGGCCATCGTCCAGCGATCGGGCAAGCGCGGGATAGTCGTTCACAACCCGCACCACGTCGAAGTAAGCGCTGGCCTGGAAGCGCTTCAACAAATCCTGACTCTGCTGGCTACCGTCCTGGTCGTACAAATAAATGGGTAGCCCCTTGAGATCGAGATTGACACCGTAACCGAACAGCAGCACCAGAATCACCGGCATCATTACGACGATGATCAGACTGCGCGAATCACGAAGGATCTGGACGACCTCTTTACGCGCCACGGCCAGGAAACGAGTGATGCTCATGCTTTCGATTCCCTTCCCGAATCCTGAGTTGTGGTGAGAGAGACAAAAACGTCTTCCAGGCTGGGACGTATCTGCTCTATATGGCCAACGGTAATGCTGTGATCCGCCAGATACTTCTTAACTTGCGGGATCGCAGCGCCAGCATCACGCACAACCAGGTGCAGAGCGTTTCCGAAAACCGCGGCATCGATCACATCCGGAGCGGATTGCAGAACTTCCACCGCGCTGCCCAGCGGCTCACACTCGACCAGGAGCAGTTCGCCTTTCATCGATTTCTGCTTCAGCTCTGAAGGTGTACCCAGGGCAACGATCTGGCCGCGAAAAATGAGTGCAAGGCGGTTGCAGTATTCCGCCTCTTCCATGTAGTGCGTGGTCACAAAGACGGTCACGCCCTCCTCCGCCATGTGGTGAATGAGTTCCCAGAACTGGCGCCGCGAGATAGGATCGACACCGGACGTGGGCTCATCCAGAAAGATGACGGACGGTTTATGCAACACGGCGCATCCCAGAGCAAGGCGTTGCTTCCACCCTCCGGGAAGCGTACCGGTAATCAAGTTCTCCTGGCCTTTGAGGCTCGCCATCTCCAGCGCCCATGCAATTCGTTCTCTGAGTTTGTCAGAAGGCACGCTGTAGAGGCCTGCGAACAGGCGAATGTTTTCGATCACTTTGAGATCGTTGTAGAGCGAGAACTTCTGCGACATGTAGCCAATGTTCTGGCGGACGGATTCAGGCTCACGGCCAACGTCATATCCGGCAACCTGCGCGCGGCCGGACGTGGGTTTCAGCAGGCCGCAGAGCATGCGGATGGTAGTGGATTTGCCCGCGCCGTTCGGTCCGAGAAAACCAAACACTTCGCCTTTGCGGATCTCGAGATTGATATCATTGACGGCAACAAAATCACCGAACCGCTTGACCAGATCCTCGATGACAACAGAATTGCTGTCCTCAGGCATGGGACGACGCTCCGCTGCTGACCGCATCGACGAAGAGGTCCTCAATCGTCGGCGTTACTTGTTGAATCGTGTTGAATGGGACGTGTGCATTGTTCAGTCGGGCTTCGAATTCGGGGATGCGGCGAGCGGCATCGTCAACCACGACGTGCAGTCCATCGCCGGTCAGCATCAGACTCGATATTCCAATCGCGTGCTCGAGTTGGGCACGCAATCTGCGCGGTTCGGATGAGGTGATCGACAAGACACCCTTGCCCAGCTTGGCCTTGAGATTGGAAGGCGTATCGCAGAAGAGCAGCCGCCCCTGATGGAGTAAGGCGACGCGATGACAGCGTTCAGCCTCGTCAAGATAAGCGGTGGAGGTGAGGATCGCGACTCCCTCTGAGCTCAATTCATAAAGAATGCGCCAGAAGTCACGGCGCGATACAGGATCGACGCCCGTTGTCGGCTCATCCAGCAGGATCACCTTGGGGCGGTGAATGAGCGCGCAGACCAAACCCAGTTTCTGCTTCATGCCGCCGGAAAGCTTCCCGGCGAGACGCTTGCGGAATTCTTTCATGCCGGCTGCCTGTAACAGTTGTGTGGAACGTTCGTCACGCTCAGCCTTTCTCACTCCGAACAGGTCAGCGTAGAAGCAAATGTTTTCATCGACGGTGAGGTCTTCATAGAGCCCGAAGCGCTGCGGCATGTAGCTGAGGTGGTGCTTAGCGCCTTCGGGATGTTGAACCACATTAAAGCCACCAACACTGGCCGTCCCTTCATCGGGCGGCATGATGCCCGCGAGCATGCGGAGCGTTGTCGTTTTCCCGGCACCATCAGGACCAACTAGGCCAAAGATTTCTCCGGCGTGCACGTCAAAGCTCAGGTGATGGACAGCGCGCACGCCGGGAAAGCTCTTCGTAAGTCCCTCGGCGACGATCGCGGATTGGGGCTGGCCAGTCATTACTTCTCCGGCGCAGCTCCCTGTGGGGGCGCCTTTGCATTGGCCGCGGCGAGATCGACGTGGGCGTCCGCGGGCATGCCAGGTTTGAGTTCGTGATGGGGATTGTCGACATCGATCTTGATGCGATAGACGAGGGTGACACGTTCTTTGTAAGTTTGAACACTTTTGGGTGTGAACTCGGCGCTCGAGGAGATGAACGAAATGCGTCCGTGGTACTGCTTGCCGGGATAGGTATCGGTGGTGACGGTCGCTTCCTGACCCCAGCGGATGCGACCCAGATCGGTTTCGGCGATATACGCGCGCAACCAGACGTGTTCGAGGTCGGCAAGCGTGACCACCGGTGTGCCGGGGGCGACCACCTCTCCGAGTTCGGCCGGGCGCACGGTGATCACACCGGCAGAGGGGGCGCGGAGAGTCGTGTAGTCCAAGGTGACTCTCGATAGGCCCAAATTGGCGTTGGCTTCCGTGAGATTGGCGCGAGCGATCACGATGTCTTCTTTGCGGCTGCCTTCGACGGCTTCGTTGTAACGCTGTTGTGCTGCCTGAAAAGTCGCCTGGGCACGCTTCAGGGCGGTATCCGCGAGGTCGCGGTCTTGGGCGGAAACCTCATCTTTGCTGAAGAGGCTCTGGGCGCGGTCATAGTCGAGCTTTTTCTGTTGCAGATCGGCTTGTGCATCAAGCATGGTTTGTTGCGATGCCTTCACCTCCTGCTCGCGGGTTCCGGCGAGTGTGAGCGCGAGGTTCGATTCGCGCACATGAACGTTTGCCTCGTCGATCCGCACCTTCTGCACGTAATCGGCATCATCCAGGCGCGCGAGCAAGGCGCCTCGCTCAACCGACTGGCCTTCCTCGACAGGCAAGTCGATGATGCGCCCTTGAACCTTGAAGCTCACCAGGCTCTCGTGCGCTTCGATATTGCCAGAGAGCGTCAGCTGATTCTCGGGTTCCGTTTTCTTGGTAAGACGCGGGTAAAAATAAACACCCGCGGCGATTACTACAGCCAGCAAGACGAGAACAGGTACAAGTCGTTTCATAGGCTTCAAACCCCTGGGGCGTGTAACTGGATCACAGCCCGGTGGACAAATCGCTTACGGATTTCCCAGATACTGTCCAATGTTCTTTTCCGTGTCTCCCAGGGCCCGCGCGAGCGCGAACCTCGCGTCCGCGTGGCTAGAGACGGCGAGAATGTAGTTCTCCTGTGCGCGGGCGAGTTCGTCCTGGGCGGTGACCACCTCAACGTTATTGGTCGTACCCGACTGGAAACGATCCTGCGCGAGTTCGAGTTCGCGCTGCGCAAGATCCTGCCCTTCCTTGGCAACAGCGACCTGTTCGGCCGCGGACTCGAGATTCAGCAGCGCCTCGTGAATCTCCTCTTCAATGCCGCGGCGTAGATCAGCGATTTGATCGTCGATGCGTTTAACGCGACTAGCAAGTTCCTGCGCCTCGCCGCTGCGATCACGATCAAAAACCGTAAAGTCGATCTGGCCTTGAATGATGCCTGTGCCCTGCACGCCTCCGATGCTGCGGCCAAGACCGCCATAGTTCCCGTTGATGCTTACCTTCGGATAGGAGCGGGCACGGCTGGCGCGTTGCTGTTCGACCAGTCCCTGGCGCTGACTGGCAAGCGACAGGTAATCGGGCCGCGCGAGGACTGCCGAAGGCACAAGGCTCTCGGCCCGCGGCTGAGTTAGGGGCTGATACTGGAGCGGTTCGGCGAGCTCCAAGGGCGTGCTCGGACGCATACCCAGGTTGCGTGCCAGGGCGAGCAGCGACTGTTTGTACTGATTCTGTGCAACCAGCAGAGCCTGCTTGTCATTTGCGAGCTGTACCTGCGAGCGCAGCACGTCCACGCCCGTCGCGGTTCCAGCGTCGTGCTGGTCTTTCGCGAGCTTGTACAAAACATCCGAGGCGGTCACCCGAGATTGGGCAGCATCGACGCGCGCCGCGGCAGACTGGGCGTTGAGATAGAGGCTGGCGACTGCACGGACGATGAGATCGCGTGCATCCTGGTAATCCATTTTGCCGGCATCAAGGGCGCGTTCGCTGGCCTTCAATCCGCGATAGCTCTGAAGGTCGACGATGTTCTGCTCCGCATAGAAGCGAAAATCATAATTAGAAAACGGTCCAATAACTTCGGGGACGCCAGGAAACGTGATCCCGAAAGCATTCAGGTTGCGGTTCTGGAAGTTGGCGTAGCTTTGAACGCGTACCCTCGGAAGCAGCGCCGCCGATAGGCGCCGAGTTCGAGTGCCCTCGGCTTCCTCGACTCGGGTGTCGGCGACGAGTACGTTGAGGTTGGCCTGTAACGCCTTCTGAATAGCATCACGTAACGTGACGCGGTAAGGCGTTAGTTCCTGGGCGGTGCTGATCGCACCGCAAATCAGACTTGCCAGCGACAGGATGACGACAGTGCGGAAATTGTATTTCATCGGTTTTGCTCTGAACCGGAGATGGCAATTGCGCTCCAAAAGTGTTGAAAACTTTCTTCAATCCAAGCTTCGAGCGCAGGCTGGCCCTGCAGCGACCAAAGCAAGAGTGTTCCCATGAACGCCTGTTGGAGTTGAAGGGCAACCTTCTCCTTCTTCAAGCGAGGGTCGATCTCTCCATGCTTTTGCCCTGCCGCCACAACCTGGGCGATCATCTTGCGGCCTTCGGAGAAATTGCGTTCGATAAGGCCACGAACGCCCTCGCTTGCGAGAAAGGAAGAGATCAGGGCACGGGCGAGGTCGGGACTGCGCCCGGGTTCCTCAGCGACGCGAAGGAACAGACGATGCAATACTGAGCGAATCGTCTGTTTGCCGGATTCGGCCAGCGTCACGGATTCTCTTACTTTGCCCAGCTGAATTTCAGCCATCACACCCAGCACGTGATCTTTGCTCTCAAAATAGTTGAAGAAAGTTCCCTTGCCGACATCCGCGGCTTCGGTGATGTCTTCCACCGTGACATTGGGAAAGCCGCGCTCGGCAAACAGCCGAAGGGCGCAACGGAACAGGCGTACACGAGTTTCAGCGGCACGACGCTGGCGGCGTCCCATGCCTTGCAAGTGAGGGAGGCTCTCGGAAGCGAGAGCTTCTATGACAGCGGCGGAGTGAGAGGCATGACTTTTAGCCATTATCGACTAATACCCATTAACGACTAATAGTCATATACTCGCCCTGAAACCTCCATTTGTCAAGGGTCAGATTTGGGCTGTCACACGTGCGATGCTCGGGCACACTGGTAGCCCATCAGGCTGCGAGCAGTTTGCCTTGTTTACCGGTCGTTCCTTTCGGAAGCTAGAGCATCCCGTTACTTCACGACAACTCCCTTGAAATCAATCGCATCACATCTCGGCTAGAAAACCGGCGTTTGCTGACATCTGGTTCGGCGGTTACGTATGCGCTTGTTAAGTGTCGGGTTTTTGTTGTGGAGCGCAGCTCTATTTGCGCAACTTGCACCACAGGGACCTCAAGCTACATACAACGGTCAGAATGTAAGCGCCGTTTCGCTGATCGCGAATCCGCACCGCGACCTCAAACCCCTGCTCCCGCTTGTAGCCCAAAAGACAGGTACGCCCTACTCCGAGGCGACGATTGATGCTACTGCTGAAGCGTTGAAGCAAGCGGGTGGTTTCCCACGAGTTCAAATCAGCGTCGAACCCGAAGTCGCAGGACTACGCGTCAACTTCCTGTTGGAACCAGCCTACTACCTTGGCATCGTGGAATTTCCCCGGATCGGGAAGTACTTCGCTTACACCCGGCTCCTGCAAGTCGTAAACCTTCCTGATGAAGACCCTTATGACCCGTCGCGCGTTCCAATAGCTGAAACTGCGCTCACGGACTTCTTGCACAGGAATGGATACTTCCAAGCGAAGGTTCATGCCGAACCCAAGATCGACGATGACCACGAACTTGTCAGCGTGAGCTTTGTGGTCGAGATGGGAAAGCAGGCCCGGATCTCTTCAGTCGAAATCGAGGGATCTGATAATCCCGAAAGTGCCCGGTTGCTGCACGCCGTGAGGTCGCTGCGGGCACGGCTCTCCGGGGGCCTGCTGAAACAGGGGAGGCCCTATACACCTGAACGAATCAGCGAAGCGACAACGCTGATGAAAAGAACCCTGACCAAGCAGCACAGGTTGGCTGGCAACATTCACGAAAATCCACCACGCTACAACACCGAAACCAATCGAGTAGATGTCTCGTTCAAAGTGGAAATGGGACCGGTGGTCACCGTCCGCACGGTCGGCGCCCGGTTGACAGCCATTCCATTTCTAGCCGGACGGCAGATGAAGAAGCTCATCCCGATTTACTCCGAAGGGACCGTCGATCTGGATTTGGTTGAGGAAGGGCAGCGTAACCTGACCGACTACTTCCAGAAGAAAGGCTTCTACGATGCCAAGGTGACCACAGACTTCCAGAAACAACCAGACCGAATTCTCGTTGTATACAAAATCGATCGAGGGAAGAAGCACAAGGTGGATCGTATTTTCTTTCACGGAAATTACGACCTGTCCGCGAAAGAACTGATGGAGCAGGTAAAGGTAAAGAAATCGCATATCTGGACACACGGAAGCGTCAGCCAAAAATTGCTGAAACAAAGCGCCAACAATATAGACGCGCTATACCGGGATCACGGGTACGAAGAAGTGAAAGTCAAATCCACAACAGTCGACCGCGAACCGAAGATCGACGTTACTTTTGACATTGAGGAAGGCACTCAGACGCTGGTCGAGGACGTTCAAGTCTCGGGAAACCAAAACGTCGCTTCAGGACAACTCACCGCTCCCAAAGGATTCCAACTCCGGGCTGGAGTGCCTTTTTCTCCGCGGAAGCTGGCTGAAGATCGAAATCGTATCTCGGCGACCTACCTGAATCGCGGCTATCTCAATGCCGAGGTCAAAACGATGGTGAAGCAGCACCCGGGCCATCCCCACCGCGTGAATATCGCTTATGCGATCACGGAGAACCAGTTAGTGCGAGTCAGTGAAGTCACTTATCTCGGACAGAAACACACGCGGCTCTCGCTCATCAAGAAGACGGCGCAGATTCCCCCGGAGACGCCAATGCGGCGGGATCAGCTGTTGGCAGGGGAAAGCCGGCTTTACGATTTGGGCATCTTTGACTGGTCCAGCGTGGGCCCGCGAAAGCCGATCACCGACCAGACGGATGAAATGGCGCTGGTGAAGGTGCACGAAGCGAAACGCAACGAAATCACCTACGGATTCGGATTCGAGGTGTCGCACCGTGGCGGAAACGTACCCACTGGAACCGTAGCCCTACCGGGAGGGGGTGGCAGCATTGGATTGGGCGGCAATCAGATCGCGCCGAGCCAATCGACGTTCGCCAGTCCACGGGGCTCGGTCGAATTCGACCGCCGCAACATGCGAGGTTTGGGAGAAACCGCGAGCGCGTCCATTCTTTTGTCGCGCCTCGATCAGAGGGCGTTAACGACCTATTCTCAGCTCCACTTTATCGGTTCCCAATGGCAGTCTCTGACCAGCTTTTCGGTGGAACGCAACAGTGAGAATCCACTTTTCACAGCCGGCCTAGGCGATCTTTCTTTTCAGCTGGAGCGGTTGATCAGCCCTAAGTCGAACACCCGCCTACAGCTCCGCTATGACTTCAATAAGACCAACCTGTCTCATTTACTCGTCCCGGACCTTGTGCTGCCGCAGGACCAGCATGTGCTGCTATCGACGTGGTCGGCAACGATTATCCGCGATACGCGAGACAAACCGCTCGATGCGCATCGCGGATCGTTCTCGACGATCAACGTGGGAATCACGCCCACAGCGTTCGGATCGAGCGCGAACTTTGCCAAACTCTTCGGGCAATACGCGTACTACAAACCCGTGCATTCCTTCGTATTCGCGAACAGCATCCGCCTCGGGCTGGCATCGCCGTTTTCAGGGAGCTTCGTGCCCACCAGTCAGTTGTTCTTCTCAGGGGGCGGCACCTCTCTACGCGGATTTCCCATTGACGAAGCGGGCCCGCAAAGACTGGTCCCATTCTGTAACGTCCTGCAAGGCCAGTCGGGATGCGTGAATGTCACTGTGCCAGTGGGAGGGCGGCAGCTCTTCATTTTGAACTCAGAGTCGCGCTTCCCCCTGGGAATTACAAAGGCGCTGGGCGGCGTGGTCTTTTACGACGGAGGCAATGTATACAGCGCCATTAACTTCAATGATTTCGTCAACAACTACAGCAACACGGTGGGAATTGGATTGCGTTACGCGACTCCGATTGGTCCAGTTCGCCTTGACGTTGGACGCAATCTGAATCCGGTGCCGGGGATCAATCCGCTGCAGTACTACATCACGATCGGGCAGGCTTTTTAGAGGAGATTCATGAATTGGAAACGGACGATCGGTTGGACCTTGGCAGGACTCCTGGCGCTGATTCTCATGGCAGTGGTCGGGGGATACTTCTATCTCCGCAGTGGCAGCTTTCAACAGTACGCCTTGCGCAAGATCGTGGAGCAAGCCGACCTCGCCACCGGCGGCCGAACTCAGATTGGCGCACTGGATTTTAACCTGTCGACGCTAACCGCTCATCTTTACAACATCACTGTGCGCGGCACGGAAAGCCCCGAGCAGCCCCCACTCCTGCACGCCGATGAACTCACCGTTCGCATAAAAATTCTATCCGCCTTGCATCACCAGGTCGCATTGCGGGAGCTTCTCATTGATCATCCCGTTATTCATTTACAGGTAAGTCGTGAGGGCAAGAACAATCTTCCAACCGCTCCGCCTAGCCAAAGAAGCAGTCACACCAGTGTTTTCGATCTCGCAGTGGAACATGTCCAACTCACGAAAGGCGAGGTCAACTACAACGACCGCAAGACTCCACTCGAAGCCGATCTGTATGATCTCGAAACCGACATTCGTTTCGAGTCTCTCGCCAAACGCTACAAGGGCGTTGTTTCGTACAACAATGGGCACCTGCGGTACGCCCAATACGCACCGCTTCCCCACAATCTGAACTTGAAATTCAGCGCCTCGCCGGATCGCTTTAACCTGGAATCTGCGCTTCTGAAGCTCGGGTCTTCCGCCATAACACTGCACGCCGTCGTTTCCGACTACTCGAATCCGCTCGCTGAGGGCGACTACCGGATTCAGATTCATACACAGGACTTCGCTCAGATGTCGCCGACGGCCGCGCCCGCTGGGGACGTCTCGATAACCGGCAAGCTGCACTACCAGGCAGTGGGGACCCAGCCGCTCCTTCGGAACATTTCAATCAACGGCCATCTTGCGAGCGAAGTGCTTTCGGCTGCCGCCTCCGGCAGCCGGGTCGAATTGCGAAGACTGCAGGGAACATACCAATTGGCGGGAGGTAACTTGGACGTAAGCGAACTCGCCATGGAGTCTCTGGGCGGGCGCATCACAGGCAATGCCGAGATCACGCATCTGGATACAACGCCGGAATCGCGCATTCAGGCTGCTCTGCATAACATTTCCCTCAGAGATTTGCAGCACGCGCTGCGAACGCAGGGAGTCAACGGCGCCACTCTTTCCGGAACGCTCGGTGGAAACGCAGAGGCCTCGTGGAAGGGACGTATAGCCAACCTCCGCGCGCATTCGGACCTGACAGTCCAAGCGCTCGCTAGCAGCAACGCGAATCCATTGGAAAGCCCCGTCCCGATCGATGGTGCGATCCACGTGAGCTACGACGGTGCTGGTCAAACCATCTCACTGCGGGAGACGAGCTTGCGGATTCCCTCGGCAAAACTGACCGCTCAGGGGACACTCAGCGATCATTCTAGCTTGCAGATTCAAGTTGCAGCGAACGACCTTCATCAGCTCGCTACATTGGCTTCTTCCTTCCGGTCTTCCCTAACACAGATCCCAGCGGTCTCAGGCTCTGCAACGCTCAATGCGGTTGTAAGTGGTTCTAGGAAAAAGCCCACGGTTGCGGCGCAGCTGAACGCCCAGAACTTGCAAGTCGAAGGCAGCCAGTGGACTACGGTCAAGCTCGAGATGCGCGCGAACCCCTCTGAGTTCACGGTACAGAGTGGATCAATGATCAACGCCCAGCGGGGACAGGCAACTTTCAGCGCGAGCGTAGGATTGCGGAATTGGTCTTACGAGGATACGAATCGAATCGAGGCGCATCTTGAGGTGCAGCAGATTCGGATCGCCGATTTGCAGCGGCTGGCGAATCAGCACTACCCAATCTCTGGTGATTTCTCGGCAAAGGTATCGCTAGGAGGTTCGCAACTCAATCCCGTGGGCTCAGGCTCGGCGCAGATCACCAACGCCCGCGCGTATGGCGAGCCGATTCAGAATCTGTCCGCAAAATTCAACGCGGCCAACGGATCCGTCGTTTCGACATTGAATCTGGCGGTCGCGGCTGGGGCCGTTGACGCAAATCTCTCCTACACCCCCAAAACCAAGGCATACAAACTCCGCATCAACGCGCCATCGGTGGTGCTGCAAAAGCTGCAGAGCGTGCAGGCAAAAGATCTTCCCCTCACCGGAACTGTGACCGCGTCTGTGAGTGGCGAGGGAACCCTGGACGATCCTGAACTCACTGCAACTGTTCAGTTGCCTCAGCTCCAAGTACGGCAGAGTTCAATTTCCGGGTTGAAGGCAGAACTTGATGTCGCTCATCATTACGCCGATCTCAATCTGGATTCGAAAGTGTCTGAGGCCTCGGTTCACGCGCACGCCCGCGTCGCTCTGAGTGGCAACTACTATACTGAGGCTGTTATCGACACGAATACTGTTCCTTTGGACGCCTTGATGGCGACTTTTGCGCAAAGCGTACCGCAAGGATTTCAAGGCCAGACCGAGTTGCATGCAACCCTGAAAGGTTCACTCAAGGATAAGTCCCAGATTGAAGCACACCTTTCGATTCCGGTCCTTAACGCGAGCTACCAATCACTACAGATCGGGATCGCGAGCCCAATCCATGCGGACTATTCCAATTCGGTCGTAACCCTGCAACCCGCCGAGATCCGAGGTACTGGCACATCTCTTCACCTGCAAGGTCGGTTGCCAATCGGGGGGACAACTTCTCCGACCCTATCCGCAAACGGATTGGTCGATGTCCGTGTTCTTAAGATCGTCGCACCGGATGTCGAGAGTTCCGGTACCTTGGCCTTGGATGTGCGCGCCTCTGGATCGGCAGCAAGTCCGAGGGTCGAAGGGCAGCTACAGCTCAAGGACATCGCATTGACAACGACTGATGCTCCGATGGGCCTCGAAAAGCTGAGTGGCACACTGGATATAGCCAACGACAGCGTGCAAGTGTCAAAGATGACAGCGCAAGTGGGCGGCGGCCAAGTCTCTGTTGGGGGCTCGATCACCTACCGGCCGGCTGTGCAATTCAACCTTGCGCTAAAGGGGCAATCAGTGCGCCTCCGCTATCCCGACGGTTTGCGGTCGCTGCTCGACGCCAATCTTGCGTTCAGCGGCACAACTCAGGCTTCGACATTGAATGGGCGTGTTCTGATTAACAGCCTCTCGTTCACGCCCGACTTCGACCTGGCGAGTTTTGGCGACCAGTTCAGCACGGGAAGCGCACCGTCGCAGCCTGGATTCGCCGATACCATCAAACTCGCCATTGGCGTGCAGTCGCAAGAGGATTTAAACGCGAGGAGTTCGCAGATCAGTATCGCGGGGCGAGCCGCTCTGCAAGTGGGAGGAACGGCGGCAAACCCAGTGATTACCGGTCGCACGACCTTGACTTCAGGCGAATTGTTCTACCGGAACGTGCGTTACCAACTTCAAAAAGGAGTGATCACGTTCGACGATCCGAACGAAACTCATCCTGTGCTGAACGTCTCAGTGGCTACTACCGTCAAGCAATACAATCTCACACTCACCATGCGAGGGCCGCTCGACAAGCTCACTACGTCCTATGTTTCCGACCCGCCCCTGGCAACGGCGGACATCATTAACCTGGTTGCCCGTGGCAAGACCACACAGGAGTCGGCTGCCGCCAGCCAGAGCACCGACTCCATGATTGCCTCGCAGGCTGCAAGTGAGGTGAGCAGCAACGTGCAGAAGCTCGCAGGAATCTCCAGTTTGCAGATTGATCCAATGATCGGCGGCAACAACCAGAACCCCTCGGCCCGCGTAGCTATCCAGGAACGTATCACTAAGAATTTGCTCTTTACATTCTCGACAGATGTTTCTCAACCCGGAAGCGAAATGGTGCAGGGGGAATACCAGCTCAACAAGCGCTGGTCGGTAAGCATGGCCCGCGATCAACTCGGGGGAGTTTCCGTGGATGGCCGGTATCACACTCAGTTTTAGACTTTGGAAATCCTGGCGCAACGAACTAGGCGGCGCGGTCAAGGGTAGTGCTCCGATAATCGCTGCGAGAGCTATCGCAAGAAGCCGCGTCTTCCAGAAAGGGCGACCATCTTTCCACGTCGTAAGCGATGTCCAGAACCTCGATCATCAAGTCGAATGCGGCGGATGTCGTCCAGATTCATCCCCAGCATTCCGAAGGAAAGCCACGCCCCCCGGTGTGAAAAGCACCTCGCCCGGAACCGAGTACACCACCTTCATTGTGTCCGGGGGCAGAAGACGGTCCATCAGCAATAAAACATGGCCAAACAGATCTGGAAGAGAAATGAATCCCACTACCGCGGAGAGAAAAATAAGACCCGGGAAGACAGTATGCGACCGTTTTAAGAGACGATTGTCACGATCTCGATGCCGTCCTGCTTGTTTTCAAGGTGAACTAGTACGGAGTCGTTTCTTCGCTCCAGCAGCAAGTCTGCCGCTACCCTGCCACAGCGGAGTCCTCGAATCGAGAGCTGCGGAATGCCCTCAGGAAGAAAAGGCCGGTCAAAAACAATCCGTCCGCGATCCGCTTGTACCGAGATTCCGAGGCAGCCCTCCAAAATCAAAAAAGGCGCAGCGGCGGCCCAGGATTGGGGCGAGCACGCGACCGGATAGAGAGTAGGCCCCTCCGTAGGGCGCCTCTTCAGACCGCAGAATAATTCCGGGAGTCGGCGCAGTTCGACCTCGCTGCTCAAGTCCAGCAACGCCAGGAGCACCTGCCCCGCCATCTTCTTGGATCCGTACTTCGCCATGCCATTCGCGATGATGGAATTGTCGTGGGGCCAAATGGAACCATTGTGGTACGACAGAGGGTTGTAACGAGACTCGGTTGTGGCGACCGTCCGAATTCCCCATCCCGTGAAGGAATCGGCGCCCATGAGAGTCTCCGCTACACGGCGAGCTCTTTCCGGCGAAGCAATGCCGGTGTAAAGGCAATGTCCAGCATTCGAAGCACGAACCCGGCAGGCCCGCTTGCGACCGTCGAGCGCTAAGGCGTAGGTGCCGAGATCGTCGCACCAGAATCGCTCCTCAAACTGTGTGCGCAAGGCTTCCGCCTGAACCTCAAGCTCACAGCATCCGTTTACGTCGCCGAGCACGCGGGTCAACCGGGCTGCCGCAAGCTTTGCCGCATAGACGTAGCCCTGGACCTCGCATAAGGCGATCGGTGGTTCCGCGATTTTGCCGTCGGAATGGAATATTGAGTCGTTGGAATCCTTCCAGCCTTGCTGCACCAGTCCGTTATTCGAGTGTCGGGCGTATTCGACAAAGCCATCGCCGTCCACGTCTCCAAATTCGTCAATCCAGGTCAGCGCCCGCTGTATGTGCGGCCACAATTTCTCCAGGAAGGGACGATCTGCCGTACGGTCGAAGTAAGCGCCAGCAAGAATGATGAAGAGAGGGGTAGCATCGACACTCCCGTAGTAGCGCCCAAATGGAACTTCTCCGAGGTTTGCCATTTCGCTCCGGCGCATTTCGTGCAGGATTTTGCCGGGTTCGGAGTCCGCCACGAAATCAATCTCATCCGCCTGCGACGCGGCGAGAAATTCCAGTACTCCCTTCGCGATGCTCGGGTTCAGCCATAAGGTTTGAAGGGCGGTGATGATCCCATCGCGGCCAAAGACTGTGCTGAACCAGGGGACTCCAGCGTAGGGATAATTATGTTCAGGGTTGCCCGCAATCATCATCTCAAGATCAGAAATGGAGCGTGCAATCCAATCACTAAAGCGGGAGTTCGAACTTGTTATCTGAGGAAAAGCCCGGGAAAGCTCCGCGAGTTCGAAGCGGGCCGAAGACAATGCCTCGGTGTAGCCGATGGAGTCTCCGGTGGCCTCGGAACTGCAGCAAATTTCAAGCTGGACGGTCAACCTCTCCTTGGGGCGAAGGGCGAGTTCGAATTCCAGCCCTACTTGGGATGCCCGCACAGCATTGGCGTCGCTTCGAATGGAAGTCTGGCGGACGACGCGGTCCAGCCCTTCATAGGACAGGACGACAGAATTGCCATTTATTTGATCTTCCAGTCGCCGCCCTTTCCGTTCTCTGACCGTGCCGCGAACTTCGAAGACATCGGTAAAGTCCGCATCGAATCCGATACGAACCGGAACCTCCAAATTTTCCAATCCGTGATTGACGAACAGCAGTTTCTCGAAGCAGGAATCGCGCCACAGAAACCTCGACCGAACCAGATGCAGCGTCCCGCGATGAATGACCATTGCACCCTCGCTGAACACGTCGAGGTTGGCAAGGTCGGCCGTAAACAGAAAATTATTGGTCGCTACGGTTGAACTCAACAATAACGGCCGGCCATTCCACAGATTCAACGACAATGCCGAAAGGTGGCGCATGCCGTCATAAAACAGGCCTTCCTCGCCCAAGCCGGAGGTCTGGACGTCGCCCAAGCGGTCGAACACAAAAAACATCCGCCCATACTTGAGTACGCGAGCCCGATCATCCGCCGGCGACGATGTGGTCGCTATGTAGTACTGGGGGTGGGCGATTCCAATTCCATCCAATTCAAGGCTCCCTCTTCGACTGTGATTGATGCCGATTTTGGTCGAATCAACTGATTGTAGAGCCTCACATAGTCGCGTGCCATACGCTCGTCCGTGAAGTTTAGCTCAAAGTGCCGGCGGCATTCGCGCCGGTCGATTTCGCCGAGTCGTTTTACCGCTTCCACCGCTTCGTCAATGTCGCGAACCAGGAAACCTCCGACGCCATCGGGAATAATCTCGGGAACAGACCCAAAAGGATGTGCGATCACCGGCGTTCCACAAGCCAGGGCTTCGATCATCACCAAGCCGAAGGGTTCAGGCCATTCGATAGGGAACAGAAGGGCTGCAGCATTACCCAAAAAGTCTTGCTTTTCAGAAGCTGTAATCTCGTCGATAAACTCAATCAGGGGATGGTCCAACAAAGGCCGGATTTCTCTGGCAAAATAGTCCCGATCAACACGATCGATTTTGGCCGCAACTTTCAACTTCATTCCAGAGCGAATTGCGATCTCGATGGCGCGATCCAGACCCTTCTCTGGCGAGACTCGTCCAAGAAACGCGAGGTAACCTTCGCCGCCTTCGTTCAGCGAGAGCGAACTTGCCGGCAGACCATGGTAGACGGTTCTCACCCAGTTGACCCAAGGTAGCGGTTGGCGCTGAGCGTCGGAGATCGAGACCAACGGTACTTCCGCAAATTCCTTGTAGAGCGGGATCAGATCAGGGAGATCTTGCCTTCCATGGAGAGTGGTTATACATGGAACTTGTACGCGCCTACTCAACGGGAAGTGAAGATAATCGATGTGAAAGTGAATGAGGTCGAACTCCTCCGCTTGACTGAAAACCCGTTCTACCATCAAAGTATGATGTGCCAGCGGATCGATGCATTCTGGATCGAGCCGGAGCGCTTTTTTGCATGCGGGAACCAATCGCGCGTTGGTTACCGAGTCGCCGCTGGCAAACAGGGTTACGTCGTGTCCGAGCGAGACCAGCTTTTCCGTCAGCCATGAGACGACTCGTTCTGTCCCTCCGTAAAGGCGAGGAGGAACGCTCTCATAAAGGGGCGCGACTTGGGCAATCCTCATTCGGTTGGCTCCTTTTGACATAAATCTCTACGCTCCACGACAAGACCCGGCTGAAAGTGCTAGTGATAAGGTCTTTTATTTAGATGGCTGATCCAGCACATGCTGTTGTTCGCAAATAACAGACCGTTCGGGCTTTACTCCACAACCTTTCGATACGCATAAGCACCCAAGGCCGAGGCTCCTCGTGACAGGGAACCGGCGTCCTGACATGCGGCGGCAAAAGCAACCCTTACAGCGCCATACTCTACCGTCTGTTGAAACGGAAACGCGCCGGCGCATTTCGCGTTTATTCCGATGCTGCTGATATGCTCATGCACATTGAACAACTTGGGCTACCTGGAACGTAAGCTCCCGTTCCCCTCGGTAACAAGTTAAGTGAAATCCGATTCGCTCGAATCCGCTCGGCCTCCGTCCGCGGTCGCGATCATTGCGAAATTTTCGTCCTGCAGCAAACGGTCTCCATCACTACAGAAATTCTTCGATGCCTTCCGCACACGCGGGCGCACTACGCTGGGAGAAAAGGTTAGTATGCCTAATAAAGAAACAGTCGAACGCGCTCGTGAGGATGCCCGCGAAGGAAAGTCGCCTAGCACGCAGGCTGGAGAATTCGTGCGTGAGGAAATGCACCATGTGCGAGAAGGTAAGCATGGTGCGGCTTCTGCCAAACAGGCCATCGCGATCGGCCTCTCGAAAGCCCGGCGCGCAGGTGTGAAATTGCAAGCGCCGCGCAATGGGAAGGCATCCGCACGAACCACCAAGCAAGCCAACCGCGATTACCAGAAGGGCCAGAGCCGTTCACGTCGCAGGCCTTCTGCTACGCGCTCTCGCAAGACCACTCAGGCCCTGAAAAAGGAAGGTTATAGCGCAGCTTCGCACAAGTCCCTTTCAAGGCATACGCGTTCTGCTGCGAAGAAGCGCAGGTCGCCGGCGCGTCACAACTCGGCCGTGAGAGCGAGCCGCACGCGACGGAAGGAAAGCTGAACCCTCCAAGAACTAAAGATTGCCGGGGATTTCATATGATTCGAAAACTGAAAACAGGCCAATATCGTTTGTACTCGCGCAAGAAGAGTGCCAAGACCGGAAAACGCCGGAATCTAGGGACATTCACCACGAGACGCGCGGCAGAGGCGCATGAGAAAGCGGTGCAATATTTCAAGCACCACTAGAGCGCTGTTAGGTCTTTCTTACTGCCAACGTGACTCGAGGTCACGATAGCTTCTTAACTCGCGTGCGAATCTTTTCGAACTGATAGGTGCCTAATCCGCGATTTGCTGCCATTTTCAGGTAAGGCAGAGCGTCAACCTCCAAGTTCCAATAAGCCTTTGCCACGTAGGCGTCGAGGGCTACTGGATCGGTTCCCGCGACCAGCGTCCTCTTGAGCAGCACGTCTTCGAGATTGCCGCCGGTTGGGCCGTTGCGCAGGAGTATCCGATAGCAATCGATGATGGTCAACGTAGGACGCACAAAATCCGCCAGGTCCACGAGGCTTTCGTGGATCTTCTGGTGTAATTGATTGCGTTGTCCCCCTAGCATTCCATACCAATTCTTCATGCCTAGAGTTACGCCGGTGAGGCCGTGGTGCTTGGCAATCGGAATATTGATGACCTTATCGACATTCAGGAAAGGATCGAAAACCTGCCAGGCGCGCAGAACTTCTCCCTGCAAGTCTACTTCCTTGAATCTGGAGGGATCGGGAAGAATGACCTCCGCGCCTGCGTTCTTTGCCGCCTCTGCGATGCCCGATCGCTGAAAGCAGCGGCGCGGATCGTTGCAGCTCACGTCAGTCACGATGACCCGCTTTGCTCCCGCGTTCGAGCACTGCCGTACGATTTCCGCGACTATGTCAGGATTGGTGTTGGCCGCCTGTTCGGGCGTACGATCCCAGCCAATGTTCGGCTTCACCAGGACTACGTCCCCGCGCGCGATGAAGCGGCGCATGCCCCCTAGTTCCTCGACTGCCTGGCGCGCCAGTTGTGCAGGATCGTCGCCCTGAATGATGGCCATCTCCGGAAGCTTCGGATCGGCCGCTACCATGTGACCGTGCTTTGCAGCCATGGCCAATGCGGTCTCAGGTCGCC
This sequence comes from uncultured Acidobacteriaceae bacterium, assembly GCA_963791515.1. GTDB lineage: Bacteria > Acidobacteriota > Terriglobia > Terriglobales > Acidobacteriaceae > Sulfotelmatobacter. The sequence continues at coordinate 160,933 of CAWBSS010000016.1, read as the reverse complement.
AGCTGTGTTCGCTGAGCCACAAACCCAACCCTGCCGCTCCAGCCCCGGCTCCTGCAACCCGCAGCAACTTGATTAGTGCTTCACGACGACTTAACACGACACTGTCGGTTTCCATAGACACTCCCTAGAAACGATCAAGCTCAAACTAATACTGCGACGCCTCTGCATTTGCCGTGATCAAAGACACCCTCTGCTGCGCTCATTCACTCGGAGAGTCGCCGCTCGATCCCGCGGGCTAGAGCCTGCAGAGCCGGTTGCGCCTCCGGCGTTTGTTTGTAAGCCACGACCCGCACGAGATAATGTCCTCGGCAGAAAACCAGGCTGCCTGTATATAAGCGTCCGCTGTCGCCGAGTTGCACCGATTTTGCCTGGCTTGCCGGTTCGCCATCGAAAATCGTCCGGGCCCCGTGCGCATTCGCCATCGTGTAGATGTCGACTACGGCGTCGACCGTGTTTTGGAAGTTGTAGTCTGCAGTCGAGGTCGTCTGCACACCGGCCTTCACGTAGCGCTCCGCATCTCCGTCGATGTAACTCCACAGTTCCGTGGCCGAGAAAGTGCGGGTGTCCCCGGTCTGTACCCAGCCAGCAACTTCGTTGGAGGCCGGAAACGGCGTGGCTGGAACTCCAGCGCGCCGGCTGCAAGCCGCACACTCGAACGCCAGACCCAGGACGGCTAACAGCAGGACGCGGCCAGTTGTCCGATTCAAGATCATCGTTTATTCCTTTCTCCGATTCAGCAGAATCTGATTTGTATGCGAGCGGCTTTCGCCGACGCTCGTGACATACACAGCCGGGCGATCCTGCACCGGGCAGGCATACTCGCATGCGCCACAACCGACGCAGCGCGCCGGATCAAGATAGGGCTGCTTCACCTGCTTCAGGTTGCCCGTGGCATCGATCACTTCCGCCGCCCGAAAGTAGATTGCTTTGGGCGAGGTGGGACACCATTCTTCACAGACTATGCAATCGGTAGCCATCGCCCACGGCAGGCATCTGCCGCGATCGTAAAACGCGGTTCCCAGTCGGATCGGCTTCCCAGTGCCAGTCACATCCACCGACCATCCCTTTTCTTTGGGCGTGATCTGCCAGATGGCGCCTGTCGGGCAGACCTGCGAGCATAGCACGCAACTGGTCTCACAGTAGCCGATGCGCGGCACCAGAACCGGCGTCCAAAGACCTTCGAGTCCCGCCTCGGTCAACGTGGGATGCAGCGCATTGTTCGGACAAACCTTCATGCACTCGCCGCAACGAATGCACCGCGATAGAAAGAATTCTTCATCCAGCGCGCCAGGAGGACGGAGCAACCTCTCATGGCGTTCCGCCGCGAATCCGGGAGTGCTGCGCACCAGAGGAACAAGCGCGACGCCGGCAGCGAGCCCGGTAAGGACTTTGCGTCTCTGCAAGTTCGTGCCCACCGTTTTCTGTGTCGGGAAGAATTTGAATCGCAAGCTGTTCTCCGGGCACTCGTCCACGCAATTCAGACATAAATGGCATTCGGGCTGATGCCACGGAACGCCGCCCGCGGGATCGTCGCCACCCTGGCAGCGCAGCAGGCAGCGGTTGCAATCGTTGCAGTGCTCGGGATTCTTGACGAGCCCAAACACCGACCAACGCGAGACGGTCCCGAGCAACGCACCCAGCGGGCAGAGTGCGCGGCACCAGAAACGCGTGATACGGAAATTCAACGCAATAATGAAAATGAAGATGAGGCTCAACCAAACTCCCTGGCGGAAGTAAGGCTGTTTGAAGCTCAGTAGAAGTGAACCAAGAATGAAGTGCAGCACTCCACCCGCGGTTTGAATCGGGGCAAATCTGCTGTGCTCAAGCGTGCTCAGCGCTGCCCGTAGGCCGTAGTTGGTTGCGGGCACAATCGACAAGCCCATCGACCGCACCAGAAATGAGAACGGGTCCAGCCACCCCACGATGCCTGTCCCCATCACAGCAGCGGCCAGAGCGATAATGAGCAGGTAATACTTGGTCGTCTGCCACCGTTTGTAGCGGTTCAACTCAACGAGTTGCTTCCCACGTTTGCGTTCTGATTTGAAGCTACTGAAAAAATGGTGAACCGATCCGAGAGGACAGATCCACCCGCAGAAGAAGCGCCCCAGAAACATCGTGGGAATGAGGATGACCAGACTCCACAGCAGGCCGCGATAGAGCGCGTGGCTGGCGAGCGCGTTCGATAATGCGACCAGCGGGTCGAACTGGAAGAAAAGTCCGACCGGATAAGGCAGACGAATCTCGCTTCCCGAAGCTGCCAATGATCCTCGAAACTCAGTGCGCAGCAGGAGGAAAAGAAACAGCAGAAAGAAAATAATCTGCGAAAACAGGCGTAGCTTGGTCGGTTTCAGAAAGCGCACGATGAGCCCTCAACCGCGGGCTGGGATGGCCGGTCCCATTCGCAGGACTGGGCTTGGCGCAATAGACCCGCGATTTGCTGCGAGCTCAATGTTCGGTCCGGGCCAGGCTATCTTTCTGTGATCGAAATCACTGTTCCCCGTGTTCCCCGGGCACAGCGAGCCGTGCCCGACAGCGTTAAGAAATTATTCGCTTGTGTAGTTAATTTCCATCCGCTGGACCTGAACGCTCGACACATAGATCGCGACCAACGCGACGATCACTATGCCCAGCACGGCGACGGGGGCTGAGACAGGATCGGAGTTGGAAATCAGCAAAGCAAGCACGGGCGGTGTGCCCGGCGGGCTGGGGATATCCACGGGGCATAACGACTTGAGGTAGTAGATGACGCTGAACTGCCTGAGCACCGTCGGCAGGAACGGATTGATCCCTTCCCAGATCAATATCGCTGCTGCCGGCATGATTGGATTCCGGAACAACATTCCCGCAACCAGAAAGAAAGCTCCATAACCGACACAGGCGAGCACTGTCACTCCCAGATATGCTGCGGCATGTTCGAGACCATGATTGTGATAGAGATAAAGGTCTCTCACGCTCGGAGGGAAGTGCCATAGAAAGGCAATGTTTTGAAGCAGTTCGCTGGTGACGAAAATGGTGCACGTGGCCAGCAACCCTGCAAGGAATTTGCCAGCCATCAGGACTTCACGCCGGATCGGCGCAAGAAAATAAAAGTGAAGACTTCGGTCGAGGATTTCCCCTCGAAACAGGTTCATGAAGATTCCTAGGCATCCGAAAAAGACGGCCAGTCGTAGAAAAAAAAACTGGAAGACGCTCGCGAACATAATCGAGTCCTGCCCCAGGTTGTTGCCCTGGTGAATATTGATGCTCTCAACTTTGCCGTCCGCCAACCCCACAAACAGATCGTTCTGCCCATCGGAATAGTGATAGTCCTCATGCTGGACATCGACGGTTGCGCCCTTCTCCGTCTCCGGCGGCCGATTTTCAGTCCAATGGAAAGTCATCGGAGGCTTTCCAAGAATTGCAATCACTTCCTGACTTGTCATGCCAGGCTTCACCGCTAGCAGATCCTGGTAGGCCAGTGGTCTCTCGCCCCGCTGTGCGATGCTCACGCTTCGGTTCTGCTGGCTGGAGGTCGCAATGGCGTATGCGATGAAAAGCAGAACCGGCAGAGCGGCAAGCAGGTAGATCCAAAGGCCTCGTTTCGCGAAGAAAGTCTTCTTCATTTCCAGCCGGATCACAGCCTTGATCTGTGCCCACCAGATTCTCCTCATCGGACCGCCTCTTCATTCCCGATCAAATACTCGTAAACGGAAAGCACGTCGTCGTCTGCGGGCGCGATCGATTCGATGTCGATCCCGTTCAAGGCCAGTTGATTCAGCGCCAGATAAAAGCGGTCGGCATCCCGCGTTTTCAGAAGCAGGCCACGCTCATCCTTGTGGATAGAGACTTCGATCGTGTGTTCGTACTCAAACATTTTCGCGGCAAGCTCCCGCGGCCGGCTGCAACGAATCAAGATCTGCGTGGGATGCTCTTGGATCTCGCTACGAACGTTCTGGATCTGGCCCTCCGCCACCACGTACCCGTTGCTCAGCAAGATGACCTGATCGGAAATCACATCGACTTCGTGCAGGATATGGCTGGAAATGATCACGTAGCAACCCTGCGTTGCCGTCGATCGGAAAACAGCGATCATCTCCGATCGCGCGAGTGGGTCCAGACCGTTCAGCGGTTCGTCGAGCACCAGCACTTTCGGATCGTGCGACAACGCCTGCGCCAGCCGAATTCGCTGGCGCATCCCTTTGCTGTAGCCCCCAATGTTCCGTTTAGCAGCGTCGACCAGATTCACGCGCTCAATGGCCCGCCAGGCCAATTGTTCAGCGCTCTCGGAGTCCCTTCCCGCCAGACGCAAATAGGAGTACACAAACTGAAATCCCGTGAGACCTTTCGGAAACGCGTCGAATTGGGTGGAATAGCCCAAAATCCTGAAGAGGTTCTCGGGATCGTCCGTCTTGTAGTCGAGCACCTGAATCCGCCCGCGTGTGGGCCTCACCAAGCCCGTCATCAGGTTCATCAGCGTAGTCTTACCCGAGCCATTCGGGCCCACCAGACTGGTAATGCCTGGCGGAATGGAAAGATTGACACGATTCACGCCCAGAATCTCGCCATAAAACTTCGACACGTCTTCGAAAATGATGCGATCGTTCATCGCACAACCTCATAGGCCCGCACCTTGCGCATAAGGAGCCCGAGACAGACTGCACAGTACACGAGCAGCGCTATCCACGCCTGCGCGACTGGAATCGCGTGTTCCGCATCCACCTGGAACAGCGCATTCCAAATCGTTCCCATCAGGTAGGCAACGTTGAAAAAATGGCCGGACTGAGTTCGCAGCACCGCGTTGATGGCTTGTGCAAAGCCGGCGCCGAAGAACATGACAGCCAGCAGCAAGGCGCCGGCCACGATTCTCCACTTCACCCACGCCGAGAGCGCCATCGCCAGCAGCGAAAGAATCGCAATCCAGACCAGAGACGAAACTACCAGGCTGCCCGCAATCCAAAGGTGAGTCCATGTCCAACTTGGCCCGGCTAGACCGGCTTGCATTCCGAAGAGAATCAATCCTGGAAGCCATGTGATTTGCGAAAGCAGGATTGCCAGCACGGAAGACTTGCCCAGCACGTACTCGGCCCGCGAAAACGGACGGCAGAAATACAGCGGCAGCGCGCCATTGGCGAGATCCGGAGAAATCAGCCCCGGTCCCGCGAATGCCGTCAAAAGAAACGCCAGTACTCCCTGCACACTCATGAAGTGGAAGAAAAACTTGTTGTCGATGGAGATGATCTCAGGGGGCACCCCGATTTCCGCAAGGAAACTCGCGCTGTGAGCGAGGTAAATCAGGAGCAGGCACAATACCGGATAAAAGAAGCAAACCACAAAAAACGCAGTCATAACCTTCGAGCGGAAGAGGTTCCGTCTGGAGTAACGGAAAAGAACAAAACAGCGCGACCAAGCCGCGGTGAGAGCTCCCGAATACGGCTTGTAATTACGCCTGTAAATTGCCATCGCTATTCCCCGACCGTCGAGCTTTGCATGTCAGCTCTCCATGGCCTTCAGAAAAATATCCTCGAGCGAGTCACGCCGGAAGTTCATCCGCCGGATGCGTACCTGGCGCTCAGCGGCCAAGCGGAAGATGTCGCGAGTCTCAACCCCATCCGCCAGGATCATCTTCATGCGGTTCGCTGTGACCGCGCACTCGCAGCCAAGCTTTTCGATCGCCTCCGTGAAGTCGCCATTCGCGCCGTAGGTCTCCAGTTCCAGAAATCGTTTGTTCGCGCGGCGCTCTTCGCCCAGATTCGAGTAATGTGCGATCCGCCCTTGTTTCAGGATCAGAACCTCATCGCAAGTATCCTCAACATCGCGCAACAAGTGCGAGCACAGCACGATCCGCATTTCCTGGCCGTCTCGAATCTCGCGGATCATACGGATCATGCGCTGTCGCGCCGAGGGGTCCAAGCCATTGGTCGGCTCGTCGAGGATCAACAGTTTTGGCCCGTGAACGATCGCCTGGGCTAACTTTGCCAGTTGTTTCATGCCCAGCGAATAAGTCCCCAACTGGCGGTAACGCGCTTCCGCCAAGCCGACGTAAAACAGCGCTTCGTGCGCTCGCTCCAGGGCCATGTCCGAGGGCAAACCCGAGAGTTCTCCCATCATCTGGACGAATGACACCGCACTCATCTTGGAGATGAATGCGTCATTCTCAGGCATGTAACCAACCAGGCCGCGGATCTTTCGAACTTCCGTTCCGATGTCGTACCCAAAAACCCGCGCCGAACCCGCAGAGGACTTGTAGAAACCAAGGAGGGTATTGATCAGAGTGGACTTGCCAGCGCCGTTTGGGCCCAGCAGACCAATCGAGCGCCCGCGCAAACAGGCCGTAAGACTGCGCAGGATCTCCCGGTTGCCAAACTGAACCGAAAGACCCTGCAGTTCAACCAGTGGCGTCAGCGGAACAGCAGGCGGCGTCTGCTCACTCTCGCCGCTTGCTGCTCCGCGTTGTGTCGTCGTACTCACTGAGTTTGAGGTGTCGGATGGTTCAGAGCTCCGCCCAAAAACATCTGCGGCAGAAACGGCCCATTATCGCCCATCGTCAATAGAGTGCCCAGATCAAAACCCATGAACCCGGTATTACTTGCCACCACGATCCGGTCGGACTCGCCATAGGCATAAATCAAGCCCGGCGCGGAGTTCGCCGTGAGCGCGTCGATCGACTGCCGCTGTTGCGCAGTCAGAGCACCGCTGGCCTTAACTTGTTCGACCAGTGGGCCCACGACCGGGCCGATGTTGTGATAGAAGATTGCCGAGAAATTCGTATATCCATCGTTGGGCAACAGCGCCTGGAAACCGGCCGAATGCGCCAGCGTGTATCCCGCCTCGCGCGATTGAATGGCCCGCGAGAGGGTGCCCATATCTGGCGCGGCGACGAGATAACTGTCGACAAAGGTGTAGTCAATTTCGGAATTCGGCTGGTTCGGACTGTTAATCACGAAGTACGTCCGCGAACCGACCTGCCGCTTCGTCAACTGCATTGCGTGCCCTCGCGTATTGGCCTCTCGATTGAAACTGTCAACCAGTTTCGTGATCGTCGACTGCAGGGTTGTCGGATCGTACACTTCGAAGATCAGCTTCCACCGGGGCGTGGGCACCATCGGACCGTCAAACGCCATCGTAACTTCGCCGCCAAGAGGGGCCGTGATGTCGTTCAGCACATTCACGCCAGTCTTGGCCTCGAACTCGGCCAGGTGCTGCGTAAAGTCCGCGTCGCCACTCCCGATCATCTTGAACAGCTCTTCCATGATGCTTCTCGGATTCTTGATCACTGCCGATGTCACCATGCTGGCGTCGGGTGAAACGAACTCCAACGACCCCATCGATGCCGGCGCCGCCAGCCACGAGGCCACGCCTCGCCGCTCGGAGGCGAACATCAGGTCGGCATGACTTTCTGTCTTGCCGCTGACTTCGCGGTGTTCCAACGTCAGGTATCGCACGTCCCCTATTCCCGGCGGCAGCTCGTGGTTGTTGCTACCAGCTTGTACGTTCTGCGCGACAATTTGTTCCATGTCCGCGCAGAAAAGCCATTCCGCTCCTTGCTGATAGGAGCGAACAATCTGCTGATAAAACAGCGTTCCTGCGAAGTGACCGCTTCTGCCCTGCTGTGCCCGCATCACCGCATGCTGCAGTTCCGCTAGATTCGGACTGGCGATCAACAGATCGTTGCTCACATAAACCAGTAAAGGACGGCCGGGTGCAGGTGTCGCCGCCCACGGGTTCGGGATCGTCTGCAGGGCAGCTTGCGTTTGCAGAAAGGCTTCCAGCCCGCCCTGCTTCACTTTCGCCAGCACGACCGGCGCCGTATAGTTTGCTCCGTCCTTCGCCACGGCAAATACGATCTCATCCCCCAGATAGCTGCTGAATGTCTTCACCTGATTCAGCACGTCTTCCAGTTTCGGTCCGTTTCCTTTTTGCTGTTGTTTCCACCAATTGCGTAGTTCCGGACTTTGCTGCAGCCGGTCTTGGAAGAGCCGGCTCGCTTCGCCTAAGGTGTTCGCGAGATTGGGGATCGCTGCGTAGACCACGGTGTGATCAGGAACATAGGGCAGAAGATCAGAGTTGTAACGTAATCCTGGCCCCGGAATCGCTGCAAACTGTTTCTGCAGGACCGCGAAGTCGCCCAGCAGCGCAAGGTATTTCGCAGAGTTCCTGCTCCACGCGATCTCGTCTTGGATTGGGACTTTCGAAACACTGGCGCCCGAAGTCGCTTGCTCCCCAGCGGTGAGGTCGGTCGTGTTTTCTCCGAAATTAACTCGGACCACGCCTTCAATGACTGCCACGCGTGAGCCCTTGATTCCATGGTTTACGGAAAAGATCGTTCCTTTTACCGAGACCAGACCATCGTCGGTTGCGACGTACAGGCGGCCCGAACGCTGCTTGGCTGCCTGCACAATGACCTGACCGCCATCCAGATGAATCGTCGTGCCCTTCCATGCCCGGGATACCGAAATGTCAGAGCGTTCCCCCATCTCGACTAGGGAACCGTCGAGCAGCCGCACCACCGCCGTCGAGCCCTTAGCTGTCCGAATCTCGTCTCCATTTCTGATCTCATAGCCCACCGGAATCACCCGCATTTCCGCGCCAGACCCGGTATAGAGCGAGCCGTCCACCGTCTGAACCGCAGCGCGAACAGAATGTTGGCCAGGAAGAAGCCCGTTGCTAAACGCGAGCGCCGCAACAACCGCGACGGCGAAAACTGCGACCGCGCCCATCGCCCATCGCCATGAAATCGAATCGGGACGCTTGCTTTCAATCCGCCACACCGTCTGCACCTCGCCGTCCCGAGCGCGCTCCAGCGCGTGACGGCAAGCGACACACGCGTGCACGTGATCTTCAAACAGCAAGACGCGCGCCGGCGCGAGCTGCTTTCCCAGATATCCCGGGATCAGCGCCTGAAAGTCTTCACAGCTTCGAAGAGTGTGCGTGCTAAGATCGGCGGTGGGACCAGCGCCGGCAATCGATTTCCAGACCCGCTCGCCCGCCTGGGCGACAACCTGGTCATCTACCTGTTCATTTCGAATTTCCGACAGCAAACGGTCAAACTTCTCATTTTTCATGGCCTGTCTCCTGAATACGCGGCGATAGATACGCGCCAAGCTCCCAGCGGAGCTGTTGCCGGGTGCGGTGGACAATAACCGCCACCAACACTTGTGAAATTCCAAGCATCCGCGCAATCTGCGGATTGCTGAAGCCCTCAAGAAAGCGCAGTGCAAAAATCTCTGCCGGCCGCGGTTTGAGTTGAGCCAGCGCTCTCCCCAGAGCCTGCCTCAGTTCGCGAGGATCGTCGTGTGCGGGTTCCGCGGGCAGGTCTGGAAGTTCCACCGTGCGATCGGCTTGCCGCGATCGCATCACATCTAAGGCTGCGTTGATCGCTGCCCGCCGCAGGTAACTTTCTTCATTCTCCAGCACATCACCGTGCGGATCCCGGCGGAACAGGCGCAGAAACACTATCTGCGACACGTCCTCCGCATCCGCGGCGTTGCCCGTGATCCGGTACGCGGTGCGGAAAACCAGGCCGTGATGCGTCCGAAAAACCCGATCGAATTCGCTCGGGACTACGATTGCCGGTTCCTCTGCCAGTGCGCTTTGCAGGGTACGCCTCCAGTTGCTCTCTTTCACAACTAAAGACGGCGGCGGGGACGAGTTATTACAATTCCCCCGTTTTTATTCTTGAGTCGAACAGCGGAGTCTTCCCTGCAGTGCAGGCTACAACCTGTATCATATTCAGGTCTAATGGTTTAGCCGAGAATCATTGTGAAACTGAACATCCAAACAAAACGCGAGTGCATGTGGGACCTGGTAAGCCTGGGCGAAGTCATGTTGCGTCTCGATCCCGGTGACGAGCGCATATCTACCACCCGCCATTTCCGGGCGTGGGAAGGCGGCGGCGAATACAACGTAGCTCGCGGGCTCAAACGCTGCTTTGGCATGGATGCGGCAATCGTCACCACGCTCGCTGACAATCCGGTCGGCCGCCTGGTCGAAGACCTCATGCTGCAAGGCGGCGTCAGTCAGAAGTATGTGCGCTGGGCGCCATTTGACGGAGTTGGTCGCACCGTGCGCAACGGATTGAATTTCACCGAACGCGGCTTTGGCGTTCGACCGGCGCTCGGTTGCTCGGACCGCGGGCACACTGCTATTTCCCAAATGAAACCCGGCGAGGTTGACTGGGATCAGATCTTCTCGAAGGATGGCGCCCGCTGGTTTCACACCGGAGGAATTTTCTGCGCGCTATCCGAGACCACACCGCTCGTCGCGCAGGAAGCCATGGAAGCAGCCAAACGAGCCGGTACCGTGGTCTCCTACGACTTGAATTACCGTCCCTCGCTCTGGAAGTCGATTGGCGGAAAATCGAAAGCCCAAGAGGTAAACCGCCGTCTCGCTCCACTCGTCGATATGATGCTCGGTAACGAGGAGGATTTCACGGCGGCGCTGGGCTTTCCGGTCTCCGGTCTTGATGAACACCTTTCCAGGCTGGAGACGTCAGGATTCAAGAAAATGATCGAAACAGTCGTGAGAGAATACCCCACGCTTACTGTCATAGCGACGACTCTTCGCCATGCCAAGACGGCCACCCTGAATGACTGGGGAGCCCTGTGCTACTGCAATGGCAGCTTTCATGAGGCGCCCGTGCGGGAGAATCTCGAAATCTATGACCGCGTCGGCGGAGGTGATTCCTTCGCTTCGGGATTGATTTATGGATTCCTGTCCGGCAAAGATCCGCAGTGGTCGGTCGAATGCGGCGCCGCTCATGGCGCATTGGCAATGACCACGCCCGGCGACACGACCATGGCGACGCTCGCGGAAGTCCTGCAAGCCATGAAATCTCGGACTGCTCGAATCGAGCGCTAAGAACATTGACTGCGACCGACCAGTATGTCGGCAAACGAGATTATGACCATTGACGAAGTAATTCGCAGAATCGAAGAAATCGGAATCGTTCCCGTAGTCCGGGCGGCGACGGTCGACGAGGCAACTCGCGCTGTGGAAGCGATCTGCGCTGGCGGCATTCCCGTTGTCGAAATAACCATGACCGTTCCCAACGCCATATCGGTCATCCGAGAAGTGGCGCAGCAGTACGGAAGTAAGGTTCTCATCGGTGCGGGCACCGTCACCACCGCCGAACAGGCGGAGTCGTGCATCCGCGCTGGAGCCGAGTTCCTGGTGAGCCCGGGATTGTCGCGCGCCCGTGCTCTCAGTCGCGAAGGCCTCGGGAAAATTGGCGATCCCGGGAGCGCTGACTCCGACCGAGTTGATGAACGCTCACGACCATGGCGCCCGGCTGGTCAAGATTTTTCCGTGTGGCAACGTGGGCGGTCCCAAATACTTGCGCTCGCTCAAGGCGCCCTTCCCGAACGCTTCACTGATTCCAACCGGAGGCGTGAATGCGGCCAATGCCGTTGATTTCATCGCTGCAGGTGCTTTCGCTCTCGGCGTAGGCGCAGACTTGGTCGATGCGGCAGCCTTGCGTGACGGTAATCTGGAGAAAATCACTTCGGCTGCGCGGGAATTGGTAGAGGCGGTCGCGTCAGCGCGTGCAGCGCTCCGCGAGAAGAAGGCCCGCTAACGGTTTGCTGAAGGACTTACAGTTTGTCAGGGCATCGCTTCAACGATGCCGCAAGTGCGGCAGACTCAGCGCCGGCTTAGCGGCCGCACAACGCCATTGGCCAGGAACCAGACTTTTCAGCAAACTATAGAACCGCGGGTAGGATCTCTCCGCGTAAGCTATTGAGCCAGCGTGTAAGTGATTGAAAATTCGTAGAACGGCCCTGGGAAGCTCAAGGGCGCGCGATTTTGCGTGGGACAAGGGATTCCACTATCCCAGCACCGATCGTCGCTGCCAAGGCCGTTTCCGGCTCAGGAAATGCCATTCCGGGTGAGATCCGCGATCGCTCTAACTCGGTTCCGAGATCCCCATAATATGTACAAATAAGGAATACATTAATGTATGTACATAATAGTACTATAAGCGGGATCCCCTGGCATCCGCCCCGTATCGGTGCTCGATGCATCACTGATTCACGCCGCTTGCGAGCACGCCACCATCGACTGGCAGGACGGTACCTGTTACAAAACTGGCCGCGTCTGAGGCAAGGAAAACCGCTGCTCCCACCAGTTCTTCGAGTTCGCCAAAACGTTTCATGGGAGTGCGCATCAGCACTTCCGCCCCGCGTCCCGTCCCTACCAACAGTTTTTCACTGAGCGGCGTGCGGAAATAACCCGGCGCAATCGCGTTCACGCAAATTCCATGCTTGGCCCACTCGATTGCCAGGGATTTCGTCAGAGAGGTGAGTCCTGATTTGCTCGCGGAATAGGCCGCCACTTCGAACAGCGCGAGAAAGGATCCCATCGACGCGATATTGATGATGCGCCCGTACTTCCGCTCAATCATGTGACGCCCGAATACCTGGCACGATCGCAGCGTGCCCGTCAGATTCGTATCCATGATCCGGTTCCAGTCGGCTTCAGGAAAATCCAGCGTCGGAGCGCGCTTGGTGATGCCGGCCGCATTCACCAGGATGTCGACCTTGCCGAACGCATCCACCGAAGCCTTCAGCAGTTTCTCGAGCGACTCACGATCGTCTACGTCGCAAGTCACCCGCAAAGACCGCCGGCCCAGAGATTCGATCTCGTCCGCCAGCGCTTTCACAAGATCAATGCGCCGCGCACTCGGAACCACATCAGCGCCGGCCTGCGCCAGTCCGAGCGCAATCGTCTTACCGATTCCAGAACTGCCCCCGACAACGACTGCCACCTTACCGTTGAGATCCAACTGCTTATAGCCCATATCTCCTCGAATCATCCCGCAAAATAAGCGCCGCGGTTCTAGCGGCCGCTACCAATTGAACATCGTTCCGTCGAGTTTCCGATTCACGGGCAAATAAGCGCGTTCATACGGAAACTTCTCTGCCAGCTTCTCGTCATAGTCGACACCTAGCCCCGGCGCGTCACCCGGATGCAGGTAGCCGTTCTTGAACGAGTACGAATGGGAAAAGACCTCGTCGGTCTCGCGCGTGTGCCGCATATATTCCTGGATCCCGAAATTATTGACAGAAATATCGAAGTGCAGCGCGGCCGCCATCGCCACCGGGGACAAGTCCGTCGCACCGTGGCACCCGGTCCTCACGTGATAAATCTCAGCCAATGCGGCGATTTTCCTGAGATGCGTCAACCCTCCCCCATGCACCACCGTCATGCGAATGTAGTCGATCAGTTGTTCCTGGATGAGAATGTGGGTGTCCCAAATCGTATTGAAGACCTCGCCGACAGCCAGCGGCGTCGTCGTGTGCCGGCGAATGATGCGGAAGCCTTCTTGCAATTCCGCAGTCACTGCATCTTCTAGCCAGAACAGGTGATACGGCTCCAAACTCTTCCCCAGCCGCGCCCCTTCGATCGGGGTCAGCCGGTGGTGAACATCGTGCAACAGATGAATATCGTCCCCAAACTTCAAGCGCAGAGCTTCGAATAGCTTGGGGACGTGCAGAAGATATTGTTCCGTCGACCAGACGTTCTCAGGAGGCAAGCCTTTTCCCGCAGGCTCATAGTACAGCTTGTCGCGCGCAACTCCGTAGGTGGAAGGCAGGCCAGGTATCCCCGTTTGCGCGCGCACCGCAAGATAGCCCATCTCTTTGTACTTCGCGACTTCCTCCGCAGTCTCTTCGACGTCGCGACCATTCGCGTGCCCGTACACCAGCACGCCCGTTCTGCTTTGCCCTCCAAGCAGGTTATAGACGGGTGTCTTCAGCGCCTTGCCCTTGATGTCCCACAGGGCCATGTCGACTGCCGCGATCGCAGTCATGGTCACCGGCCCACGGCGCCAGTACGCACCGCGGTAGAGGTACTGCCACACGTCTTCTGTCTGAAACGGGTCGCGTCCGATGAGGCAAGGAATCAAGTGGTCGGTTAGGTAAGATGCGACGGCCAACTCCCGGCCGTTCAGAGTCGCATCCCCCAGCCCGTATACGCCTTCGTCTGTTGAAATCTTCAATGTAACGAAGTTCCGTCCCGGGCAACTGACAAATACTTTTGCATCCGTGATCTTCACCAGAGATCTCCTCAGACTGACTCCACGAGTGTAACCAAAGCATCAGATGCGGCGCACTTGGATCAAACGAATGCGTGCCCACAAAAGGCTACTCAAGACGCGGAGACCTGCGCCGGTTCGAGCCGAGGAGCCAGCACCTGCACAAAACCGAATGCAACTAGATAAGCCAATCCGGCCATCACGAACACGGGAACGTACGAACCTGTGCGCTGCAGGATGTAACCGACGGCCTTGGAAACGAACATCCCGCTGACCATTCCGATCATGGTGGCGAATCCCACGACGGCCCCCACCGCGCTTCGCGGAAACATGTCGGAAGCCAGGGTGTAGATATTTGCCGACCAGCCCTGATGCGCTCCGGCTGCGATCGCGATCAGAAAAACCGCGAGCCAGGCATTTTTTGTGAAGGCAGCAATCATGATGGGCGTCACCGCCAGCGCACACGCCAGCAGCGCGGTTTTGCGGCTGGCGTTCAAGGTCCACCCTCTCTTCAAAAGGAAAGATGAAAGCCATCCTCCAGTGACACTTCCGATGCTGGCGCCGCTGTAGATGACGAACAGCGGTAAAGCCATGCCCCTTAAGTCCAATCCGAGATTGCGGCTCAGGAAGTCCGGCATCCAGAACAGATATACGAACCAGATGGGATCGGTAAAAAACTTGCCCAACGCCACTGCCCACGCCTGCCGGTGGGTGACCATAGCGCGTAACGAAATTGTTGTCCCCGGCTCCTGAACATCGCTTTGGATGTAAGCCAGTTCTGTGGACGAAATAAATTTATCGTGTTCTGGCCGGTGATACACCGCCAGCCAACACACGATCCAGACGAATCCCAGGGCTCCGGTGACAATGAAAGCCATGCGCCATCCAAAACGGTAGGTGATCCAGGGCACAATGAGCGGTGTGACGATCGCACCGATGTTCGAGCCACAATTGAACAGGCCGGTTGCCAGGGCGCGCTCCCGCTTGGGGAACCATTCCGCCACTGCTTTCACCGATGCGGGGAAACTGCCTGCCTCACCGAATCCCAGGCAGAAGCGCGCGATGGCGAACTGAACGACCGAGCCCGCAGCCGCATGAGCCATGGCGGCGACGCTCCACACCAATACCGCCAACGAAAACCCCTTGCGTGTCCCCAGCCTGTCGATCAGTTTGCCGATGAAGAGCAAGCCGGCTCCATAGGCGAACTGGAAAGCCAGGACGATGTTGCTGTATCCGATTTCTGTCCAACCAAATTGGAGTTGCAGGGTGGGCTTCAGAAGCCCGATCACCTGCCGGTCCATGTAATTCACCGAGGTCGCGAAAAACAGCAAGGCACAGATCAACCAGCGCCGGCGGCCCACGGGACTCGCAGGCTGAGTTGGCGCTCCTTCAACAGCGGTTGGTAGGGGGCCTAGGTTCACTGGATTTTGCGCACTGGCGACGTGCATCACTACACATGGCGCAAGGTGCATCCGTCAAGCAGTTATTGAACTGATATGATTCTTGGCTTGAATCGCTAATAGACTCCGCGGATGCGCCGCACGAGACCTGCCCATGCCCGGCTTTCTTACCGAAGATTTCCTTCTGGAGAACGATAAAGCACGGCGTCTCTATCATCAGTTTGCCGCCCCGCAGCCGATCCTCGACTACCACTGTCATCTTTCTCCAAAAGACATTTCTGAAAATCGGCGGTTCGCGAATCTGTTTGAGATCTGGCTGGAGGGAGATCACTACAAATGGCGGGCGATGCGGGCGAACGGCGTACCGGAAAAGTACATTACCGGGGATGCCCCTCCGTACGAGAAATTTCTAGCCTGGGCGCGAACCGTTCCCTACACCTTGCGTAATCCCCTTTACCATTGGACGCACCTCGAGTTGCAACGCTACTTCGGCATCACCGAGTTGCTCGATGAGACGTCTGCGCCGGAAATCTGGAAACGCGCGAATGCTGCGCTGGCGGAGGGACTGACTGCGCACGCCATTCTTCAGAAGTTCCATGTCGAGGTTGTGTGCACGACCGACGATCCCATCGATGACCTCCGACATCATCGAGAGATCGCGAAGTCGAACCTGCCGACGCGAGTTTTTCCGGCTTTCCGTCCGGATAAGGCTCTCGCCATCGGCGAGGCGGAGTTTCTGCCGTGGGTGGAGAAACTTTCGAAGGTTGCGAACGTCGACATACGGAACTTTGAAACGTTTCTGCAGGCACTTCGGAGCCGGCACGATTCCTTTCACTCCGCCGGTTGCCGCCTCTCCGACCACGGATTGGAGCATTGCTATGCGACCCCGTGTTCGGAGCCAGCCGCTGCAGCGATCTTCGCGAAAGCCCGTGAAGGGCAGTCCATCACGCAGGATGAGCGGACCCAGTTTGCTTCGTTCATGATGCTTTTCTTTGGCCGCCTCGATGCGGAAAAAGGATGGACTAAGCAGTTGCACCTGGGCGCCCAACGCAACGTGAATACTGGGGCCCGGCGCATGCTTGGAGCAGATGCCGGTTATGACGCCATCGGTGATTCTCCCCAAGGCGAGCACCTCACCACCTACCTCGACCTGCTCTCCCGGGAAAACGCTCTGCCGCAGACGATCGTGTATAACGTGAACCCGAGGGACACATTTCAATTCGCCACCCTGATTGGCTGCTTTCAGGATGGAGTGAGACCGGGAAAACTTCAGTATGGCAGCGCCTGGTGGTTCCTGGACCAGAAGCAGGGGATCACGGCGCAAATCGAAGCGCTCTCGAATACTGGGCTGCTGTCACGGTTCATTGGCATGGTGACAGACTCTCGGTCCTTCATGTCCTACCCACGCCACGAGTATTTCCGGCGCATCCTTTGCGACATCATCGGACAAGACGTCACGCGGGGTGAATTGCCGAATGACGACGCGCAGCTGGGAAGGCTCATTCAAGACGTCTGCTACGGGAATGCGAAGCGCTACTTGCAACTGCCGGCCGATTCCCTGGAGCCTCGATAGCTTTATCCATCAAACGCCGCCGCCAATGCGGCGAATCAGATGTAGAATGGCTCCCATTCTGTGGTCAAAGCCGACCTCGGCTTCCGTAATCCTGTCCGAAACGTCCAAAGAGCGGAGGATTTCGGTTCTTGAATATCCGGGAAGTCTTGCGCCAGACCGTAGCCTCGATCGCCGCGCACAAGTTGCGGAGCTTCCTCACCATGTTCGGGATCATCTGGGGGATCACTTCCGTCATTTTGCTGGTCGGCCTGGGCAAGGGATTCAGCCGCGACCAGAAAGAACGCCTCAAGACCATCGGCGTCGATCTCGCCATCGTTTGGGGCGGTCGCACCAGCGAACAGGCTGGCGGATACGCCGCCGGCCGCCCGGTTCGACTGTCGATTCAGGATGCATACATCATCAAATCCGAAGCCTACCTGATCAAGACGGTCAGCCCCGAACTGCGGCGCAGCGTTGCTGAAGTCAGCCGCTACAACGCGGCATCGCGCCCCGTGCGCGGGGTATGGCCCGACTACCAGCGCTTCCGCTCGCTCAAGGTGCAGGAGGGGCGCTTGATGAGCGATGACGACGAAACAGAAGGCCGCCGCGTGGTGGTACTCGGTGTGGAATCGCGCGACCAGTTGTTTCCAGGCAAGCCAGCCATCGACGAGACGCTCACCATGAATGGCTCCCCCTACACCGTCATCGGCGTATTGGAGAAGAAAAAACAGAATGGCAGCTACGGTAGCGGCCCCGACAATACGCAGCTTTTCGTGCCTTACTCCTCCATGGCTCGCGATTACCCTCCGCCGGAGCGCCCCGGTATCTCCAAGGGATGGATCAATAATCTGGTCGTCGAAGTCGTCGATCCCGAGAAGCACGAACTGGCGATGCAACAGCTCTACCAGATTCTGGGACGCGAGCACCATTTCGATCCCCGCGATAAAGACGCCCTGTTCATCTGGGACACGCTCGATGGTTCGAAGCTGGTCGAGCGAATCTTCGACATCATGACCATTTTCTTTGGCGCTGTCGCCTTAATGACACTGTCGCTCGGCGGCATCGGCGTCATGAACATCATGCTGGTCGCGGTCACCGAGCGCACCCGCGAAATTGGCGTGCGCAAGTCGCTGGGCGCGACGGCACGCGATATCCGCAACCAGTTCTTTGCCGAGTCGGCCACTCTCATGCTGATCAGTGGAGCGCTCGGTCTCGGCATCGGCCTCGGGATTTGCCTAGTGGTAAGCAATGTGGAGTTGCCCGACATCGTGCCGCATCCCGTGATCTCGCCGCTGGCGATTATCGCGTCGTTGTTGACGTTGGGTCTGATCACGGTGGGCGCCGGAATGTATCCGGCGCAACGTGCCGCCGCGCTTAGCCCCATCGAGTGTTTGCGCCAGGAGTAGGAGCTCTTGCAATATGCGCCCTAAGGAACTCATCCTGCAAAGCTGGGACGCGCTGGCCCGCAACCGCCTGCGTTCGATCCTGACCATGATGGGCATCGTCTGGGGACTGACCACGGTCGTGCTTCTGCTCGGCTATGGCCAGAGCGTGAGCGAAGGCGTGCTCGCCGCGTTTTTGGGAATTGGAAACAACGTCATCATGGTTTGGCAAGGCCAGACCAGCATGCAGGCCGGCGGTCAGCGCGCCGGAAAACGCATTCATTTCAAGTACGACGACCTCCAGGCCATTCGCGATGAGGCTCCGCTGGTCCGTCTACTCAGTGGCGAATGGGACGATCCGCTGGCCTATAAGTACGGCGACAAGATCATCTCCGTCTCATCCAAGGCCGTGCAGTATCCCTATGGGGAGATGCGCAAGCTGAACGTCGCCGAGGGACGCTACTTCGAGGAAAGCGATTTCGCAGAGCACCGTCATGTTCTCATCTTCGGCCCGAATGCGGCCAAAAAGGTGTTTGGCAATCGCGATCCGGTCGGCGACCACGTGACCATCAACGGGGAGAGTTGGGATGTGATCGGCCTGCTGCAGTTGAAGATCCAGGATTCCTCCAACAACGGTCCCGACAATGAGAACGTCTTTCTTCCGTTCGAAAGCCTGAGCGACATCAATGACCAGCGCGACCCGGAGATGATTGCGTTCCAGCCGGTCACGGCGCTCCAGCACAAGGCGGCTCTGGGGCAGGTGAGAGAAGTGCTCGCCCGGCGCCACAATTTCAATCCCAAGGACGACAAGTCCAGCCCCGAGTGGGATACCGTGGAAGACACAAAAGAGATTGAGCAGTTCGGAATCGCCCTGCGCCTGATTCTCGGCTTCATTGGAGTGCTGACCCTCGGCGTCGGCGGCGTCGGGGTGATGAATATTATGCTGGTCAGCGTTACCGAGCGCACCAAAGAAGTGGGCCTGCGCAAGGCGCTGGGCGCTCGCAATCGCGACATCGCGTTTCAATTCCTGGTGGAGGCCCTAGTCCTAACCTTCGCCGCGGGTTTGGTGGGGATGCTGGTTTCGGTTGTGCTGGCTCACGCGATCCCGCCCATGCCGCTCTACTCCGAGATGTACAAGACCGTCAATCACGAAGGCGACATCATCCTTAAGACTTCCAGCAGCGTGATGTTGACGGCTTTTGTAATTCTCGCTTTTGTCGGGGTCACTGCCGGAATGTGGCCGGCGTTGAAGGCCGCGCGCATGGAACCTGTCGAGGCCCTGCGATACGAGTAGGCCACGCTAAGGCCCTTTTGCAACTCCAGTGTTCGATTACTTACCGTGTTATCAACAGCTTGCCTCGAACATCCGATCATTGTGGCAGGGTCCGATGTCCGTTTGCGTCCCCCTCGGGCATCTCCGATCTCTCTTCTCGCAACTAATAAATTAGTTGACCTTTTGAGTTCAGCCACGTCTCAACTCTAGGGATGTCGTCCAGCCGAGGAGGAAGCTTTGGCCCGTAGTAAGTCCGCAACCCTGACCGAAGCCGAGTTGCGCATCATGAACGTGCTCTGGGAGAGGGGCTCGGCGACCGTCCACGAGGTGTTGGAGACTCTGCCCGCCAAGCCGGCTTTAGCCTACAACTCCGTCCTGACCATCGTTCGCATCCTGGAAAAAAAGGGATATGTGAAGCATGTAAAGGACAAGCGCGCCCACGTGTATCTCCCGCAAGTGGACCGCAAGGATGCGACGCGTTTCGAGGTGCGGCATCTCATCAGCCGGTTCTTCGGCAACTCCCATGAGTTGCTCGCGCTGAATGTTCTGGAAGAGACGAGCATTGATGCGGAAGAACTCGCTCACTTGCGCCAACTGCTGGAAAGGAGCAAGTGACCGAGCGATGACGGCAGCCTTGAACCTGAATGCGATCGCCCAAACGTCAGCGGTTCAGATCGTCGACTGCCTGGTAGAGGGCACGCTCATCGCGCTCTTCGCCGGGTTGGTGTTGAAGGTGACTCGCCGGCAGAATTCGGACACACGATTTGCAGTATGGTTTTCCGCCCTCATGGCAATTGCGATTCTGCCTTTTTTCGGCGGCTCATGGCTGTCGCATGGAGCGAGCATTTCGGCGGAGATTGCCGGCCGACCTGCGATCATATTGCCGGGCGCCTGGGCGCTTTATGCTCTAGGAGTGTGGGCAGCGATTGCGGCTTGGTCTTTGCTAGGGGTCGCCCGAGGTCTGTGGCATCTGCACATTCTCCGCAAAAGTTGCCTCCCGGTCGATCCGGTGGGGTTAGATCCTCGACTGCAGCAAACGCTCGAACGCAACCAACCGACAAGGTCGGTGGCCCTGTGCACGTCCAATCTGGTCCATGTTCCGACTGCCATCGGTTTTGTGAAACCCGTGATCATCGTCCCTGGCTGGGTGATGCAGGAACTTTCTCCGGACGAACTGAACCAGATCGTGCTGCACGAACTGGCTCACTTCCATCGTTGGGACGACTGGACGAACCTGGCCCAGAAGGTAGTGAAGGCGCTCTTCTTCTTTCATCCGGCGGTGTGGTGGATCGAGAAGAGAGTGTCCCTCGAACGCGAGATGGCTTGCGACGATGCCGTGATCACAGAGACTGCCAGCCCGCGAGCCTACGCGGAATGCCTGGCGCATTTGGCCGAAAAAACGTTGATTCAGCGCAGCGTAGCCCTCGCACAAGCGGCCCTGGGGCGAATTCGTCAGACCTCGCTGCGAGTGGCTCAGATTCTGGACGTGAACCGGTCCCGCGACACGGCACGCGCGTGGAAACCCGCGGTATCGCTGGTCGCAGGATTCGCCGTAGCCTGCGTCCTATGCATTTCAAGAGCGCCCAGGCTGATTGCGTTCGACAACGTTGCGAATCGCGCTCCCATGATCGCCAGCCTTTCCCGTATCGGGAGCGGGCGCGCGTCGACCGCAACGCCAACACCCGACGAGAGCACACCGAGGGAGGTGTCTCAACGCCAGTCAGTTCGCTTGCTGCAAGCCAAGCTGAACCCACGGGGAACGCATCCCAGCCTGGTGAGTTCTGAACAAGCGCCCCTGATGCAGCCTGCAACTTCGGAACGGCGCACCGGCAGCATCGTTCGCCAGACCGACGTTCGCCTGACGAGTGCTGATGCCACTCCTGTGGCCTTCAGTGAAACCCTGTTTGTGGTTATTGAAGGCAGCGACGATGGCTCCCCGGACCGTCCGGTGTATCAGATCCAGTTGTGGCGCGTGATGGTGCTGCATCCGATTGTCGATCCCAACAGCAACAGAACTCCTCCAAAACAAACTTAGCCGATGGACGTCATCAGACCAGCGAGCGGAGTATTCGTATTAACAACTAACGAATTAGTTCTACACAACTCGAAAGGATGTAACTCAAATGAATGTAGGAATGTGGTTGAAAGACAGCAAAGCAAAATGGACACGGCGGCTGGCTGTACCGATGCTCGCACTGGCACTTGTCGCCTCGTTCGTAACCTATGAATGCGTGAAGCCAACTGCGGCAAGGGCGGCGGCGGCAGCCCCGCCTGCGGCACCACTCGACGCAGACAGCGTCAGCGCCCTGCTTGCCCTCGACAAGGCGATGGAAACTCTGGCGGCCCGAGTCACTCCGGCGGTCGTCAACGTCACTGTCACCTCGCGCACCAAGCCGGAAATGAGTGGCAATCAGATACCAGAAGACATGCAACAGTTTTTTGGCCAGTCTAACCAGTTCGGCCAGTTTTTTGGGCCGCACATGCAGCAACGTCAACCTCAGATCGAGCACGGCATGGGTAGTGGCGTGGTGATCTCGCCTGACGGATACATTGTTACCAACAACCATGTGATCGATGGAGCAGTCGACATCCGGGTGACTACGAGTAATCGCCGGGTCCTGAAAGCGAAACTCGTTGGATCCGATCCTCTGACTGATCTGGCGGTCCTGAAAGTCAACGCCACCGATCTGGCCAGTGCTCCGTGGGGCGACTCGAAGGAAGTCCGGCCGGGACAGACTGTGCTGGCGTTCGGCAATCCTTACGGATTCCGCTTCACGGTAACCCGGGGAATCGTCAGCGCGGTGAATCGGGCCAACCCCGACCCGACCAATCCCAGCAAGCCCGGCGAGTTCATCCAGACGGACGCGGCTATCAACCCCGGCAATTCCGGCGGACCCCTTGTCGACGCACGCGGCCAAGTAGTCGGGATCAACACCTTCCTGATCTCTTCCTCTGGCAGCTTCTCGGGAATGGGATTTGCGATTCCGTCGCAGATTGTTAGGCCCACGGTAGAGGCCTTGATCCGCGACGGCAGAGTCAGCCACGGCCGCATTGGCATCGGAATCTCAGACGTGACCCCGGAAAATGCCAAATTCTTCGACGAATCCAACGCGACCGGCGGGGTGGTCACGCAAGTCGAAGCGGACTCGCCCGGAGCAAAAGCTGGCCTACAGATCGGCGATGTCATCACCGAAATCGACAGCCAGAAAGTGAGCGACGCTGGAGAACTCCAGGTAATCGTCGGACAGAAACAGCCCGGCACCAAGATCACCCTCAAGGTTCTTCGCGACGGTAAGAGTATGACTATTCCCGTTACTCTGGAGGAACTGGGCAATCGCACCGCTGAAGGCAGCGACAACTCGGGAAAGGGCGAAGGAAAAATGCGCTGGGGCGTCGGTCTCAGCAACCTTACTCCCGAACTCCGAGACCAGCTTCAGGCACCCCGCGAGATCCACGGAGCCGTGATCGAGCAGGTGCAGCCGGGAAGCCCGGCCGATAACGCTGGCCTGCAGCAAGGTGAGATTATCCTCGAGGTAAATCGTCACAAAGTCCAAAATGCGAGCGATGTGCAGCAGGCCCTGTCGAACGTGACCAGGGGCGAAGATGCATTGTTGCTCGTTTGGTCGAACGGCGGTAATACCTTCCGAGTGCTGCATTCTTCTGAAGGCGCCTAATCGGGTTACGCCGCACTCCCTCATGTCGCGGGGGAGTGCGGCGTTTCTTGATCTACGCGCAATCCGCAAGTCTATCTTCCGTGACGTACTATAAGACCTTATGGCTCATCTGTTCGATCCCCTCGCCATTCGCGGCATCACATTTGCCAACCGCGTATTTGTTTCGCCAATGTGCGAGTACTCCAGCACCAATGGATACGCAAACGACTGGCACCTCGTGCATCTGAGCAGCCGGGCAGTAGGCGGAGCTGGGCTGGTGCTTACCGAAGCAACCGCCGTCCTTCCAGAAGGCCGGATCAGCCCACAGGACCTTGGTATCTGGATGGACGCTCACATTGAGCCGCTGGCTCGAATCGTCCGCTTCATTCACGAACAAGGCAGTGTCGCCGGGAT
Organism: uncultured Acidobacteriaceae bacterium; assembly: GCA_963791515.1. Classification (GTDB taxonomy): domain Bacteria; phylum Acidobacteriota; class Terriglobia; order Terriglobales; family Acidobacteriaceae; genus Sulfotelmatobacter. The sequence continues at coordinate 137,251 of CAWBSS010000016.1, read as the reverse complement.
GCAGCTGGCGCACGCCGGCCGCAAGGCCAGTACATACCGGCCCTGGGAAGGAAACGGAACGATTCCCGAGGGCGCAGGAGGTTGGAAGAAAGTCGTGGCCCCGAGCCCCTTGGCTTTCGCCGATCACTATCCCATGCCGCAAGCCCTCGCCGCTGACGGCATTCAGGAGGTCGTCAACGCTTTCTCCGCGGCTGCACGCCGGGCCTGGGAAGCCGGTTTCCGTGTCATCGAGATTCACGCCGCTCATGGATATCTGCTCCATGAGTTTCTCTCGCCTCTCAGCAATCAAAGGTCGGATGCTTACGGTGGCTCGTTTGAGAATCGCACCCGCATCTTGCGTGGGGTCGTGGCCGCCGTGCGACGTGTGTGGCCAGAACGAGCACCACTGTTTGTGCGCATTTCGGCGACCGATTGGGTCGATGGTGGCTGGGACATTCAGCAGTCAGTTGAACTTGCCCGTCAACTGAAAGAACTAGGCGCGGACTTGATCGATTGTTCTTCTGGCGGCAATGTTCCGCATGCCAAGATTCCGGTTGGTCCTGGTTATCAAACACCGTTTGCGGAGCAAATCCGCCGGGAGGCCGGCATCATGACCGGCGCCGTCGGGATGATCACGTCCTCATCTCAGGCCGAGCACATCGTCGCGGAAGGACGGGCTGACGCAGTCATCATCGCACGCGAATTCTTGCGCGATCCGTATTGGCCGTTGCGGGCGGCCCGTGAGCTAGGTCAGCAAATGTCGTGGCCAGTCCAATACCTCAGGGCCGCCCCCGAAGGCTCGCAGGCCCGCGCTGCGGTCGACTTAAGGAATCTTGAGTCCTGCTGCGAAGAGCAACCCGCGATGGCTAAGAATGGTGAATGAGCGCAATTACCCTATGGACACTGTCATCCCGATCGAAGTGGAGGGACCAGATGTGTATCGGTCGTACGAGGTTAACCCAGAACTTCTCGACGAGGTCCGACATGAAAGCCCGACTCACTATCGCCGTATGTTCCCTGTTTCTCGCCCTCACCGTCGCCTCCGCCCAGACACCATCCTCTGATCCGAGCCTGACCGAGAACCCTGTCTTCCAGAAAGATTGCGCGAAGTGTCACGGAAAAACCGCCGAGGGTCGCCACTTCGGCGGACCGTCGCTCATCTCCGAAAAAACCACCGCCACTACCGCCGACGAACTGCGCGACATTATTACAAATGGCAAACACCATATGCCCAAGTATGCCGGCAAACTGACACCGGAAGAAATCAACACACTCGTCCAGCAAATCAAAGCTCCGAGCAAGAAATGAACCGGTTGAGCCTCCGACCCTGCTACGCATCGTTTATTTCGCACCCTTGGTTTCTGCAGCGGCCGCATTCGCGGCCAGGATAAAGGACGTCACCGCGTCCACCACGTACTCATTTTCGTACCAGAGGAACGGCCATGCCTCCTTGAGTTCGGGGAAGTCAGGCTGAATGATGACCACGCCAGGAATCATTCCTCCCGGAACGAATGTGTATTCCGCGCGATTATTCCCATAGGCGATCAGCTTCGACTGCGTTCCCACTGTCGATACATACGACACATTCGAGACCGGATGCCGTCCGAGCACGTAATCCAGACCGTCGAGCGTGTATTCGGGCCCAATACTTTCGGGAAACGCGTGATGCAGCAAATACATCTCCGATGCGAATCGTGTCACTCCTCCGGAACCGCCCCACGTACCCGTGGAGATGGGCACGCCATAAGGATTCTGCGAAAGCATTTCCTGTAACTTGGGCTTGTAAGCGGCCAGCGCGGAAGCGACTCCATCCTTGAATTCCGGATCCATGAATGGAATGGCGCGAGCGGCAGCCCCTCCCACAGAAGCAAACTGGTCCTTGATCACCGGCAGCAGTTCCGCCAGGGAGCGAAGGCCGCCAGATGCCGTCGTAAATATCTTTCGCAATCCGAAAAGGTCCAGTCTTCTGGCCCGCATATTCGATCGCATAGATTCCCGGTTCATGAACCGCGGAGAAATCGAAGTGAGCATATTGATAGCGCATCCACTTGCCCCAGGGCTTAATCTCGCCGCTGAACACCTCGCGATACTCGCCTTCGGGACTGAGTCGCAGCACGCGCGCAGTCTTGGGCGCGTCGAAGAGCGGATCGAGTTCTACCACGGCAACTTTCTCCCGCTCCGGTGTATAGCCGACCTGGTTGTAGCCAACCACCGGCGGGCGAGTCCATCCCGCGATTAGGTTGGGGCGAATGTGCCAGACCACCGCATCCCCAGTCTTACCCGCGGGGATTAGAGTGCGCACAACAAACCACCCGTTCTGCGCCTTATTGCGGCCATCGAACAACAAGATGGGGCCACCGTCGGAAGTGATGGTCACGCGCGTCGACGGATCCTCCGGTGACAAAACGATGCGGTGACCCGTGGCCAACGGCAGCGGCTCCACGCTTCCATCCGCAGTTTTCTCCATCGGCCCATCTGAATGGCGGGGAAACATCCCCGCACCGTCGTCTACCACATATGACTTGCCAAAATAAAGCGTCGGCAAAAACTCAAGGTTGAATCCAGCCTTCCCCACAAGAGCAGCTGGAATGGGCTGGTCGAGTTGCACGGCGACTCGAAATCCTCCCGCCTCAGGCTGCATGTCGATGCGGTAGCTCAGCCCGCGATCCGGATAGGTGCAGAACGCCGTGACCTCGTCCGGAGCCGCCCCGCGCTTTCGCTCTTTGAAATCAGGGATGGGGTCCCACTGCTCCGGCGTCGCGGAGAGGCGCACGTCACCGCTCGTAGCAATGCGCTGATCGTGCAGGATGATTTCCATCCCATTCATCTTCTGGTCGCCAAACACTCGGTGATAGGCGTTGTGGAACAACAGTACGCTCAGCCCTTGAGTCTCAAGCACGTCGTGCTGCGTCAAGTGCAGATCGGAACTTGACCACGAAAGAACCGTAGTGTTGAGTAGAAAGCCAATCACACAAGTCTTCAGCATTGACGCTTTATTCTTCATTGTTCTCCCTGGATCGGACACTAGGCTCAATGCTTGGACAGTGCCGGCAGCGTTTGTTCCTTTAGATAACGGCCGGCGAAGGCAAGAAACGTTGGCCAGTTCGGCGCAGGAGTGTGCCCTGCGCCATGTTGGCGGAACGCAATTTCCCCGTCGATCAGTGCGGTCTCGATCGGCGGGAACTCACTGGTCCCCAGATACTTCCTTCCCAAGAGCTTGTACACAGGACCGGCGCCGACCGCGGCCAGGAACATACCCTTCGCATCGGCCCATCCATCCCCGTTCGTCGCTCCGGCGCCGATAAACACCGGACGCGGGGCGCAGAGGGCGATCAACTCGTGCGCGTCGACGGGCAAATCGTTCTCCGTCAGCGCTCCCGCATATTTCAGAAAGTTGCCCGCCATCCAGTGATACTCACCGGTTCCAGCCACGTTCCCCACTTGCTCGCCAAAGTTATGCCGAAAGAGTTTGGCCCCTCCTTCACCGGACGAACTGATGTATCCGATTGCGAACCGCTGATCATATGCCATTGCAACCAGCGCTGCCTTGCCGTAACGCGAGTGGCCTTCAACTCCCACGCGTTTCGCGTCCACGGACTTTTCGGTTTCAAAATAATCCAGCGCCCGGCTGGCGCCCCATGCCCAGGCACGCAAAGCACCCCAATCGTCTAGCTTGCGGGGCTGGCCCTTATTCACAAGCCCGATCACGCCCTGGGTCAATCCTTCTCCATTGTCCGCTTGCACACTTGTCGGGATATAGACGGCGTAACCCCAGCCCTTCGCCAGCACCTGCTGCTGCCATGAGGGTCCGGAGTCCCCGGCGCTCATCTCCGGAAAGCGCTTGGCCAGCGCAGCCAGCACTTCCGGGCTCCAACTGAATTCCATAATCACCGGCACTGGACCGTTTGCATTCGCTGGCATCGTGAGGGTGAGGTCGATGTCCACGTTCACAAGGGGATATGCTGAGTTGTCCACGTGTCCAGCCAATTTCCTGGTGACAACCCGGACCTCGCCATTCATCTCCCTCTTCGTACCGATCACTTCCCAATTCACTTTGGGTGTGTTCGGTGCGCGGCCGTAGACTTCGCGATCGAAATCCTCCACGATCTCCGGCCGCCGCTTGTCCCACCACATCTTCGTGGTGGTAACTTCCTCGCCGTCCTTCAACCGCAGCGGGTCGGGAAGCTTGGGGTAGGGATTTGCCTTGGACTCGTCGTAGTTCGCGGCGTAAGGCGACTTAAGGTCACCGTCCGCGCCCCGACGTAACGAGGTAATGTGCAGCAAGTCCATCATGCGTTGATGGTCCTGCTCGGATGTAAGGTGTGCGGGCTGAGCCAGGCTGGCTCTCGTCACCTGGGAGAATCCGCTCGCGGGATAGACAACCAGTGCAAATAAAATTGGGACCAACAGCATCGATCGTGCTATCAAGCCGAGCTGCAACATTGTTCTCAAGATCGCAATCCAGACGGCAGCAGTAGTTCTTTTCATGATTTGTGCTTGGCCTGGCCTTGGCGCCCTGATTCTAAATCAAGCGACTGGACATGGTGTTTCTCAATCCGTCAGCATAGCCTCACAGTCTGGGAATATTCCATCTTGATTAGATTGCTAACTTCGCGAAAGGCCGATTAAGAGAACTGGGAAGCGTCGTATCGGGGATGGAATTACACCGTGCGATGCCGAGACGATAGTAGGGCAAGCGGGCTGCGAAGCACGGATTACACTTTCCGAAGCAAAAAGGTTGGGGACTAAAACAAATCACCGTCCACCGAAACAATGGCGCCGCCGAAAGAGTTCTTCGCATTCTCAGGAAGCGTCGAGCCTTGGATCGCAGGGGTTTCCGGTGGGACGAAAGCCTTTAACCGCTGTACCTCATCTTGAGCTTTCTGCCACGCCCCGGATTTTTTCTTGGTCGCGATGGGAGCGCTTGGGTCACTATAGAAGGCCAGAATGTTGTCGCGCAGCTCCGGTGTCACCCGCTCGAAGTTTCGCTGAGCCAACTGGTCCAGCAGGTTCGCGTAGGCGTTGTCGGTGAGAACGTACTCGCCGGCATGCGTCATTCGTCCCGTATCGAAGTCGGTGTTGGGAAGGCTAAGCTTCTTCGCTCCGACTTCGGCGAGAAGACTTTTGTAGTTATCGAGCGCGTGATTGACGCTGGCTATATAGAGGTCCTCCGTTTTACGCGTAGGGATCTTAAAGTCGAGCGCCTTGAACGGTCCAATCTTCGGTACAAACCTCAGAAAGAATGCCAGCACTCTGGTTCCAAATCCCGGACGCCGGTATCCTTTGCCCCACTCCTTCTGGTAGTTGGCTCGCGAAAGATAGTAGCGAAATTTCCTGGAATTGAAATTCGGGGTTTCGGTGACAATCTCTTTCTTACGCGCCACCAGTGCAACTCTCGTCATTTCGGGAATGATGGTACTGATCGACCGCCGAAAGGTTCCAATGGCCAAGTCTTCTTTAGAGATTACGTCGCTAAGCGGAATGCCGTACGTATCCTGAAAAGCGCGCTCCAACACCGGTTTCGATACTTCAAATCCAATGAAGTCGTGGTACCGGTCCGAGGTGTAGCGATTCTTGGCGACCTGGGTTACATCGAAGCCAAACTCCGTGCGAATATGAGCCTTCGGGTTATCGGCATAGGTCACCTCGTTGCCGAACTTCTTCCGCAGTTTGGGAAACTCCAGGCCCACCGCCTGATTGATGGTGGGGTGTCCAAGATTGTCGGCCGAGTAGTGAGCCAGCGCGCCCAAAGCGAAAGCGTACTCGTTCAAGTCAGAGGCTTCATTGATCATGTTAACGATGAAGTCACCGCTGCGCACGTAATGAGTGAGGTCGCTGAAATACTTGCTGCCGAAAGGGTAGTAGCCCATGTCTTGAATCAACGAACCGCCGTAGGCGAAGGCATGCGCTTTTTTCAGATCATCCGCGGTAGCGCCAGGGAATCGCTTGCTGAGCAGAGGCGCGATGTCATCCTTCCACAGCAGATCGACGACCTCTTCGTGCGTCAGTACCGAATACGCGCCGCAAACCTGGGTCAGGCCGAGAAGCAACCCAAGGCCAATCATCGCGCGCCAGAGGTGGAGAAGTCCTGTCATAAAGCGTCCCAATCGCTGAAAAGGACATGGTCGTCCGCCACGCGGTTCCCTGCAACCTGATCTTAAAGCGCGATGGCAGAATTCTGTCCAACCTCTTAGTTGCCAAACGGAGTGCAAGGTTGGCCTAAAAGCATGGCGCGGAACGAGTTCCATCCCCGCATGTGGGCTGAAGTACAGATAAATTTCTCAGCCGCTACGAGATGTCCCTTAAGGACAGGTCCGTCGCGCGAAGCTAGGCTGATAGCTATCTCAAGTGGGTGGAATCGTATTTGGGGTTCCAGAGGAGAATGAAAATGAGCATTTGGACAATACTGTTCGTCATTTTGCTGATCGCTTGGATTACCGGCTTCAGCGTGTTTCACGTAGCCGGCGGACTGATCCACCTGCTACTCGTGTTCGCCGTAATCTCTTTGATCCTGCATTTTGTGTTGGGACGACGCACCGTCTGAGCGACGTATCCCGAGCGTGGTTATCGTCCATAAGGACCCGGGTGACTGTCCGCAATCACAGTCCCCAGGGATTCCCTGGGTGATTTCTGTTTGATTCCGTGCACACCAAATGATTCGGGCCAGCGAGATCGCTGGCCCGGCATAGGAAGCTCAGAAATCAGTTCTGAGGGCGAGCGACCCTCACTTCATATCGTTCTTCATGTTGTCTCCTGCCATCTTGAGTGACACGACGTCGACCGCGTTTGTGTCGGCGGAAACGTGCGCCTTCAGAGTGACATGGTGCCCTTCATGGCCCTTGACCGCATCCGGGTTGTTGATGGTCCAACTCTTGCCGTCCTTGTCGCTAACGAACGTTTTGCCGTCATCGCTGATTTTGCCTGTGATGCTGGCAGCCTTCGCTGAGGTGCCGGCTTTCATGTTGTCCTGCTTCATCGTGTCCTGAGCCACTAAGCCAAGCGATGCCAGCAGGCTGAGGGCGAAGATAACGGTCATCAGTTTTTTCATGTCGTCTCCTTTGCGAAATTAATTCCCAATTGGGCCCGGCGAAACGTGGAATTACACCCAGGAGGCTGTGTGAAGCCATGCTGGTTATCCAATTCAGAACTCCCCGCACGGAAACCTCGCGGAGGCGCGAGAAGAATCTGCGCACTGTGGTGGTCGGCGGGAAGGGCAGTCGTGAGGGTCTGAATGCCGATACAACCGGCGCTGACCCATGACTACTCAAATTCATTTCAACCTAGTTGACGCGCGCACCTGCCAGCAATACAGCGAATCCTGTACCGAAACGGATTGAAGCTTCTGGCGGGACTACGGTTCTGTCTGCGGAAGCTGGCCGGCGTTCGCGGTGCTGGGCGAAATAACCCCTCAGACGGTCCCCATACTTCCCGCGCAGGGCGTACCAACGGATGCGAGAGGAGGTTCAGTAGACCCGGCACCATCGGTCCTGGTGCCTACAGGAATTACCTTAGGGCTGGCCCTCTCACGTCCGTGGTACCAATACATGAACAGAAATCAGGTGGCGGGGACGCCGTTCGGGCGCGCTCTCGGTCACCTTGGCTATTGATGTTCGTACTCCCCCAAATAGTGCGTTGAACCAGTCGTCGATAAAGCGTATGTCCACGCACAAATCTGATTCGGTTAAGACCGGTTGCCGGATGAAGAGTCGTGATTTGAAATACTCCTTCTTTCGGGAGAGACAATGAAAAGAGCCGGACCCAACGAAACTGCGCCCAATGGTCCTGGGAACCTTCCGCCCACCATGGCGAAGAACAACGGGAAATCCAACCAGGGGAAATCGAAAGACTCGGATGGATCCCTGGACCTGACCGTCATACTGACCAGCCTGCAGAGCATGCGCGATGGCGACTTCACCGTGCGGCTCCCCGGTACCTGGGTAGGGCTGGCTGGAAAAGTGGCCGACACATTTAACGAAATCGTCGCTGCTAATCAGCACATGGCTCAGGAACTGAAGCGCGTCGGCCATGTGGTCGGCAAGCAAGGCAAGACTCGAGAGCGGACCCGGTTCCATGAGTCCAGAGGCGCCTGGGGCGAGATGGAAGTTTCGGTCAACACTCTCGTGGAAGACCTGCTCCGACCCACGGCTGAGGTCACGCGCGCGATCGCAGCAGTCGCGCAAGGCGACCTTACTCAAACCGTGCGGCTCGATGTGGATGGGCGTCCTCTCGAAGGCGAGTTTCTTCGTTCCGCCAATCTTGTCAATACGATGATTCAGCAGCTCGGTGTATTCACGGCCGAGGTCACGCGCGTCGCGCGCGAAGTAGGAACCGAAGGCAAATTGGGCGGCCAGGCGCAAGTTCCCGACGTGGCCGGCACTTGGAAGGATCTAACCGACAACGTAAACCTCATGGCCAGCAACCTGACCGGCCAGGTACGCAACATCGCTGAAGTCGCCACCGCCGTGGCTAGCGGCGATCTATCGCGCAAGATCACGGTCGATGTGCGTGGCGAAATTTTGCAGCTTAAAGAAGCTATCAATACGATGGTGGACCAGTTGCGATCCTTCGCATCCGAAGTGACGCGCGTGGCCCGCGAAGTCGGCACTGACGGCAAGCTCGGCGGCCAGGCGGTTGTGCCCGGTGTCGCCGGTACGTGGAAAGATCTCACCGACTCCGTCAACGCCATGGCCGGCAACCTGACGGCTCAAGTACGTAACATCGCCGAGGTCACGACGGCTGTGGCCCGCGGCGATTTGTCCCGCAAAATCACAGTCGATGTGAAAGGCGAAATTCTTGAACTCAAAGACACCATTAACACGATGGTGGATCAGCTCAACGCTTTCGCAGGTGAAGTTACGCGCGTAGCTCGCGAAGTCGGTACAGAAGGCAAGCTGGGAGGCCAGGCGCAAGTGCCGGGAGTCGGCGGTACGTGGAAAGACCTGACTGACAACGTGAACTTCATGGCCAGTAACCTGACTGGCCAGGTGCGGAATATCGCGGAAGTCGCTACGGCTATTGCCAGCGGCGACTTGTCGCGCAAAATCACGGTGGATGTGCGCGGCGAAATTCTACAACTGAAAGAAACCCTCAATACGATGGTGGATCAGTTGAATCGCTTCGCTGGTGAAGTTACCCGCGTGGCCCGCGAAGTAGGTACCGAGGGCCGGTTGGGCGGACAGGCCAACGTCCCTGGCGTCGCAGGAACCTGGAAAGATCTTACCGACTCAGTGAACTCGATGGCCGGCAACCTGACCGGCCAGGTGCGAAACATTGCTGAGGTCACAACCGCTGTGGCCCGCGGCGATTTGTCGCGCAAGATCACAGTCGACGTGAAAGGCGAAATTCTGGAATTGAAGAACACCATCAATACGATGGTGGATCAACTCAACGCTTTCGCAGGCGAAGTAACGCGCGTGGCTCGCGAGGTCGGTACGGAAGGCAAACTGGGCGGCCAGGCGCAGGTGCCCGGCGTCGCCGGCACGTGGAAGGATCTCACCGACAACGTAAACTTCATGGCCAGTAACCTAACCGGCCAGGTTCGTAACATCGCTGAGGTAGCGACGGCCGTGGCGCGCGGCGATTTGTCGCGCAAGATCACGGTCGACGTAAAAGGCGAAATCCTCGAACTCAAAGACACCATCAACACGATGGTAGACCAACTACGCTCGTTTGCATCGGAAGTTACGCGCGTCGCTCGTGAGGTAGGAACTGACGGCAAGCTGGGCGGACAGGCTCTCGTCCCCGGCGTCGGAGGAACGTGGAAAGACCTTACCGACTCCGTGAATTCCATGGCCAGCAACTTGACGGGCCAGGTGCGCAACATCGCCGAGGTATCGACGGCAATCGCCAGCGGCGACCTCTCCAAGAAAATTACCGTGAACGTGAGCGGCGAGATTCTGCTGCTCAAGGAAACCATCAACACGATGGTGGACCAACTCAACGCGTTCGCGGCTGAAGTGACCCGCGTGGCGCGCGAAGTGGGCTCCGAGGGCAAACTCGGTGGCCAAGCTCAGGTCCCCGGCGTGGCAGGCACATGGAAAGATCTTACGGACTCCGTGAACTCGATGGCCGGTAACTTGACGGGACAGGTACGAAACATCGCCGAAGTCACAACGGCTGTGGCTCGCGGCGATTTGTCGCGCAAGATCACGGTCGACGTGAAAGGCGAGATTCTTGAACTGAAGAACACCATTAATACGATGGTGGATCAGCTCAATGCGTTCGCCGCCGAAGTGACGCGGGTGGCCCGCGAAGTCGGAACCGACGGGAAACTGGGCGGCCAAGCGCAAGTGCCTGGCGTGGCCGGAACCTGGAAAGATCTTACCGACAACGTCAACGTCATGGCGGTCAACCTCACGGAACAGGTGCGCGGTATCGTCAAAGTCGTGACGGCTGTTGCCAACGGGGACCTTACTCAGAAGCTGACCGTGAATGCCAAAGGTGAAGTCGCAGCCTTGGCGGAAACCATCAACAATATGACGGGTACCCTGGCCACGTTTGCGGATCAGGTCACCACGGTCGCACGCGAAGTCGGCGTCGAAGGCCGTCTAGGTGGCCAGGCAAACGTGCCCGGCGCCGCAGGCACGTGGAAGGACCTTACCGGCAACGTCAACCTGCTGGCCGATAACCTGACCAACCAGGTGCGAGCGATCGCGGAAGTCGCGACCGCCGTGACCAAAGGCGACTTGACCCGGTCCATTCAAGTCGAGGCCAGCGGCGAAGTGGCAGAGTTGAAGGACAACATCAACACCATGATCGACAATCTCCGCCTCACGACGGACCGCAACACGGAGCAAGACTGGCTCAAGACCAATCTTGCGCGCTTTACCGGAATGTTGCAGGGCCAGCGCGATCTGGCAACCGTGGGTCGCATGTTGCTATCTGAGCTCGCACCGCTGGTGAACGCGCAGCAAGGTGTGATCTACCAGATGGAAACCGAAGAATCGGCGGGCATGGTGCTGTTGTCGGCATTTGCCGACGACGGTGAGAACGGACACCTGCGCCGGCTCAAAATCGGCGAGGGACTGGTTGGGCAGGTTGCATCAGAAAAGCGGCGTATGTTGATTTCAGACCTGCCGGAAAAAACAGTTTCGATTCGTTCCGGGTTGTTTCAATCTGTTCCCCGCAATGTCATCGTCCTGCCGGTGCTCTTCGAAGACCGGGTTAAGGCCGTGATAGAGCTGGCGTCGTTGAATGCATTCACTGCTTCTCACCTGGCATTCCTCGAACAGCTCACCGCCAGCATTGGCATCGTGCTGAATAGTATTGAAGCTACGATGCAGACCGAAGGCCTCCTCAAACAGTCACAGCAACTTGCGGCCGAACTTCAGACTCAGCAGAAAGAATTGCAACAGACCAACGAGCAGTTGGCACAAAAGGCGCAACAACTTGCCGAGCAGAACGTCGAAGTGGAACGCAAGAACCAGGAAATCGAGCAGGCCCGCCGCGCTCTGGAGGGGAAGGCAAAAGAACTCGCTCTCACTTCCAAATATAAGTCAGAATTCCTTGCCAACATGTCGCATGAGTTGCGGACACCGCTGAATAGCATTCTGGTGCTGGGACAGCAACTCAGCGAGAATCCCGATCACAACTTGACGCCCAAGCAGGTTGAGTTTGCCCGCACCATTCACGGCGCCGGCACCGACCTGCTGAATCTGATCAGCGACATTCTCGATCTCTCCAAGATCGAATCGGGTACGGTCTCGGTCGAGGCGGAGGAAGTGTTCTTCGCCAATCTGCTCGAAATGGTGGGGCGCCCGTTCCGGCACGAAGCGGAGAATCGGAAGCTAGCTTTCGAAGTACAGGCCGATCCCCACCTCACTCGCAGCCTGGTGACGGACTCCAAGCGTCTGCAACAGGTGCTGAAGAATCTGTTGTCGAACGCGTTCAAGTTCACCGAGCACGGTTCCGTACGCCTGGCCGTGTCGGTCGCCACGAAAGGATGGACCGAAGATCATCCAATTCTCAGTGGCGCGGCGTCGGTCGTCGCCTTCGAGGTCACCGATTCCGGCATCGGAATCGCTCTTGATAAACAGCGCATCATCTTCGAGGCCTTCCAACAGGCAGACGCCAGCACCAGCCGTAAGTACGGAGGAACGGGATTGGGCTTGGCGATCAGCCGTGAACTCGCCAGCTTGTTAGGCGGTGAGATTCAACTGCGCAGCACGCCCGGCCAAGGCAGCACTTTCACGCTCTATCTGCCTTTAACTTATGTTGGACCGACCGCATCGAAGCTGACCCTGGCGGATGGGAAGGCATTCTCGCCTGCCATGCCGCTTCAACTGTCGAATATCGTTGTGTCGGAACACCCGGTCGAGCAGATTCCCGACGACCGCAACAACCTGCAGCCAGATGACGCTGTCTTGCTCATTGTGGAAGACGATCCGCACTATGCCCGCGTGCTTTGTGATCTGTCGCGGGATAAAGGGTTCAAGGTGCTCGTAGCGTTGCGCGGCGCGGAAGCGCTCGCACTCGCTCGCGAGTTTCATCCCACTGCTGTTTCTCTGGACGTGTTCTTGCCCGACATGCTGGGTTGGACCGTGCTCAACCATTTGAAACAGGATCCAGCAACCCGGCACATTCCCGTGCAAATGCTGACGCTGGATGAGGACCGGCGTCATGGCCTGGCTCGCGGCGCATTTGCTTTTGTCACCAAGCCGACAAGCCCGGAAGAATTGGAATCGGCACTGTCACGCATCAAGGACTATGCTGCCCCACGCCGCAAGCGGCTGTTGATTGTGGAGGACAATCCTGCGGAACAATTGAGTATCCGCGAACTGCTCGGCTATAACGACATTGATGTCACCGTTGCAGCTACGGGTGCTGAAGCACTGGACATGGTCAGCAAGGAGTTGTTCGACTGCGTCGTGCTCGACTTGCGCTTGCCCGACATGACCGGCTTCGACATCCTGGAGCGCATGCGTGATATTCCGCAGGCGAGTGACCTGCCCGTCGTCGTCTTTACCGGGAAGGAGTTGTCTCCCGAAGAAGACGCGCGCCTGCACACGCTGGCTCGCAGCGTTGTAGTCAAAGGCGTAGAGTCGCCGGAACGGTTGCTCGATGAGACCGCACTCTTCCTCCATCGAGTGGTGGCAGATCTTCCTCAAGATAAGCAAAAGATGCTTGATCGGTTGCACCGGTCCGACGAGGCTCTGGTGGGGAAGAAAGTGCTGGTCGTCGACGACGACATGCGCAACATCTTCGCTCTCAGCAGCGTGCTGGAGCGCCGCGGAATGGAGGTCTTGACTGCTGGAACCGGCCGCGAAGCCATCTCCATGCTGGAATCGACTCCCGATGTCGCAATCGTTTTGATGGACATCATGATGCCCGAGATGGATGGATACGCCACCATGCAGGTAATCCGGCAGAATCCTTCGTTCCGCAGGCTGCCGATCATTGCACTGACCGCGAAAGCCATGAAGGGCGATCGCGAAAAGTGTCTGGAAGCCGGCGCGTCGGAGTATTTGGCCAAGCCGGTCAATACCGAGCAACTGCTCTCGGCGCTTCGTATGTGGCTGCACAGATGAGTATCGGTTCGATCAGGCAGTTGAGGCGCAGTGCGGCGTGAAGACTACGACGGGTTATTTAGAAAATGATGACGGTCCACGAGCAAGTGAACATTCTCATGGTCGACGATCAGGCGGGCAAACTGCTCACCTACGAAGCCATTCTGGCTGACCTGGGAGAGAACCTGATCAAGGCAACTTCTGCCAAAGAGGCTCTCGAGAAACTGCTCAAAACGGATGTTGCCGTCGTATTGATGGACGTAAGCATGCCGGAGATCGACGGCTTTGAACTCGCCGAGATCATCCGGCAGCATCCGCGCTTTCAGAAAACAGCAATCATCTTTGTCTCCGCTGTCCATTTGACGGACCTCGACCGCCTCAAGGGATACCAGCGCGGGGCAGTGGATTATCTTTCTGTCCCGATCGTCCCGGAAGTCTTGCGGGCGAAGGTGAAAGTATTCGCCGAGCTGCACCGAAAGAAGCTTCAACTGGAGCGGCTGAACAATGAACTCGAACAGCGCGTCGCGGATCGGACTCTGGAGTTAGAAGAAAAGGCTGTGGCATTGCAGCAACTCAACAGCGACCTTGCCCAGAAGAACCAGGAACTCGACGCCATTGTGCACACCGCACCCGATATTATTTTCAGCAGGCAAGCGGATGGTACGAGGGACTACATCAGCAGCAGATTTTATGAATATACAGGTGCTCCGGCAGGCTCTGCCGTTGGATTCGGCTGGCTTGAGTATTTGCATCCTGACGACAAAGAACGAAGTTTGACGCTCTGGATGCGATGCGTGCAGTCCGGGGAAGTTTATGAGGCCGAATACCGTATCCTCAGCGTTGACCGTCAATACCGCTGGTTCCGCGCCCGTGCTGTCCCGCTTCGAGATCCGGTCGGGAACATCCTCAAGTGGTATGGAACTTGTTCCGATATTCATGACAGCAAAGTGCTGGAACAATCGATCCGCGACAGCGCGATCGAATTGGAAAGGATGGTCGATCTCAGGACGACCGAACTTAGACGTCTCTCCAGCCGCCTCATGACCATGCAAGACGACGAACGTCGCCGAATCGCTCGCGAGATTCACGACGGTCTTGGACAAGAGTTAGCTGCCGCCAAAATGATTCTGGACGGAATCCTCTGCAAGGATTCATCTCCACCTATGCGGCAGGCGTCTGCGGATGCCAGCCAGTTAGTGGATCGCGCCATCCAGCAAGTGCGCACGATTTCCCATCTTCTGCACCCTCCCCTGTTGGACGAAGTCGGCCTCGTGTCTGCGCTTCGCTGGTACTTGGAGGGTCTCTCAGAACGCAGTGGAATCGACATTCACCTGGAAATCGATCCCCCCGATCTCAATCGACTCAAGCCAGAACTGGAAACTGCCATATTCCGTATTATCCAGGAGGCCTTGACCAACATGTTCCGGCATTCTGGAGCACGGAATGGTTCTATCAGCCTAATGGAAAATGATGGGCGCATCAAAGTCACGGTGCGCGACGATGGCAAGGGAATCGAAGAGCAGGTGATTCAACTGCGGCCGGACAGCGTGGGAGTTGGAATCGGCGGAATGAGGCAACGTGTCACGGAACTCGGAGGAAGTTTGCGGCTCGCCAATGCCAATCCCGGTACGATCGTCGAGGTTGTCATCCCTTCCCAGCGACATGAAAAACTAAGAGTGCCCGTTCCGGTTTGAACCACTCAGAGCTTGTGCGGTTGTTGACTCGCTCAGACAGCCCTGCGATCGTCAACCTTCTGCTCATCCGCCTTGATTTCAACCTGTTCATGCTTAATGTCGAGACGCAGGCGGTTGTAAACACAAACAAAGCCTCAATAATTGCGGAGGCCGAGAGATCGAAGACCGAACCACGCAGGACCTTAAAGACTCTGTGTCTCTTTCGGTCTCAGTTTACCGACCGCCGGCGTCCCCTTCCAAGATGAGCGACCAAAGAAATCAGAAAGAGCACCAAGAAAATAACAAACAGCAGCTTTGCGATGCCCGCAGCCGCAACGGCGACGCCAGTGAACCCCAAAACCCCGGCGATTAAAGCCACCACCAAGAATACTAATGCCCAGTAAAGCATGGTTGTTTTCCTCCGAGTTGGAATGGATCACCGTAAATCATGGTGGACGAATCTGTTTTCCAATATCCCATCAAGGCTGTATTCGAGGAGCACTATTCCTGTAGCACGGGGAAGTCCTGATTCTTGGAAGGAGCAGGTGCCGATCCGTCCCAGAGGATCGGCACCCGCTTGGGGGGCGTTGTGTCGAGTAGAGCCTGCAGAGTAGTCGGCGGCGCGAAACCTCACAATACAGTCCATCCTGTAGGTCCGCCGTGGAAAACCCTCACAGGTCCGCTAACGCCCAGTCAGGGACTTATCCCTCAGGAAAGATATCGTGTTCTTTACTGCCTCCGCTGGATAGAACCTAGCGCACGAACGGGTTAATTTTGTTGTCGCACAACAATAGCCGGTGCTCACGTTGAGCACAGAATGAGGACGAAACCCCAAAATGAGACGAATTTCTTCAATATTGCCGGGATGTCTCCTGGCTCTGAGCATTTGTTCCATCTTGATAGGCGGCGTAAGTTGGGCCGCTGACAAGGATCAATCCGACATTGCAAAGCGTATCGATGAGTCTGCCAAGGTTCTGAATGAAATTATGGCAACTCCTGACAAAGCGATTCCTGACAAAGTCATGAGCAACGCAAGATGCATCGCCGTTATCCCCTCCATGGTGAAGATCGCCATCGGCATCGGCGGTAATCACGGCAAGGGCGTGGCCACCTGTCGGACAGCGTCAGGTTGGAGTGCTCCGGCTCCGATCACCATCACTGGCGGAAGCTGGGGTCTGCAACTTGGGGGTCAGGCAATAGACCTGGTTATGGTCGTGACCAACGATCAGGGAATGCAACATCTGCTTTCCAGCAAGTTCAAGCTCGGTGCTGATGCCTCTGCCGCGGCGGGCCCCGTAGGCCGCGACGCCGCAGCCGATACTGACGTCAAGATGCGAGCGGAAGTACTGACTTATTCGCGCGCACGGGGTCTTTTTGCCGGTATTGACCTCAGTGGTGCGGCTCTTACCCAGGACAAGGATGAGACCCGTTTGCTCTACGGCAGCTTTATCCCTTTCTCTGAAATTTTGAGTGGAAAGGTGCACGCTACCGCTGTGAGCGAGCCGTTTTTATCCGCGGTCCGGAGATACTCAGGTCAGAGCCGAGAATCCAGCAGGAACGAACACCTCGGAGCAGCACCAGCGTCGAACTGACCCATTTAATGCCGGCTCGGCCTAACACCGGGCCGTGCAGAAATTGTGCAACAGGCGAGAAATGAAACCTATTCTCAGGAGGCTTTATGTACACCATTCTTCTAGTAGTGCTGATCCTGATCCTGCTGGGCGCGTTGCCCACCTGGCCCTACAGCCGGTCTTGGGGATATTACCCCAGCGGAGGATTGGGACTCGTCGTCGTAGTCGTGCTGGTGCTGCTTCTTGCCGGCCGTCTGTGACATCGCCTAACGTCGTCGGTGTTTGCCAGTCCACAGAAACTGTGGCTTGCCCAAATGGTGGGAAACCAGTTTCATCCCACCATTTGTTTCTCGGCTTAATGCTCGGAGGAATGAATCATCTGAAGTCCCAAGAATGCGAGTATGACGTTACGTAAACAGAAGTCGACTCACCCGCTGATGCTGGAGCAGTTCTTCCTCTACATAAACCCAGCATTGATTTCCCGCATCTATTCACACGACCAACATTGTTTCTCGTTTTCGAGGTAGCGCTATGTCGAGCCATCAAAATTCTGCATTGAACGGTGAGTCTGCACTGAATCTGGTCCCGCCATCGCTGTCTAGAAGCAACTATGGTTCGCGTGCCGCGCGTTCGCATTCCAGGCCGAGCGTGAGAACCCATGCGCCTGACGAAATCTGGGGACAATATAACAACTATCGTGCGAATGGCGTGGTGGTCTCCGCCATCGTCCACGCTGCTTTGATTGGCTTGCTCGTAAGTGGCGCGTTTGTCGGTCATCAAATTGTGCAACGAGTTGAAGCGCGGCAGAACGTGACCTTGATCGCACCCTCGCCGGAGCCTTACGTTTTGCCGACTTCGAAGAAGTTAGTCAGTGGCGGCGGTGGCGGCGGCGATCGCGATCCACTTCCCGCCCCGAAGGGGCGTCTCCCCAAGGCTGCGCTGCAGCAAATCACGCCGCCAGCAATTGTTATGCGAAATGAAAGACCCAAACTCGCGGTAGAGCCTACCGTTGTGGTTCCTCCACAAGTTCATCTGGCAGAAAATAAAATGCTGAATCTTGGGACTTCGGCTTCGGTGGTCATGCCGGGGGCGCCGCCGTCTAACGGAACTGGTTCTGGTGGTGGCATCGGTTCTGGCTCCGGAGGCGGAGTCGGTGTTGGCCACGGACCGGGGGTTGGCGCGGGGAGTGGCGGCGGCATCGGTGGCGGAGTCTACAAAGTTGGCGGCGGCATCTCGGCGCCTCAGGCCATATCCGCTCCTGACCCCGACTATACCGAAGAGGCTCGGAGGGCGAAGAAGCAAGGAACGTGCGTTCTCTGGTTGATCGTCGACGCAGCTGGACGCCCGCGGGACATCAAAGTGGTTCGGGGTTTGGGCCTGGGGCTCGATGCGAAAGCGCTTGAGGCCGTGCAGCAGTGGCGCTTTCAGCCCGCTCTCAAGGATGGCAAACCGGTCGACGTCCAAATCAGTGTGGAAGTCGAATTCCACCTTTACTGAGGAGCAGATGTCAATCGGCTTGTTGACCTACAAACGCACGTCTTTTTCTCTACCAAATCAGGTAAACCCGGAGATCCGCGCTTGGCACGGATCTCGGTTTTTCGTCCGATCGCACAATAGTTCTTACAGCGTCTCCTGCACGCATTTACAGATGTGACCCGATAGAAGGTTGTCTGTTCTTTTTCTACTCTGTCAATGCTCGCGGAAGTTACGACGGGCGAACTCTTCCGGCACCTGAAAGAAAAAGGAGATCAAACGTGGCAACTTGTGCGATTTCTGCGACAGAAGCAAACGTAATCCCCGCGACCAGCGTAAAGGGCCGCGATGATTCCCAGATTAACCTGGTAAAGCGCGCGCAGGCAGGCGACGAGCAAGCCTTTGCGACGCTATTCCAGCAACACAAGAATCGCGTTTATTCCGTGTGCTTGCTCATGACCAAGGATGTCGCTGAGGCAGAGGACCTGACTCAGGAGGCCTTCCTGCAGGTTTTCCGCACGGTCAGTTCGTTTCGTGGGGATGCTGCATTTTCCACCTGGCTCTATCGTGTTGCGGTCAACACTGTCCTCATGAAGCTTCGCCGACGCAAGTCTCCGCCAACTGTTTCCTTGGACGAGCCAGTCAATCCGGAGTCTCCTTCTTTGCATCGCGATTTCGGCAAGAGAGATCCCGACCTCTCCGGGGTCGTCGATCGCATCGCCTTGCGCCGGGCGCTCCAGGAGCTCCCCGAAGGCTGCCGAAGGATTTTTGCTTTGCATGAGGTTGAAGGGTATCAACACCATGAAATCGCTCAGCTGCTCGACTGTTCCATCGGCAATTCAAAGTCGCAGTTGCACAAGGCGAAGCTGAAAATGCGCGCCCTGTTGTTTCCCAAGACGAAAATACGGCGCCTCTCTGCAAGAAGCCATTCTGCCGGTCAGGGGCTGGGAATGCTAAGCCTGAAATAAGGGATGGGAAATGTTAACCCGTAGGCCCATTTTCGTCACGGAGATGCCAGAGCAACTTAAACTCAGTGGAAGCTTGGACATTTCATGCAGGAGTTGGAACTCATCGAAGGTCTATGGGTCGCGCCGACAAAAGATAACCCCTGATCCTATTGCGCAAGAAGCCCGCTAGCTCATCATGCCCGATTTCTCGGATGACACCTTCGGGCGGCGTCTCGGAGGAAGAAAGCTCTCACTCGTAGGTGAACGTTAACTCGTCAAGATAGACCGAGTAGGGCGATTGTTCGTAGTTTCCGTCCATTTGGTAGTTGACGGTCACTCCATACCAACCCGCCGTTGAACCAGGATTGTAGTATTGGTTGAGTGTGCTGGTTACGCCATTCAGAGTGATGGACTGGTACAGCAACTGATTGTTGGAGGTGCGCTGCACCTGAATCGTCAGATGGTTCCATGAATTGTTGTTCGGGTAGCAAGAAATTCCCGTGGGAACCCAGTGCTGATTGACGTTGTCCCAGATGTCCCATTCATTACCGCCCGCAATGCGACACTCGTGGCCCCAAGTGAAGCCGAGATTATCAAAGAATTGGTTGATGTCAAACTCAAGTGCCTGCGAAACTGCCAGGTTGGTTGTATAGAAGTACACATCGTAGGTGAAGTCGTGATACGTAGGCACTAGCGTATGGCCGCTGTCAGGCATCCCTTGCGAGGAAAAGTCACCGATCAGGTGATTATTGAACAGGGCGTCGGCGTAAACAGTGGTTCCGCTAAGACTATATTGCGTCGATTCTCCGCTCATCGAAGGAGACTTCACGCCTTGAGTCATCGAATAACTGACCCCATCGCAGGGCGAGGGCGAACAGTCGTCATAATTTGGAGGTTGTTGCCCATATGCTCCCCATCCACCGCTTTGCTGAAGGTTTGAGAATGTATTGCCCCCCTTCGTGACTGGAATATTAGAAACCGTCATTTGTAGGGACTGCTGCTTGGAGAGTCCCTTGGAATCCGAAACCGAGATGGCGAAGCTGAAACTTCCGGTTGCAGTGGGTGTCCCAGAGATGGTTCCGCTTGCAGCACCTAGGAGCAAGCCGGCAGGCAGTTGACCAGAGGCAATTGAAAAAGCATAGGGGGCGGTCCCTCCGCTTACGTTTAGGCTGCCGATATAAGTCGTCCCGAGAGTGGCGGACGGAAGCGTCGAGGAAATCGTCAGGCTAGGAGTGGAATTGGCCGCCGAGTTAGTACTGCCATTGCCGGGCACAGAGACGCCCGAACATGCGTCGAATAAGAGTAGCCAGAACAGAATGGCAATTGAAGCGGTGCACTGGAAAAAAATAGTTCGATGCGTTTTTCCCGCCGAACCGGGTAAGCGCCACGACATCTGTTAAACCTCGGAAATACTGGAGGACGCTCAACAGGAGAGTCTTTGGAGAATCTATCGGGGGGCGAACGAGCCGACCAGATAACCAAAGGCCGTAGAAGGTATCGCGACTTGCGAGTGCCCCTAACGCTTCGGGGTCACATCTTCGAAATGCGTAGATCCCTGCGCCAAGCGTGTGGGTGCTTCGACTAAGCGGCGGAGCCTGGCCTGTCGGCGGGATGTCCACGGAAGTAAGGTTGGCGATGCGGTTTACGGGGTGTTCCGCGATGCAACGTCAGGGTTGCCCTCTCGTATTTCACGCAAGCAGCTTGACGTCACCACAGGCTGCTTTGGCTTTGTGCCCCCCAAAGGCGGTCCACGGCGACAGTTTACCCATCGGACGCGGTAAATCAATGCCTATGCGTCTCAAAGCCTATTTCGAGAGCGCGCATTGGGCAGAATTCCTGTAACCTCGCCACCGTTAAATGCTTAGGGTACATACACTTAAGGGCCGTCTACCCACGGCAGTCACGGGAATGTGCCCCCTCTTCCGTCATGGCAGCAAGCAACTCCTTAGTACTTACTTTCATCCAAAGTGCGCAATCTTTTCAGGAGAGCAGCCCGCCATGGAGTCTCGAGATGCGTTTTGGAGGACGTCACTGTGTGCCCTGTCGACTCTGCTTCTGGCCGGTTGCGGAGGAGGGACAGGGATGGGAACACCGCCGCCACCGCCGGCGTCCTATCAGTTGACTGTTGCCGCGCCGCCTGCGGGAGCGGGAACAATTACCAGCAGTCCCGCTGGAATTAGTTGCCCCGCGACTTGTAGCGCGAGTTTTCCGAAGAACACACAAGTGACTTTGACGGCGACAGCGGGCAGCAATTACTCTTTCGGCGGCTGGAGCGGAGGCTGCTCCGGCACTGGCAGCTGTAGCCTGATGATCACCGCTGCGGCAAGCGTGACTGCGGTGTTTAATGCCGATTATGGAGTGACCGTGACGGAGGCGGGGACAGGCACGGGAACGGTCACCAGCACCCCGGCCGGAATCAATTGCCCCACAACGTGCTCCGCGAGTTTTGCGCAGAATACTCAGGTCACGCTGAGCGAAGTTCCTACAGCCAACAATACTTTTACCAGTTGGTCCGGCGCGTGTACCGGAACGGCAACCTGCAGCGTCACCGTGACCGCAGCGTCCTCCGTGACCGCGACCTTCGGCAGCGGTAACATTTACGGCGCCCTGAATCACATCATTCTCTTCGCCCAAGAGAATCGGTCGTTAGATAGTTACTTTGGCGCAATGCTGGGATACTGGGCGGCGAATCCCGCTTTATACGGTACGAACGGACAGACCTTCAATGGTCTGCCGCAGTTTAATCCGCCGGTTAAGGGTGTAACGCCAGCAGCTCCTACGAACCCGGGCTGCGATCCGGCTGTCACCGATGAGTGCAGTCCGAGCGCCAGCTATCCCGTTGCTTCCTTTCATTTCGAATCCGAGTGTACGGAAGAGCCGAGCCCCTTCTGGAACGAAGCCCATAACGATTGGGACTATACCAACCAAGGTGATCAACCCGCAGAAAATCCGCCCCCGCTGAACGGATTCGTTTTCACCAACGCCTACGACGCCTACTCGGTATCGCCTCCGTTGATGGATGTGACCGGCCACCGAGCCATGGGTTATTTTGACTGGACGGACTTGAATTACTACTACTTCATGGCCTCCAATTTCGGGACGTCGGACACCTGGTTTGCTCCGGTGATGGATCGCACCGAGATCAACCGCATGTACATGCTGGCTGCAACGTCCCAAGGCGACGCCTATCCTATCGGCACAGGGAACAGCAACGGGAAGCAGCTCACCGCAACCACTATTTTTGAGGCGCTGCAAAGTGCGGGCATCTCGTGGAAGATTTATGTCAACTCCGAGGCCCTCGTTAATCTGAACACCGGAGCTGCGTGCAACAACGATCTTACCGATGAGAACGCTGAGTGCCTGATCCAATACTCCTACATCAACACGTTCCAGTACGAAAATACTATAATCAATAGCGCTGGCAAGAACCCGGATTTGCTGCAAAACATAGTCCCGGCGACGCAATTTGCAGTCGACGCAGCGAATGGAACATTGCCGCAATTCGCGCTCATTGAGCCGCCCTCCGCCTCTTCACTCGATGAGCATCCCAACGATATCGATACTTCTACCCCGGCCGATGTCCAGGCTGGAGCTAAATACGCAGCCAGTCTGATCGACGCCCTCATGACTAGTCCCAGTTGGACGGATTCGGCCATGATTCTCACCTACGACGAATGGGGTGGTTTTTATGACCACGTGCCGCCACACGCGGCGACGCCGCCCGGGGACTTCCTCTCGCCTATCGATCTGGTGCCCGGCGATATTTGCGACAAAACCGGCCAGGACCTTGGGCTAGGAACTTGTAGTTTCGCATGGACCGGATATCGCATACCGCTGATCGTGATTTCGCCTTATTCCGTGAAAAACTTCGTCTCTCACAATGTTCGCGACACCACAGCAGTGCTGAAGATGGTTGAGACCCGCTTCGGCCTGGCCCCGCTCACCGCGCGCGACGCCTCTCAAATGGATATGACCGAGTTTTTCGATTTTGTGAGCAAGCCCTGGGCCACTCCTCCAACCCCGCCAACTCAAGTAACCGACGGTAAGTGCAGCCTCGTTCCGCCAGCCAGTTGGAACGATCCCCCAACGTTGGTGGTCACAATCTCGGGTGCGAAAGGCTCCGGGACGGTTGCGGGTAGTCCCGGTAACATCAACAAGTGCGAACCCGGCGGGGACGGGTGTTTTGGCTCATTTGCCTACGGCACCGATGTGACCCTTACGGCAACACCGAACAGCGGGTACACTTTTACGGGATGGAGCGGCGCGGATTGCAGCGGTACTGCCACTTGTTCCATCACGGTTACTTCGAACACGTCGGTTACTGCGACGTTCACGTCGACTGTGCCGGCGAGTGTCGCTGGAGTTATGCATTAAGGAGTTACGCATTAACAGGCCGCGCCCCTAATGAGATAATGGACTCGTGAGAATGCAACGGGCGTTGGTGCTGTGGTTTGCGTTCTTTTCGGCTTCCTCCTGTCTGGCGGCGACTCGGCACTACTACATCGCCGCCGAAGACGTCACCTGGAACTACGCCCCCAGCGGCCACGATCTGCTGACTGCCACGCCTATCCGGCAACCCTGGCTCAAGCTGCAATGGCAGAAGACACGCTTCATCGAATACACGGACGGTACCTTCACGGTTCAAAAGGCGCAACCCGAATGGCTGGGGATTCTCGGTCCCGTGATCCGCGCGGAAGTTGGGGATGAAGTGGTTGTGGATTTTCTGAATCGCAGCCACCGCGGTCACGATATGCATCCTCACGGCTTGCGTTACGACAAGATCAACGAAGGGGCTTTATATCTACCAGTGGCCAAAGGAGGCTTTGTCGCCCCCGGCGCCCGATATACGTATCACTGGTTTGCCAATGCAGCCAGCGGTCCGGGGCCGGGGCAGCCGAGCTCGATTGTGTGGTGGTATCACGCACACGTTGAGGCCGGCATCGAGATCAACGCCGGTCTCCTCGGGCCGATCATCGTTACCGCCAAAGGCAAGGCGAATCCCGACGGATCTCCCAAAGATGTCGACCGGGAATTTGTTACTTCCTTCATGATCTTCGACGAAATGGGCGGCAAACCTGCTGGCCTGTTTTATGCCATCAACGGTTTCATCTTCGGCAATCTTCCCGGCTTGACTATGAAGCAGGGGGAGAAAGTGCGCTGGTATTTGCTGGGAATGGGAAACCAGATCGACCTTCACACCCCGCACTGGCACGGCGAGACCGTCACCGAAGGCGGCAGGAACGCCGATGTGATAGAACTGCTTCCTGGAAGTACCAAGACGGTTGACATGATCGCAGACAATCCCGGCACCTGGATGTTTCACTGCCACGTGGAAGATCATATGGAGTTTGGAATGATGGCGGTCTATACCATCTACGCACCGCCCATACGGGCCTGCCCGCTGGCGTTTATCGGAGGAGATTTCTGGAAGGAACCCGAGAAGTTCACGCTGACAGTGAAGAACACCAGCGGCAAAACGATTACAGGTTTTCGGCTCACGCCCGAGATGTTTTTGGCGCCCCAGGATTTGCGGCGGCCGTTCAACTCCGAGTGGTCGTCGGCGAAGCCCATTTTGCCGGGCGAAGAGCAAACTCTTGAAAGGCCCGGCATCCGTGCCGATAGCGCCCGGTCCGTTCTGGGCTGGGTCTTTTTCCCAAGTTCAGTAAAATATCAGGACGGATCTAGTTGGCGCTCTCAAAGCGAGGGCGAATGTTTTGTTGTGATATGGCGTGACGAGCAGCATCCCGATATGCCCGCCTTGCCCCCCAGGCAGATCGAAATGAACGCTGATTAGCCTGGGCGTTCAGAGCGTTTTCGTGCGAGAGCCTTCCTAAAAGCATTGGAAGTTGGGAGGAGCGATGAGGACACTTCTTCTCCGGTTGATGTGCAGGCGGGAGCG
Source organism: uncultured Acidobacteriaceae bacterium (assembly GCA_963791515.1). GTDB lineage: Bacteria > Acidobacteriota > Terriglobia > Terriglobales > Acidobacteriaceae > Sulfotelmatobacter. The sequence goes on along the minus strand of CAWBSS010000016.1, from coordinate 112,204 downwards.
AACTACGCCGCCGGCCTGATCAATGGTCTGATGAATAGCTCCAGTTGGAAGGATTCCGCAATGATCTTCACCTACGACGAAGGCGGCGGCTTTTATGACCACGTCTCGCCGCAGCCGATGCCGAGTCCGGATGGCCTCGCGCCCATGGACTTGGTGACAGGCGACATCTGTGACTCAACCGGCACGACCGGGGGAGGCACCTGCGATTTCACCTGGACTGGATATCGTTTGCCGCTGATCGTGATCTCGCCTTTCGCCAAGAAGAATTACGTCTCTCACACGGTATTCGACTACACCGCAATCCTGAAGCTGATTGAGACGCGCTTCAAAGTGCCTGCTTTGACCAAACGCGACGCTGCTCAGGCCGACGTGAGCGAGTTCTTTAATTTCGTGAACGTGCCTTGGGCTACGCCTCCGAATCCGCCGACTCAGGCCATGAATGGCCAGTGTTCTCTAGCCCCGCCGACTCCGTGATGGAGTGGCGGACTCGCGAAGCACGCCGCGGACGCAGTCTAGGATCGGCACTAAAGCGCAACGCGAAGATTGCTTCAGGACTTTTCCCACCTCGACCGCTGGAGTTAAAAACCCCAGAGATGCGAACCTAGAAAACCGGCCCCCGCGTGATAACGGCGCGTTGTGGGCTCATGTTTTGGCGTCAGAGCTCGCGCACGTTGCCGCCACCGTGGGCCAGGTTGTTGCCATCTTTCACAAAGACCTCGGTTTAATGGTGGAACTGAAGAGCCGGAGATTGCGGAAGGCGCTATCGACCATCGTCAGCGGATTTCGGACTCCGACCTTACGGACGAAGTGATCTTCGCCGGTTCCTGTCAAAAAGCAGAGGTTTCACATTAGGGCCACGTAAAAAAGCGCAGTCCCCTCCATCGAAAAGAGGGCCGCGCTTTGAGCAAGAGGCGCTGTTGCTCACTGATAGGTGAAATTCAGCTTGTCGAGCCAGATCGAGTAGGGCGTTTGCGCGTAGTTCCCGTCCTGCTGATAATTAACTGACACGCCATACCATGTCGTCGGCGTGGGACTCTCGTAGTAGTTGAGAACCGAAGTCACTCCATTGAACGTGATTGATTGGAACAGGAGATGGTTGTCCGAGGTCCGTTGGACTTGGATCACGACGTGGTTCCAGGCATTTGACAGCGGATGGCAAGGAATTCCAGTAGGGTGCCACTTCTGCCCGGGATTGTCCCAGATGTCCCACTCATTGCCACCAGCGATCCGGCATTCATGCCCCCAAATGTAGGAGTAGCCATTCACGAACTGGTTGATATCGAACTCCAGTGCCTGAGAGGCCCCGATATCGTTGCCATAAAAATAGACATCGTAGGTGAAGCTGTGGAGATTGGGGACGATCGTATGGTTGGAGTCGGGCATACCCTGCGAGGAGAAGTCCCCTATGAGCTTGTTGTTCCAGAAGCCGTCTGAGTAAACGGTCTTTCCACCAACGTCCATACGCGTTGCGGCTCCGCTGAGCGATGGCGACGAAACCTTCTGGGTCATTGAAAAAGTAGTCTGCGGGCCCGCGGGTGAGCAGGAACTGCAGAGATTGTATAGCGGGGGCAGCAGGGCCGATCCACTCCATCCTGGCTTTAAATGAAGATTGCTAAAGACGCTGCCCGAACTCGAGCCGCCTCCTACCGTGATCGTGACCGGAGTTCTGGAAGATCCGCCACAGTTATCCCATTCCTGCACTACGGTGTGGTAGACGCCAGGGCTGAGGTTAAGCAGCGTATTGATCTGGGCACCGTTCGTGACGTATGCGAGCACGCCGGACGCCGTGTAGATTCCCATGGCGGCGACGCCGCTGGTGCAGGAGGAACTCGCCGACGCCACATACTGCACCGTCGAACTCACTGTGCTGTTGGCCTGCGGGGCGCTCACGGTTACTTGCCCGCCGGCGGTCCCAGAAACGTAAATGGTGACCGGGGTGCTGCTGCTGCCACCGCAATTGTCCCAAGCCTGCACCACGGTCTTATAAGTGCCAGGGTTCAGATATAACTCGGTGTTAAGGCGGCTTCCAGGGGTGCTATAAGCTAAAGCGCCGGGTGCGGAATAGATTCCGATCGCAGAGACTCCGGCGGCGCAGCTAGTGGTGGCGCTTGCGACGTACTGAACCGTCGTGGCCACTGAGCTTCCATTGGCTGGTGCGGAAACTGAGACGTTGGCCAAGGCCAAGGGGCCCGAACACAGTGCCAGCAAGAGGGCGAACTTTCTCATAAGCTCGTAACTCCAATCGTACGTGTATTTTGCAACGTCCTACAGGGTTTCAGGATGGAATATCCAGTATTCTACCTAGATCGCCTATTCGACTCAAGGGGCATTGCCCGGGAATCTTTAGTCAGAGGTACTAAGACCCGATAAGGCGCCCCTACCTAAAGACTCTGCGCCGCCTAAAGGCTTTAACCGATATCTCCCACCGCGATACTGCACTACCCTTTTCTAGACATCTTCGAACCATATGTTCACATCTCACCGACACTTCAATTGCGCTGCACGAACAGTCGCGATGAGGGGTACGGAGAGAGATCTCGGAAAGGAAGTAAGCACGTGGAATTGGGTGCGTTTGTAGTGGTTCCAGGCGGAGAAGACTTCACAGCGACCCATGCGGTTCAGCCCCGTGTCCTGGCGGCCTGCGAAAATCCGCGACCGCTATATTCCTCGCGCATGCCGATTGTAGGCAATGATGTCTTACGGTCGTGGATGGACCGCATCCGCAAGCTTGGAGTGCGGAGCCTGTGGCTCACTTCTGGTCCTCGTGATGGGACCGTGACCCGTTCTGCCTTGGCTCGGTTTGCCCGACAGGGAGTCGAGCGACTTCTCGTGATCAAGCTCAATTCGTATGCGGAGATGGATCTTGCCGATTTACTGCGGTTTCATTGCGAGAGCCGAAACCCGGTGACCGAGGCCCAGGATGCCCGAGGTCAGCTGGGAGTTTGCCTGCTGGATCAACTCGCGCTGCACGCAGCCGGGGAGAAAAACGAACTTTCCTCCGCTCCAACCGACTGTGGGCGAATGCCTTATCAATTTAGCGGATATGCCAAGCGCATTTTATCAGCGAGGGAAAGGCAGGAACTGGTTGGAGATGCACTGACCGGGGCCTGCGCAATGCGACCCTTCGGGACACACATCGGCGAGCAGGTGTGGACCGGGGAAGACGTCAATCTTGCCAGCTCAGCACGGGTCATCGGTCCAACCTATATCGGAGCGCGCACGACCGTCCGCGCGGGCGCAACCATCGGACCCTTTGCGTCGGTGGAGCGCGATTGCGTGGTGGATTGCGGAACTACGGTGGAGCGGTCCACAGTTCTGCCGAATACCTACTTGGCGCCGGGCCTTCTCATTCGGCAGAGTATGGTGGACGGCGGAAGTTTGGAACATCTGGGCTGGGGGACCGTTGCAGATCTACAGCCAGCAGGCTTGGGGAGCAGGATTCCGCCGCGTGAATCGCGCAGACAAGCATCCAGAGAGACTGCGAACCATGTTTTCTCGCCTGCGGACAACGTCCCCGCGTGGAACTTTGCTTCCTCCTCCGCCGCATCGCAGCCGTGGCTTCAGGTGCAGCTGTGACCATCCTACCCTTTCCGGGCGCGTCGAGTTCTGCGCGCCGCCGTGCGCTGCGGAAAGTCTTGCTAAACGCTCTGCGGGTTTCCGGATCTCCAGTGATTGTGGATTTATCAGACTGTGGCACCTTGAACTATCAAGACATTGACTTGCTATTAGAGTGCGTGGCACAAGTGGCGGGCCGAGACACGCAGGTGCGCTTCGTCGTGGGCTCTCCGGTCAACCGAGTGCTTCTTGAAGTGACCCGCATTGGTTCGCTTGTACCCGTCTTCAATTCCGTAAAAGAAGCGCTTGCCGATCCGCAGATCGCCTCAGCGTACGACACTGAAGATCCAAGTGCGAGCCAATTGCGTAGGAGTGCGTAAATGAAGCCGACCCGTCGCAGATATTCAAAATGTTTCTCGATTGCCATGTTGGCAGGTGCATTTCTGATGTCGAGCGAGATGCCTCTTTTGGCGAGCCCTCCTCAGCAATCCAACACTGCCGGCCAGAAGCAGGACGATCCGTTGCCGGATGCGCCGCAATCCCAGTCCGCACAGACGGCACCGAGCCAGCAGCCCGCACCTGTTCCCTCAGGAGTTGCGGGAGCGAAGGCCGCCAATGTCAAAGGAGCTCCAGTGGCCCAGCCAGCAGGCGCAGCGGTGGCGCCCGTCCGTCAGCGCGGGCATCGCTCACTCCTGATCAAGCTGGGTTTGCTGGCTGGCGCCGGAATAGCCGTCGGTTCAGTTGTCGCGTTGTCTGAGAGGAGTCCGGCGCGGCCGCCCGGCGCTGCTTCATCGTCCACTCATCCATGACTCCCGGAGTTCTCCCAACCATGGCTCCCCGCAAAGCCAATACGCAGTCCCCTGCCACTCGCCCGTTCCTGATTAGCTTCTCGGGAATCGACGGAGCGGGGAAGACCACGCAAATCGAGCACCTCTCGTCGTACCTGCAGAAACAGGGCCTTAGCGTCTTACGGCTCAGCTTCTGGGACCACGTTGCAGTCTGGTCGAAAATGCGCTGCCTCGTCGGCCAAAGGGCAGTGGGCTCCTCCCACACGGATCAGATGATTCAGCGTTCATTCGTCCCCAAAAACAATAAACACATTCGGAAGTGGTATTTAACGGCAGCACGCGCGGGATTCTATATGCTGGATGTTGCCCGATTGCACCGCCTGCTCGCCAGCCCCAAGATAAAGAACTCTGACGTCGTAATCTTTGATCGCTATATTTACGACCAAATCGCGAATATCTATTCAAAATCATCGGCAGCTCGCATCTACGGCAGGATTCTCTTGAAGCAGACGCCCGCTCCCGACCTGGCTTTCATCATCGACGCGTCGCCGGCCGAAGCTTTTGGGAGGAAGCCGGAGTACCCTCTAGAATTTGTCGATCAGAATCGCCAGAATTTTCTGCACCTCCGGGAACTTGTTTCGCAGCTGATCGTCATTCCGCCTGGCAAGGCGGAGGACGTGAGAAATGAAATCTATATTCACATCCGCCAATCGCGCCTCTTAGACCCCACTTCGACTAAGGAAAAGACTGAGGATGCCGTGGCCAGCGCCGTAGTTCGGCCACAGAGTTCCTGTAGCGTACGAAACGACCCAACCGCCAGTCTCTAGCTGCCATCCAAGGCTTGCGCGTCACCGAAAGCGAGACCTTGAATGATACCTGGATTGTCCGAAAACAGTTTTGCCATCGTGGTGCCGACCCTTAATGAAGCCGGAAATATCGACAAAGTACTCACTGCACTCACCGATTCATTAAGCGAGACGAAATACGAATATGAGATCGTAGTCGTCGATGACGGAAGCACCGACGGAACGGTGGAACAAGTTCGCGACTGGACAAAACGAGATCCGCGCATTCGCCTCCTCTCACGTGCGGGAGAACGGGGCTTGGCAGGGGCGGTGTTGTACGGCTGGAGTCAATCCCGAGCGAACCTGCTCGGCGTCATCGATGCTGACCTGCAACATCCCCCTGAGTTGCTCCCGGAACTGCTGAAGGCAGCCGAACAAGCCGATATTGCCGTCGCCAGCCGCTATGCTCGGGATCAGGGAACCAAAGGTTGGAATCCGCTGCGCGCCGCCGTTTCCCGGCTGAGTACGTTCGCGGCAGCACCTCTAATTTCCAAGAAGAACCTTGGGGTTACCGACCCAATGTCGGGTTTTTTCGTAATCCATCGCCGCTGCATCGAGGGGCTAACCTTCCAGACCACCGGCTTCAAACTCCTGCTTGAAATCCTGGTCCGCGGGCGCATAAAGACAGCACAGGAAGTCCCTTACCATTTCGGTCTTCGCCGGGCGGGCAAAAGCAAGGCCAATGCGACCGTCGCCCTTCACTATTTGCACCTTCTGGGTCGCCTCTCGCGGGATTTGGCGTTGCGTTCGAGCGAGCCATGAAGATTGCACTCATCACCTCATTTCCGCCCAGTCGTCATGCGCTCAATGAATATGGTTTCCATGTCGCGAAACAACTTCTGCAAGAAAGGTGTATTGATCTGACGGTGTTGGGAGATTATCTCCCAACACCCGCCGATGAGCTGCCCGGCTTTAAGGTCACCCGCTGTTGGGGTTTCGGAAAGAATGGCAACCTAGCCAGTCTGTTGCGCACCATCCGGAGGGTGAAACCTGAGGTGGCCTGGTTCAACCTCGGCTTCGCCAGCTTCGGCGACCGCCCCCTTTCGGCTATCCTGGGTCTCGTCACCCCGGTCGCGGCACGGCTGAGCGGAGTGCACTCGCACGTTACGCTGCACCAGTTGTTCGAAACGGTCGACTTGGATGATGCCGCTGTTTCCTCGCATCGGCTGTACCGAGCGGGAGGCTGGCTGGCCACGCATTTACTCTTGAGCGCGAACTCGCTTTCCGTGCTCATGCCCGCCTACCGTCGAACTCTGGATGAGAAATACCGGCACGGCCGGGTGAGTGTGCGATCGCATGGGATCTTTGCCGAGCGGCCGGAGCCTCCAGACTTTACACGCCGGGGAAACCCGACCCACCGCATTCTCGCGTTTGGAAAGTGGGGAACTTATAAGCGTCTCGAGCTAGTGATCGAGGCGTTCGATCGGGTGGCGACTAAGTTCCCCAATGTAGAACTGGTAATCGGTGGCGGCGATCATCCAAAAACTCCCGGCTATGTGCAGTCGATGGCGCAGCGCTATGCCAGCGATCGCATTCGCTTTCTGGGCTATGTACCCGAGGAGTCGATTGCCGACCTGTTTCGTGAGGCAAGCCTGGCAGTAATGCCATACACGTCGTCTGCTGGCTCCAGCGGCGTGGCGCACCTCGCGGCCCAGTACGGGGTCCCGGTCATCGCTTCCGGCATCCAGGACTTTCGGGATCTCGCGGAGCATGAGGGCATTGCCATCCGGTTCTTTACCTCAGGCGATGCGGACAGCCTGGTCGAGCAGATGCTACTTGCCTTGAATTCGCCGGATGATCTGAAAGAGATGGCTTGGCGCAGTTACGCGGCAGGGGTGGCCATGAGCATGCCGCAGGTGGTACGGGAATATATCCGGTCTTTCCGCCAGCAGGAGCGCATCAAGACTTTGCAATTGGCGGCCGGCTTGCGTCGCACCGGTCAATTCCAGAGGCCGGACGGCCTTGCCCGCGCGGTGGGTGAGAGAATTCAAAGATGGCAAGACGAAGACCGGATTGCCGCTCCCACTGCTTAGTCCTGCGCACTCGACGCCGCTCGCCGCTCCTCGAACTCAGCCAACCGCGACACGACAGCTACTTCGATCTATCGGCACGGCGCTTTCCAACGCAGTGATCGAAAATAGCGGGCGTTGCTTGGTTTTCGCGCTGGCGGCCTGACAGGTAACCCTCAGCCCTCGCTGCCCTCCTGCATCCCACTTTTACGAGTCAACTCCGCTGAACTTGGCGCAGACTGGGACGCGGTCCGCGATAAGTCCGTATCTATTTTTGAGGTGGATCTTGGGGCTGCGAGTTCTGCGGAGCCTGTGGGCGTGGCACCATATTGCGGTTTTGTTCAGAATCTGGTGGCGGCAAGGTTGGGAGAGCCGGAGCCCGCGTTGCAATCGGCGGCACAGGCGTCGCGTCCTGCTCACTACTCTTAGACACCGCGTCGCGACGCTTAAGTTCGACTGGTCTTGGTTCGCGGCGTCTCGTCTCTTGAATCGCCTTCAGCGTGGCCTCCACGTCCAACTGGTTCCCGTCAGCCAGCTTGTCGATCTTCTGTCCCTCGGCGTCGCGACGTGTGGCGTAGCTCACGCGGGCATTCGCGTCTCGGCCAGAACGAGCTGCCTCGTAATACATCTCGGCGCTCTCCTGATCACCCGCCAACTCGGCGACGTAACCCAGATTGTTCAGGGTGAACGCGTTCCGGGCATCCAGTTGATACGCCTGTACAAAAAACTCCCGCGCAACCGAAGGGTGATTGTCGTTCAGTGCCGCCACTCCACGCAGATTAAGGCGAGCGGTCGCTGCCTCAACTCCTTCGCCCCGGGCGATCTGCTCGCTGATGGCCACTGCGTTTCCTGCGGCTACCTCGCTGATTGGCCGGCCGCGCCACTTCGCGCGCGGAGTCACCACCACCCGCTTCGCCGAATGAATGCTGGCCGCTGCTGAGTAGGATCGTAGGGCTCCTTCGATATCTCCGACGGTTTCCATCGCATAGCCGAGATTGTTGAGTAGAAACGGATCGTGCGGATAGCGCGGAAGGGCAGATTGCAGCAGGTTCCTGGCTTCAAGCACGTGCCCTTCTTGAAGCAGAACAATTGCCTGCTCGTTGATCTTGCTGACCTCCCGATCGGCATCTTGCATCTGCCGAAATGCCTCATCCAGGGGCTTGCCCTTGAGAGCCGCTTCATTGGACTGGTCGATTACGGCATCCGTATGCTGCCGCGCCGCCAATGCATAGTAGCGTAGGGCTCGATCGGCATCGCCCTCCAATTCGGCGACATATCCCAGATTATTCAAAGTGAACGGGTCTTCCGGATCTAGCAGGTAGGCCTTATAGAATAGTTGCTTGGCTTTTTTTTGATGCCCGTGCTTGAGTGCGGCAACACCCTCCCGGTTAAGCTTCTGGCTGGGCGTAGAAATACTGCGCTGAGGAATTGGGACCTGCAAATTGCTCGCGAACCCCTGGCTCGTTCCGGCGAGCAGTTGCATCGCCAGCAAACCCGAAATCGCGAAGAGCGTACCCAGCTTGCTCAAATTCACCACCTTGCCGCTACTACGATGCCTAAACTCCGGGTTCGGTTGGACTACAGTAAATACCCGATGCTGATCCCCTATCCTCGATCCCCCCATTTAGCATCAAAGCAGCAATGACAAGACTCCTCTGGTCAATGATCGTACTGATCGGCTTCGCGCAAGCGCAGGTGGCCGTGCCGCCTCCATCCAACGACGCTAGCGCTCAGCCAAAAGCTGCCGGCCCAGACAGCCATTCCTCAGTCCGCAAACCCGAAGAGAAGATAGGTCTGGTGCGCGGCGTACTGAAGCGGGTAGATCCGATCCACGATCAGCTCTGGATTCACGCTTTCGGAGGCCGCGATGTCCGGATTGCTTTCGATCCGCGGACTCAACTTCTTCCCGCCAACGCCAAAACGCCTTTGACCGGTATTCCCGCCGGATCTGTAGTGTCAGTCGACACGGTCATTGACGGTGGAAAGCTGTTCGCGATCTCAGTGCGAACAGGCCCACCGAATGCGGCTGAACTCGATGGGCAGATCTTGCGATACGACGCAGCTAACTCCCGGCTCATCCTACGCGATCCCATGAGCCCGAAAAGTGTTGCGCTGCGTATTACTCCCAGCACGGTCGTTGTCAACCGGGGCCAGCCCGCCTCGCCGCAGGCTTTGTCTCCGGGCATGCTGGTGCAGGTATGGTTCTCTCCGGCACAGAATGCGGCAAACAGAATCGAGATTCTTGCCGAACGTGGGAATTCTTTCACATTTCAGGGTCGAATTGTCGCCGTCGACTTGCGGTCGCGGGTCGTGGCCCTGTCCAACGATTCCGACCAAAGCGTTCACGAGCTCGCCATCGGCTCTCTGGACAGCACCAGTCTCGATCTTTTGCGAGAAGGCGCCGACGTCAGTATTCAGGCCGAATTCGATGGAGAACGCTACAACGCTCGCACTGTCAACCTCGTCTCGCGCAATCCATGATTCTCTCGCCGCGCCCCGCGAGTGCGTTTCACCGTGGGCTTTTCAGGACGTTTCCATCTCGATGTGCTTCTCCCGCAGTGTTCGCGCAACCAAGAAATCGCGGAACATGTAACGAACGGTATGTCGAGCATAGCGCGTCAGGCTTCGCAGGTCGGTCTTATGCCAACAACACAAGTTCATCTTGGGAGACAAACCGCAATAGAAGCGGAAGCGGCGGTGCGCGAATTCGGGCATCGTCAGCATGGCCGCTGCCATGCGATGATTTCCCTCGATAATCGTCAGCGGGTGATGCCCGTCGATGCCAATCAGCAACACCACATCCGGTACATGGCTCTCGCGGAGATCGGTTCCGATTGCCCCGAGCTTTTTCAGGAACCGACTCTGCTGCCCGTGAGCCAGTTCCGCTTGGATGCGGCTAATCATTTCCGTTAGGTAGAACCCGCTTCCCGCAAAACGCCTCCAGTCGTTCCGCGGAAATGACCGCAAGCGCGCCAGGTCGCCTGAAGTCAGTTCAATCTCCCACCACTCCATATCGGGAGGCAGTTCGCGCCATAGGCGCCCTCGTCGGCGGAACAGCAACGCGCGCCGGACGAAGTTTTCCTGAGGATCATGGAGATCGGCATGCTCCACTAGATGCTTGAAGTCTCGGCGGTAGGGATCAAACTGGGGATGATAGAACTCGCCCCGTAAGAATTCCGCGATGATCTCCTCCTCCGGCACGCGTCGCAGGCGCTTCAAAGGTTCCGAAGTTACCAGCACATGCTCGGATTCATCCCGTTCGCGGAAGATCGGGATCGTGACCGCTATAAGCAGTCCGCACATCACGAACACTTGCACCAGTATTACCTGGGACAAGGAATCGTGATAACGCCAGATCGCTACGGCCAGCAACACGCTCGCGCCCAACTGCACCCAGGCCGCGGTGCCGATGCGCCGCGAGATCTCGTACATCATGATCAATACTGCAATGGAATAGATGCCGGTCATGACCGCATACTCTGTTAAGAGGGAGGAGAATGCCGCTGGCGTGCCTAGCAGGAACCGCGCCCCAAGCACCTTAGTCCATACGGCATCCGGGACCAACGCCACCGACGCGATGAATGCAGACGTGACTGCTCCCACCAGGAGCAACCCGGTGTACAGCAGCGAGCGTCCCGCCCGGCGATGCGTATGACTCGCCGTCACCGGAAACATGCTGCTTACCACCGACCACGACAACATGAAGACCACGCGTCCCACCAGAGCCACAGCCGCATAGACTCCCGCTTCCGACAGCCGGAAGAAATGCTTCACGAGCAAGATATCGAGGTTGCTGAGAATCACCTGCCCGATGAAGTACAGAAGGGCCTGCATGCCCTCGCCAGAAGGCGCGACCTTCATCAGTCCCGCTTTCGCGTTGTACTGAGCACCCGGCTTCCCGACGATGTACGCGGCGACGATGGAGAGCAGCACCGCCGTCATCACACCCGTCACGCCCATCCCGAAATGTAGGAAGAGCAGGGCCCCGCCGAACTTAACCGTCGCCTCCACCACCACATTGATGGCTATGCCGCGAAAGTCGTAACAGCCCTGCATCTTTCCGCGACGTACTCCCAGGGGTATATACACTCCAGTCGCGATTGCCAGCAGCCACAGATCATGCTGCGCCGGCAGATTGAAATACGACTTGACGTAGGCGCCGCCTGCGGCGAGTAGTACGGCAATCCCCACGCCCACCTGCCAGGCGCGGCGCGACATGCTTGCATAGATTTGTGCTCGGACAAGAGTCTCTGAACTCCGAGCGATAAACTTTGATGTCACTATCTGGAACGATAAGGTGATGGCCGCCAGTAACATTAGCAGCGTATATAAAGCGGAAGCGTTGCCAAAGCCCTCAGCACCTAACATCCGTGCGATCAAGATGTTGTAGAGCAGATTGGTTGCGGCCACCAGTCCAGTGCTGAACAGTAAAATGGCACTCCCCCGCACTACCCGCTCACGCAAGCCTTCGAGGTGACCCGGCCTTGTCGTCACTTGCGTTTCTGGTGTCGTCATAGGGAAGTTGGGGTCGTCAGGCAGCTAGAGCAGGCGGAAACGAATGGCGTCAAAAGGTGAACTGCGCTGCCGGAACGACTTGGGTGCCCCCGTGTCCGGAAAATTCGTAAAAACTCTGCTGTACCAGACCAAAAGAAAACCTCAAGGGATAAGTGACTGAAGCCGTCTCCGAGCCTACGCTCTTGCCCCATCTCCCTTCGTGCGTGTAGGAGAACATGATGCTCGATGTCACGTTGTCGTAGGCGTGAAAGCTGCGTCCGGAAGACCACGCACCTGAGGCGGACAACGTCCAGTGCTCTTTGAGCTCCGCGTCTACCCCAAAGCGTGGACGAAGAGTTTGCGCGATAGCGAACTGACTGCCTTCGACACGCCACGCCCGCAGAAACTCCGCCACCGCCGACACGCGGAGGCGGGAACCGAACCCATGCTGCACGCCCGCATAGGTAATTGTCTGGTAGTACTCATGTACCGATGGTCCGAAGAGCAGGTCACGCGCGTTGTAGCCGGTCAGCAGCACGCTCTTGCTCCAGGGTCGGCCCACGCGAAAATCGAGAGCACCAGAAAGGTCTCGCGAGTGCAGATCCTGCTCTGTGAACGGACCCGCTTCCCGAATCAAATTGCCGGAAAACGAGAACCAATTGCTGATCGGGCTGCTGGCCACATAAACAAACTGGCGAAACAGATTCTGATTCATGGGCACGGGAGCAAGCGTGTCGCGCCGTACCGTGTATTGCAGTCCGGGCATGATGCTGAGCTTCACGTCGCCTAGTTGCACAACCGGCGCCACGGAAATATTGAAGATGGCGTCGAACGTATTGCGATCCTGAATCAGGAGCTTACTGGGAAAGGAGATGCTACCCTGAGCGTTGCGCTCAGCGATAAAGCCTTGAAGGGGGGGGAATGAACTCTGCCGGAATTGAAAACGCGAATCGACAAAGGTCTCGATCGAACGCCGCGGGGGTGGTAACAAGGCTCCGTTGTTTTGCACGCCGAGCAGACGCGCGTCCATTTGATAGATGTTTTCATCTTCAAACACCGGGTTTACGCGCACGGTAGAACCTAGGCCAAGGCGATCGGTGATGGGACGGCCTTGTTCTTCTGCCAGTTCCATTTCCGCGGTGCGGGTCGCTAGATCCTGCGGATCCAACTGGTTGGCGAGGACGAAACTCGCGAGCGCGCGATCAACCTCGCCACGCTGCCGGTAGACGTTGCCCTGGGCGACCAGAAAGTCAAAGTTGTTCTTGCGTTCCGGATCATCGCTCAAGCTGGCCAGTTGCAATTCCGCGCTACGCGTGTCTCCCAGGGCCAGCGACGCATTTGCCATACCCACCGCCACGGCGGTGTCATCCGCGCCCAGAGCCTGGGCACGCCCATACATTCGCTGCGCCAGCAGATACTCGTGGATGCTCATCAGAATGTCTGCTGCGTTCAGGTAGTCTTCCGCGGAGGTTACATCGGTCGGCGCGACCCTCGCCTCGGCAAAGCCGAGCGCCACTTGTTGTTGTGCGTCCGCTGTGTGCCCTTCTTCCGCAAACAATCGGCCCAAGGCGAGTCGGACCTGTAGACGATTTTCGTCGGAACTTTCCAGCGCCCGCGAGTACCTGGTCATGGCCTGGTCGCGACGGCCCAGGATGCGCAGCGCGTCCGCAGTCACCAGCAGGACTTTGTAATCCTTCCCGCCAGCCCGCTCCGCGGATTCAATCGCCTGCATGGCCTCGGACGACCGGCGGAGCTGCGCATAGGATCTTGCAAGCTGCGCCAAAATCATCGGGTCGTTCGGCGCGACCGCGAGCGCACTGTTCAAAGTGTCAGCCGAGTTCTCGTATTTATGCTGCCGGTACTGCACATCGGCGAGTGCGATGTAGGAAGTCGGAGCATTCGGATTCAGCTTCAGAGCTTTCCTGTACTCGCCTTCTGCGCGAGTCAGCATGGCTCGCTGGCGGTAGCCCTCAGCTTTGACGAGATGCAGACTCTCCGAGTCGGGAAGCAAATGGCTTGCGACTTCAGCCTCTTTCAGCGCTGCCGTGGAACGCCGCAACTGGAGCAGGGCGTAGGCTAGTCCGAGGTGCGCTTCGCCATACTGTGGATTCAGCGCCAACGCCTTGCGGAAATCCTGCTCGGCCTTCGTGGCCAGGCGCATGTCGTTGTACACATAGCCCCGGTTCATATAACCCACCGCCATCTTGGGATCGATCTCCAGGGCGCGCGTGAAGTCGTGGACGGCCGCCTCGTATTCGTTGTGGTCGGCGTGCACGTACCCCGCAATCAGAGGCAGGTCGCGATCATCCTTAAGAACCGGCTGAAAGCGGTCTACGATCTTCATCGCTTCATCGAGCCGCTTGAGAAACAGAAGGTCATAAGCAAGATAGTCGACCGCCTCGCGATCCTTCGGAAGCTTCTGGATCACCTGATACCCGAGATCTGCCGACTCCGCGTAGTTTCCGGTCATCGTCAAGTACCGCTCATGCTCGCGCATGACTTGCGGATCTTGTCGCACCGCCTCCGACGCGCGCGCCAGCCACTCCTTGGCCTGCGCCGGCTGGTGTGCTTCGAGCGCCGCATTCATCGCACCGGACACAATCAGCGGATTGTTCGGCGATTTCGGGAAGGCCTGCTCGTAACTCTCTTGCGCTTCCGGAAATTGACGGGTCGCGCTGTACAAATCACCCAGGGCCAAATAGGGCACATAGTCGTCGGGATGCTTCTTCGCTAATTCCAAGAAGTACCCTCGGGCGGCTGCGGTGTCGCCCATCTCGCGCGACACGAAGCCGAGCGAGCCCAATGCGCTCGCATTCGACGAATCGATTGCCAGCGCCTCGCGGTAGGTCTTCCGGGCTTCCTCCTTTCGCTCCGTCTTCCAGAGAAGATTCGCATAGTTGAGAAGCAACACGGCGCTGCGAGGTTCAAGTTGGAGAGCCTCTTTTAAATCCTTTTCGGCGGAATCGAGATTGCCTCCCCCCACTTCGGTTGCTGCTCGCAGTCGCAAGAACTCGGGCCGCACTGGGCCTGCCACATCGAGGGTACTGATCGCTTTCGCCGCATCATTCGTGACGCGCTCTGCGTTTGCGGTGTCCCCGGCATCGCGGTAAATCTGGGCAAGATCCACGCGTAACGAGATCGGATAGAGAACCCCCTCCGGCATACCTTCGGGCAGGTGCTGTAGTGCCGCCTCGTATCCGCGGATCGCATCCTCGTTCCGACGCTCGGCCGCATCCAGCCTTCCCCGCAAGGCATACAGGCGGTAGTGCTCCGGATTCAGCGTTTTGGCTTGGTTCAGAAAGGCCGTGGCTTTGTCGAACTCCCCTGCATTGAGCATGGCTTGCGCGGCATTGAGTTGGATCTCAATGTCCCGCGGCGCTCGGCTTGCCGCGATGCCATAATTGTGCGCAGCCGCGTGTGCGTTGCCAGCCAGCGCGTAGGAATATCCCAGTTCCGCGAGCGTGCTCGCGTCTTTCGCGTGTAAGTCTTCCAGGAGGCGGATCGCCTCTTCGTACTGACCCGTGTCGCGGTAGTAAGACGCAACCGCTCGCACCACCTCGGGGTTGGTCGGAGCCGAGCGGCGCGCTCTCTCCAACATCTTGTGGGCCGACTCGCCGTCTCCGGTTCGCTCATAGGCTCGGGCCAGCAGAAGTTCCGTTCGCGGCGACGCCTTAGCAGCTTCCGAGCGTTGCAGATATTCAAGTGCTCGTTTGGGATCGGTGGTTAGCAGCAGTTCGCCCGCGAGCTGAAGGTCCACATCGCTCCTAGGATTCGCGGCCAGAACCTCTTCCAGCGCTTGCTGCGCCTCCGCGCTGCGCCCCATCCGGGCGTAGGTTTGCGCCAGACCCGAAAGCCCCTCCACCGAAGATGGCTTCAGAGCGAGACCGCGATGATAGGCATCGACAGACAACGAATACTGTCCGCTCAGTCGGGCTGCGTAAGCCAGCGTAAACCAGAGATCAGGATTCTGCGGAGCGGCGTTCACCGCGCGCTGGGCATGCGCAGTTGCGCCTTGCGCGTCCCCGTGTTGCAGCGCGCTCTGCGCGGCTCGCGCCTCGCGCGCCACCTCGATGCTCGCGCCCCAGCCCATCCCAGTCTCGTTATGATCGGACGCCTTATTGTTGGACGGGGCGCCTCGCTTTTTCGAAGGCGCGGGCGAAGTGGGAGAGGTTTGGCCGTTCACGTCAAAGGTCTGGGCAGCGCCGGCAGTGGCCACAAGCAGGACTGCAAGCCGCACTGCTCCCCTAAACACCGATCGCACCATTCCTCCTCCCCGAGCTCTTGGCTGACCATCCGGCTGGTGGCGTAGGGGCACACAGGCCCTTTCGTCTTCGCTCAGATGCCAGAAACTCCCGATGTGGTTGCGCACCTTTGCGCGCCGCGACACCCGCCTCCCAAAAAACCTGCCAACCTTGCCCGGCTTCCGGGAATCAAACCATGCGATTCAAACGCTCCGCTCAATGAGAGACCGCCAGGAAACATTTGCGCTCCCGCCTGAGATCAGCATTTGGCAACGCCCCATTCCGGTCGCTGCCATCATCTTGCTGGCACTCGCGATTCACGGGCCTTTACTCGTAATGGAGTTGCCGGCGACTACGTCCTATGACGCAAACTTGCACATCTTTTTTGCGTCGCACTATGCTCATCACTGGTTCAATCCTTGGAACGAAAAGTGGTTTGGCGGCTTCTCCCAAACCACCTATCCTCCGCTGACTCACCAATGGATTGCGCTGCTGTCGTATATCGTCGGGCTCACCGAGGCCTTCATGCTGGTGCAGTTGGCCGCCGTCGTCCTGCTGGCGGTGGGCGCCTACCGGTTCGCACAGCTTTGGGTCGATGAACGTGCAGCCAGCTATGCCGGAGTACTGGCCGTGTTCGCCGGCAGTATCGCATTTCTTGTCTATTCGGCAGGGCAGTTGCCTACCACGATGTCAGCGCCTTTGTATCTTCTGAGCTCTGCCTTACTTATATTCGTGGTGCATATCGGCCAGTTGGCGATCCCTGCTGAAGGGCATTGCTCTGACGCTGGCCGCCGCATCGGCCCATCACGTCACGCTCATCTTCGGCTCGGTCCTGTTTGCCGTTCCAGTCTTGTGGCTGGCCTGGTACGACGGTCGCAAGAAGGAGCAATCCGGCGCCGCAATCATCGGGCGCGGTCTCGTCTTCGCCGCGATTGCCGCAGTGGGGGTTGGGGTCGTTCTGTTGCCTTACTGGATTGCGATCATCCGGCATCCCATCGAACAGATGCCCATTCCGCACGCGAGCCGTTCGAACTTCCTGATGAATTGGATCTACGGAATGAATTATTTCATCGTGCCGTATGGTGCTTTGATCCTGGCATTGCCCTTCATCGTGATCAAGGGAGCATCGAATCCTCGTCTGCGAATGCTGCTGCTTGCGTTCTGGGTCACGTTCCTGATTGCTCTGGGTGGCACAACGCCGGTTCCGCGCTGGATCTTCGGCCGGGCCTTCGAAATTCTCACCTACGAGCGCTTCACGCTGTGGGCGACGGTGCTGGCACTTGCCGATTGTGGGATTGTTAGTGGAGCAAGTCATCGACCGTTTTCCACGCTGGGGTGCGATCGGCGTCAGTACGGCCGCCGTTGCCAGCCTGGCGCTCGCTCTGGGTTGGCTGACATGGAGCCCCTTTCGAACGTTTAGTTCGCTCAATGTAGATTCGGTCGTCGCCTTCCTGAATCGCGATGGCCACGATCAGTACCGCTATCTCACACTCGGATTCGGCAATGCTCTCTCCAAGGTTTCGACCTATGCAACCGCGAACAGCGTGGATGGCGAGTACAACTCGGCCCGCCTGCTGCCCGAGATGACCCGCTACGGCGCAGCGCAACTGACCAGCGCGAAATTCTTCGGCGTCGCCGGCATGGATTCGCTCCGCGCCATGCTCCAGCATGCCAACCACTATGGTCTGAAATTCATTTTCGTGCACGATCCGTTCTATGAGCCTCTCCTGGTCTTCGGCGGGTGGCGCCAAGTCGAGAGCTATGACTCCGGCGCCATCACCGTGTGGTCAAAGGATGACGCGCCTCCCGCGCGGCTGATCCCGTCAGACGCCGTACCGGCCCCGTGGGAAGGATGGATTTGGGGTATCCTGCCCATCGGCAGCAGCTTCCTGGCGATTCTGTTTGTGTGGTTCCTGGTCGAACCGCGCCGCGTACGCGGAAAGGATCGCAATTCCCAGGGAAACGCCGGAACGCGTCTACGCCGATAGGGTGCGCTCATGAAGTGGGGGCTGGTTACTTTTCTCGCCATTGCCACCGTGGTTCTGGTTGCCATCGCCTGGCTGCAGTCCGGAGGGGCTGAAGCAGCATGCCATGTTCTCTGCGGTAACTCCCGAAGAAGCCGTGCAGGCTCTGATGAGCCAGATTCAGGCTCACAACTACCAGCAGGCCTATGCTTCGCTCGATCGCAGCAGCGATACGGATCTCGCATCCTTCATTCGCGATATGGCGGGAAGCGACGGCAGCCTGCGTACCTACTCCTCGCTGCAGAGCGCGGATGTTTCGCCGTTGCACGCCGATCAAGATCAGGCTCTGGTCCGCGTGCGAATGAATTGGTCGAGCGCAGCTGGGCTCGCTCGATGATGTGCGGGATTTGCGCGTGCGCCGCGATGGTTCGGTCTGGCGTGTGGTGTGGCCGAAACCGGCGTTTCCCACGGTGCCCCCGCAGGTGGTGTCGGTGAACTACTTGCGCTGGGAAGTTATCGGCCGCAACACATCGCAGAACTGGGGCTCGCAGGACGTAGACTCGCCGAAAGTGCGCATCACGTCCATGAACGCGATCGCGCGTCCCGGTCGCGTGGTGATTCTCGGGGAAGTCGAGAATGAAGACACCGTTCCCGCGTATTTGAATGTGAATGCGACGCTGCTGAAAGCGGACGGCTCTCCCCTCGAGGAAGAAGGCAGCTTCGATCTGATCTCGCACGTGCTGCTCCCCAAGCAGATTTCCCCTTATCGCATTGACTTTCCGGGGATTCGCATGGATGCGGTAAAGAGTGTGCGCATGGATGCGCGCGCGCTCTTAGTCCCGGCCAGCGCTGATCCGGTGATTGCGGTCAGCGACCAGGCGGTGAGCAAAGACGGATTGAACCGAAACGTGTTGAAGGGCGAATTGGTGAATCAAAGCGGCCGCCCCGTCAACATCGCGCAGGTCCTGGCAGCCTACTATGACGACTCCGGGAAAGTAATCTGGGTCTCGGATGGTTATGTAGATCAGGCGCTCATGCCGCAGGTGCCCGTACCGTTTGCTGTCGACATCCCGGATGACATCGCGAGACGGCTGAAGAATTATCGCGTCATCGTCAATCACTACTCGCGGTCGAGCAACTAGCATGGAAGCGCATTACCCGTGGCAGTTTCGCATTATGCAAGCGCCTGACCGGATTGGCCTTGTTGTGCGTGTTGCCTGGTTGGGCAAGTGCTGCTGAACTGCACGTGCCCGCCATTGTGGAAGCAGGCCAAGCCTTCTCGATTCCGGTCGAGGGCTCCGGGCAAGCCACCTTCTATCTGGTGGGGCCCGACCATGTTGTGAAACGCACCGTGAGTCTCGGGAGCGATCTGCAGATTCAGTCCAGCGACGTGCGCGCCGCGGGCCGCTACCAGGTGATCCTCTGTGACCGCATCATGCACTTCCGCAACGTTCGAGGTGAAGGCCGCGCAACCCGCGCACCTGAGCTTCTTTCTGCATCCTTCGCGGGTGCCCGTTTCCACTCCCGATTCGATTGATGCCACTGCCTTCGTGTTTGACCAGTACTTCAACCTGGTTGTGACCCCGGCTGCAGTGGATTTCCGAATCACGCCAGCCAGCGGGGCCAGCTTCTCACGGCGAGTTTCCACCCGGCGCGGTGTGGCCTGGATGCGCATGGACTCGACGCCACATGAGGGACGGGTTCAGGTGACTGCAGTCTCAGGCAGCGCGGAAGAAGCGCGAGTCGATTCAACAGGTCGCGGCGGAGGCCTGCGGATTGCGCATGAAAGCCGTGGCGAGCGGGAATATGGTGACCCTCGAAACCGATCCCGTGCGCGATTGCAGCGGCAATGCACTTCCCGATGGCACGGTCGTCTCATTCACCAAGGTTGACAGGGCAGGCAAGAGCACGGTGGACACGCCGATCAAGAAAGGTGTAGCGCGAATGCAGTTCAGCGTCCACGGACGGGCGCAGATCAACGTCGCGTGCGGCGTTGTGCTGGGCAATGAAGTCGCCCTCAACGGAAAACTATGAAGAGCATGGCCCACGTGACGCTCGCCCTCAAGAAGATCTCGCTTCGGTTTTTCAAAGCTGCGAGCTTCGTTATTGCAGCTTGTGTTCTGGCGATCGCCCAATCATCGCCCGCAAGTCCACCTCGATGCTGACGGACTTGCGCCACGTCCCATCGAAGAACTCACGGGAACGACGATAGCGCGCCATTACGCACTGGCATGGCGTGATCTGGCCGGGGCCTTGGAATCCAGCCGGGCCGAGGGACTCGGCGAAGAGTTCGTCGGATTCGCCAAGGATCGCCTTATGCAGAGAATCGCCGAGCAAAAGCAGGCGGGCGTGCACGTTCGGATCGTGGATCACGGCCACCATCTGAAGGCGGTCTTTTATTCCACGGATGGGACTGCCATGCAGCTTCTCGACCAAGCCCAGTTGGAGATCCAGACCTTCGACGGAAACAAGTTGATCGCTACACAGAATGCGCCCCACGAGTACATGGTTCTCATGACCCCCGGCGCAGATCGCTGGTACGTTCGCGATCTAGAGGAAGTCTCTGCCAAATCCTTCTGAGGCCTTGCCCGAACGCCTACTTCGAGCCAACTCTTGGCGGCGCCGTCTCATCGTAACCAGAGCAGGAAATCGTAGATGAAACCTCTATCAGTATGCCCTTTTAGGTTATGTCTTGATCGTGAGCTACATTCCGAACGCGTGCACTCACGCGAATTCGCGGAATCTCGCGCTCAAGGATATCCCTGACTTGTCGGGCAAACCCAAGATTCTCGCGGACTACCAGCCCTGGTTCGGCGACCCGGACCACATCGACGTCGGTTATAACAGTCAGGACCCGAACGTCTTGCGCAAGCAAATTGAGAGTGCCCGCAACATGGGCATCTATGCCTTCGTGGTGGATTGGTATGGCCCACGGCGTCCCTTTCTCGATCGAAGTACCGCGCTCCTCCAGCGAATTGCCAGCGAGCAGCACTTTCACATCGCGCTCATGTACGACGAAACCCAGGATGACAACGGACACGCCACCGAAGACGCCATGGAGGCGATGGATCTGGCTTACAAGAAGTACATCGGACCCGGCGCCCCGGGACGCGATGCGTACCTGATGTACCGGGGGCGGCCCGTCGTCTTTGTATTTCCCAAGCGCGGCCACACTGATTGGAACCAGGTGCGCCAGCAGGTGGATCAGTGGGACTCGCCGCCGATCCTGCTCTATCAGGACGATCCCCCACCGCAGTTCGCCAAAGCCTTCGACGGTGAGTACGCGTGGGTGTATCCCGGGCACACGGGGTGGAAGCCGGACGGCCAGGCGTGGGGCGAAGATTACTTGAGCGATTTCTACACGAAGATGCGCAAACGTCCGGACGAGGTTACGGTGGGCGGAGTGTGGCCGGGCTTCAACGACGCGAAGGCTTCCTGGAGCTTGAACCGGCACATCGATGCACGGTGCGGAAAGACGTTCGAAGACACCCTCCGCATGTTCCAAGAGAACGACGAACCCTCGCACCCCATTCCGTTTGTTCTGATTGCTACCTGGAACGATTACGAGGAAGGAACGGCGATCGAGCGCGGCCTGCCGTACTGTGGCGAATCGAAAGCGGATATCACGCACGGAGGACGTCCATGACCAAGGGAGGAGGAGGCGCGACTGAGATGTTCGAGATGCTGGCGGTTTTGCATCTCCACGCGCCCCCATCCCCAGGCCAGCGCGGCGAACCTACCGCGCAGATCGGACAAGTGCTCTCGGGATTGCAACGCATGTGCAAGGAGGAATGGTCCGACTTCCTGCGCTTTGCGGAACTGCAACGCGTATACCTTCGCACGTTGCAGCTCTTAGAGAAATGGGCTGTGGCTGATGCAGTCGGGCCGCGGTTTGACGGCCTTCAAGATCTGGCGCAAGTCGAACAACGGCAGGTCGAGGGCGCGCTCGCGGCTTTGCACAAGATCGTGCGCGCGCTCGAACTGACCGGGCACACCCCGCTCGTGATCAAGACCCTCGATCACTGGCCTGATATAGGCAGCGATCTTGATCTCTTTATCGCAGCCACCGAACGCGATACCGTGCGCGCGATGCAGAGCGAACTGCAAGCCGAGCCGCAGCCGCAGAGTTGGGGCGATCGATTGGCGCACAAATGGAACTTCCGGATTCCGGGACTGCCCCGATTGGTGGAAATCCACGTGGGCTGCCTCGGACAAACCGGTGAGCAGGACGACGCTACCTGCCCACTTAGAAGAAACCAGCGTGATGCGCGACGTAGGTCCTTTTCGCTTTCGCGTCCCGGCTCCAGAGGAACAGGTCACGCTCGCGACACTGCAAAGGATGTATCGCCATTTCTACATTCGTTTTACCGACCTGCTGAATCTTACGGGGCTGGTGCGGGCAGGCCGTCTGGATTTCACGCGGCTGCGCACGTCCACCGCAGCGCTGGTCGATCTGGCCGGGAGTAGCGACCCTGCTGAAGATCACTTCGGACTACAACGAGCGCGCGGGCGTTGGCCCGCTCCCGCTGCCAGAGTTTGTGGTGCGCTCGGCACGTTTCGGGGCCGAAGTGACGTACGTAGGGAAACAGTTCTTACGCCTGCCCATGGTGCCGCAGGGTTCGCAACTGTTCCTGCAGCAACTCATCGGAACGGGAGCGGCGCGACACTTTCGCGCTGCGGCTCGCTTGTCTCTATTGCCGGCGCTGGCTGCCGCCGCATTTGTCAATCTGCGGATTACAGGAGACGACAAGGGGATTTGGTAGTTCGCGCCAGCGGAGACCGAGTTGCGACAACAGCAGCCCGCTTGGGACATCAACTTGCCTTAAGCCAGCTTCCGCATCCAGAAGCTGGAGGGCCAGACACGGTCGCCATCGCGCGTGGGAAGGAAGTGCCGCTTTTCCGGGGGCATGTCGCGATAACTGTGCTGCCAGTGCGGAAAAGCGCTTTCGAGCGCGGTGGTTGCGCGGCTTTGCATGCAGCTGCTGCCCCATAGGACCTCGAATCGCGGACTGAACATTAGCAAGGCTTGCAGCAGGTACTGCTCGGACCAGAAGGCGAGATTGTGCAAGACCGCCTCGCGCGGATAGTCGGCGGGAATGAAGATGTCATGGGCGTGGATCAGCTACACCGCCGGCGAGGCGGGGAACGATTTCGAGATACTCGCGAACGACATCGCTGCCGATTCGCTACTACGTGACTTGAATCCAGAAACAGAAAATCGCCGCTTTGCAGGCTGAGGAATACGTCGAGGTCTACATTCTGGATGGTTTGGGTAATGAGATGGACGCGATCGCTCAGCGCCTTCTTGAGGGAACCGATCCGGGTACGGGTCAATTGTGACCAGCTCGCCGCGCACTCCATCCAGCTTGAAGTTTTGATCGAGGGCCGCTGCCATGACACGGCTGCTGTAGCCGCCGCCCACTTCCACGATACGTCGCGGCTTGTAATGGCGAACCATACAGTAGGCGATCTCCGCATCGACGGTCTCGAAGAAGCCATTGTTGTAGTTGTAGCTCACGCTGAAAAACGGCGCCGAGTTCGATTGCCATTCGGCCCTGATATTGCGGAACCACCGTTTGCAGGAAAACCAACTGCCGGTCAAAGGCAAGGTCGAGCCCACGGGTCTCTGCCTCGGTTGGCCAGTTCCGAGACTCGAGTTCGCGGAAGTCGGGCACAGGCCAGTAGTAGTGGTTCGGACTCACTGTGATCCCGATGCGCTGGAACATGCGGAATGCAATCCGGATGAAGGCGAGTGATGCTTCATTATCGTGCAGCTTGCGCGCCAAGCTGAGCAGCAGTCTGCGAGGAGGGGTCATCTCCGGCTGGCCATCGTTCTTGGCAGTAACTCCTTGAAAGGACTGGGCTTGAGCAAGAGATCGGACCGGTGGCTGTTCATTCGATGACATGTACACTCCGAAAGTTCAGTGGGAACGAGAGCTGTGATGCCAAAATCCGCGGGCGTGGTATATGAATTTCTGAAGAAAAGTAGGCAATTGGATTCGGTGAAAGTCCTTACGAGACAACAAACAACCCTCTTGCACTCACTTTCATCGAACCTCGGACTCTGTGTAAGAACCTCTCGCCAATGAGATCTCGACATCGTTTAGGGTTAGCCCTATTGACTGGCCTGAATTCCCTGCTCCTGATCGGGTGCGTAGGCCTGCGATCTCAGCCGTCAGGGTCTTCACCTACGCCTCCCGGAAGCCTGCAGAGCCTGAACCACATTATTATCTTCTCCCAGGAGAATCGTTCGTTTGATCACTATTTCGGGGCTATGCGCCAATACTGGGCTCAGAGTGGCATCGTGGATCAGTCGTTTGACGGGTTGCCGCAGTTCAATCCGGCCAGCGGGATTGCTCCCCTGCAAGCACCCGCCCCAGCAATCCCGGGCTGCGATCCCACCCAGCCCTTTCCGGCCTCAACGGTTTGTCTCCAGGACAGCAGCAATCTAATCAGTTCGTTTCATTTTACGTCGATGTGTCAAGAAGAGCAGAGTCCTTTCTGGAATGAGAGTCATGTGGATTGGGACTTAAACGACCCGGGGGGCAACAGTCCGGCCGCCCTCAACGGATTCGTAGTCGTGGCCGCGGATGACGCACGTCAACAATCTCCCACTTTGATGGATACGAATGGCATACGGGCTATGGGATATTTTGACGCGAGCGACCTGAATTACTACTACTTTATGGCCTCCAATTTCGCCACCTCGGACCGGTGGTTTTCTCCCGTCATGGACCGCACCCAGATCAACCGCATGTACCTTTTAGCCGCCACTTCGGCCGGGCATGCGCATCCCTTGGCCGCGCCGGAAACGCCGCTCACCGTGACCACCATTTTCGAGGAACTGCAGAACGCGGGCATCACCTGGAAGATCTACGTCGATCCCGACGGCACCAGTTGTTCCTCCGCTCCTACTCCCGCATGCCTCTACAACTATTCCTACATCAATGAGTTCACTTACGGACAGACCATAGTCAACAGCCCGACCTTGTCGCAAAATCTGGTGCCGATATCGCAATTTACGACCGATGTGCAGAATGGAACTCTGCCCCAGGTCGCGCTGATCGAGCCTCCCTCCAGCGCTGGACTGGATGAGCATCCTAACGATTTCGACATCTCTTCCCCGATCGACGTCCAGACCGGGGCCCAGTTCGCCTCAGGCCTGATCAACGGTCTGATGAATAGCTCCAGTTGGAAGGATTCCGCAATGATCTTCACCTACGACGAAGGCGGAGGGTTCTATGACCACGTCTCGCCGCAGCCTATGCCGAGTCCGGATGGCATCGCGCCCATGGACTTGGTGCCAGGCGACGTCTGTGACTCGACCGGCACGACCGGGGGAGGTACCTGTGATTTCACCTGGACTGGATATCGTGTGCCGCTGATCGTGATCTCGCCTTTCGCCAAGAAGAATTACGTTTCTCACACGGTATTCGACTACACCGCAATCCTGAAGCTGATTGAGACGCGCTTCAACGTGCCAGCTTTGACCAAACGCGACGCTGCTCAGGCCGACATGAGCGAGTTCTTTGATTTCGTGAACGAGCCTTGGGTTACGCCTCCGACGCCGCCAGCTCAGACCACTGCAGGGCAGTGTACCCTAACCCCGCCGACTCCCTGATGGGACTACCTTCGCGAAGCCAGTTCCGGAGGTTATCGTTAGAGGGCTGGAATGATTACACAACGATCCTCCCAGTGGGATAATGAATTCCGTGAGAATCCAGCGAGCGTTTGGGTTGGGGATGTGGTTTATCTTCCTCTCCGTTTGCTCTTGTCTTGCAGCAACCCGGTACTACTACATCACGGCCGAAGACGTAACTTGGAATTACGCCCCGAGCGGCCGCAATCTGCTGAACGGCTCACCCATCCCGCAGCCGTGGGCGCTGAAGGTGCAATTTGCGAAGAGCCGTTTTATCGAATATACAGATGACACTTTCACTACTCCGAAGCCCCAACCGGACTGGCTGGGAATCCTCGGCCCGGTCATTCGCGCAGAGGTTGGGGACGAGATCGTCGTCGATTTTCTGAATCGCGGACACCGCGGCCACGACATCCATCCCCACGGCCTGCGCTACGATAAGAACAACGAGGGTTCTCTGTATCTACCCGTTGCCAAAGGAGCCTTCGTTCCCCCAGGCGGCAGGTATACGTATCACTGGTTTGCAAATGTGGCCAGTGGACCGGGTCCGAGCCAACCGAGTTCGGTAGTGTGGTGGTACCACTCCCACGTCGACGCCGGGATTGAGATCAATGCCGGTCTGTTGGGACCAATCATCGTCACCGCCAAAGGCAAAGCGAATGCCGACGGATCTCCGAAGGATGTTAACCGCGAATTTATCGCCTCCTTCATGATCTTCGATGAAATGGGAAGCAAACCCGCCGACCAGTTTTATGCCATCAACGGTTTTATCTTCGGCAATCTTCCCGGCTTGACTATGAAGCAGGGAGACAAGGTGCGCTGGTACTTGCTGGGGATGGGAAATGAGATTGACTTGCACACTCCGCATTGGCACGGCGAAACCGTCACCGACGGAAAGCGCAATACCGACGTGATTGAACTTCTCCCGGGAAGCATGGTGACGGTTGATATGCTCGCCGACAATCCCGGAACCTGGATGTTTCACTGCCATGTGGAAGATCATATGGAGGCTGGAATGATGGCGGTTTACACGGTCTATGCCCCGCCCGCCCGTGCCTGCCCCCTGGCCTTCATCGGGGGAGATTTCTGGAAGCGTCCGGAAAACTTTACACTGACGGTCAAGAACCTCAGCGACAAGCCTATTGCCAGCCTGGCGCTCACGTCCGAGATGTTTTTGGCGCCCCAGGATTTGCGGCGACCGTTCAACGCCGAGTGGTTATCGGCCAAGCCCATTTTGCCCGGCCAGGAGCAAACTCTCGAAAAACCGGGCGTTCGCGCCGCCAGCGCCCAGTCCGTCCTGGGATGGGCTTTCTTCCCGGACTCGGTAAAATACAAAGATGGAACCACTTGGCGCGCTCAAAGCGAGGGTGAGTGTTTTGACGTGATATGGCGAGAGCAGCAACATCCCGATATGCCCGCCTTACCCCCCAGGCAGATCGAAATGAATCCAGACTAGTCCGGAGCTTCAAAAATCTTATTGGCCGAAGCGCTTACCTCTCCTCTTTACGTACTACGCAGGTCCCAACGCCTAGACGGCTGCCACCGGCGGCCAACATAACGCCTCCCGTTTGCGAGGGCGGGCGATGAGCAAAATGTCGGCACCCGCAATAAATCGGTGGACTGGATCGCCAAGTGATACTGGCACGTCTGAAGAAGCAGACATTCCTTTGCTGTACTCACTGCGAGACGATCCAGTTCAAAGCGTTCTAGAAACATTGGAAGTTGGGGCTGACCTGTCCGAGCATCAACTGGTCAGATTTTGATGTATTCTTCAGTACCCACTTGGCGGTAACATTTGATTTTCCCTCTGTTGAGTTGATGTAGTAGCGCCAGCGTATCCATCCATAGCTGTGCCTGATCTTGTCCACCGGATTGACGTTTGGATCCACACCATACTCAAAAATCTCGCGAAACTTACATGAGTTGACGTTTCCCGAGACGCCACAGCTGTAGGTATATTGCAGGGGCAAAGTTGTAACGGAAAACGCCTTTGGTGGAACTGCGCGGTGGTCGGTGATGGCGAGAGTACCTGGGGCAGTCAGCTCCACCAAAGAATAATCGAGATTCTGCGACGCACTTTGTGGTTCCTGCCCCACGTAGGTGTAGTAGTTCGTATTGTTAGGCTGGGTGGAAGGCGGATTCCAGAACGCACTATTGTTTCCTGCAGGAGCCGCGCACCGGGCGGCCCAGCGCATGGAAAGGTCGGACCTGTTGTTCTGACTGCCGTTGTTGAATTTCTTGCAGCTCGTTGGATCGTTCCAGTGGTTGACACCATTCAACACGCCCAGTTCTGTGACCCATTGGTAGATGTAATTTGAGTCGTAAAGATTGATGTCCCAGGGATTACCTTGCGGATTCTTTACGTAATACACCTTGGCCTGACTTTGATCCCATTGGGTATAGATGTACGACGATGGCAGGCCTCCGGTAAGGCCCTCCATGTGGTAACTGGAGGCCAGTCCTGGGTCCATCATCATTACACTCAAGACATCCCAATAGCCGTGCCCTGACGGACAAGAGATCGTTGACTGAATCTGGCCGAAAGCACTGGGTGCCAGCGGCACACCCGCTGCAACAGCTAGCAGCCCGAAGATAAGAGCATATCTGCATATTTTCGATAGATAACTCCCTCGCCTTTCCTCGCGATGGCCGGCGAGCCTGTCCCACACGAAGAGCGCAAAAGAGCCCTGAGGATATTTCACGGATTAGATCCTTCCTGGGATGAATTTAGATTGGGTCGAACTGGACTGACCATAATTCGACGGTTGTCAATAGGCTAGATTACTTAGGTACCTAACAAAGAGTCTGTAGGGGATTGAATACCATTCTGGGAATTCCTGACCTATCGACGAGAACAGACTGGCCCAAATTGGGAAAGGACTTGGCTTCTGCGACCGTCGGCTACAGCCCACAATCAGGTCTTCCTACATCGCATGCCGTGGCAGAAGGCGAAATGCGAAAAGCCTTGTAGTCAGCCTTGTTTCGCCGCAGCTTTTCAGGCAGAAGACATCGGGAAGCGACAAGCGAATCTAATAAGGAGCTATTACCAGAAAGGGAATATTTAATTAATGGATTGGCAAACCTACAGCCTTCGCCGGATTGCAGCTAGCTACTTTCCGTCGCAAAAATGAGGCAGTGTGGAGCGATGGATGCTGATGGGAGAGCCAAATGTCGGGGTCAGAGTGCTCAGTTTGAGGTTACTCGAAGAAGTACTAAAACATTTGCAGTACATATTGTTTTAGTCGGGGATGTGCCCTTACGATGGCGTCCATGATCAAGCTACGACATCAACAACCATCGCTGTGGCACTCAGGCTTAGCGGCGGACATCGAGGATTTGTGGGAGCCGTGGATGCGGCTGGTGGACGGTCTGCTGGAAGATGAGCAACTGCTGGAGACAATTTATGAGGCGCAAGGCGAACGGTATCCGCAGAGCCGCAGGCGGGGCCGCGAGCAAACGCCGGCCGAAGTGGTGTTGCGTCTGCTGCTGTTGAAACACATTCGCAACTGGAGCTATGACGTGCTGGAGCGAGAAGTGCGCGCCAATCTGGTGTATCGCGCGTTTACGCGGGTGGGAGACGGGAAAGTGCCGGATGCCAAGACCATGGCGCGGCTGGGGCAGCTCATCGGGCCGGAAGTGATCGAGGAGTTGCATCAGCGGATCGTGCAATTGGCGCAAGAACACGGAGTGACGCGTGGGCGAAAGCTGCGGGTCGATACCACGGTGGTGGAAACCAACATCCACTATCCGACCGACAGCAGTTTGTTGGGGGACGGCACGCGGGTGCTGACGCGGACGATGAAGAAGATCGAGCAGAAAGCCGGCGGCCTGAAGCGCAAGGTGCGGGATCGCATGCGGAGTGTGCGGAAGCAGGTTCTGGCGATTGCCCTATCGACCCGGTACCTGGGTCCGGAAGGAGAAGCGCGCAGAAAGAAGCAGTATGGAGAACTGCTGAGTTTAACCCGGAAAATCGTAAACCAAGCGCAACGCATATTAGAAGAGGTGAAGAAAGTTCCGCGTGCTGGTCGCGTTGCCCTGGGAAGCTTAGTGGAAACGCTGGCCACGATGACGGGGCGGGTGCAGCAAGTCATGAAACAGACCAAGCTGCGAATCTTTGCCGGAGTGACCAAGTCGCAGGAAAAGATCGCGAGCATGTTTGAGCCGCACACGGAAATCATTCGCAAAGGCAAGGCCAGCAAGCCGACCGAGTTTGGCAAACTGGTCAAGATTCAGGAAGCGGAAAATCAGATTATCAGTCACTACGAAGTGTTCGCTGAGCGTCCCAGCGACCGCCAGTTGTTAGTGCCGTCGATCGAGGTTCACCAGCGGAGATTCGGCCGCATTCCGGCGCTGGTGGCCGCGGATGCGGGATTCCACTCGCAGCAGAATGAAAAAACTGCCGGTGCCATGGGAGTGCGATGGCTTTCGGTGCCGAATCAGAAGACCAAGAGTGCGGAACGCAAACGTCTTTATCGGCAGCGCTGGTTTCGTCGTGGACAACGGTGGCGAACCGGATGCGAGGGTCGTATCAGCGTGCTGAAACGGAGACACGGGATGCGGCGTTGTTTGTATCGCGGATTCCACGGCATGCAGCGCTGGGTTGGGCTCAGTGTGATTGCCGACAATGTGATTCAGATCGGGCGTTGTCTCGCCCCACAGGCAACATGAATAACAATACGCGCTCGGCTATTCCGGTTGAGCCGAGCGGCACAAAAGTGATCACCAGAAGCGGCTCACTTCGGATCGTAAACAACCGGAAGCGTCTCAGAAACCGCATTTTTGCGACGGAAAGTAGCTAGTGCTCTGCCTATGTTAACCATAGTGGTAACCCCGGACGATTATGCTAGGAACGCGCTTGCACGGCGTAGGCGCCAAAGAACAACGCGAATATGAACACATCTAAGGAAAGTGCTGAACGCTTCACGGCGCTACGGCAGCAGCGCTAAGGAAATCGCCGCCCGCACGGTCATGAAACAGCACCCGGGAAAAGGGTCACAGCGCGGGGGAATGAACTCAGAATTCCGTTGAAGGTGTTTTCGTGCGAAAGCCCTTTGCTTGAACGACGGAGTTCGCAATCGGTATCTGAAGTCGGAGAGGCTTTCGCATGGTCCGTATTCTTCTTGTCGATGATAATCCCGCGGTCCGCCGCTATCTCCGAGCAATTCTTGAGCAGCAGGAATCGTGGCATGTGTGCGGTGAGGCGCGAACTGGCGCTGAGGCGCTGCAACAGGTGCTGAAGACGCCTCCCCCGGACCTGATCCTGCTGGACTATCAAATGCCCGATCTGAATGGCGTGGATGTTGCGAGGCAGATCTCCGAACTCTTCCCCAGGATCCCCATTCTGATGGTGACGCTACACCTCTCGAACCAACTCGCGGAAGCCGCTCGGCAAGCAGGGGTCCGCGGGGCCTGTGCCAAGCAGGACATCGGGTCGGTCGTTGAGGCGGTCCAAGTTTTATTGCACGGCAAAACTTATTTCCCGGTCATTTCCGCGAGGCATAACGCCTAGCAGGATGCTGAAAAAGTCCGCTTTTAGGGTACGAACCGAGGAAGGTTGGGTCTGAGGCGCGAGATAATCGCTTGCGCCAGAGCGACTTGATGCGAGCCGGATGCTACGTCGAGATTGGTGAGCACAATCACTGTAAAATCGTCATCCACGTAGTGGAAGATCACAGACCCGAGGAACCCTGGATGGCCTACCATCCGATGACCGTTTAGATTCAGAGTGAACCAACCCAGCCCGTAAGGCATCCCGTCCACCTCTGCGGGTTTCCCGTCCTTCAACTTCGTCGCAGTCCACATTTGATCAAGCGTTTCGGGTTTCACCACGCGGCCTTCCGTCAGAGCAATCATCCACTTCGAAAGATCATCTACCGTGCTCAACATGCCGAAATAAGAAGGAAGCTCGTGTTGCCAAACTCGTCGGTCATGCTCCAATTGACCATCGTGCAACGTATATTCCGCAACATGGTTCTTTACGATCACTCGCCGGTCGAGGATACTGGTACTGGCCATTCCAAAGGGAGCGAACACACGTTGCCGCATAAACTCGGCATACCTAATACCGGAAACCTTCTCGATGATCATGCCCAATAGAAAATATCCGGAGTCACTATATTCGGCGCGCTCGCCGGGGGCGAATTCGAGAGGCAATTTCGCGACTTCGTCGAAGTATCTTTTGGCGGTGATGTCCAGCAGGGGCGACCCATCGGATTCCACCCAACCCAGACCCTTTATACCCGAGGTATGGGAGAGCAGTTCCCGCACCGTAATCTCTTTCCAGGCGGATGGGGCATGGTCGATAAACTTGTCTATTGGATCGTCGAGTCGGATTTTGCCATCTTGCACGAGCAGCATAATCGCAGTTGCGGTGAAGGGCTTGGTGACCGAGGCGATCTCAAATACGCCGTCCGTTCGAAGCGGTGTGCCTGTTTCGAGATTCTCCAGTCCATAGACTCGCTCTTCGACAATCTTCCCATGGTCGATGACCGCAAAGGCAACGCCAGGGATCTTTTGCGCCTCCATCTCATGCTGGATGTAGGAATCCAGCCCGTCCGAACCAGCCGCCCATGCACTTGTACATAAGCATCCGATCGTAACGAACCCGAGCATCTGTCGCAGCATGTTTCGGCGTCTCCTCATTGTCCGCCAGACCCGCCGCGCGGGCATTCTTGCGTTTATAGATAGTACGGAAAAGATGCTGAGAAAGTTCTGTGGCTACCGAAAGATCACTATTTTCATACGGGCCGAGTGTGATAAGAGCAAGACATGCGCGGGATTGATCATCAGCAGGGACATATGTTCAGTTATTTGTCACCGGAGAAGCGGGTGCGGCAGGACCATCCACTGCGGGCGGTACGGGCAGTGACAGACGAGATCCTCGGGAAGATGTCGCGATTGTTCGGCGCCATGTACGCGCGGCGCGGTCGGCCATCGATTCCGCCGGAGAAACTCCTGCGGGCGCAGTTGCTGCAGATGCTGTATTCGGTGCGCTCAGAGCGGCTACTGATGGAGGAGATCGACTACAGCATATTGTTTCGCTGGTTTGTCGGACTGAACCTGGACGAAGAGGTGTGGGATGCGACCACGTTTACCAAGAATCGGGATCGACTGCTGGAGGCGGACGTGGCGAAGGAGTTTCTGGCCAAGGTGGTGGAACGGGCGCGAGTTGTGGGACTGACCTCGGACGAACACTTCACGGTGGACGGGACACTGCTGGAGGCGTGGGCCAGTCTGAAGAGCTTTCAGCCGAAACAGGAGAAGCCAGGACCTCCGCCGGACGATGCCGGAAATCCCACGGTGAACTTTCGCGGGCAGAAGCGCTCGAACGAAACCCATGAGTCGAACACTGATCCCGACGCTCGGTTGGCACGAAAAAGCGAGGGGAAGGAGTCGCGGTTGAGTTACAGCGGGAACCTGTTGGTGGAGAACCGCAACGGGCTGATCGTGGACGCGGAAGTTTTCCAGGCCAACGGAACGGCGGAACGCGATGCGGCGCTGATCATGATGGAGAGGCTTCCCGGTACACAACCGTTGACGGTGGGCGGCGACAAAGGGTTCGACACCTTCGGGTTTGTGGAGGAGTGCCGGAATCTACGCGTGACGCCGCACGTGGCGCAGAACCTGGGACGACGCGGAGGCAGCGCGATTGATGGGCGCACCACGCGGTACTCGGGTTACGCCATCAGCCAAAAGAAGAGGAAACGGATCGAAGAATGCTTCGGCTGGCTGAAGACGATCGCGCTCATGCGCAAGGTTCGACATCGCGGCGCCAGCAAAGTGCACTGGATATTTACCCTCGCCTGCGCCGCCTACAATCTGGTGAGAATGCGAAACCTGGCCGCCGCAGTTCCGGTGGCGTAAGTCGGCCGACGTGTGTCTCCAGCAACATCCAGTTAGAAGCAGAGGCCACAAAAACCCCGGAAATCAAGCCTCTCGACATCATCAACGATGAGCAACAGAAAGAAAATCACGCTGCGAGTCAATTTTTCAGCAGCCTGCTAGGGCGCTCCGGGGCAGTCTGTGCCTTCAAATCTCTCGGGCGAAATACAGGATTCCCTGTATTGGACCCCGACAACTGGAACGTTAGCCTCATGGGTTAGGGGCCCTCCCCCCACAGCTTGTTGTGTTCAAATTCTAAAGATGGTTTCTTGGTCAGGCTTGTCACAAACGAAGGATAAAATGTGCCGAATCGTCTGGTCTCCCCAAAGGACTGAACCTGAATGACAATTCGCATACTGCTGGTTGATGACCACCCGATTGTAAGGCAGGGCTTGAAAACACTTTTGGAAGGGCACTCGGGTTGGGAGGTAATTGGGGAAGCGTCGGACGGGGCTGAAGCAGTGGAGAAGGCAAAGGATCTAAGCCCTGACGTCATGGTGCTCGATGTCACCATGCCCAGAATGAACGGCCTGGAAGCCTGCCGTTTGTTGAGGCAGGAATGTCCCGGACTTGAGATTCTGTTTGTCACCCAGCACGACTCTCCACAAATGATGCGGGAAGCTCTGGAAGCTGGGGCTAGAGGGTATGTTGTGAAGTCCAATGCTGCTCGCGACCTGTTGGCGGCAGTGGATGCGGTAAGTCAGCATCGGGTCTTTACAGCGCTGAATGGCCGAAACGTCGCCGAATTACGCTAGGGTTCGACTGACACTGCAGCTCTTGATCTGGAAAGAGGCAAATTATGAAGCTGAGAATCTTGTTGGCCGATGACCACGAAATCGTGCGCCGCGGATTGCGCGCTCTCCTGGAAAAACATGAAGGCTGGGAAGTCTGCGGCGAAGCCAGCGATGGCCGCGAGGCGGTTGAGAAAGCCTTGCAATTGAACCCCGACGTCGTCATCGTCGATATCGGGATGCCCAATCTAAATGGCTTGGATACGACGCGCCAACTCCTGCAGCACGACCCTCACTTCAAAGTAATTGTGCTGACGATCACCGACTCCGATCAGGTCATTCGCGAAGCTCTCGACGCTGGCGCTCGCGGGTTCGTGTTGAAGTCCGATGCCGCACGCGACTTGGTGTCTGCCGTCGAAGCGCTCCAGAATAAGCGCATGTTTTTCACGCCGCGAGTGAACGACCTGGTGTTAGCCGGCTTTCTGGAAAAAGGCCAGACCGTTTCCAGAAACGAGGCGCCCAAGTTGCCGACTTTGACTGCACGGGAACGCGAGATCACTCAGTTGCTGGCGGAAGGTAATAGCTCCAAGGAAGTCGCTTCTCTTCTGAACTTGAGCACCAAGACGGTTGAAACACACCGTAGCAATATCATGCGCAAACTGAGTTTTCACTCCATTCGGGATCTGGTTGTGTATGCCATTAAGAACAACCTTATCCAGATTGAGCTGCCCCCGCCTCCCCCGAAAACGCCCACCGGTACCACCGCAGGGTAACTTTTTTCAGCCCGGCGAGATCCGCTAAGGAACGGTCTCACTAGGATAGTACCCACTTCGCGTGCGTACGATTAGCCGGTCGCGACCAAGCCCTTTCGCCTCGACGCGAATCCCCTGGTAGCCGCTTTTTCCGGGCCCGTTCCGTGGCTTGAAAGCAAGCGTGTACTGGCTGCGAATGTCGTGCGCCACGGTCCGCGTGATTGCGTCCACTTCGTCCAGACTCTGCGGAAAGAACGCCACCCCACCAGTACTTTTCGCCAAGCTCTGAAGCGCATCGCGCCCAGATCGCGTCATTCCTCCATTGGTCAGCCCGATGGCATAGATCGTCGCCCCCTCGTTCGGCTGCAACTTTAGAATGGCGTCTTGCAGTGTCTCCTGGCTCATGTTGTCCTGCCCGTCAGTAATAACCAGAAGCACTTTCTTGCTAAGGCGTGGATTGTTTCGCAGATGCACTGCGGAAGCCACAACTGCGTCGTAAAGAGCCGTACTTCCCCGGCTGGAGACTTGATGCAAGGCAGTCTGGAGCAGACTAACATCCGACGTGAAATCCTGATCCAGGTAAGGTGTCTGACTGAAGTTGACCACAAAAACTTGATCCTCGGGATTGCTTGCGCGGATAAGGTTAAGCACCGCTTGGTTCACCTTTTCCCGCTTGTCACGCATGGAGCCGGAATTGTCAACCACGATTCCCAGAGCCACCGGAACGTCCTCGCGGTGGAATGAGGTAATCGGTTCTGGGACGTTGTTCACATAGATCGAAAAAGCGCTTCGGTCAAGCGAGGTAACCAGATGTCCTGCCTCGTCCGCGACCGTGGCGTGCAAGACCACTTCTTGCACTTTCTTCTTGAAAACAAACCGGCCCGAATCGTCCGCGCTCTTATCAGGTATGATCGGCGCCTGCTGCTCTTGTGCTCCCGATTGCTGGTCGGCTGGCTCCTGGGCAGAAGCTGGAGGCGTTGCAGTCCGAGGCGGGCCGTAGTCTGGATCCCATGCGGCAGGCGGCGGCGCAGACGGACTGCTTTGGGCTGGCGGCGTATTTTGTGCGTACGCAATCGCGCATAGAATCACAGCGAACGCTATAGTCCTCAGTCCTGAGCGGAGAAAACAAGTCGTACCGAAGTGCATTGGGCAAGCCTCCGTGCATCTTTTAGATGCCAGTCCCAGTGATGCCGTGCAGTTTTTGTTGGGCAACGCTATAGGAAACCTCGCCGGAGTGGCATCCCCGCGCCGTCCCTTCATACGGCAAATACCGTATTGCCTGGAAAAAATTACTCGCTCCCACCATAGTTCTAACAATTTATTGCTTTTTGGTTGGTTTGGAAAAACTTACACGAACCCCAAATTGTTGAGCGGTAAGGCGGCTTAGATGCAACGCAATACGCGTTTGGCAAGATTTGTCCGTTAAAAGCACGGACGTGGACGTGCCTCTGGCCGGGACTGGACCCCCGCGTGCGTGAAGTGTCCGCCGGGTCGGACATTTCAACTTCTCGGCGGATTCATTCACATCTTACTGATCTTGGCCATTATTGCCGTCCTCGCGCGGATCATTCAGGGCCGAAGCCCAGTTTAAGCGCAAGACGCCCGCACTCGGACGCATTCTCGCTTGTCGCACCTTTCAAAAATCTGTCAAACAAATCTTTTTGAACCTCTTTCTTTAACTCTGCAACCCTAAAAAACGCAACAAACATTATCCTCTCTTCGACATCTCATTGATTGGGCAGCGCAGGCGATCCTGCAAATTTCAAATGGAGTTGAGGAGTCTACAAGAGCCAAAATCCGAGGGGGCAAAACACCTGAGACGCTTGCCAAGAACCGTTCAATTCGGAACAAGAACTGCAGTCTCACCAGAACGATGCTCGTGGGCAAAACAACTCCGGTGATAGGCAGTCCGACTACGACATAGAACGGGATCAGCCGAATCAACGAAAGATCGCCTAAGTCCCGGCCCATGCCGGAAACCGTACGTTCAACTAATTTCAAAGGAGGCTACAGATGAATAAGGACCAAGTCGAAGGTAAAGTAAAGGATGTAGCGGGACGCGTTGAGCGTCAAGCGGGCGAATGGACCAACGACCCCAAGATGCAAGTGAAGGGCACTGCGAAACAAGCTGAAGGCAAAGTGCAGAATGCCTGGGGCAAAGCCAAAGATGCCGCTAAACATACGGCTGACGATGCCAACGCGGCCTCTAAGCCACCGCAACCGGTTCCGGATGAAACTCACTCGGAATCAGACTCGAAAAACACTCGTCGTCGAGGTTAGTCCAACCCGATCGAGTGAACTCTAGGTAGCTCCTCCACGGGCAGTACAGAAATGTCTGCATTGCGCGGGTGTCCGTCGAGAGTTAGCTTCAACTCAACAAGATAGTGCGGTCTCCCGCACTGCCCCGAAAGCAAAGTTGGCTCAGCGACCAAAAGCTGCGGCTCACCCTCCATTTTTACGTTTCCAAACAGGCGAGTTAACGGGCAATCCGGCGGCCCCGTTCGACGCAACATTCAATCGTTTTGCTGCCCTATCTGAAGCGCGGAACCAGGCACCCACATGAAAACTCCACACAAGGCTCCAGTTTGTTCAGCGACGGGCCACACTCAGCTCAGCGTGATGAATTCCCACCTTTTCATGTACAGGGAACGCTTTATAGACCAGCCAAATCGATTGGCGTAAAAGTGCTATACAGACGGTGTAGGAGCTGCACGTGTAGTCCGCCACTAGGTTTAGGTTGAGGAAGTGATGCGCTATCAATGGCTGTGATGGCACTTGAATTGCGTATTGGCTCGCCAGCCGGCTTCGTCTTTCGGAGAGTATATTTATGAATCGAACGACGAACTTGTTCGCTGGGCTTTTGTTGGCAATAACCCCCTTGGCGCTTGCACAGGAGCCGCAACCGACTCCGCAGTTTCCCGAGGATGCCCTGGCAACTCAACAGCTGATTGCCTGGTCGCGGTTGCAAAAACCCCAACCGGCACCGCAGCCCCTACCGCCTCGGGACACGCCCATACCGCAGCCCGACCAGCAGGGAAAGCAGCCGGCAGACCCGCAGACTCCACCGCAGCAAACTCCGATCACTCAGTCCTTCACCGGAAAGATCGTGAAGGATGGTACGAAGTATGTCTTGAAGGTGGCGAGTAACACGACTTACGAATTGCAGGAGCCGGGCGACATAAAGCAATATGAGAATCAAACGGTCAAAGTTACAGGGAACCTCGATTCTGGCAGCAACAC
Source organism: uncultured Acidobacteriaceae bacterium (assembly GCA_963791515.1). Taxonomy (GTDB): domain Bacteria; phylum Acidobacteriota; class Terriglobia; order Terriglobales; family Acidobacteriaceae; genus Sulfotelmatobacter. Next base: position 74,065 of record CAWBSS010000016.1, on the reverse strand, counting down.
GATTCGTGTTGTTAAAATTGAATTGCTTTCTTAGGGCCCCGCAATTCCGGGAGTTAGTAAGATTAAGATTAAGCCTTCTCATTGATCTTCTTACCACCTAACGCTTTTCCGGCTGTTGTCTTTAACTCGACTCATATTCCAGATATCACTTAGACAGGCTAACCAATAGGTCAAACACAAGGGGTTCTCCGTGAATTCACAGCGGGCCAAGCGGCTACAAGATCTACCCTAGTGCCTCTGAAGCACAAAGCTTATAGGGTAGGCCATCGCCTTGCATTGCCGGAGAAGGACTCCGCGATTCCGGCTTGGAGGTCAAGACATGAGCGTCAACGGAACGGCTGCCTACGGGATGTATCCTCGCAATGTTCCCTTGCTTGAGGTCGTCTCTGCCTTGAATGAAGCTGGCTTTGAGAATGTAGATATCTGCATCGTGCTGTCGCCCGCTCACCCCGTTGCGACAGTTGTGGGCGACGCCAAGATAGTCGGCGGCGCGAGGGAAGAGAGCGCAGTCAGCGCCCGTATGATCGGCTGGTTTTCAGAATTCGGCGCGGTGGTGATTCCCACAGTCGGTTTCTTTGTCCGCTCACCAGCATTCTTTCACGCCTTGCTGGTGGAACAGAATTTTCCAGCTCTTTCTCGAGGATCGCGAACTCTGCTCGGTCTCGGTTTCTCCGAAGATGAAGCAAAACGATTAGGCCATCAGCTATGTGACGTTGGAGCGCTGGTATACGTGTCATGCCAGGGAACCGCCAAAGCAGACTGCGCCATCGAATTGCTCCGCCGTGCGGGAGCCAGAGAAGCTGCAAGCTTGGGAATGGTGCAGGCTTCGCACCGCGCGGCCGCGGCAGCTTAGGGTGCTCGCTTCCCGGAAGCAAGGGCTCAAGCCCCACACTTATAACTTGCGAGGTTTTTGTCGCCTCGGGAAATTTCTTCTCTATCCGCAGACAACGTGCGCGTCCACTAGTTCGCCTTCTGAGTCCTTCTTATCACCAACTTAGATCGTCCGATTGCCTCAACTGCCCGTTGGCACTTCAGTTGCATCTGTTCCAGCGGCCAAGTCTTCGAGATTGCGACGCATCCATCAGCGGTCCCGGGGACAGGAGACAGGCTAACCATGAGAACCAACCGCGTCTGGATCGAGATCCTGTTGCTCGGTGCTGCGATTGCCTGCGCACTCGCGCTATTAATTGCCACTCTGGGGGCTGCCGCCGGCGCCGCCACTGGCGAAGCATCACGGCAGGAAACACCATCGCCGGCTGCGCAAACCTACGAAGGCATAGTCACCTGCTCGCGTTGCGGTGCCCGGCACTCCTCCGCTCTTGGCCAAACGGCCGCCGACTGCGCTCGCCTCTGTGTTCGCGGCGGAGCGAACTTCGCGTTAGTCGCAGCCGATGCGACCTACCTCCTCGAAGGCGACTTTAGTGTGCTGGGAAGGCTGGCCGGGCAGCGGGCCCGCATCGTGGGCGAGTTGAATGGAAAAACAATCAGGATTTCCTCCGTCGCCCCGGAAAGTTAATCGGCGGCCAAGCATCGCAGAAATTCAAATTTCTAACTGGAGGCCGCTTCCGTGAAAAACTTCCTAATCCGCATTTTGCTGGCGGCTGCTTTAACCCTGGTGGCTTTTGCGCTGGCATCGTAGGCGCAGGCCGACCTCATTGGCAAGCTTGCGATGATGAGCAACACAATTCGCATCGACAGCATCGAACCGCTGTCGTGATCGCTTGATTTTCTGCCTCAGCGCGCGACGGTTCGTCTCGAGGGCGGAGGGTCAGGCTTCCTGACTCTCCGTCCTGTCGCAAATTCAATCGACACGCACGAAACGGTGCCGCGCTGTATTCGCCCATACGAAAGCGCATTCAAGCCTTTTCACCGGCGCCACACTTCTATTTCTTATTGCACCTGGCGGTGAGGAATCCTGCGCTACAGAATTTACCTTATGGTTCTTTGACGCGGCGGTTAGTTTAATCGGAGGATGGATTTTTGGGTTCTCCTCTTTAGTTCTACGCAGTCCGACGTTTACTGCTGACGTTTACAAAACGGCGGCTTCCCTATGCAGCAAGCGCGAACCAACTCGGAAGTCTCTCTCATCAGGCGCGCGATCGAGTCGTGGCCTTACGTGTTCATCGTTGTTTCGGTCACAGGCTTGGCCTACATCGCTTTGAGCGCTGCTCGCTAGCGGCTCAGGAACTTGATCTTCCGGGCGGAAGTAGTAGAACGACATTTCCTAGCGAGAAGGTTGCCCGATCAATGGTTAGCACGCCTCCGAGAATGGTGATCAGCGGAGCATGACGAGGATTTCTTCCTTTCACCACGCTTCTGCCACCACTCCGCTTGCTAATCACAGTGACTGTTTCAACACCGCAGGCCATTACATAAACTGAGAATTGACCGCCCTAGGGTCAGTGAGTGTCAACGCCCCAAATTCGGGCCGCGCGCGGTGTCCCTACTTCTACGGCCTTTTCCAGCTTTGCCGATTCACTTCTGAATGGTCTATCCAGTTTTCTTTAACTTCCGACAAAGGCTGCTGCCGCCAAGGAGAGTCAGTCTTGTGCAAGCCTCTAGGTTTGTCATTTCTCCGTCCTAGACTGCTTACAAGTCATGAATCAAAAACCAAAACTTTTATGCTAATCCCGCGACAGGCAAAGCGCAGTGACCTTGATCACACACTTTCTCCCTGTTCAATTCTGCACAGAACTCAGAAAGCCCCGAGATCTAGAAAGGTGACAGCCCTCAAAGAGGCTCAGGAAGAACTGCAATCCGAGCCTTACGAAGGCCAGGAGGAATATGAAAAGCAGCATGAAAGGCAAAGGCCCCCTGAGCGGCAACGTCCTCTCGGCCCTTCCCGGATTGGGGAAGTGGAGGATGCACGTGGACGAGTACTGGATAAAAGGCGCGGGGTATTTTATGCGAAAAGTTGTCGGGCTATTCGTTTATGTTATTGCATCCTGGCTCGTCCTGAGCTGCGGCGGCGGACTACAGCCCCCGCCTGCCGAACTCAGTGTTCAGTTGTCTGCAAATCCTACAACAATCGGCGCTGGAGGTCAGACCACCTTAAGCTGGTCGAGCCAAGGTGCAACTTCCGTCATCATCGATCCTGGCATCGGTAGCGTCGCAGTATCTGGATCGACCGCCGTCTCACCGACAGCGACTATCGTCTATACCGCAGTTGCCAACGGCAGCGGCCGAACCGCCCAGGCCAGTGTCACCGTGACTGTGAACGTTCCAACGGGAAGCATCAAATCTCTTCAACACATTATCTTTATGCTTCAGGAAAACCGAACTTTTGATAACTATTTTGGACAGTTAAATCAGTACCGCGGAAAGCAAGGTCTCCCCCAGGATGTGGACGGGCTACCTGGCAATGCGTCAAACCCAAGTTATGACGGCACAACGATCGTTCCCGCCTACCACATTATGACAATGTGCGCGGAAAACCAAAGCCCTTCCTGGGATGAAGAACACTTCGACGCGAACCGATACAACGCTGCGTCTACCACGGCCACCATGGATGGCTTTGTATACGTGGCTGGTAAGTTCTCCCTTGATACCGGAGGAGCAGAGATCCAAGGAATACGTGTCATGGGCTACTACGACGACACCGACCTCCCTTACTACTACTTCATGGCCTCGCAATTCGCGACTTCCGATCGCTGGTTTGCACCAGTCATGTCCAACAGCATGGGCAACCGCATATTCTCGCTCGCGGGCACGACTGCTGGGCACACCTACCCTTTCACGACGACTCTCACCAATATGAATATTTTCGAATTGCTGGAGAATAACAACATCTCGTGGAAGGTATATCTGACGCCAGTATTGGGGCCGACGGACGACCCGGAAGATACCGGCAGCACGTACCTCTTTAGCTTTCAGCCCTTCGCCAGCCAGCACATGGACAAAATTGTCCCCGTGTCCCAATACTTGACCGATGCGGCAAATGGCACTCTGCCGGCGGTGAGCTTCATTGAAACCAGTCCTGGATTAGACGAACATCCCGGAAAGAATGTGCAGACAGGTGCTGCTTACGTCGCAACCCTGGTCAACACTCTCATGGCAAGTCCATCATGGGCAGATTCCGTGTTCATCCTTTCTTGGGATGAATCCGGAGGGCTCTACGACCACGTCCCTCCAGCGCCTGCGGTGAAGCCTGACAACATCAGCCCCATTGATCTTGCCGGACATGTCCCTGGTGATTTCGACCGGACTGGCTTCCGCTTGCCCCTCCTCGTCATCTCCCCATTTACAAAGCCTCATTATGTATCTCACAATGTCGCGGATTACACGGCGGTTCTGAAGTTCATCGAAACGCGCTACAACCTTCCCAGTTTGACGAATCGGGATGATGCCCAGATCGACATGACGGAGTTCTTCGATTTTGTGAATGTGCCATGGAAGATACCGCCTACGCCGCCATCACAGCCCACCACGGGTGTTTGCGATTACGGGAATCTGCAATAAATTATGCTGAAGCCTGGAGTTATTGAACAACCGTGCAGTCGGACCGACCAAGCAGGACTCTGAATTTGTCGAATATCGGAACCTGGCACTGGACGCCGCAACCGTGCTACTTACCACTCAAACCGGAAGTTTTTGAACACCACTATCCCGACGTTGTCTCAAAAACAAGAGCGTTGACGCATATTGAAAGAGCGGTTGGCGTGCCTCAATCAATCTTTCTTGCGCCTGATTGCAAACTCTCGGAATTAAGGAAAACTGGAGAACGCAAAGACCAAATTAGCATCTCACCTGCCGTCATGATCGTGGGCAATCCAAAATCGGGAAGAACGATGGCAGCCTGCGCAGTTGTCCTCGTATTGCTGATCGTGGTGAGCGCAGCGTTCGTCGCCATGCGGAAGAAAACGCCCCCACTCATAGGAGTGCCCCTGCACCCTTCTACCTTTGCCCTTACCTCCGCTTAGCATCACCGGCTGGGCGAGACCTTCCACAACTGCGCAAGTGCCCTGGCGGCATCCGATAAAGCGCGCTTCTCCGCATCCCCGGACGATCCCGCAACGCCAGTTCCAGCGCGCTGTACGATGGGCGTTCGGTACTGCGAAACCTTGCCTGTGAGACCTACCTGATAAATGTCACGTACCGCGCATTCGAACGAACGTTTCAAGTTCTTGGAAGAGGAGAGAGCCAGCACTGCGCCTTTGTTCGTCATGAAAAGGACTCCACTTTCCCGGTTTTAAGCAATGTACGACGAACGCTCGCGCGCAACAATACAGCGTTGCACCCAACTATGACGGCTGCCTTTCCTAGCATCGTCAGGAGTGTTATCTAGATTGGGCAGCCTTGTTTTTTTTTCATTAAGGATGAAGGGCTGCGTGAGCCCGAGAGCCTGCGGCACGACGACCGTAACAAGGTGGGAAAACAGAAAATCGCGCTAGGCAGCGGTAGCTGTGACGACGCAGTTCCGCAGTGCGCGCAAGGCATACAGCGCATCGTCCAGAACTACGTCTTCTTCGATGTGGTCCGCGGTGGTGACAAACAATTCTTTCATCCGGGAAAGGATGGCCTTCTCCGCATCCGCAATCCGCTCTGGAACCTTGTTCCGATCCGTTTCAAACAGAGCAGCACGGTAAAGGACGTGCCAGTCAAGGCAAGGCGCAGGGCAAGACACAGCTGTACTCATGATCAGAATCCTTGGACTAGATACGGCTCTTCCGCTTAGCGGTTTCTGGCGTCCGTGAATTGCTGGCCCGAGTACGCAAAATACTGTAGGGGGATTCGCCGAACCATCGGGTGATTCCCGTATTTTGCACAGCCTCAGGAAAAGCTGTCGAAGGACGCTTGGGCGCCCTTCCACCGTTAACCTAGGCCGCTCGCTTGGTCCGTTGCTTGGACGGCTTCCGGCTTTCTGTTTCCTCTTCTTTGCCTTGCCCTGCGTGCGAATTAATCTGCTCCGCCAGCTGGCTCAGCTTTTCATCCGTCTGTTTCTCTTCCTCCAGGGTCTGCCCGAGCAGGGAAACATGCTCGTTTTCGCCCAGCGATTCCGCGAAAGCCCGCACCGTCCGGTAGCCCGCAATCTCGTAATGCTCCACCCGTTGAGCGGCGCCGATAATCGCGGCATCCATCATTGCGTCCTCGTAGTCCTCCTGCATCGTTTCAGCGCCTTCTTTGACCAGGCCTTCCATCCCCAGGCATCTCTTGCCAGTAGCTTTCTCGCCCAGCATCTCAAAGATCTGTTCCAGCCGCGAAACGTGGTCCGAGGTCTGGCGCAGGTGCTCCTCGAATCCCTGGCGCAACTCGGCATTCGACGAGGCTTTTGCCATCGTGGGCAGGGCCTTCACGAGCTGGATCTCCGCGTTGTAGAGATTCTTCAATTCATTGACGTACAACTCCTTCAATGAGTCCTTTTGCATCATGTTCCTCCCTGGTAAGTTCCAGCGATGAAGCGCAGCGTCATGCACTGGGTTCTTCCCGAAAACTTATGTCCCTCACTAGCACCAATCAATACCCCGGATGCTGTATAGATTTTGCGCGATCGGGTACTCGCACGAATGCTACCGAACGGCCGCCTGGCCGTGCTCCTCAATCAGGTGATCTTCTTTGGGATGTTCTTCTTGGTGACGGAAGTCAAGCCCGAAGCGAGGTGCTTCGCGCGTGCCGCTAATTCTGAAAGGAAGTTCGGTCCCGGCTCCGTGCTTCTGAAAGAACGGATCGACCGGCTTCAGCAGAATGGACTTCCAGCCCGTCGTCATCTGCGACAGCTTCGCGTCCAATCTCAGCAAACCATGAAAATCGAAGGTATCTCCGTCCAGGCTGTACTTGCCCGTCATGTCCGCATGCGTCCCCGGAATCAGAAAATGCAGGTAAGAGAAAGAGAGTACTCCCTGGCTCAGCGTGAACGTGCCCTCTAAGTCTGACGTCACAACCGGTTGGACCTGTCCTTGCGCCACCCCCTTTGTGCCCCGACTGCGCATGCTTAACGAATCGATCTTGCCCTGAACCTTTTCGTTGGTGAAATGAGCCGCAGGGATGTGAAAGCTGCCCACGAGTTTCAGGCGATTGGCGATGTCTTCCTCTCCGGCGGGAAGACTAAGTTTCGTCTTCATCTCGACTGCACCCGTCATGATCGGCGGCTCGGTCTTGATACCGAGCTGCAGCAGGTCTTCGATGCTGGCGCGGCCCAGCACTACGTTGAGTTCCACGTCGTGCCCCCGCGCACTCTTCATGCGCACGATCTTGCCCCTCGCCGTGAAGGAAGAGTGCAGCACCCTGGCCTTCACCGGATCCAGATACGTATCGCCGTCCGTGCCGTCCACAATCGCGTGAAACTCAGTGTGCAGCGGGACGCGATGGCCGCTGACCACAATCTGAAAGTCGGGCGTATCGGTCTGGCCTTCGACTTCAATGCGCCCCAGCGTCCCCCCATATTTCCCGGTAGACGACAGAATCCCTCCGATACCCGGGAACGTTCCCAGATCGGCGTGCGTGAAAGAATAGTCGCCCATGACGGCGGAATCGCGCGGGCTTTCTTCATTCAGAGGTCCGAACTGGCCCGTCGACAGGATGGCGCCCACGGGCTTGGGATTGACCAGCGTCGCATCGAAGCGCAGCGGTTGTCCCGGCCCGATCTCTTTCATCCGCAGATCGCTGATGTCGAACTCCAGCGGGGGCTTGCCCGGCCGGGACGTGTTAATAACAAGTTTCGTGTCCGCGCACACGAACCGGTCCACGGCAATACTCATCTTCATCTTTCGACCACGCTGCCGCAGGTCCCTCATCTCCTGTCGATCATTCTTCGGAGGAATATTCACGATGAGATCGTTCACGTAGACGATGTCCACGTGCATGGGCTCGCGAAATAAGCTACGCAACGCGGTCTGGAAACGGAATTCTCCAATCTCGAGCAGTGGCTGGACGCCAGCTTCCCAAGGGTTTGGATCGGTAGCCCCGTAGATCTTCAGCCCCTTCCCGTCTACGTGGACGCCATCCGCCACCCAGACGTGAAGCTCGGGAAGTTCAACCCGGCTCTTGAAACGAGCCGATAGCGTCTCAATCACACGAGCGCGCAGAATGGGCTGCGCGTGCGTGATCACCAGGCGAACACAGACCACCGCAACTGCGGCAAAAACAAGGAGTATTCCGACGATCCAGCGCCATCTGTGTGAGCGCCGACGTGGTCGCATTGGGAAGATGCGGCCGCGCGAGATCTCGCCCGGGGATGAAGAGGCTGCGGCCAAGTCTATTGATTACGCCGAGAACCTACAAAATGAAATCAGGTCTTTCCTGCAGAGGCGCCTTAGCCGGCCGCTTGGGTCTCGAGGCGGGCGGTTCTGTATTGGGAGATGATGTGGGCAATCATCGCTGCCCAAGTTTCGTTGCGCTCAATCTGCTCCCTGCTTGGCGTACAACATTCGCAGTACTGGGATCCCAGAGCCCCGACACACTTGCCGTGCGCGCGTATCACAGGCACCGAGAAACCCGCTCGAATGGGAGACACCAACGCCGCACTCTTGGCCGAAGAGAATAGCGGATCCTCCATCATGTCGGACACGATCCAGGGCTTGCGATGTTGCACCGCCCTCCCGCAACACTGATCGCCGACGCGCACATTGCCGCAGGCTTCCACGTAGGCTGCCGGCAATCCGTAAGTCACCAGCGGCTCGCATTCCTCACCTTTAATTTTCTCCCTGTGACATCCAACCTTGACTTCGCCAAACCGATCCGCAGATGATCGGCTATGCCGTGCAAAGCTGGATCAGAGGATTAACTGCTTTATTTTCAAGATTTTTACCTCTAAGCCCTTTGTTATGAAGATTTTGCGGGCCATATTTGTACAACTATAATGTTTTCAGGGTTTTAGAAAATAAAGTACGGGGGGGGGTAGGCGTGATCAACTAGTAATCTTTCCCAAGAAAGTCTTTCCCATCAGCCTTGCGGGACTTGCGCCAAGGCCAGCAAGGTCTTCGCTACGTATGTTATCAGCAGCGCGACAATGCAAGCTCCCACCAGAGGACGGTAGCGCGTCTCTAGCAGATCTGCCAGCACCCCCGAGACAAAGAGGAACAGGAACGGAATGGCCGCAAGCAGGAATCCCGCACCCGCGACGTGCGGATGAGCCATCCCCAGAAGAAGAAACAGCACAGCCACAAGCAGCGGCGCCGTGTTGCCGAAGTAGCGCGCGCGCGGCCACACAGCGTAAGTCACCAGCGCGACTGGAAGCCCCAAAGCAAGCGCGGGACACGCCCGCCCGATCTGTACCGCGACCTGCTTGTATACTCCCGGGATCGTGAACCCTCGCCAAGTCGCTCCCCAGAAGACAGCGCGCCGCATGCTCTCCGCGAAGCCATGCGCATGAAAGAAGTACACCGCGAACAGCAGCGCCAATCCCACCACGCAAGCCGCGATCCAAATGACAAGTCCCGCCTGCCGCCGCACTGGAGCGACGTAAAGCAAAAAACCTAAAGCCATTGGTACCAGGACGATCAGCGAGAACTGCGATCCCACCGCGATCGCGAGCGAGACGCCAAGCAGCACGATGCGCCGCCAGTTCCAGAGCACCACTTCGCGCGGAGCGTAAAGCGTGTGCGCGACCGCGATGGCAGTGAAGATGGTCCCAAAGGCTCCCCAAGCCGCGACGATCTCCGGTTCGGCATGCCAGACCGCGCTCGCCTGAATCAGTGAAGGAGAGAAACAGTAGAAGGTGAGTGCGACAAATCCACCGGTATTACCGCAGAGCCGCCGAGCAACATACCACAACGACGCGCCCAGAAAGACTCCGCAAGCGAGAAAAGGAATCCGCGGCAGCCAGCGCCAGTACATCGCGGAGTCGCTGCCAAAGTCCTGCGGCCATGCCAGCAACGGCGCGGCGGAAACGATGTAGAGCAGAGGCGAATGCTCGGTGTCAAACCCGCTGTCGTCGGTGCGGAACGGGTCTTGCGGAGTGCCAGCCGAGTCCAAGACGGGAGCTGCGGCCAGGCCTCGTCCGTGCCACTGCTTCCAACCCTCGCCGATGCGGATAGCTTCCGCACCGTCTGGTTCGCGAGCCGTACGCATCTCGGCATGTACTAACCACAAGGCTTGAGCCAAAAAGCAAAGCAACAACAATCCTGCCAGAAACTGCGGCCGTCCGAAGCGTTCGCGCGTGAAATATGGCCGCATAAGGTCGAGCCGAGTGTTTTACCATGTCGGAGGCGGTTTGCGGGAAAGTTCTGCAATGAGTGAACTCGAGATCAACACGAAAAGCAGCTCCGTCGCCCAGTCCAGCGTCAACGCCGTCAGGTCCGGACTTTGCCGTCGCAACCCAGCCCTCATACGTGCGCATGCTGTTTCTGGGTCCGGAAGGCCTGCGTCCAGGTTGGGGATTCGCTTTCTATGTAGCTATGTTTTATCCGCTGCAGAGGCTGGCTGTGGATTTGGCGTGGTCGCGGGATTTCGGCGCCAGCGGCCTTTGGTCGATGATGCTGGAAGAGTTGTGTAGTCTTGTCGCCGCGGTGATTCCGGCATTGATCCTGGCGCGAGTCGAGCGTCGTCCGTGGAAAGCGTATGGCTTGCCGGGAAGGCAAGCGTTCGGACGATTGTTCTGGGGAGGTGCGGTGTGGGGATTTGCCGGCGATCAGTCTCCTGATGCTCGCGCTCTACGGCTTGCATGCGTTTGCCTTTGGTCAGGTCGTGCTGCATGGCGCGCGCCTCGCGCGGTTCGCGGCGTTCTGGGCAGTGATGTTTCTGCTGGTAGGGCTGTTCGAGGAGTTTCTCTTGCGCGGCTACACCCAGTTCACGCTGGCCCGCGGCATCGGCTTCTGGCCTGCGGCGTTGGTCTTGTCTGGGACCTTCGGACTGATTCACCTGAGGAACGGAGGTGAGCAATGGACAGGTCTGCTGGCCGCGGCTTTTATCGGATTCTTCTTCTGTCTTACCCTGCGCCGCATGGGCAGTCTTTGGTTTGCGGTGGGCTTTCATGCTGCCTGGGATTGGGGCGAGACCTTCTTCTACTCGGTACCAGACAGCGGAATGGTTGCTCCCGGTCACCTGCTGCGTTCGTCGCTGCACGGCGCACCGTGGCTCAGCGGAGGATCGGTGGGCCCGGAAGGCAGCGTGCTCTGCTTCGTAGTGATTGCGGCGGCTTGGATCGCGTTCGACCGGATATATCCGGAGGCGAGATCGCGTTCCGCTCCTCTGAGCCCAACGGAATGACAAGGTGGTTCCTTGGTTCCGGTATGGGAGTTGACGCCAAAAAATGCCGCGACGCGAGTCGTCGTTTTCCTGCACGCCCTATACTGATTTCATGACCTCAGAAGCCGACCTGCTGACCCCGTTGCGTCGCTACTGGGGATACAGTTCGTTCCGGCCCTTGCAGGAGCGGATTGTGCGCAGCCTGCTGGCCGGACACGACACCTGCGTGGTGATGCCGACCGGCGGAGGCAAGTCGCTCTGCTACCAGTTGCCCGCACTCGTCTCGGGGCAAACCACGGTGGTGATTTCTCCGCTGATTGCGCTGATGCAGGATCAGGCGGCGCAACTGGCGCAGATGGGAATTCCGGCCGCGGTTCTCAACAGTTCCGTCAGCAACGAGGAACAGAGTCGCGTGATCCGGCAGGCGCGCGACGGTGCTTTCCGGCTGTTGTATTTGTCGCCCGAGCGACTGCAACGCGCCGACACGCTGGGATGGCTGCAGGAGGTTCCCATATCATTTTTCGCCATTGATGAGGCCCACTGCATTTCGGAGTGGGGACATGAGTTCCGTCCAGAGTACCGGCAGTTGAGCCGACTGCGCGGAAAGTTCCCGGATCGTCCCATTGCGGCGTTCACGGCGAGCGCGACGCGTCACGTGCGCCACGACATTCTGGCGCAACTCGAGTTGCACAATCCCGACAAGTACATCGCCAGTTTCCATCGCCCGAACCTGCGATATCTGGTGCGCGAATGCGACAGCGTGGAGCACACCGCGCTGCTGGTGACCGCGTTGCGCCATTACGACGAGGGCAACGTGATTGTCTACTCGCCCACCATTAATAAAGTGGAAGAGACCGTAGACTTTCTGGAGGACCAGGGAATTGCGGCAGTGGGCTATCACGCCAAGATGGACACGGCCGAACGACGGCGCAATCAGGAGCGCTGGATGTCAGATGAAGTGCGCGTGCTCGTGGGTACGATTGCGTTTGGCCTGGGAATTAACAAGGCGACAGTTCGGTCGGTCATACATCTGGCTCTGCCCAAGTCACTGGAACAGTTTTATCAAGAGGCGGGACGCGCCGGGCGCGATGGAAATCCTGCCGACTGCATTTTGCTCTGGCGGAAGCAGGATGCGGGTTTGCTCGGATATTTTGCGAACCAGGTTCTGGACGCGGCTGAGCGCGAACGTGCCTGGCAGAGATATCACACGATTCGGGCTTTTGCCGAGTCAGGGAAGTGCCGCCACCGGCAGATTTGCACGCACTTTGGCGAGACACCGAAATGGACCGCATGTGGAGGCTGCGACGTTTGCGGGGCAGCACCCGAGTGGCTGACGGAAGTGATGGTTCCGGCTGCTGTGCGTCGGGCTGCCAGTGGCGTGCGAGTGGTTGCAGGTCCAGTGGCGCAAGCTAGCCAGGATTTGCGGGAGTATCTGCGTCAATGGCGGCGGATCACAGCGAAGGAGCAAGGTGTGCCGGCATACGTAGTGCTGCATGACACATCGCTGGATGAGATTTGCCGATTGCAGCCGACCTCAATTGCAGAGCTGCTGAAAATCACAGGCATCGGCGAGCGCAAAGCGGATCACTACGGGCAAGCAATTCTGTCCGCGCTGCGGCAATATCGAGAAGGCGCGCGGCCGGCTGCGCAGCCAGAGAAAAGAACAGCTCCAGCGCTGGAGACTTTGCAACTCCTCGCCGAGGGGAAGAGTTTTGAGGATATTGCGCGAATTCGCGGACGACAGATCTCGACGGTGGTGAATGCTGTCGCCGGGCTGGTGGAGAAAGGCGAACTGGAATTTCGCCCGGAGTGGGTCGATCGAAACAAATTGGCTGTGATCGAGGCCGCCTGCGCGAGCTTGGGCCTCGAGCGGCTGGAACGCCTGAAGACGCTGAAAGAAGCCCTGCCTCCAGAAATTACCTACGATGAAATCCGTTTGGTAGTGGCGCGGCTGCGGCGCGAGGGGAATCGAAACAGGGCCGAAATTCCCGCCTAGCACTTATCCTCGAACTCCTCAATCAGAAGTATAATCCGACACACGCATGGCTCTAGCTGCGGGCACAGAACTCGGGCCGCACGAGATCGTCGCGTCCCTGGGCGCAGGCGCATGGGGGAAGTGTACCGTGCAAGGGACCCGCGACTGGGCCGCGAAGGCGATGCCGATATCGTGCAGATGGATGGCCTTCTGAAGTAGGGAGCAACTAACCCAAACATCGGCTTGCGCCAAGGGTGTACAATCTCTTGGGTTCTGAATTCCCGTCAAGCCTCAACTGAAACATAAGTAGATCCGCCAGATCTTGGCATCGCTCGTGACACTTCCGTGCGGTGAAGCACGCCCGCTCTCCGAGGAGGGGAGCAGTCATGAGAATTCTGCTTTATAACCCCGACAATGGGGTAACCCGCAATTTCATGCCGCACCTGTGGATGTTTCTGCTCCAATCGCTAACTCCGCCGGGACACGAGGTGCTGCTGATTGACGGCAACGCCAAGCCCATGGACGAGGCTCAAATCGCGCAGTATGTCCGCGACGAGAAGATCGATTTGGTTGGCATCGGTGCCATGACCCGCATGATTGCCAAGGCCTACCGGATCGCCGACGCGATCCGGGCTACGGGAGTGAAAGTCGTGATGGGCGGACCTCACGTCACCGAGTTGGCCGACGAGGCCCTGGGACGCGACGGCGGCCCGCGCCACGCCGACGCCGTGGCCCTGGGCGAAGCAGATGAAACCTGGCCGCAGATGGTGAACGACGCGGCCCGCGGTGAACTCAAGGAAGTCTACGAACCGGTAGACGAGACGGGCAAAGAGCGCAAGCCGTCGCTAAAGCAATATCCGGTGATTCCGTGGCAGTCGATTGATCTCGAGCAGTTCAACCTTGTGCCCAAGGCGGCGAAGGCAATGCTGCAGAAGATTGGAGAAGGCTGGGGGACGTTTCGCATTATCCCTGTAGAGTCCGGGAGAGGTTGTCCCTACGGCTGCGAGTTCTGCACGGTGACTGGATTCTTCGGCGACTCCATTCGCTTTCGCACCAACGAGAGCGTGGTCAACGAACTGCTGCTTCTGAAGGCGCGCGCTCGCAAAGAAAAAGGACAGATGGCGGTGTTTTTCATCGACGACAATTTCGCCATCAACGTGAAGCGCACCAAGTCGCTGCTACGCGACATCATTGCCGCCGGGGCGCAGGTACATTGGGTGGCGCAAATCAGCGCCAACCTATTGCGCGACGAGGAACTGATCGATCTGATCGCGGCCTCGGGGGGCAAGTGGGTATTCATCGGCATGGAGTCGATCGACCCGGCTAACCTGAAAGATGTCAACAAAGGATTCAACAAGCCCGGTGAGTATGCCCAAGTGCTCGAGCGGCTGGCGAAGCGCAACGTCTACGCGATCACATCCTTTATTTTTGGTATGGATAACGACACGACTGGCGTGGCCGAACGCACGCTCACGCAGGTGCGCACATGGCCGCCGGGGCTTCCCATTTTTGGGCTGCTGACTCCATTGCCGGCAACCCCGCTGTACAAACGGCTGGAAGTTGCGGGGCGGCTCACGCGGCCGAAGCATTGGCAGGAATTTATCCCCTTCGCCATGGCGCACACTCCGCTGAAGATGAGCATCGAAGAAGCGCACGCCGAAGTGAAATACGGATGGGCGCAGGCTTACAGTCCAGAAGCGCTGGCCCAGGCCGTCGATTCACTGGATGACCAACCCCTGGGATATCGCATCAACATCTTCCTGGCGCGGATTTGTTTCCGCGGAATCTATTTCCCCATGTTGGGGAAGCTGGCGTGGGTGAAGGTGGTCGCACAGAACCGGCATACCATTTTCAAACTGGTGAAGGAAGCTGTGTTCGGGCACGGCTTGCGCCGGCCGCAGAATCCCGAGGGCGAGGTTTCCTTTGAAGAGGCAGCAGCGCCGGAAACCCAGGTTAGCGCTTAGGAGTCACCTCTTCACTCAACGACAAGGGGAAAGGCCATCAACATTTCAATCCTGTTGATGGCCCTTCTTTGTTTTCGGCTACCCAACCAGGGTGTCACGAGTCTTGTGTGCCGGGCCGGCGGGCTTTGTCCTGCCGGGACAACCGAGGCGGCTGTCTCTACGTGATTATTCCTAGGACTTGAACATCTCTGCTGCGTCGCGGCCTGAGCGGATGCAATCTGGGACGCCGATGCCGCGGTAGGCGTTGCCGGCGAGCGCTAGGCCGGGCAACTGCAGGCGCAGACGTTCCATGCGGTCGAGGCGATCGAGATGTCCGACGCCGTATTGCGCCATGGCGGACTTCCATTTGTAGACGCGGGCGAAGAGAGGCTCGGCGCACAGGCCTAGGATTTGCTGCAGTTCGTTGCGCACGATTCCGATGATCTGGTCGTCGGCGAGTGACCAGACGTTTTCTGCATTCCCACCCGCGAAGAAGCAACGCAGCAGGGCGCGGTCTTCGGGAGCGCGATGCGGAAACTTGTTGTGAACGAAAGTCGCGGCCAGCAGCTTCTTGCCTTCGCTGCGGGGCACAAGAAATCCGAAGCCGGGAGGTAGGGACTGGCGGACTTGGCGATCATAGCCGAGGCCTACTGTGATGGAGGAACTGTACTGGATCGCGGCGAGTTCGGTGGAGAGCTCGGCGCTAGCGATGCGAAGCACTTGGGCGGCAGCGGGTGCGGGCAAGGCAAGGATCACTCCGTCGAAGTGATCGGATTGCATGCCAGCTGATACGATCCATCCTCGGGCTTCCGGTTGAATGGCTTGAACGGGAGTGCTCGTCAGCAGTGACGCCGGGGTGAGACGCGAGACCACCGTCTCAGCCAAGTGCTGCATGCCGTTCTTGAGCGAAGTGAAGAGAGGTGGTGCGGGCCTGCGCGGCCGTGCCGACGTTTTCTTGCGCGCGGCGAGCATCGCGCGGCCGAGGCTGCCGTGCGTGCGTTCCATCTCAGCGAAGCGCGGCAGAACGGCGCGGACGCTGAGGCTGGCGGCTTCACCGCCGTAGACGCCGGAGAGGAGAGGGTCGGCGAGACGGTCGACCATCTCGGAGCCGTAGTGGCGTTCGACGAAGGCAGCGACGGACTCGTCGTGATCGGCGGCCCGCGGGGGATGGAACAGCTCTTGCGTCATACGCAGCTTGGTCTTCCAAGAAAAAAGCGGCGAGAGGCCGGTCGGGAGAATTTTTGTGGGGACCATGAACATCAGTCCGTCAGGCATTACCACGAGGCGGCCATTGGTCAGAATGTAGGTTTTGCGGTCGGAGTCGTTCGAGCCGATGAGCTGGTCGCCCAGGCCGAGGGCACGGCAGAGATCGGTCGCCCAAGGTTTTTCGGTAATGAAGGAATCGGGGCCGGCCTCGACCAGGCAACCGTCGATGTGTTCGGTGCGGAGGACCCCGCCGAGGCGCGCAGACCCTTCGTAGAGAACGTAGTTGAGATTGGCGCCGGCGCGGCGGTGCTCTTCGAGGGCGAAGGCGGCGGCGAGGCCGGAGATGCCTCCGCCAATGATGGCAATGCGAGTCATGAACGACGGCTTCCGGCTTCCGGCTCTCGGCTTCCGGAAGCCGCAACGCGGGAGGCGGAGGCCGGCATTTTATACTCTTGCACGAAGCGGGCCAGGTTCTTCACGTTTTCGACTGGTGTTTCTGGCAGGATACCGTGACCGAGATTAAAGATGTGGCCGGGGCGTCCGGCGGCGCGGCGGAGGATCTCTTCCGCGCGCGACTTTAATTCTTTCCAGTCGGCGAAGAGCAGGACGGGATCGAGATTGCCCTGCACGGCGCATTGATGATCGAGACGAGCCCAGCCCTCGTCGAGAGGGATGCGCCAGTCGAGTCCGATCACGTCGGCTCCGGTTTCTTTCATGGCGGGAAGGAGCGTGGCGCTGTCGGTGCCGAAATAAATGATGGGCGCTCCGGTTTTCTGCAACTGCTTCACCATGCCGGTGACGTGCGGGAGCACGTAGCGGCGATAGTCCTCCACGCTGAGGCATCCGACCCAACTGTCGAAAATCTGAATCACGTCGGCGCCGGCGCGCACCTGCTCGGCGGAGTAGGCGGCAGTGACGACAACCAATTTGCGCATCAGCGCGTCCCAGTCGGTGGGAGAGTTGTACATCATTTTCTTGGCGTGGATGTAGTTGCGCGAGCCTCCGCCTTCGATCATGTAGCTGGCGAGGGTGAAGGGAGCGCCACAGAAACCGATCACCGGGACCCGGTTGGCGAAATGCTTCGCGACCAGGCTCACGGCTTCGGAGACGTAGCCGAGTTCGGCGGCGCGGTCGGTGCGCAGGTCCGCAATGTCCTCTTTGCTGCGAACGGGCTTCTCGATGACGGGGCCTTCTCCGGCGGAAAAGTGAAAGGGCAGGCCCATGACTTCGAGGGGCAGCAAGAGGTCGGCGAAGATGATGGCGGCGTCGATGCCGAGGATTTCGGCAGCGGTGATCGTGACCTCGGCGGCGAGCGCGGGCTTCTTGCAGATCTCGAGCAGCGAGTGCTGCTTGCGAACCGCGCGGTACTCGGGCATGTAGCGCCCGGCCTGACGCATGAACCAGACGGGCGTGCGGTCGACAGGCTGAGACTTGCAGGCGCGAACGAAGCTGGAATTGGGGGCAGACATGAATTGATGAATGTAGCATTTTTCGAGGGGCTGCGCTGTGATCGCGGGTCCCCATGAGGGTTTTGTGCGAGACTGAGGAGAAACCGCTCGGAAAGCCAGAGGTCGGCGTTCGAGTAGATTCAGGAGGCTTCGAACAGGGTTATGGCGCAAGCTGGAATCATGAAGGAGAAAATCGAACTGAAAGTGGCTGACAGCCGACCGATGTCGGCGTACGTGGCACGGCCCGCGAGTGGCGGGCCACATCCGGGCCTAATGGTCTTCCAGGAGGCATTCGGCGTCAACTCACATATTCGCAATGTGACCGAGCGGTTCGCTGAGCAGGGATACGTGGCCATCGCACCTGAATTGTTTCATCGCACGGCGCCGCCAGGATTCGAGGGCAGCTATACGGACTTCCCGGCCGTGATGCCGCATTACCAGGCAGTGACGAACGAGGCTGCGGAGGCGGATGTGAGGGCCACCTATGAGTGGCTGCGTTCGAATTCGCAAGTAAAGGCAGACGCGATTTCGTGTGTGGGATTCTGCATGGGAGGCCGCGTATCGTTTCTGGCGAACAGCGTGGTTCCGGTGCGAAAGGCGGTCTCGTTCTATGGAGGAGGAATCGCACCTGGACTGCTCGACCGGGCCTCGAAACTGCATGGGCCGGCGCTGTTGATTTGGGGTGGATTGGATAAACACATAACGCCGGAGCACCGGAAGGCGGTCACTGACGCTCTGGATGTGCAGCACAAGATCTACGCTAATGTGGTATTTTCGAACGCTGATCATGCGTTTTTCTGCGACGAG
Organism: uncultured Acidobacteriaceae bacterium; assembly: GCA_963791515.1. Lineage (GTDB taxonomy): Bacteria > Acidobacteriota > Terriglobia > Terriglobales > Acidobacteriaceae > Sulfotelmatobacter. The sequence continues at coordinate 55,565 of CAWBSS010000016.1, read as the reverse complement.
CGTGGAGCATATGAGCCCATAGCGGCGCGGCAGGCTTGGGCATTAACGTTGGAGTTTCTGCGCTCGTGAGGAAATTTGGGATTTTGTTCGCGGCGCTGTTGTCTGCGGCTGCAGCGTGGCAACTGCCGAGCGCCGGTGCGCGGGGCAGTGCTCCTCCTACCTTCTATAAGGATGTGCTTCCAATTTTGCAGGATCACTGCCAGAGTTGCCATCGAGCGGGCGAAGTTGCGCCCATGCCGCTGGTGACCTACGAGCAGACGCGTCCATGGGTGGCAGCGATGGCACATGCGGTCGAGATGAAGATGATGCCACCGTGGTTTGCCGATCCGCGGTATGGGCATTTTGCCAACGATGTTTCCTTGACCCCGCAGCAGATCGCGACGATTTTGGCATGGTCTGACGCGGGGGCGCCGGCGGGCGATGCGCACGACGCGCCTGCGCCGCGGAAATGGGCTACGGGATGGAACATTCCGCAGCCTGATGTGGTGGTGAAGATGCCTATGCCGGTGCAGATTCCGGCACGGGGCGAAGTTGAATACACATACGAGATTGTGCCCACGCATTTTGCGGAAGACCGGTGGGTGCAGATGTCAGAGTTCCGGCCGGGCAGCCCGGCGCACGTGCATCACGCGGTGGTGTATATTCGCCCGCCCGATTCGCAGTGGCTGCGGCACGCGCCGGTTGGGAAGCCGTTCACGGCGTCGACGTTGAACGATCCGCTGGAGCGGCGCGAGGCGCACGAGACGACCAGCGATCTGCTGCTGGTGTATGCGCCGGGCAGTTCGCCGGACCAGTGGCCGGACGGGATGGCGAAGTTTGTGCCGGCGGGATCCGATCTTCGTGTTTCAGATGCACTACACGACCAACGGGTCAGCGGATCAGGATCAGACCAGCATTGGGCTGGTATTTGCGAAGATGCCGCCGAAGCAGAGAGTGATCACGCTGCAGTTGAACAATCATGCGCTGATCATTCCGCCGGGCGCGGATGATTTTCGCGTGGAAGTGCAGGGCACGTTGCCCAATGACGCCACGCTGCTCAGCCTGTTTCCGCACATGCATCTGCGCGGGAAGCGGTTTGAGTACGACATTGTGCATGACGATGGCAGCGTGGAAGTATTGTTGCGGGTGAACTATCACTTTCATTGGCAGTTGAGTTACAGGCTGGCCGAGCCGCGCGTGTTGAAGGCCGGGACGCGATTGCGGGCGATTGCGTGGTATGACAATTCGAAGAATAATCCGCACAATCCCGATCCGACGAAGACGGTGACGTGGGGCGATCAGACGTCCGACGAAATGATGGTGGGGTTCTTTGATGTGGCGGTGGCGGCGGGGATGGATAAGTGGCAGTATTTTGTGCGGCACGGGGAAGAGAAACCCGGGGTCCAGCAGAAGCAGTAGTGCGGGTGTCGTCCCTCTGCGACTTGTTCCTCTCTTTCTTGCTTACCCAGCGCTGGAAGCGCTGGACTAAATTGTTTCGTCCCTTCGGAACTGCATTTCATGCCCGCTTGCCGAAGTCGCTTGCGGGTGCGGGTTGTCCTCTGTAACACTTGAATGGGTTCACGCCAATTGAGCGCTATTTCCACGCCAACAATTTCTGAAGAAGCGAATCGCGTGCCACAGCCGCTGCGTGCGGCGTCGTATTGGGCGCTGGCGGTGGTGTTTGTGGCGGTGTATGTCGGTTCGCTGTTCTCGCCGGCTCTGCTCGACGACGCGGACAGCACGCATGCCGAAGCGGCGCGCGAGATGTTCGTGAGCGGGGATTACGTCACGCTGCACGTGAACGGCGTGCGCTATCTGGAGAAGGCTCCGCTGCCTTATTGGATGGTGGCGTTCTGTTATCACATTTTTGGAGTGAATGAGTTTGCTTCGCGGCTGCCCATGGCGCTTTCGGTGCTGCTGCTCGGAGTGCTGGCCGTTGCCTGGGGACGTCGTGCCTTTGGAGAGCGGGCGGGAATTTATGCGGGATTGCTGGTGTACACGAGTGCGGGCGTGTTTTTGTTTACCCGCGTGCTGATTCCCGACGTGCTGCTGAGTCTGCTCATCGCCGCGTCGCTGTATTTCTTTTTGAACGCTCTGGAGCGGGACGGGCATGCGTGGCAATGGTATGCGGGATACGCGTGCGTGGCTCTGGGAGTGCTGACGAAGGGGCTGATTGCGCTGGCGTTTCCGGGCGGGGCAGCGTTTTTGTACCTGGCGGTGACCGGGGAGTGGCGGCGGTGGCGTGAGTTCCGGTTGGCGTCGGGACTGGCGCTATTTCTGCTGATCGCTGCGCCGTGGCACATACTAGCGGGGCTGCGAAATACGGGTGGTCAGGGCGGACATGGATTCTTCTGGTTTTATTTTGTCAACGAACATTTTCTGAGATTTCTGGGGAGGCGGTATCCGCGAGATTACAACAAGCTTCCCTGGGCGCTTTATTGGTCTCTGCATCTGGTGTGGCTATTTCCATGGAGCTTGTATCTGCCCGCGGCGATCCGCACGATCATTGACGAACGCAGAGCGCCCCGGCGAAGTGATGTTGGCGCACGGACCCGATTGTTGTGCTGGACACTTTCGGGAGTGGTGCTGGTCTTCTTTGCGATATCAACCAACCAGGAGTACTACACGTTCCCGGCATACTTCCCGTTGCTGATGCTGCTGGCGGATGGAATTGCGCAATGTGAATGGAGCGACTGCGGTCTCGGTGTGCGCAAGGGTTGGCTCAGAATCTCGGCGGGAGCGCTGGCGGTGGTGGGACTGGCTGCTAGTGCGACTCTGCTGACTCTTCTGTGGCAGTCCCGGCATCTGCCGTTTGAGCCCGACATTGGGATCGTGCTGGCGAAGCACAATATGGATACGGACACGCTCTCGACGTCGCACGTGCTGGATTTGAGTTATGCGTCTTTTGCTGCGTTGCGTTTGCCGGCGGCCCTGGCAGCTGTTGCATTGATGATGGCTCCGCTGCTTTCTTTTCTTCTGCGGATTTGGCGTACGACACTACGCAGCGACGTGGGCACTGGCGGCGGGCATGGCGATTTTTCTGGTGGCGGCGCATATTGCGCTGGGACGATTTGGGCCGTATTTGTCGTCGAAGGATTTGGCGCGCGAGATTGCGGCGCGGGCGCGGCCAGAGGATCGAGTGATGATTTATGGCGATCAGGCCTTTGGATCGTCGCTGCTGTTTTATTTGCAACGGCCGGTGGAACTGGTGGAAGGGCGGACGACTTCGATGTGGTTTGGGTCGACGTTCCCGGATGCTCCGAAAATCTATTTGAGCGATGCGGATTTACAGCGGTACTGGACTGGACAGGAGCGGGTGTTCTTGTTTGTGCCCCCGCATCTGAAAGCGAAGGTGGATGCGCTTTTGCCGAGCAAGGTCGTGGTTGCGGAGATTTCGGGGAAGTATGTTTACAGCAACCGTCGCTGAGGCACTTAGTGCGGGCTGTTACACTCTGGGGCTGACGCCTAAAATCTTAAACCGCTGAGGGCTGCTAAAGGGAACGCAGAGATCGCGAAGAAAGTCAGGACTGCCCGACACTATTTATACATTCCAAGTGAGGAAAAGAAATCGATGAATTCAAAGCGAACGGAAGTTCTGGCCATCGTGGGGTTTGTCGTGGTATTTGGACTCGTGATCGGCGGCAGGGCGCAGTCGAATGGGGCGGCGCAGACGCCAGGCACACCTCCAGCGGGCCCCAACGCTCCCGGAGCGAAGAAGGCTGAGGAGCAGTTCAAGAACATCCAGGTGCTCAAGGGAGTTCCCGCCGACCAGTTATTCCCAACCATGCAGTTCATCACTGCGTCCTTGGGGGTGGAATGTGAATTCTGCCACGTGCAGAACGCCTTTGAAAAAGATGACAAGAAACCCAAACAGACTGCGCGCAAGATGATGGAGATGATGTTCGCCATCAATAAGGATAACTTCGAGGGGCACCGTGAGGTGACGTGCTATTCGTGCCACCGCGGCAGTGCGGACCCTCAGGCGATCCCGGCGGTGATGACTGAGGAACCTAAAGAAGCTCAGCCCAAAGAAGCTATGGGCGGACCAAAACCGGCTGAAGCGAAAGGAGAGCACAGGACCGGCGGCAGAGCAACTGCTCGACAAGTATGTGCAGGCGGCGGGCGGAGCGGCGGCGATCGATAAGGTCACCAGCCGCGTCATGAAAGGGACGATCGATTTTGGCGGGAAATCCCTGCCGATCGATCTTTATTCGAAGGATCCGGACAAGCGCGTGTCGTTCACACACATGGCTGACGGCGATAGCATTACGGCATTCGATGGTCAGGCCGGATGGCTGGGCACGCCGGGGCGTCCGCTACGCGAGATGCACGGCAGCGATCTGGATGGGGCGTCGATTGATGCCGATTTGCATTTGGCCACGCATTTGAAGGCGATGTTCAGCGAGATGCAGGTGCGCGGCATGGAGAAAGTCGGCGATCACGAGGCTTACGTGGTGGTGGGGCGCCGCGAGGGAAAGCCTCCGATCCGGTTGTACTTTGACGGGCAATCCGGATTACTGGTTCGACTGGTGCGGTTCGGAGAGACCGCGCTGGGATGGCTGCCGACGCAGATCGATTACGCGGATTATCGCGCCACCAATGGAGTGAAGATTCCGTATCGCTGGACGCTGGCGCGGCCCAGTGGGCGATTCACGATCCAGGTGAGCGATGTAAAGCAGAACGTTCCGGTGGATGACGCGAAGTTTGCCAAGCCTGCAGCGGAGGAACAGAAGGGGCCGGCGAAATAATCTCCGTGGGTCCGTCAAAGAGTTTTACTCCGAGGGGCCTCAGTTTTCCAGATGATTACACCCCCGAAGCGGGCTTACGCCCTCGGAGTCCTACTTTGTCCCTGGTGGAGCGCCGCTTTTGGGACTACTGGGTCCGCCTCGATTTTGACTTCGACCTCGGCTCCCTCTTTGAGCTTAACTTTCTGCCCATGAGAGTCGGTCAGACTATTCGGAACCCGAATCTCTCGATAAAGGTGATCGGCGCCCTCGACCGCGATCTGAGCTTTTTCTGGTTCGCCGGAACCGGGATGAGCGTGAATAACCCTTTCGACTTTTCCTGGGAAGGTAGTACTCGCCTTTTCGGTAGACACTAAGGCCCTCCACTTGCCGTGACGCACACTTCCAGCGTGGGTCACCATTGCAAAAGAGAGCCGCACTGGAAGGCATATTCTCTGGATACTTCTACTTAAGGAACATCGGGGAAACACCATAGAAACGAGAATAAGACGCCCGACCAATTTTTCGCCGCTTTTCGGCATGCCATTCGCGGCCCAGCCTCGCCGGATGCAGTTGGATGTTCAGTTCAAGTTCTAGGCTGACTCAATAACAAAACCTGATAGCAACGATAAATAGTTTCGATTTCCGTGCAGACTGCCGTGGACGTTAAAGTGAGGCGGTCTTGGATTGGGGTTCATCCTCAAATCTTCGGAAGGGAGGAACAAGGTTGAAGTGTCGGTTGATCGCCGGGCTGGCGACGGTTCTGCTGCTCTTAACATTTGTGTCGGTGGTTCGGGCCCAGAATGCAGGGGTCGCGCCGAGTCCGGCGACTGACATGAATTCGCGGTTGGCCAAACTGGAGCAGCAAACCACAGACGCCAAGAGTTCCGCCGACAATGCGTGGATGCTAACCAGCGCGGCTCTGGTGCTCATGATGACCGGGCCCGGACTAGCGCTGTTCTATGGCGGGCTGGTGAGAAAAAAGAATGTGCTGGGCACGATGATGCAAAGTTTCGCCTTGATGGCGGTCATCACCGTGCTGTGGGGGCTGTTCGGCTACAGCTTGTCATTTGGCTCGGGGAACAGTTTCATTGGCGGGCTGCACAACATCTTTCTGAAGGGCGTGGGAGCGTCGCCGGATGGGGCTTACGCGCCCACGATCCCGGCACAGACCTTCATGGTCTACCAGTTGATGTTTGCCATCATTACTCCAGCGCTGATTGCCGGAGCGTTCGCCGAGCGCATGAAGTTCAGCGCCATGCTGGTGTTCACGGTTTTGTGGTCGGTCGTCGTTTATGACCCGATGGCACACATGGTATGGGGCAAGGGTGGGCTGCTGAATGCGTCTTTGGGCGGGCGTTTCCCGACGTTGGATTTTGCGGGCGGAACGGTGGTGCACGTTACTTCGGGAGTTTCTGCGCTGGTGTGCGCGCTATATCTGGGGAAGCGCGTGGGATATCCAAAGGAGCAGATGCCGCCGCACAGCGTAGTGCTGAGCTTCATCGGAGCATGCCTCCTTTGGGTGGGATGGTTTGGATTCAATGCCGGGAGCGCGCTGGCTGCCGGAAGCCTGGCGACGAGCGCGTTTGTGGCGACCCATTTTGCGGCTGCCTCGGCAGCCCTTGGATGGGCCGGGGCGGAGTGGATCCGCAATGGCAAACCCAGCGTACTGGGCGGGGTTTCGGGAGCGGTGGCGGGGCTGGTGGCAATCACGCCAGCTTCTGGTTTTGTGAAACCGATGGCTGCCCTGGCGATCGGCCTTATTGCCGGCGTCTTCTGTTACGGGATGGTGGCCAAGGTGAAGGCGAAGTTCGGCTATGACGATTCGCTGGATGCGTTCGGAGTACACGGGGCGGGCGGGACGCTAGGGGCGTTGCTTACGGGAGTTTTCGCGGTGAGTGCGGTCAATCCGATTTTCAAGGATGCGCAGGGGAATGTTCTGCCTTCCGGACTCCTGGAAGGAAACGCACATCAGCTACTGAGTCAACTGGTGGGCGTCGCGATTGCCTGGGTCCTCGGCGCTGTGGGGACCCTGGCGATCTTGAAGCTGGTAGATATGACCATCGGGTTGCGAGTTGCGGAGGAGGAAGAAGTGCAGGGACTGGATCTCTCCCAACACGGAGAAGAGGGCTATTATTGGGAGGCGTCGGCGTAGAGGCTGGCCGCGAGTTGTTGGGGCATTCTGACGCGGCGACAGCGTGAAGGACGCAGAACAGGACTTGACGACATTATGACGAAGATCGAGGCAGTCATTCAAAACTCCAGGCTGGAAGCGGTGAAAACCGCGCTGCATGAAATCGGCGTCGAAGGCATGACGGTAGTCGAGGTGCGAGGGCACGGACGGCAGAAGGGGCATACCGAGGTTTACCGCGGGCGCGAGTACAGCGTGGATCTGATTCCCAAGACCAAGCTGGAGATGGTGCTGGCCGATGCGATGGTGGAGAAGGCAGTGCAGGCCATCCTGGGGGCGGCACGCACGGGAAAGATCGGCGACGGGAAGATTTTTCTGTCTCGTGTCGATGAGGCGATCCGCATTCGCAATGACGAGCGGGGCGAGGGAGCTCTGTAGGCGGTTGGACGCGAGCTTCCGCGAGGCTACGACAACAATTTCTACCGGGACGCGACCGGAACGGCATCTGACAGGCAGTGGTGAATTGCCCCTCCCCCAGTGGCTGGTGTCGCAGGGGTGAATTACATTCATGATGGCAGCGTCCTCATTGATCAGCGAACTACGGAGTTCCCTCAGCGACGAATCAGCGCGTATTCAGCGAGAGTTCGAAAAGGCCGGCGACGGGCGCGCGGCCGTGGCGCAACGCACACGGCTGGTGGAAGACATTCTTGCACGGCTGTGGCGCGATATCGTTTCGCCTGACGCGGCCAAGCCTGCCAACTTTGCACTTGTGGCCACGGGAGGTTTCGGCCGCGGATGGCTGTTTCCTTATTCCGATATTGATCTACTTTTTCTTTTTGGGGACCGCGAGGCCGAGAAAGCGTTCAAAGATCCCGTTCGCCGCTTTTCACAGGAATTGTGGGACCTGCGGCTGAAGCTGAGTCCGGCGTCGCGGATGTTGAGCGAGTGCGACCGCTTCGACGCCAGCAATACTGAGTTCACCATTTCTCTTCTCGACTGCCGCTATCTTGCAGGCGATCACGACCTGTTCCGGCGGCTGCATGACAAGGTAATCCCCAAGCTCGTGATGCGGGAATCCAAGGCTCTATTGCAGGGGCTGGCAGAGGTCACGCGGGAGAGGCATGCGAAGTATGGAATGACGCTTTACCACTTGGAACCGAATTTGAAGGAGGCGCCGGGCGGGTTGCGCGACTGCAATGTGGCCTGCTGGCTTGCGCTCATATCGGCGATGGACAAGCTGCACGACTGGCCGGATGCGAGTTCGCTGCGGGCTCCGGTGCGCAAGCAACTGGAGGCGGCGCTGGACTTTCTAATGTCGGCGCGATGCTTTCTTCACTTCCGGCACGGGCGGGACGACAACACGTTGAGCTGGGAGGCGCAGGACGAAGCGGCGGCGCGGAAAATTGGAGCCGGGGAATCATCAGAACTCTCGGCCGCGGACTGGATGCGGATTTATTTCGGGCATGCGCGCGCCGTCCAGCGCACCGTGACGCAACTGCTGGAAGAAATTCCGGAAGCTTGGTCGGCGCTGTACCGGCAGGTGCAGAGCTGGCGGTCGCGGCTTACGACGCCGGATTTTTCCGTGGTGGATGGGCTCATCTTTCTGCAGCAGCCCTCGGCGCTGCAGGATCCTGAAGTGTTGCTGCGATTGTTCCACTTCATGGCACACCACGGGCTGAAATTGAGCGCGACCACTGAGTACCGCATCGAGCAGGCGCTTCCGGCATTGGCGTCGATGCCGCCCCGGGGAGCGGAGCTCTGGCTCTACCTGCAAGAGACTTTGCTGCAACCGCATGCGGCGGACGCGCTTCGCGCCATGCATTCGCTGCGGCTGTTGACGCTCCTGCTGCCGGAACTCAAGCTCATCGACTCGCTGGTGGTGCGCGATTTCTATCATCGCTTCACAGTGGACGAGCATTCGTTTCTGGCAATCGAGAGCCTGCACCGGCTGAAGCAGTCGCAGTCGGAGTGGGACAAACGCTACGCGGAACTGCTCGGCGAACTGGAAAATCCGGAGCTGCTGTATCTAGCATTGTTGCTGCATGACACGGGAAAGGGCGTACCCGGCGGCAATCACGTGGAGGCCAGCCTGGACATTGCGAGCCGTGCCATGGACCGGCTGGACGTTGATCCGAAGGAGCGGGCGGACGTTCTGTTCTTGATCGGCAGTCACCTGGAGATGTCGGCGGCGCTGCGGCGCGACATTTTCAATCCGGAGACGGTGGCGACATTTGCCGACAAAGTAGGAACACCGGAGCGCTTGAAGATGCTGTGCCTGCTGACTTATGCCGACATCAAGGCGGTGAATCCGGAGGCGTTGACGCCGTGGAAGGCGGAGAACGTTTGGCAGCTCTACATGGGGGCCGAGAATTACCTGAACCGCAGCGCCGACCAGCGGGTGCATGCAGATGTGAATGATGAAAAGCTGGCGCGGCTGCGGTCGCTGGCACCGGTCACCAGCAGCAAGTTCAAGGGGTTTCTGGAGGGATTTCCTCAGAGGTATTTGCTGGTGCATTCCGCGGAAGAAGTGATGCGGCACATGGGGATGGCCGACGAGCTGGGCGAAGACCCGGTGCAGGTTGAGTTGAAGCGCGGACGGCACTGGTATGAGCTGACATTGGTAACCAGAGACCGGCCGTTTCTGTTTGCTAAGCTGGCGGGCGTGCTGGCGGCATGGGGGATGAACATTGTGAAGGCCAACGCGTTCTCGAATGAGGCGGGGACCGTGGTCGACACGCTCTACTTTACGGACCGATTTCGGACGCTGGAGCTGAATCTTTCGGAGTGGGAGCGGTTCAAGCGCAGTGTGACGGATGTGCTTCTCGGCCAGGCTGATCTGGAGAAGATGCTGCGGGACCGGCAACGTGCGGAGAAGGGCGCGATCGCGAAGGTAAAAGTGGAAACGAAGATTGAGTTTGATGATTCGTGCTCGTCGACCAGCACGCTGGTGCAGGTGATTACGCAGGATCGTCCGCGGCTGCTGCACCGAATTGCGTCGTGCCTATCGGATCAGGAGTGCAATATTGAGATTGCTTTGATTGACACTGAGGGGCAGATGGCGATTGATACGTTTTATCTGACGTCGGGTGGAGCGAAGCTTAAGGCGGAGCATTGTCGGCGCGTGGAGAAGGCGTTGGTGGAGGAGTTGCGAGGGGAGTAGCGTTGCGACCAATTAATCGCTCAGGACAGCGGGACCGAGTTCGTTGAACGGGCCCTTCCATCGATCGAGCGCTTAATGCGTGCCGCAGTTCGTCCTGATTCATCAGTGCTCGACGATGGAGCCCGTAGGGATCTCTGACAGTAGCCCGCCGCTTCAAGCGGCGGGTACGTACCTCCTTAACCACCTCCGTGCCGGAGGCACGGCTGAAACCATCCTTCACTCCATGCGCTTTTCAGTCGTCCCTGGCGGGACGGAGATTCCAAAATCATCATGCAGACTCGGCGTCGGAAACGCCGGGCCACGGTCAAGCATCCCTACGGGATGCCACTCTTCCAATCGCCCATTCTTACTGCGTCGAAAACTTGAACACCGTCTTCTGGTGGAATGTCTCGCCCGGCTTCAGGATTGTTGTAGGAAAATCCGGGTGATTCGGCGAATCCGGGAAGTGCTGGGTTTCGAGGCAAAGGCCGTAACGCCGCTTGTAAACGTGGCCCTGCTTGCCGGTAACGGTGCCGTCGAGGAAGTTTCCGGTGTAGAACTGAACGCCGGGCTGGGTCGTGGACACTTCCATCACGCGGCCACTGGTGGGTTCGTAGACGCGTGCGGCAAGGATGAGAGCCGTCGCCTTTGCGGTTGATGACCCAGTTGTGATCGTAGCCGTGGGCAAGGACCATCTGGTCGTAGGGGTCGTCGATGCGGGCACCGACTCTGGTGGACTTCGTGAAATCGAGAGGCGTTCCTTTGACGGGGCGGAGTTCGCCGGTGGGGATGAGATTCTTGTCGACCGGGGTGAATCGGTCGGCATTGAGCATGAGTTCGTGATTCAGAATGTCGCTGGTGCCTTCTCCCGCCAAATTGAAATAACTGTGCTGGCTGAGATTGATGGGCGTGGCCTTGTCGGTGGTGGCTTCATAGTCGATAACCAGTTCGTTGTCATTCGTCAGGGTGTAGGTCACTCTGACTTTCAGATTGCCCGGCCAGCCATCGTCGCCATCTTTGCTGAGGTAGGTGAAGGTGACACCGGCTTTGCCTTTCAGGGGTTCGCCATCCCAAACAACTTTGTTGAAAGTCTTGTCGACGCCGCCGTGCAGCGTGTTGGAGCCGTCGTTCTTGGGCAAAGTGTACGTCTTGCCGTCGAGGCTGAATGTGCCGTTGGCGATGCGGTTGGCATAGCGACCGACAACGGCGCCAATGTACGGCGGATTCGGGATGTAGCCGTCGAGGGTCTCGTGGCCGAGGACGATATCAGCAAACTGGCCTTTGCGGTCGGGAACACGAATAGAAAGAATGATGCCGCCGTAGCTCATCGCATCCACTTCGACACCGTTTGCGTTTGTTAGCGTATACAAGTTGACGGGCCTCCCGTCCCGCGTGCCAAAAGGTTTTTGCTGAACTGCTTGATCATGTCTTTTGCCGGCCTGCGCGAGGGCGAGTCCGCCGATCGACAGGCTGAGCAGGACGGTAACGCATACGGTCGTGAGGGGTCTTGGCATCATGCCGGAAAGTGTACTACGAGGACCGGGTTCGTGCCGTCCGAACTCGATCTGCAGTCAACGTCAGTTCGAGCAAAGTCGTGCCATGCATCACTTCTTATACGGCCACTGCGCTTTGGTGAACAGCGCTCCATCGATCCAAATAGTCTGTCCGCTGATAAACGATGCTCCCTTGCTGGCGAGAAAAACGACCGTGGGTGCGATGTCGGAGGCCGTACCCACGCGCCCCAAGGGGGTCAGCTTGGACCATGTGCCCGCGTAATCTGGGTCCTCCGCTCGGGTGCGCTCGGACTCAATCGATCCGGGTGCAATGCAGTTTACCCGTATTCCATAAGGACCCAGCTCAACAGCAGCCTCTTTGGTGAGCATCTCAATTCCGCCCTTGCTCGCTGTGTAGGCCACCAGAGACGGGAACGCGAGTTTGTTGCAACCCGAGCCCAGGTTCACGATCGAACCTCCTCCGTGGTCTTTCATGTACTTCGCGGCCTGTTGCGTGCACAGGAAGCAACCTTTCAGGTTGGTGTCGACGACCAGATCCCATTCTTCCTCGGTCACGTCGAGAAGCGGTTTCCAGGTCTGTACTCCGGCATTGTTAACCAAGAGATCGAGCTGCCCGAAAGCGCCGATCACGCGATCGAACATCGCCGTCACCTGGCTGCTGGAGCGGATGTCGGCCTCAATGGGGAGCACGTTATTGCGAAGCCCGTCGGCTTGCAGGGCGCGAATCTCAGCTACGGTCGCATCCACCACAGGCGCCGGATCGTTGTAGTAGTTCACCGCAACGCGGTATCCATTCCGCGCCAATTCAAGGGCAATTTCCTTCCCGATTCCCCGGCTGGCCCCAGTTACCAGAGCTGTCTGGCCCTGCAGCATAGTCACCTCGCTGGACTTCGTTATGGCGGAAGCTTACTACGGGAAGCGGGTCTATGGCCTGCTGCACGTGCGGGGCTGAGGTACCGCTTGCAGCGGCCGGCGCGTCTAAGGGATATCTTGTGCGCCGTACTTGTATCACGTCCGCGTGCAGCCTGCCCAGCTTGGTGCAGTTTGACTTCCCCCAGAAGACAGCCGGATTCGTGCCACCCAACCTGCATTGGCGGGTTGGGTGGCGTGAATCAAACGCGGCAACGCCTAAAGGCGTGATCGATTGAAGGCATACCCTGATACGAACCGCATTCCTTCCCGTGCCACAGTCAATTGCGCCTTCCCGGCACAGCCGTCTTCAATTCCACCTGGCACCGGCAGGAATCGCATAGCGTACTCCCTCGCAGGTCAATCCACTCTACGGCGTGGGAGGAAGCCATGACGCAGCGGTAGTCCTGGCAGTGGCGCAAATCCAGGGTGTGGCCCAACTCGTGAATGGATTCTTTAAGGAGGCGCTGGTTGAGCAAGGCGTCATCCCGGTCGAGGCCGTAGAACTCCTGGCGCAGGCGGTAAGTGGAAACGACCGCGCACGGGCCTGCCATTTGGGCTTCTCCGAAGACGTATTTCAGTATGGGGATGTAGAGATCGACGCCGGCAACGGCCAGCAAACGCCAGTCTTGCGGGCGCACGAGAGCCTGCATGCGCTGCAGGATTTCGGAGGAATGATATTGCTGGCGCTCGGCGTGGTATGCCGGGGCCGGATCGAGCTCGATGGGAAAAATCTCACAGGCAACCGATAGACACTGGGGAATGGCGGCGCGCAAGTTCCGCAGGAGTGAGACGTCCACCTTACCGACCGGGAGCAGATGCACCATGTTCATTCAGACCAGGCTCACTCAGGCAGCTTCATCGCGCGTCGTTTATTGAGCTGCATCGAGCTTCGTCAATGAGTTTCCACCGGAGAGCGGCTCCAGCCGTAGCGCTTCAGTTTGTGATGGAGCGTGACGCGGTCGATGTCGAGGATCTCGGCGGCGCGGCTCTGGTTACCGCCGCAGTCTTCAAGAATACGGAGGATGTGGGCGCGCTCTATTTCGTCCAGACTCTTACCGGCGGCAGCGAGCGCTGGCTGTGACTTAAAGATGAAGTCCTGTTCGCGAAGCTCGGGCTCCTGCGCGACGACCATGGCTCGCTCTACCGCGTTTTCAAGCTCCCGCACGTTGCCCATCCAGGGCTGCTGCTGCAACTGGTCCATGGCGGTGGGCGAGATGCGCGTGACGTGCTTGTTCATGGCGAGGGCAAACTTGCGCACGAAGTGTTCGACGAGCGGCGGAATGTCTTCCCGGCGCTCGCGCAACGCGGGTAGCTCGATGCGGAAAACGTTGAGCCGATAAAAAAGATCGGGACGAAACGTGCCCTCTTCGATCATGTTTTCGAGATTCTTGTTGGTGGCGGCCACGCAGCGGAAATCGACTTTGATGACTTGGTTGCCGCCGACGCGGGTGATCTCGCGCTCTTGCAGGACGCGCAGCAGGTCGGTCTGGGTCTTCAGGCTGATGTCACCGATTTCGTCGAGAAATACGGTGCCGCCTTCGGCGATTTCGAATTTTCCCTTCTTGCGGTATTGCGCGCCGGTGAAGGCGCCTTTTTCGTGGCCAAACAACTCGCTTTCGAGCAGCGTCTCGGTCAGGGCGCCGCAGTGGATGACCACCAACGGATGGAAGCGACGCATGCTAGCGGCGTGAATGGCGCGAACCACCAGCTCTTTGCCGGTTCCGCTCTCGCCGGTGATCAAGACGTTGGCATCGGTGGGGCCGACGGTTTCAATGGCTTCGAATACTTTGCGCATCGCCGAACTCTGTCCCACGAGTTCGCCGGGACGCGTGATTTCGGCAACGGTCGCGCGCAGTTGAACGTTTTCCTTTTCCGCTCGGTGATGGGCAAGAGCTTTTTTTACCAGATGGGCGATCTCGTCAGGGTCGAGCGGCTTGCTGACATAGTCATAGGCACCGTTCTTCAGGGCTGCGACTGCGGTTTCGACCGAGGCGTAGCCAGTCATCATGATGACGATAAGGTCGGGATCCATCTCGTGGAGGCGGCGCTGCAGTTCGATGCCGTCGGTACCGCGCATCTTGATGTCGAGCAAAACCAGGTCCCACTTATTCTCGGCCATGCGGGTGAGCGCGTCGCTTGCGCTTTCGGCGGTTCCGATTTCGTATCCTTCCTCCCGAAACCACTTCCCAAGAGAGTCGCGGACGCTGAGTTCGTCGTCGACAATCAGTAATTTGCCTTGTGTTTCCACGTTCGATCACCTCCCGCTAGGGTTCGCGGCAATTTCGTTATCCAGGGACGGCGCAATTCTTTCGGCGTCCGCTTCCCAGGGCAGAGTTACGGTAAAAGTGGTGCCACGGCCGGCCTCCGACTGCACTTCAATGCTTCCGTTGTGACGCTCAAGAATGCTGTGGCTAATGGCCAGGCCCAGCCCCACGCCGCGTCCGGTCTCTTTCGTGGTGAGGAAGGGCTCAAAGATGCGCGGCAGGATTTCGGGCGGAATGCCGGAGCCGTCGTCGCGCACCACGATGCGGACGTGGTTGGGTTCGCGGTTGCAACTGGTCGTAATCCACAGATTGCCTCCTTGCGGCATGGCGTCCAGGGCATTCATGACCAGCGCGAGGAGCACCTGCTCGATCTGGGCGGCGTCGCACAGGACCGGGGGCAACTCGAGATCGAGTTGTGGTTGTACGTGAATGCCCGCAAGATCCAATTGGTGTTGCACCAGGCGCAAGGTGCGATCGACGACCTGGTTCAGGTTGGTCGCTTGCAGGTTCATGGGCGTGGTGCGGGAAAAAGTGAGGAGATTCCTGACCAGATCGCCGCAGCGGCGGCTCTCGGAGGCGATAAGGTCGAGGGAGTCGCAGATTTCCTGGCGATGATTGCGGCCAGCGTCATCGCGGTCGATCCATTTGCGCAGCAGCTTGGCGTAGGTGAGGATGCCCGAGAGCGGATTGTTGATCTCATGCGCGAGCACGGCGGCCATCTTGCCGATGGAGGCCATCTTCTCGGTGTGCAGCGCATGCTCGTGGGCGCGCTTAAGTTCCCGGGTCTTTTGCTCGACGCGCTGTTCGAGCGTATGGGTCCAGGCGACGTTCTCGTTGTGCTCCGAGTACAACTGACGACTCATGTCATTGAAAGAGCTGGCGAGGTCCCCGATTTCGTCCTTGGAGTGCACTTCAATCTGATAGCCCAACCCGCCCGCGGCGAGGCGTTCGGTGCCGCGTTCCAGCGCCTTCACCGGCCGTCCGACCACTTGCCAGACAAAGAACCAGCTAAGGAGGGCGATCAGCAGCAAGGCACAGCCAGTGTACGCAATCATGCGGCGGCTGCTTTCAGCCAGTTGGACGTCGGCCTTGGCGAGAGAAAGATTGGTGTCGAGTACCCCAAGGATCCGCTGCTCCGCGGGATGCGCATGGCAGGCGGCGTTGGAGCACGCCGGCTGATTCTCGATCGGAGTGATGATGCCGAGGATGCGGGCTCTCGCGGCATTGCGATAAATGCGGAAGCGGTCCGGGCGATTCAGGCGGGCCAAAGGTTGAGACTGGGCGTGGCAGGCATAGCAGGCCTCGGCGGTCTTATCGACAACGTGGTTCTCTTCGACTGAATCGGTGGTATAGGTGATTCTGCCTTCTTGGTCGAAGATGCGGATCTTCTCCACTCCGGGCTCAGCCGCCATGGTCTGGATCGAGTGATATAGACCTTCTCGATCGTTGCGCAACATGTACTCGGTGGTGCTGTGGTGGATGACGTCGCTGATGCGTTCCGCACTGAGCAGAGTATCTTGTTCCAGATGTTGGCGGTGCAGGCGGACGTTGAGATAGCCCAGCAGAGCGAAGATCACAATCATCGCGCCGAGCAAAAGTATGTTCAGCTTGGCGCTTAGAGTAAGAGTCAGGCGCAGCCAGCGACCGCGAGTTGGTTCAGTCTCCGACATTGTCCAATACCGGGGAAACCTCCGGCACAGCGGAGCCGAACTCCGGTAGCGGCTGCTGAGCGATTTCCACTCCGGGGAAGATGGGCAAATACTTCACCGCCAACCCGAAGAGGGCGAAGCCGGCGGCAATGATTGAGCCGGTGACGGCCAACTCGGTCCATTTGGGGAAGTAGCGCACTCCCGTGGAACCTTCGAATCCCGTAATACTCACGTTCATGCGGTTGGTAATGAAACCGAGAACGACGAGCACGGCGGCAAAGTAGAGCCCGTTGGCGCTGGATCGCACTCTGGGCTGCAATAACAGGAACAAAGGCAGAATGATGCAGAGTGCGATCTCCAGCCAGAACAGGTACATCTCGTATCCCGGTTGCAGCGCCAGCTTGAGGGCGCCGCGGTTCGCCAGGTCTTCAAAGCGGAGGATCGCATACACTCCCAGCACCACCACCAGAACACGGCCAAGTTCCTGCAGGACGGGCAGTTCCAGTTGCAATCCGAAATGCTTCGAACTCAGGGACGATTCGAAGATGGTCATGGCCAATCCCACGGCGATGGCGGAGAGAAAGAAGAACACCGGCAGCAACGGGCTGTACCACAAGGGGTACAGTTTTTCAGGAACGATCAGATACAGCGTGCCGAGAGAAGACTGATGCAGCGTGGAGAGAATCACGCCGCAGATCACCAGGGGAATCAGAATGGCGCGAACTACCTTTAACGGCTTCTGCAGGTTAAAGCGTTCCAGCACGATGGGCGAGAATTCGAGCGCGAGCACCGTGGTATAAAGCATGACGCAGTACGCCACTTCGAACATCACGGAATGGGGATTCCGCATGATCAGCGGATGCCATATGTTGTACGGCTTGCCCAAGTCGAACATCAGAGCTGCGCAAACCAGGATATAGCCGAGGAATGCGGTGAGAATCGTGGGCCGGATGATGGAGTGCAGGCGCTTGATGTTGAGAATGTGGACGGCGGCGGTGAGCGTGAATCCACCGGCGGCCAGCATCACGCCGCAGAGGACGTCAAAGCTGATCCAGATGCCCCAGGGGAATTGATCGCTGAGGTGCGTAGAGGCGCCGAGACCCTGAGTGAAGCGGATGAAGGTGGCGTAGAGGCCGGCGGCCATCAAGAAAAAGAAAACCAGCTTCCAGAAGGTGAGCTTGAACGTCGTGGTGCGGGCCATTATGGCTTCCTCCCATTCTTGTTGGCTGTCTTCGGACCGGTCCATTTGCCGGTCGACGGATCGCGGCCTTCGGCCGAGGCTACTTCTTCGCGGCGGTGCGTGATCCACCAGATGCCGCCCAGCACCATTCCGCCCAGAGGAACGAAGTCGGGAATGTGGGACAGGACACGGTAGGTGAGCATGGGCATGGGATCTTTGGAGAGATTAGAGCGATAGCCAAAGGTCTCGAACGGAACGGCAGAGAGCAGCAGGACCGACGTGCCGCCCACTTCATCGAGCCCGTAAATGTGGTCCACATAGTTGCCCGGATTGTCGCGAATCCGTTTCTGGGCCTCGGCGATCAAGTCGTCGCGTTCCCCGAACTTAGTGGCGCCAGTGGGACAGATTTCCGCACAGGCAGTCGGCTTTCCCTGGGCCACGCGGTCCGGGCACATGGTGCACTTCTGCACCTTGGGAACGAGCTTGCCCCATTCGTATTTGGGGACGCTGAAGGGGCACGCCACCATGCAGTAGCGGCAGCCCATGCACTTCGACGCGTCGTAGGTGACTGGACCGAGAGCAGTCTTCTGGAGCGCGCCAACGGGACAAACGGAAGCGCAGGAAGGCTCGGTGCAATTCATGCACAAGCGGCGCATAAATTTGTCGCCGCGTGTGAGCACGACGGTCATTTTGTGTTCGGACTGTATCTGTTCGGCGGCGATGGCGTCGTCGTAAGGAAGTTTGTTTTGGCTGGCGCAGGCCTGTTCGCATTGCTTGCACCCGATGCAGACCGTGGAATCATATAAGAGTGCTTTGCTCATGAAGTTATTCTCCGCGCGTGGCTGTGCGAGCCGAAGATCCGCCCGGAAATCCTTTCGACCGACGCCTGAGCTGAATGAGTAAGGAGGGAGCGATTACCGGCGTAACCGCAGACGGGAATCGCACCTGCACAAGCTGCTTACCTCATCAGATCGGCGGCTGTCGCGAAATTCAGCAGCTTCAGACAGCTAAGATTCTCAACAGCCCGGAGTTTCTCAGCTGTGACCCGCGTCACTTCTGTGCGTGACTCTGGTCAACAGGCTTCTGTAGTGCGGGATTGACGCGTGGAGCGTTGTTTTTTGCAGCAGCGTGGTGATGCGGATCGCATCAGTAGCCTGAATTACGTCAAGTTGTTCAAAGCAAGTCAGTTCGCCCCTCCTGCCCGTCGGGACTTCCGTGGGCGGCCCTGATCCTGCTGCAATCTTCATCATCAATCGATGCTGTATTTTTCCTCACGTTTTGCGGCGGGCAGGATCTACATTTCGCTATCTCATTCACACTGTTGGGGATGCACTCGTGGCACCGGGTGTTCCGAACGGGCGATTGGCTCTGGTCTGGCGATTGCTTTTAGGAAAGGTGTGAGTGACCCAGAAATGAAAGGGAACTCCGGGCGAGGTGGGTTATGACAGTCATCATGGTATTACTGACATTCGCAATTTTCCTGCTGATTGATTACGTTCGTGGCCAGAAACACCTGGCGAAGCAGCCCGTCCTTCGGACAGTTGCACCTGAGACAGCGTCGCGCGTCGTTCCGGCAATGGTTGCAGGCTTCCAGGTTCCAGAGAACGTGCGTTATCACGCCGGGCACACTTGGGCGCTGAGCGAGAGCCGCGAACTGGTGCGAGTGGGTATGGACGATTTCGCATCGAAACTGGTGGGAAAGATCGAGAGCATTGCGCTACCGCAGCGCGGACGATGGGTTCGCCAGGGGCAGAAGATCTGGACCATCTTCCGCGACGGCAAATCGGTCGACATGGTTTCGCCGATCGAGGGCACCGTGACGGCCATCAACGAGGCCGTGATGAAAGATCCGGAACTGGCGCGAAAGGATCCTTACGGAGATGGCTGGCTGCTGACCGTGCAGGCTCCCGACTCGAAGATCAACTTCCGCAACCTGATGGGCGGCACGCTGGCGCGATTGTTTACGGAAGAGTCCGCCCTGCGGCTGCAGAACAGGTTCCCGATGGCGGTGGGCGCGCTGGCGCAGGATGGCGGCGTCGCGGTCGATGATATTACCGCACACCTGCCCGATGAGGACTGGGCCACGCTGACGAAAGAATTCTTCCTTTCGTAGAACGCCGTCGAGGCTGCCCTCGCCCGACCTCTCCATGAATCGCCGCCCGGGGTTGATCCCGGGCGGCCTTCTTTTTGCTAGGGGGAGGGAGTTAGTCGGACAAGACGTTTTCAGTGACAGGACGCGAAAAGGAACGAAAAATCCACGCGCCTAACACCACGGCGGAAGTCAGCATGATCACGCGCAGATACTGCGCGGCGGGCAAGGCGGCGTCACCGAAGATAGTGCGGAGCAGGCCGAAAGTCGCGCTGCTGGCGCACAGAGCAAAATACACGCGCTCTTTCGCGCAACGCGAAACACTCACCAGCCAAGCGAGGATGGAAGCGACCACCAGGTAAATCGAGATGAGAATAATATCGGCCGTTGCGCCGAAACCCTGGAGCAGAACGCCAGCTTTGGGCGAAGTGAAGCCGTGCATCGCAATCCCCAGGAAGACGAGGGAGTGAGCGAGGGCGATCAAGGCACGCTTGCGATTAGTGAGGATGCCGAACTCGTTCATACGATGATTGAGTTTCGCCTGTCACTCGTGAATTGGGGTGTGACCCGTCGTACCGCGACCTGTGATATCCATCACAGAAATGGCCAGAAAGAGCCTTCTGGCATGCAGCGATTCATGGTGGTACCATCGCGGGCGATATGACTACCCGGAGTTCAATTCTCGTCTCCCTCGCGCTCTTCCTGTTGACTCTCTTCCTGAATGCCGCGGGCCAGTCTCAGGCTGCACCGTCCCATCCGATTGTGCTGCACGCGGCGCGCCTACTGGACGTTAAGACTGGGCGCATGGTCAAGCCGGCGGAGATCCTGGTGCAGGGTGAACGCATCGTCGAGGTCGGGACATCGGTCAAGCATCCCGCCGGTGCGGAAGTGATCGACTTGGGGGATCGCACGCTCCTTCCCGGGCTGATTGATGCGCACATTCATCTTTTTCTCCATCCCGGTGCGGAAGACTTGCAGACCGTGCAGGAATCGGTGCCGCAGCGCACAATCACGGCTACGCTGGCGGCGCGCGACGACCTGATGGCGGGCTTCACTGCGGAGCGCGATATGGGGACCGAAGGCGCGGGATCAGCCGACACGGCAGTGCGCAACGCGATTGATGAAGGCCGCATTCCGGGGCCGCGATTGCGCATCAGCGGGAATGCGATCAACATCCTCGGCGGCCACGAGGACGCTCTCGGCTACAACCCGGAGCAGCATGTTCTGCCCAACGCGAACTATGCCAACAGCGCGGACGAACTGATCGCAGTGATGCGCCAGCAGTTCAAAGAAGGCGCCGACTTCATCAAGATTTATGAGACTGGGGCAGATTCGGTTCGAGATGGAAAATTCACGACCGTGTATCAGTACACCGAAGCGCAACTGGAAGCAGCAGTGAAAGAAGCGGCGCGTGTGGGCAAACGCGTCGCGGTGCATGCCACCGGCGAGCCGGGAACGCTCTACGCCGCGCAGTCGGGAGTGGTTTCCATTGACCATGCCGATCAGTTGAGCGACGAGACCATGCGCCTGATGAAGGAAAAGCAGATTTTCGCGGTACCGACTTTCACCATCTTCGAATACTTTGCTGATCACGCGGCCATGCCAGAACAGGGCGCGCGCGAACATCAGATGCTCGAGGTGAAGGCGCAGGAATTTAAGAAGCAGATTGCGGCGGGCGTGCCGATGGCCGTCGGATCCGACGTAGGGCCCTTCCCTCACGGCACGCAGGCGCGCGAGTTTGTGCTGATGGTGAAATACGGCATGTCGCCGCTGGCCGTGCTGCAGGCGGATCTGCTGCATGGAGCAAAGCTGCTGGGGTGGGATGGGCAGATCGGAGCACTGGAACCCGGGTATCTGGCAGACATAATCGCGGCGCCCGGCGATCCTCTTCAGGACATCGGAGTATTGCAGAACGTAGGGTTCGTGATGAAAGGCGGCGTGGTTTATAAGAAGTGAACGCCTGTGCGCAACAGAGGTAAAGGGTCGGCCCAGTCGTGCAAAAGAGTGCACAGCCGCCTGCGATTCTCATTAGAAACAGAAGCTAAATAGTTGATTGTGGGCAGCTTACCGCGATTCTAATGTTGGGTGCGTGGACGCCCGATTGCGTTTTCCTAAGTGCTACGCCAACCCCGGCGGGCACTTATGACCTTCCACAAATTCTCTGAGTTCCTCCGCTTGAGCGCCAGTGTGCTGCTCGTATACGGCGCTTGTCCGGCATTGCATGGCCAAGCCCTGCTTGCCTCAGCACCGGCTCCAGACGCGCCCACCCCGTTTGTCGAGGCTCCGGCTCCAATTCCAGTCCAGGCAGTGATCACGCCCTCGAGCGTGAGCGATAAACATAGATTCTGGGACAAACAGAATTGCGCGTTATTCGTCGCCGCAGCAACTTTGAATGGCGCGGACTTCGCCGTGACTCGCGCCAATCTGCAGAGTGGCGGACAGGAATTGAATCCGGTGGTTCGCATCTTCGGCCGCTCCACTGCGGGCCTCGCAGTGAACTTTGTCGGCGAAACTGTGGGAGTGATCAGTCTCAGCTACTTCTTTCACAAGATGGGCCACCACAAGCTGGAACGGATCGTTTCCATGGCCAACATCGGAAGCTCCGCCGGCGCGGTGAGCTACGGACTGACGCATCGCTAGGCTGGTGTTTGAACCCTCGAACGCTTGTAGGGCGACACCATAAGGCGCACGCTGTTCTTGGGTTTTGAACAAAGTCAAAGGCCGCGCCCGTGGGCGCGGCCTTTGATTTGAGGAAAGCCGCCATACCGGCGCCTTTCGGCTGATTGGTTAAAAGCGGATGCGGCCACCGATCTCGATCTGTCGATTGCCGCCGATCGGTGGCGCCTGCGCTGATCCCAACAGATTGCCGAAGCTGCCGGGAGAGTAGAGCGCCATCCCCTGAGGATCCAGGAACTGGTCGTGGTTCAAGACGTTAGCGAACACGCCCTGCAATTCCAGGCTGATGCCTTCCGTCACTCGAATGTTCTTCTTGATGGAGAGATCGAGGTTCCAGTATGCCAAGCCCGTGAGTCCGCCAAAGCCGCCATCTCTGGTATCCACACCAAGAATCGGGTTACGGTAGTTGTTGAAGGCGGCAGACGGATCTTTGAAGATATTGATGGGTAAACCGCCGGTGCCGACGCCGTTTGAGCCCGCGGTAAAATAAGCATGCCCGCTTTGAATGGGTCCAATCGGGATGGCATTTTCGTTGTCGAAGAAGCTGGCTGCGTCCCCTGCGCCGAAAGCCTGGCCATCTCCGTTGCTGGTGCTGACCTCGATCGGCTGACCGCTGCCTGCTGCAAATACGGTCCCAATCGTCCAGCCACCCAGGGCGCGTCCCACGAGTCCTGACTGTCCCTTGAAAAATGGGGGCGAGTATACCAGGAACATGGTGTACACAAACTTCCGGTCGAACGCCTGTTTGCCATACATCAACGCTAAATTGTAGGGATCATCCGGAGTAATTTCGCTGCTGGCCTGGACCACCGCTCCAGTTCCTAGGGCCTTGGACCAGGTAAAGTTCGACTGCATGGTCAAACCTTTCCAATCCGTCAGCTTGACGGTCGCGAAACCCGCGTTGTAGTTGCCGTAGCCGACGCTAGCGTTAACGGCAACCCCTGACGTGAGCTGACCGCTACAGCCGATCTCAGCTCCGGTCGGGCAGTTGATGGGCGTGTTCATCATGGTGCGGGGAAAGTTGAACCCGCCGTTGTCCAGGTCGCTCCACAGGCTCCAGACATTCGAGAAGGTGAGATTACCAGTAGCGGTTTTGGCGGCACCTTCTTTTGCCACCATAGCCGCCGTGCAACTCGCAAACCCAGTGCAGTAGCCCGTGCCCGCGAGTGCCGTCTCGAAGAACGGTTGTGGCGTCACTGCACCCGCATTGGCCGCACAGCCCCCGCCGCCCATGCCCGCGAGGCCACCGCAGTATTGCAGCACGACGTTAGCGTATGCGTTCTTGAACTGCTGGCCGCCCTGGGTCATCATGTACGGAACTGCGTTGATGTTAATCGGCTGATACTCGTGCGTGATTCTGCGTCCAATGTAGCCGAGTTCCAGGGTAACTTTGCGAGATAACTGGCGTTGAACCGTGAAGTCGAACGAGTCCACCACGTTGGGCCGGAAGTTCGGATCCAGGGACTCGCCGGCGCCAGCAGAAATCGCGTTGATGCCGGGATAATCCGGCTGCACAAGAGTTTGACTGGGAAGCGGGATCGGGGCGGTGAGACCATCTGTACCTATGCGGAAGGCATTGGCTGCGGTGGCGGAACCGGTTGAGCCGCACGTGCCGTTGCTGAGATTATCGAAACACTGCACTGGCTGGATAAGGCCCGTGCCGAGCAACGGTACCAGTACCAAGTCAACGCCATTCAGGCGTCCATATACTCGGCCGTAGCCGCCGCGAATCACAGTGTCTTCATGACCGAAAACTCTGCCAGCAATGGAATCGCTGTCAAAGTGCGGACTCCAAGCGGCAGCAACGCGTGGGCTGAATGAACCGTAGAACGGGTTGTAGGGGTACTTTAGCCCGCCGGCGGTATTGCCCACCAAGGCAAACCCTACGTCGGGATTGTAGACTTGGCCCAGCAGCGCAGCGCGCTCACGAGCCTTTAGATACGCCTCAGCGCCAATCGGTTGATCTGATTGATCCACCAGTTCGACCTGTTTGCCAGTCGCTTCAACCGGCGGCATCTCCAGTGTCCAGCCCAGGCCGTAGGTCAGAGTGAACGTAGGCTTCATGTGCCAGGTGTCGCTGAAATACACGTTGTAATAGGGAATGGTGCTCTGGTCGGATGCCGGTGTCAGGGGCGGATTCAACGTCAAGTTTGCGCCTCCACGGGTATAGGCTACCTGCGAAGCCGAAACGATGCCCAATACAGCAGCGTAGTCCGCACCGCATGTCTTTGCGTAGCCGGTGCTGACCGTCTGACAGAATGGCACCGAAACGTCGCCCGCCCCGTGGGAGCCTTGTCCGAGCTGATACACAGGCTGGTAATTGATACCGCCGCCGTTATCCGTCCGTTGATGAAAGTTAAAGTTATGCTGGTAAATGCCGCCCACCTGGAACAGGTGGTTACCTTTCAGCATGGAAAGGTCATCGCGAAACATCTGATCGTGCCCATCCCAGAAACGGGTACGAGTCTGTTGCGTATTTACGTTGTAGGGAGCCAGATTCTGGGTTGCCGACTCGCCAGCATATACTTCGAGCGCTCCGCCCAATCCTGCGGACTGAATGGTGTCTCCGGCCCGGCTCCACGACCACCAGTTACGCAGGAAGCTGTAATGGATGTCATTGGTGGTGTTAGAGGTCAGGTTGGTGGTAAGCCCCGCCACGAGGAACCAGGCTTGTTGCGGATCGCCGGACTGCGAGGCCGGGTTACCCGCCGTGTCGCCGCTAAAGAAGCCACCGATATCAACCTGGTCAGTGGTGGCATGCTTGAGGTTGAAGTAGCGATAGCTGGACATGAAATGCTGTTTGGCCGAAAAATCGTGGTCCACGCGTCCCACCATGAACTTACTGCTCTGCGGAATGCCCACGTTGGCCGCGTATCCCAAAACGTTCGCTCCGTCACAGAGAGAGTTTGTGCAGCTCGCATTCGAGGCTGGTTCATATTTCGACCACATTTGCTGGACAATTGAGTTGATCCCGAGTCCTCGCGGGTCAATGGTTGTCCCGGTGCCCGGGTAGGTCGTGCCGTTGTAGGTGACCGCGGTCGGGTTCAGGTTGTAAATTGTGCCAGTGCCGGGGTCCGTCAACAGTCCTAGCTGCATGGCCGGCGAGGGGACGTCTCTAAAGATTGTCTGAGAGTTGGGAAAGCGGAAAGCTTCGTAGTTGAAAAAGAAGTAGGTCTTGCCGCCCAGAACCTCTTTCGGGATAAGCGGCCCGCCAACTGCCCCGCCAAACCGGCTGTAGTGGAAACTGGGAATCGGAGTGCCATTGAAGTTGTTATCCCAACTGTTCGACGACCAGTTGTTGTCTCGGTAGTATTCGTAAGCCGTCCCGTGATAGGCGTTGGTACCGCGCTTCGTCACTACCTTCACTTCGGCGCCAGCGGAACTATTGAAATCGGCGGTCTGGTTGGCCGTGTTTACCTTGAACTCCTCGACGCTGTCCTGCGGAGTGGGCAACACCCCCGTTGCGCCCGCGGCCACTCCGAAGCTTTGATTGGCTACGCCTCCGGTTGGGTCCCCTGCATAGCTGGTCGTGTAGACGCTCATACTGCCGTCCATGTCGTTGGTGTTGTTGCCGCCATCCAGCGAGAAGTAGCTTTGATCGACGACCGCTCCGGCGACGCTGCCATCCGGGCTGACACCTGGTTGCAACGTCATGAAGGTACTGACGTCGCGGCCAAGACTCGGCAGGTTGTCGATAGCGATCGCTGTGATCGTGTTACCCACGGTGGCGTTCATAGTCTGCAACTCACTGCCGACCGCCGTCACTTCCACGACGACATTGCTGGTTCCGACTTGCAAGGACAGATTCGCCGTCGTAGCGACTCCGACCTGCACCGTGGTCTGGGTCTTGGTGGTGGAAAAGCCTTGCTTGCTGATGCTGAGATCGTAGGGACCGGGGGCAACGTCGACGAAGATGTATCGTCCCGCGTCGTTCGTGGTGACCGTGCGCGATGTCTTGGTCGTGGAATCGGTCAGGGTGACCGTGGCGCCAGGCACGACGGCACCCGAGGGATCAGTCACCGCCCCCGCGACCGTACCTGTTGATGTCGATTGAGCCCAGGCTGGCGGAGCACTGCTCAGCCAGAGTACGGCCGAACAAAGAATGAAACATGCGAACAAGGAAGAGAACATCTGGCGACGGACGCGCATTGCAAAGCCCTCCAAGAACGAAGAGTAATTCCGCGAAGATGCGGAAAACACTGCCCTGCGACTGCTTTTGATAAGAGTCTCCGGAGAATCGGCGTCCAGAATATTGCACTCCGGACGCGAAACCCGCTAATAGGTCGGGAACACTACCACTATTGAATGCACAAAAACAAGTATTAATTGTAGGGATTCAGTTTTTTCATTTGATTCCCTGCAAATGATTGATGACAAAAGAGATGTTTTAGACTGGGGCAGGAACAAACGCGGCGTAGCCAACCATTGTTAGAACGTGTTATGTGGTTTAGGATGCTGCACTTGGCCGCACGAAACACAAATGTTTCGCCGCCGATCCAATTGACTGGCCCTGTATAACAAGCGAAGTCGTTTGGTTCCGATGACGCTTTCCATTGGCAGTGATGTACACCTTGCCCCGATATACCAGCAGGTTGGTAGTATTACTGGACCAAATAATCGGCTGACAATCCGCCGCGCAAAGATTGGAGGCAGGAACACATTATGAAAATCGCAAATAATGTCACAGAGTTGATCGGGCACACGCCGCTGGTGCGGCTGAACAAGGTCACGGAAGGTTGCGTCGCCGAAGTAGTGGCGAAGCTGGAGAGCCAGAATCCTCTGGCGAGCGTGAAAGACCGCATCGGCGTGAGCATGATTGTTGAGGCGGAGCGCGAAGGGAAAATCCATCCCGGCAAGACTGTGCTCATCGAACCGACCAGCGGGAACACGGGGATCGGTCTCGCCTTTGTCGCCGCGGTGAAAGGCTACAAACTGATTCTCACCATGCCCGAAACCATGAGCCTGGAGCGGCGCGTGCTGCTGCTTGCCTTTGGCGCGGAAATCGTTCTCACTCCAGGCCCGAGAGGAATGCCGGGCGCTATTCTCAAAGCGAAGGAGATTCTGGCCAACACTCCCGGCGGCTACATGCTGCAGCAGTTCGACAACGCCGCCAACCCCAAGATTCACTTTGAAACTACCGGACCTGAGATCTGGAACGACACCGATGGGCGCGCCGACATTTTGATCTCGGGTGTGGGAACCGGTGGGACAATTACCGGCATTTGTCAGTACATCAAGCCGAAGAAGCCTTCGTTCAAGGCCGTGGCCGTCGAGCCCGCGGACAGCGCTGTTCTTTCCGGCGGCAAACCGTCTCCGCATAAGATTCAGGGCATCGGCGCGGGCTTCGTTCCCAGCATCCTGCGCCGGGACTACATCGACGAGGTCATCGCCGTGACCAATGACGACGCCATCGCGATGGCGCGCCGGCTTCCGCTGGAAGAGGGACTGCTAGTCGGGATTTCGTCGGGAGCCGCAGTGGTCGCCGCTTTAAAAGTGGCGCAGCGAGCGGAGAATAAAGGTAAGCTGATCGTGGTAATTCTGCCGTCTTTCGGCGAACGCTATTTGAGCAGCATTTTGTTTTCAGAGTTGCGGGACAAGGCGCTGCAAATTCCCACGGCGGCGCTACCTGCTTGATCCATTTTCAGATTATCCATGCCGCACCTGCTGTCGCTAATTCGCGAAGACGTGGCCACGGTGATGGAACGCGATCCTGCCGCGAAGTCCCGGCTGGAAGTATTTCTGTGCTATTCCGGTCTGCACGCGGTCTGGTTCTATCGCATTAATCACTGGCTGTGGAATCGTCGCTTGTTCTTGCTGGGGCGGTTCCTCTCGCAGGCCGCGCGCTTTCTCACCGCAATTGAAATCCATCCCGGAGCCAAGATCGGACGACGGCTGTTCATCGATCACGGCCTGGGCGTGGTGATCGGCGAGACCGCGATCGTGGGTGATGACGTAACGCTATATCAAGGCGTGACGTTGGGAGGCACGGGCAAGGAACACGGTAAGCGGCATCCTACGATCGAAGACAGCGTAGTCGTCGGCGGCGGGGCGAAGATTCTGGGCAACATTACGGTAGGGAAAAATTGCCGCATCGGAGCAGGCTCGGTGGTGCTGCGCAACGTTCCGGAAAATTCAACCGTGGTCGGCGTGCCCGGACACATCATCTTCCGCGAAGGCAAACGCGTTGTCATCACGGATCCCAAACAAATTAACGACCCGCTGTCGGAAGCACTGGCGTCGGTGGTGACAGAAGTGAACAAGCTGCGCGAACGAGTGCAGCAACTTGAAGGTTCCGGAGTGAAGGGCGAACCGCTGTCGGAGTCGCTACAGAGAATTATGGAAGACGTCGACTACCAAATCTAGCGTGGTCGCACGCCAGGTCACCACAGAATTTCGGCATGCGAGGAGAATTGCAATCGTGAAATGGATCATTCCCGTCGTTCTGGTTGCGGCGCTCGCTCCTCTCGGCATGGCGGCGGACAAAGCTGCAGAGGAAAAAGATGAGAAGCCGGCCCAGTCGATTGACGAACTGCGGCTGCAACTGGAGAAAGTTCTTAAGGACACGCATACCCCGGGAGTATCAGTGGCCATTGTCCATCGCGACAGACTAGAGTGGGTTGCAGGACTCGGCACAGCGGACGTCGCCAGCGGCCGCGCTACGACCGCGGATACGCTATTCCGCATTGGATCCGCGTCGAAGGCATTTGTCTCATTGTCGATCCTGATGCTAGCTGATCAGGGAAAGCTGTCGCTCGATGATCCCGTTCACAAGCTGGCTCCCGACGTGTGGTTTGAAAATCGATGGGAGGCGACGGACCCGATCCGAGTCGCGCATCTGCTGGAACATACCACGGGCTGGGACGACATGCACCTGCGCGAGTACGCAAAAGATGCCGCGGGTATGTCACTTCGCGAAGGGCTGGACTACGACCACCACTCGCGCATTTCCCGCTGGCGTCCCGGCACGCGCATGGCCTACTGCAACTCCGGTCCTCCGGTCGCTGCCTTTATTGTGGAGAAACTTACAGGGCAGCATTTCGAAGACTACGTGGAGCAGAATTTATTCCATCCGATCGGGATGAAGACGGCGACCTATTTCGCGTCCGCTCCGGGAACCGCAACCACGCTTTACCACAACGACGGCAAGACTCCATATCGTTACTGGAACATTCTGTTGCGGCCTGCGGGATCGATCAATGCTTCCGCCAACGACATGGCGGCCTATGTGCAGTTCTACCTGAACCGTGGCGCGGTAAGCGGCAAACAGCTTGTGCCCGCGTCCGACATCGATCGCATGGAGATCCCTAAGAGTTCTTGGGCAGCAAAAGATGGAATGAAAGCTGGATATGGCCTGAGTAATTACTGGAGTGTTGAAGATGGCTTCGTCTATCACGGGCACGACGGAGGCGTTGAAGGCGGCCTCACCGAGATGGCCTACATGGCCGACTACAACGCGGGTTATTTCTTCAGCATCAACAGCGGAAATGGCGACGCCTTTAACAAGTTGGCCAAAGCGATCAGGGCTTATATAACGAACAAACAGCAGAGGCCGTCGTTGCCCGCCGCAGCGCCGCTGCCAACAGTCGCGGCCCAATACGCCGGCTGGTACGTGCCGGATTCGCCTCGCGTCGAACTCACGCATTTTCTGGACCGTCTCGTTGGCGTTACCTGCCTTCGCTTCAAAGGTGGCAATCTGGTTCTCGACCTCCTGGGGGCATGGAATGACACGTATGTCCCAGTCGAGGGTACACAATTCCGGCACGTTCCCAAGAAGAAAGATGATGCGCCCGATCCGGTGGCAACATTCGAGTTGCTGACGCCGAACGGAGAGGGCCGCTTTGTCCAGGCCGGGTTCGGGACGACGATGAAACGGATCCCGACATGGCTGGCAATCGCGCAAGTTGTCGCAACCATCTACGTGCTTCTATCGATGGTGGCGATTTTGGTTTATGCGCCGTTCTGGATTCTTGGCGGACTCAGCAAGCAACGCCGGCGCCCATCCGAACGCGGTCTGCGCATCTGGCCTCTCATTGCCGTGCTCAGCCTAATTGCATTTGTGGGCATCATTATTGTGTCCAGCGACGACCTGATCGAGCGCCTGGGCAATCTGACCGGTTGGTCTGCCGCTGTATTCCTCACGACCGTCGTCTTCGGCCTCGCAACGCTCGGGAGCGCGATTTCGTTGTGGCGGACGCCTGCAGAAAATGTTCGCCACGGCGTTCGCAGGTTTTCGCTCATCGTCACCATGGCATTGCTGATTGCCGTTGCCTATCTGGCGTACTGGGGCATTATCGGATTGCGGACTTGGGCTTAGGTGCGGCGGCCTCTCGTTGCGACTCAAGTACCAGGCTGTCGCGTCATCTCCCCGTCGACCATTCGCCAAATGCCCAGCGGATTTGTGCTTTTCAGTGCGTCAGGCAACGCGCTGTCGGGAAATCCCTGATAACAGACCAGGCGCGCAAAACGGAAAATTGCCTGGCTGCCCACGGACGTGGAACGCCCGTCCGAAGTGGCAGGGTAGGGGCCTCCATGTACCATGGCATGCGTGACTTCGACGCCAGTTGGAAAACTATTGAAGACGAGCCTTCCAACCTTGTTTTCAAGAATCGCGATCAGATCCGCAAACTCGCGCAGATCCTCTTCCGTCCCATGAATCGTTGCGGTCAGATGGCCTTCGAGGCCGCGGGCAATCGCCAGAACTTGGTCCCGGCCGCAGTGCCGCACGAGCAGAGTGGTGGGACCAAAGATCTCTGCATCCAGGTCGGATTCGAGAAATGACGCCGCGTCCGTTTCAAAGAGTGCCGGACTCACCGCGAAACTGGCATCCGCAGCCGCGGGCTGGCCCTCGGCAACTAATCTTACCGACGCGACCGTCTTGCGCATGGCAATCGCCGAATCATATGAAGAGTGAATCGTCTGCGTCAGGAGATGGAACGGAGCCGATCCGCCAACCAAGTGCTGCAACTTCTGCACGAATGCCTGGGCGCCTTGCGGCAGAAAGACCATGCCCGGCTTGGTGCAAAATTGGCCGGCTCCCATGGTGAATGAGGAGTGCAGTCCTACGGCAATGTTCTCGGCACGCTCCCGCAGAGCGCCCGGCAGGATGAAGACGGGATTCGTGCTGCTCATTTCCGCATAGAACGGAATCGGCTCGGGACGCGACGCCGCCACGTCCATCAACATTCTGCCTACGGCACGCGACCCGGTGAAGGCCCCCGCTTTCACCAGCGGATGCTTCAAAAGCTGAGTCCCGACCTGTGTGGCTGTGTCAAACAGGAGCGAGAAAATCCCTTCGGGGAGATCGCACTCGCGGACACTTTGTTGAATCGCTCGTCCCACCAACTCGCTGGTGCCAGGATGAGCGGGATGCGCTTTGAAGATCACAGTATTGCCGGCCGCGAGCGCGGAAGCTGTATCTCCTCCCGCGACGGAAAATGCCAGCGGGAAGTTGCTGGCGCCGAACACCACCACAGGTCCCAAGGGGCGCAGCATGGAGCGAATATCGGGCTTGGGAGCAGGCTTGCGGTCGGGATCGGCGCGGTCGATGCGCGCCTGCACCCACGATCCCTCCTCCGCCACCTGGGCGAACAGCCGAAGCTGGGCGCAAGTGCGCGCGGTTTCCCCTTGCAGGCGCGCCTGCGGCAGAGCCGTCTCCTGGGCCGCACGCTCGATCACATCGTCCGCAATGGACTCGATCTTCACGGCAATTTTGCGCAGCAACGCGCCCCGCTCGCGTCCCGGGACTCGCTGGTAGAGGTAGAAAGCCTCTGCGGCCAAACGAACCGCGAGTGCTACTTCCTCCGCAGTTACCGGGATGAACCCGGGCTGCAAACGCTGGCCCGTGACAGGGTCAGTTGCATGCGTGCCTTCACCCGCACCCGTGCCTTCCCGAAATCCGATCAGCGATCGACCTGAGAGTTTTGCCATGGAGGGAAATGCCAGCATTTATTTTGTGTTCGGTAACGCGTAGCTGCCCACGTGCTGCGGCCTTGACTGCAATGCGTCACGGACGATTGTCGTCGTTTGATCGAGTTCCTTCCCTGCCAATTCGAGTCGCGGCGGGCGTACCCGCGAATTTCCAATCCCAACTTCAGCCTGTACCAGTTTGATGAGTTGAACGAAGTTCGAAAGCGTATCCATGCGGAGCAGTGGCAGGAACCAGCGATACAACTCGAATGCCTTGTCACTTTCTCCGTTGATCCCGTAGTTAAACAGTTCCACCGATTCGCGCGGCAGTGCGTTCGCCAGTCCGGCAATCCATCCGGTTGCTCCTGCTCCGATGGCCTCTAACACAGCGTCATCCACGCCCACACAGATTTCAAGACGTCGGTGTAACAACGCGCGGATGGCGGAAACGCGCCGAACGTCCGTGCTCGATTCTTTCACCGCTTGAAGGTTCTGATGTTCCGTCGCCAACTCACGAATCTGCTCGGGAAGGAAATCGGTGCCGTAGGCCACGGGGTTGTTATAGAGCATGCAGGAAAGCGGCGTGGCATTGAACACCGCCGCGACGTGGGTTTTCATTTCGCGCCAGTCCCCTTTATATACATAGGGAGGCAGAACCATCAGACCGTCGCAGCCCAGATCCGCAGCCGCTTTCGCCAACGACACAGCCTCCGAAGTGGAAAGCGCCGAAATGGCAGCCACGAACGGACCGCGCCCGTGGACCGCTTTCACACAGGTGCGCAAAATTCCTAACTTCTCGTCGAACGACAAGGTCGCGCCTTCCCCTAATGATCCGAGGGCAACGATACCGCTGCAGCCATTGTCCAAGAGCCAACGGGAGTGTTCCACCATGAAGCCATGATCAATGCCGAGGTCGTTATTGAAGCAGGTGGTGATTGCCGGCATCACGCCCTTCCAGTTCATCGCGAGTCTCCTGTAACTGCGCTGTGCTCCGGCTCCGCGCAGCCCGCAACGTCAGACAGACTTTGCACGCGGGCGGGAAAGACTGGCGGTCGCACCGAATCGGGATTCCACTGAAAGAGAAATTGCGTGGCGGGTCCACACACTCTTCCCTGGCACGGGCCCATTCCGCAGCGCGTCTGCAACTTCGCAGCGCGCCAGGACCTATGCTCCTGAAGACGAGAATAAGGGACATCCTCGCAGCGGCAAACGATGGTCTCGGCGGAGGGCACGTCCCTTAGCTCGGGGCGGAGACGGAATGTCCGATCCAACAGGCGCGCGAAGCGCCGTGCCTTCCGCCGCTCGCCAAACGATTTTCGAGCTATTGCCGTTTCGCCGACAGCAGCAAGACCGGCGATCTGTCCCTCGACCAGTGCCAACTCTACGCCTCCGATGCCCGTGGGCTCGCCGGCACAGAAAACTCCTTGCACCGACGTTTGTTGGAATTCGTCCACCTGCACGTAGCCGCCGCTGAGCTGGCAGCCCAATAACGATTGCAACTCCAGGTTGGGAACCAGATGAAATCCGCAAGCCAGATAGTCGCACGCGATGACTTCCGTTTTGCCGCTTCGTGAAATAGTGACGCTTTCGAGTGTCTGCCCGCCATGCGCCGCCAGCGGCCAACTGTTCGCCGCGAACGCAACGCCAGCCAGTTCTTCCTTCAACTGGAGCCCCTGAGCTATCTTGCCGGGGTAGCTCAACAGCCCCGCACTGAACCGCGCCAAGCTGCTCCACGATGCCTGCTCACAAATGATAGGAATCTCTGCGCCGTGCTTGCGGAGATTTGCTGCGACCGCCAGCAGCAGCGGGCCTGTTCCGGCGACAACGACGCGCTTGCCTCGAATCGGGAGACCCGACTTCACCATCGCTTGCAAGCCACCAGCTCCCATCACGTTCGGCAGTGTCCAACCGGGAAACGGGAGAAATCGTTCCCGCGCTCCCGTTGCCACCACGAGATTCTGATAGCGCAATTCGCAAAGATCGTCGGTTCCCTCTGCCAACAGCACCCCGCCTTCCGGCTGATCAAAAACTCTTTTCCCATACAACTTCGTGACGCGTGCATCCCCTAGCAAACCGTGCCACTTCGCGGCGTCTCCGTCTTCAGTTCCTGCGCGCCAGATTTGGCCACCGAAGGTTGCATTGTCGTCCACGATTCCGACGTGCGCCCCACACTCCGCCGCCCGCACCGCGGCCGCCATGCCGGCGGGGCCTCCTCCGATCACGAGCACGTCGAAGCGTTGCTGCGAGTCCCTATCCATCGGTTTCCACTTCCATTCCCGATTCGCACAGGATTTGGCAACTTCGGCAATGCATTCTTCCATTGATGGACACGCGGCACTCAAAGCAAATTCCCATGCCGCACAATGGCCCGCGAGGTTCACCGCTCACCGAGGTTCGGCACGCTTGCCCAGCGATCGCTACAGCCACCGCAACCGTGGCGCCTGCAGGCACGGCCACTGCCGAGCCGTTCACACTCAACGTCACCGGACTCGACACGGAACTAGACATGGACATGTTCTTTCCCCACTCGCGACGGCAAGTACGGCTCAATCGGAATTTCGGCCTTCGAACCCGTGATCCCATCCACCAGAATTCTTGCCGTTGCCAGCGACGTCGTGATTCCCAGTCCCTCATGCCCCGCCGCCAGGAATAGAGTCTTATCTCCGGGCCACGGACCAATCAGAGGCAACCTGTCGGGCGTGGCGGCGCGGAACCCAGTCCACGTGCGCACGGCCGACATCGGTCCCAGCCCCGGCATGTATTCCTGAGCGCGCTGCAGCATACGTCTCAGGATGTCATGGTCGACCTCTTTTTGCTCCGCTCCATATTGTCGAGACGAACCAATCAGAATCTGCCCCGTCCGGCGTGGCTGCACATTAAACGCGACAGAATCGCTGCTCACCGAGTGCGCGCTTTTCAAGTAGCCGAGTTCCACTAACTGATGCCGCAGAAATCCGGGATAGCGATCGGTAATCACCAGGTGTCCCTTACGCTTTTTGATCTCAATTCCGCCCGTCAGTTCCGACGCCCACGCTCCAGCCGCATTCACAATGATCTCGCCAGCGATCTCCAGACCATCGGACGTTCGGACCCGCCCTTGCCCAATCTGTGTGACAGACGCGCCCAGCCGAAGCAGCCCCCCGTGTTTCTGCGCGCGCTCCATCAGGAACCGCGCCGCGCACGGCGGATACAATACCGCATCCTCCGCAACGAGGAGGCCGCCTGCCAGCCCATCACGCAAGTTGGGCTCGAGTCGCCTCAAAGCCTGCGAGTCGAGCACCGTCGTGGGAACGCCGAGGCGTGCGTAGTAGCCGTGCTTGCGCCGTACCTCGGCCATTTCTTCTTCGTCGGCCGCTACCCAGATCGTTCCGCATTGGTCGTATTCGACGTCGGCTGGCAATTCCGGTCGCAGCGCTTGCCAGAGCCGCTGCGAGTACCGGGTCAGGGCAAACTGCGCTTCGGAGTCGTCCATCACAACGATGTGCCCCATCCCGGCAGCAGTGGCGCCGCCGCCCACGACGTCTCGGTCCACGACCACGACGAGTATGCCGCGTCGCGCAAATTCGTCGGCACACGCCGCACCGACGATTCCAGCGCCCACAATAACCACGTCATAAGTTGCGGTGCCCATGCGGTGTGACTCAAAAGCGAATATCATCGACACTGTCAGTCGATGTTTCGCCAATTTGACGATTAGTGTAGACAATATCCATCGCCGTTGCACTGTCCTACCATCGGCCTGGAAGAGACGGAGAAAAACATGGTTCAATCCGGACAACTGTCTCGCAGGCATTTCATAACCGCTGCCGCCGGCGCCGCGGGCTCGACGCTCCTACCCAGAGTCTTGATGGCCAGTCCTCCGCAAGACCCAGTTGTCAACGCCACCCAGAAAGACGGCAAGCCGCTCAGCCGCGAGAAAGTTCCCTGGAAAGTATTGCCCTTTCCTGTGAAGCAAGTCCGTCTTGGAGAAGGCCCGTGCAAGATCGCGATGGAAGCCGACCGGCAATATCTGCGTTCTCTGGCACCCGACCGTCTCCTGCATACGTTCCAGGTTAACGCTGGCATTCCCTCCCTGGCGCAGCCGCTCGGAGGATGGGAAGCCCCCGAGTGCGAACTCCGCGGCCACTACGCCGGCGGCCACTACCTTTCCGCGTGCGCGCTCATGTATGCCGCCTGTGGAGATGAAGACCTGAAGAACAACGCTGCCACGGTCGTAGCTGGACTGGGCAAATGCCAGACCGCGTTGAAGAGTGGCTATCTGAGCGCTTTCCCCATTGAATTCTTTGACCGCCTGCGTGATCGTCAGCAAGTCTGGGCTCCGTTCTATACCATCCACAAAATCATGGCCGGTCTACTGGACATGTACGTGTACGGCGGCAACGACCAGGCTCTCGACATGGTCCAGAAAATGGCGGGTTGGGTGGATCTCTACACCGGCTCCCTAAGCTACGAGCACATGCAGCGCGTGCTCGGCACCGAATTCGGAGGCATGGGCGAAGTCCTCTCTAACCTATACGTAGTGACCGGCAAGCAGGATTACCTCGAGATCGCTCAGCGCTTCGACAAGAAACAGTTCTTCGATCCGCTCGCCGCCCACCGCGACGAACTCAAAGGCCTGCACGTGAACACGCACATTCCGCAGGTGATCGCCGCGGCCCGATACTACGAACTCACGGGCGAACGCCGCTATCGTGACATTGCCGAATATTTCTGGAATGAGGTGGTGAGCGAACGCTCCTATTGCACGGGCGGCACAAGCAACGGCGAGTCGTGGAAAACCGATCCGGGCAAGCTCTCCACTGAGTTGGGGCCGAGCACCACGGAATGCTGCTGCGCCTACAACATGATGAAATTGACCCGGCATCTGTTCGGCTGGTCTCCCGACGCCCGCCTCATGGATTACTACGAGCGCACCCTCTTCAACCACCGCCTCGGCACCATTAATCCCGAGGATGGCACCATGATGTACTACCTGCCGCTCGCATCGGGGTACTGGAAAACTTTCGGCAAGCCCATGGACGCCTTCTGGTGCTGCACCGGAACGGGATCGGAGGAATACGCCAAGCTGGCCGACACGATCTACTTTCACGACGACGATTCGCTCTATGTAAATCTCTACATCGATTCGCAACTGGAGTGGCCGGAGAAAGGTCTGCGCTTGAAGCAGGAGACTCGCTTCCCGGAGGAGCAGGGGACCACGATTACCATCTCCGCCGAAAGCCCGGCCCAACTAGCGATCAACCTTCGTGTCCCCTACTGGGTCCAGGGTGGCAGCGTGAAAATCAACGGAACCGCCCTTCCAGCCTTTGCCAGTCCCAGCAGTTATTTGACTCTCAATCGCGCCTGGAAAACCCGCGACAAGATCGAACTCAGTCTGCCCATGGGCCTGCACATCGACAGCATGCCCGATGACGAGACCATCCAGGCCGCGATGTACGGCCCACTGGTGTTGGCTGGCCGCTTCGAGGCGGTGACGAAAGATATGACCTACAGCAGCTACGGACCCAAGCCCGGCACCCAGAGCCACGTGCCTGACATTGTGGCGGACCCCGGCCACCCCACGTCTTGGATTGAACCCGACGCAAAGCAACCGTCCACCTTCCGTGCGGTTGGCCAGCTCCAATCACTCGCCCTGGTTCCTCTTTACAAAGTGATCCACGAGCGGTACGCGGTCTATTGGAAGGTGAAGGACAAGCGGGCTCCGTCAGGCAGACCTGTGGCCGGCACCGCTGAAGCAAAAAGGCAAGTGAAGTCTTTGACAAACGCGGGTGAGTCCGTTTAATGTTCCGTTGCGTAAACGTTTACACAACGTGATCCCCTGCTTGAATTGTGAGCGTTGAGGGATCCCCTTTATTTTTCCCCCAATGCTGCTGAAGACATTGCGCGAAGAGGTGCTGGAAGCGAACCTGGAACTGGTTCGCCGCGGCCTTGTGCTCTACACCTTCGGCAATGTCAGCGGGATCGATCGTGGCGAAGGCCTGGTTGCCATCAAGCCTAGCGGTGTTCCGTACGAAGAACTGACGGCGGCGCAAATTGTGATTTCCGATCTCACGGGGAAAATCGTTGACGGAACTCTTCGTCCCTCCTCGGACCTGGCCACGCATCTGGAGTTGTACAAACATTTCTCAACCATCGGTGGAGTGGCGCACACGCATTCGGAATTTGCCACCGCATGGGCCCAGGCGGAGACACCGATTCCATGCTTCGGAACGACGCACGCAGACTATTTTCACGGACCGGTTCCGGTCACCGAGCGGCTGAGCGCACAAGAAATTGCGGGTGACTACGAATTGGAAACCGGAGCGGCGATCTGCCGGACGTTTGCGAAACTCGATCCCAACGCGGTTCCGGCGGTGCTGGTGGCCGGGCACGCTCCTTTTTGCTGGGGCTCAAGCGCGGCGGACGCCGCCCACAGCGCGGTGATTCTGGAATACGTGGCGCGCATGGCTTGCCACACGCTGTCGATCAATACTGAATCCCGGCCTCTGGCGCGCGAACTGCACGACAAGCACTTTCTCCGCAAGCACGGCCGCAATGCCTACTACGGACAGGTCAAAACCCAATGAATCCTGCTCTGCTCATGCTGAGGTCTTCCACGCTAGTTCATCTCTCGCCAGTTGACCTGATCATCATCGTTTTTTATTTCGTGCTGGTGCTGGCCATCGGCCTGTACCTGAAGGGACAGGCCAATACCGGCGAAGACTTCTTCATGGCCGGCCGGGAAATGACGGCATGGGTGGCGGGCCTCGCGTTCCTGTCGGCGAACCTGGGATCGCTCGAACTGATGGGCTGGGCTGGCAACGCCTATAAGTATGGCATCCTCGCCGCCCACTGGTATTGGATCGGTGCCATCCCCTCAATGTTATTCCTGGCTCTGGTGATGATGCCGTTCTATCACATCTGCAGAACCCACTCAGTTCCCGGATATCTCAAACTGCGTTTCGGACCGGGAAGCCAGGCGTTGTCTTCGATTTCGTTCGCCTTCATGACCGTGTTGATGAGCGGCATCAACATGTACGCCATGGCCGTAGTGATGAGGGTAGTCCTGGGATGGGACATTCATTTCAGCATCTGGGTTTCGTCGATCACGGTTGCTGCCTACGTAGCCCTCGGCGGCTTGCGCTCGGCGATCTTCAACGAGGTGCTGCAGTTCTTTTTGATCTGGGCGGGCGCTTTACTGATACCGATTTTGGGCCTGGTAGAAACCGGTGGCTGGAGTGGTCTGAAGGCGCAAATTCTGAAAAATCTCACCGAGCAGCACGTGCCGAACCCTGGTGCATATACACACCTGTGGTCCACGCTCGGCGACTTTGGAAACAATCCCATGGGGATCAACTGGGTCGGCATTGTTTTCGGACTGGGTGCGGTCATCGCGATGGGATACTGGACCACTGACTTTCTGGTGGTTCAGCGCGTGCTGTCGGCAAAAGATCTGCGCTCGGCCAAACTCGCACCTATCATTGGGGCGGCGTTCAAGATGATGGTTCCATTCATCGTCATCCTTCCCGGCCTGCTGGGTCTGGCACTGCTGCGCGATCCCCACACCGGCAGTCTACTCAGGCTGGTTCCCGGCGATCTCGCCTGGTCGGACGCGGGACGCGCGGCGGGCCTGCACAGCTTTGACGAGGTTCTGCCCCTGATGCTGGCGCGCTACTGCGGCCCCGGTCTGCTCGGCCTCGGCGTCACTGCACTGATTGCCGGTTTCATGTCCGGCATGGCGGGCAACGTCAGCGCGTTTGCCACCGTCTGGACCTATGACATCTACGGTGCCATGATCAACAAGCACGCGTCGGACGAATCGAAAGTCCGCATGGGCCGCTGGTGCACCCTCCTCGGCGTTGCGGTCAGCATAGGGACAGCGTACCTGGTGATGAACGCTCAAAGCATCATGGACTACGTCCAGGCGCTCTTCAGCTTCTTCATCGCTCCTCTGTTTGGCACGGTGATCCTGGGCATGCTGTGGAAGCGGGCTACCGCGGCGGGCGGCTTCTGGGGACTGTTGGCCGGGACCATGTCTTCGGTGGGCATGTACGCCTGGGTGAAAGTCGATCCGGGAGCGGTGAGATACGTGGCGCTGTCGTCCCAAGCGCAGGATCAGGCTCAGAACATGTTTCGCGCGCTTTGGTGCTGGTTGATCTGTGTTGTGGTCACGGTTGTGGTCAGCCTGTTGACGAAGCCAAAACCCGACGCCGAGTTGGCGGGCCTGGTTTACGGTATGACGCCCATCCCGCACGAAGAGCGGGTTTCCATTTTCCACCGGCCGGTTTTCTGGGCCGTGATTGTGGGCGTTGTGTTTGTCGTCTTGCAAATCATTTTCTGGTAGGGGGAAACGATGAAATCCGGTGGATCGTTGTCGATTTGGTTCTTCATCGGCGTGTCTCTGGCGGTGAACGGTGCGGTGATCTTCGGCAGGGGGATTTACGAGTTGGTGTCTCCGCCGGAGCATCAGGTTGTGCTCTACAACTTGCACGCCAACGTTTGGTGGGGTGGAGTGTTGCTGATTCTTGGCGTGTTTTTTAGCCTGCGTTTTTCGCCGGCGCAGGAACGCGCGCGGATGGCTGGTAATTCCTAGTTGCTTACTTCATAGACGAAGGAAGAAGGATTTCCATGTCTGAAAAGAAAATGTCCGAGAAGAAAATGACGATGGGCGTCATCATCGGGAACCGCGGATTCTTTCCCGACCAGTTGGCGAAGTCCGGGCGCGAGGAGATGATTCAGGCGCTGGCCAAGGCTGGCATGGATTGCGTGGTGCTTGGTCCAGACGATAGCAAACACGGCGCGGTGGAGACCCACGAGGAAGCCAAGCGCTGTGCGGCGCTGTTTCAGAAAAATCGCGAGCGGCTGGATGGCGTGATCGTGGCGCTGCCGAATTTCGGCGACGAACGCGCGATTGCCGACACCATGCGACTGGCGCGGCTTGACGTTCCGGTGCTGGTGCAGGCCACGCCGGATGACGCGTCAAACATGACGATCCTGCATCGCCGCGACAGTTTTTGCGGAAAAATGTCGGCGTGCAACAATCTCCGGCAGTATGGCATTCCTTATTCCCTGACCCGGTTACATACGGTGAGTCCGGACTCGGAGGATTTTCAGAACGACCTCGCGTGGTTTGCGGCGGTGTGCCGCGTGGCCAACGGAATGCGCAACCTGCGCGTGGGCAGCATTGGGGCGCGTCCGGCGGCGTTCAACACGGTGCGCTACAGCGAGAAACTGCTCGAAGCCCACGGGATTACGACGGAGACCGTGGACCTGTCGGAAATTCTGGGCCGCATCGCTCGGCTGAAAGACGATCATGCCGGCGTGCAGGGAAAGCTGGCAGAAATTCGCAAGTACGTTACCACTAGCGGAGTTCCAGAGTCGGCGCTGATCAAGATGTCGAAACTCGGCTATGTGATCGACGATTGGATGAAGTCGACTGACGTGAAGGTGAGCGCGGTGCAGTGCTGGACCGCCATGGAAGAGTATTTTGGCGTGGTCCCCTGCACCATCATGAGCATGATGAGCAACAATCTGCTGCCCGCCGCGTGCGAAGTGGATGTGTGCGGCACGCTCAGCATGCATGCGCTGGCGTTGGCGTCGCAGACTCCGAGCGCGCTGCTCGACTGGAACAACAATTACGGGGACGATCCCAACAAGGCCGTGTGCTTCCATTGCAGCAACCTGCCCAAGCATTTTTTTCAGGACGTGCGCATGGACTTCCAGGAGATCATCGCCGGGACGGTCGGCAAGGACAATACGTTCGGCACAGTCGTCGGCCGGGTGAAGCCCGGGGCGATGAGCTTTGCGCGCTTCTCGACCGACGATACCGCTGGTGTGATTCGCGGATATGTGGGCGAAGGCTCGTTCACTAACGACTCCCTGAAGACGTTTGGCGGCGTGGGCGTGGTGCAGATTGCCGAACTGCAGAAGCTGCTGCATTACATCTGCGAGAACGGGTTTGAGCACCACGTGGCGGCGAATTTCTCGACCACGGCAGCCGCCGTGCACGAAGCGGCGGTGCGGTACCTGGGCTGGCAGATGTACTGGCACGGGAATTAGGACCAAGGACACCGCTTAGTTATTTAGAATTTGGCAGGCCGCCCGAGGGGTCGGCATTCGGCCATGTGCTTCCGAAGTTGATTCCGATTGCGCGGCGGGTGAGGAGCGTTCGCTCCTCTTACGAGAACGCAGCAGCGAGCCCTGCCGTTGTGAGCTTGTAGACGAGGTACCAGGCCACAACAATGCCGATCGCCGTCGAGCGCTTCACTTTGCTGGTGCAAGCAAAGCCAATGCCCATCAGCACGATCGTCCAGATGTTGATCAGGTCCAGCGCGGAAGCCATCCCATGCAAAAACTTACTTGTGGTCGCGGAGTCCAGGTAGTAAGCAAGATTGGTTCCGACCGGATTATTAATGTCGAATCCCTCGGGATCTACCCCGGAGAATAACGAAACGATGCCCAGAATGGCACCGACGATGCCGGGAAGACTGGCATACATCACGATGGCATAAGCCTGCCCGAACGAAGTCTCAGCCCCAGCCGCAATTTTGAAAGTTGCCCACAGGACGACAGTGGCGATCAGGAAATAGAACAGGATCATCAGAGGGCTGCCGTATGCGAAATAGCGAATGATGGTGCTGGAAAGGTGAAGCTGTTTGGCCTGCTGGTCGGCTGGAAGTTTTTCGAACTGTTCTGCGCGGGACGAATGCGCCACTTGATTCCTGCTGATCTGGTCGAAGCCGATCTGCCTTCCCATGGCGTAGATAAAGAGCACTGAGAAGATGGAGATCAACAGCCACGGTCCCCACCAACTCGCATTGCGGCGCAGGTCGGTGAACGTTTTCGAGGGCGCGATGAAGGCGTTGACAATGCGCGCACCTTCGGAAAGTGCTGCCGATTCGGGTGTCGAAGCGGGCGACGCGGGCAGGACCGGAGCGGTGGCCATGAGTGCCTCCTACGAAGATTCGACGGAATTCTAATCCTGGGCGGACTTCCACACAAGCGATCCGGCTGACGGGATCGCAAAATCCACCAGACCTTGTAACGAAAATCCCACCCACTTCACTATCAGAGGAACGAGGAATCCGGGGGCCGACATTTCGGATCTGCCGGAAGACACGAATACAGATGTGCGGTCCAGCGCTGAAGTCATTTCCCTCCTGCGAGCGCGTTCCGTAACCGGCGTGCCAAGTCTTTCCCCAGGCAAGGCAAGTGGGCCCATGCGTTCCAATCCACTTCAAGGAGTACGGTTATGAGACTTTTTTCGATGTCTTTGTGCGCGGCTATTCTCATGGCGGCGTCGGGTTCGATGGGTCAGACAAGACCTGGAGACATGGTGGTCGACGTTCCATTCGCTTTCCTGGTGAACGGAGAAACCTTGGCCGCCGGGCACTATATTGTCGCGTCCACTGACGAAAATCACGTCAGGATATCCAATTCCAAAAAATTCGGGTCTCTACGTCGCGACTCACGGAGCGTTGCGAACCAACAGCGATGGCAGCAAACTGGTCTTTCACCGCTATGGAGACACCTACTTTCTTTTCGCCGCGTGGGTGACCGGCAATACGACGGGGCGAGAACTCGCCCGTTCCCGAGCAGAGCGCGAGTTAGCGAACCATAAGACGGAGATGGAACTGGCCGTAGTGCGTCCAGGCAGATTGGCTCCAACGAAATAGAGTTGCCTCTTGCGGTTGGAGGGGGCTCCGGCGTTGCATTAGCATGACACGCTTGCCGGGCGGTTGCACTGCCCGGATAAGATGGTGCGCATGTCGAATGTAACGCCGGTTGTGATTGCGGTACTGGTGTCGGAACTGGTGCCTGCGGCGGCCTTTGGATTCGCCCGCGAGCGCGTGGCGGTGGCCGTCGCGCGCTGGCCTTTTGCCGTGCGCGTGGCGCTTCCGGCGTTGTTGGTGGTGCCTTACGTAGTCATCGCGGCATCGCAACATATGTTCCGCTGGGAGTGGTGTGCGTTATACGCCGGGCTGCCGGTGGTGATGGCGTGGCTGTTGGCGCGGGCGGCGGTGGCCGATCCGGAGCAGCGTGGCAACTGGCGGGACGCGCTGATTCTTCTTACGCTGGGCCTGGCCGTGGATTTGCGCTGGTTCGACGTCGCCTGGCCTGCCGGCTTGCGCGGATTGAACAATCTGCTGTTGGTGGATGCGGGCTTGTACGCGTTC
The DNA here is from genome assembly GCA_963791515.1 of uncultured Acidobacteriaceae bacterium. Classification (GTDB taxonomy): domain Bacteria; phylum Acidobacteriota; class Terriglobia; order Terriglobales; family Acidobacteriaceae; genus Sulfotelmatobacter. The sequence goes on along the minus strand of CAWBSS010000016.1, from coordinate 11,247 downwards.
CTAGCAATCCGCCGCTTGAGCGGCACGGGATTTGATTTCCGCCTGCACTGGAGCGACTGGAGGACGGGCTTGCGCGAGCTTCTGTTTTTTGCTCCCGCGGTGCTCGTGCTCGGACTCGCACTCGGCTTCATTCATCCGCATGCCAACCTACCCGCAGCAGGCAGGGCGGCTCTTACCTGGGTGGGCATTTTTGTTTTTGTAGCCGTTCCGGAAGAGCTTTTCTTCCGCGCCTGGGTGCAGAACCTGCTGGAACGGCGCGTCGGACGGTGGACCGCTCTGGTCATTGCATCAGTGCTGTTCGGCCTGTCGCATTTCAACAAAAGATCGGAGCACTTCAACTGGCGCTATGTTCTGCTGGCCACGGTTGCGGGGATTTTCTACGGCCGCGCCTGGCGCGAACGTCGTCGCGTGCCTGCGTCGACGATCACGCACACCTGCGTGGATTGGTTGTGGTCGTGGTGGTTCTAGGGGCAAAGGGCATGCTGGTGAAATGGCGGTGTTGCAATAGTTGTAGGGTTAGGCACTGACGGATCATTCCAAGATGTTACATTGGCCGGAAAGACCATGGGCACGCGCAAGTTCGTCCTAACCGTTCTCATCGGAGCGGTAAAGATGGCCGTTCTGGCCGGTGTGGTTTATCTCGTCTGTATGGCAACTCTGAAGGCTTCCGAGGCAGGTCTGCCGTCTACCAAGGAACTCTGCGACCGTGTTCGACCCGGCATGACCGTCGAACAGATCGACACTGCAACAAGGACGTTTGAGGGATGGCAGGTTCTCCGAGACGATGGGGTGATGGTAGTCTCCTCTCACTCTTACGGCGACAAATCCCCGGTTTGCAGGGTGACCATAGATCCCAGCACGCATCGTGCGAGTTCCACGTCCATTGGGCCGATACAACAGGGCGATTGGCCTACTCTATGAAAAAGTTCCTGCCAAAACCTTCTGACTTGGTTCTGCTGGTTTTAGCAGCGCTACTGATCGCCTGGCCCATGCTCCTCCTGCCACTTCGCGGGTGGGGGACCTTGTCATTTGCCTCGGGCTATCGCGAAGTACGTATTGGCATGACCTGGGACGAGTGGCAGCAGTTGCAGAGACGACACGGCCTCGAGTGCGTCTGCGATGCGACCGATTGTTTCGTTGATGACGTTCTGCGGACCTACAACGTTACATTCAGAAAAAGAGGGGACGAACCGCTCAGAATTTGGTCGAAGCGCGTCTACGTTCATTTTCCTCTCTATCGAATTTACTGACGCAGCCGGTGTTTGAACATCAGACGTTTCCCGGTTGGCTGATGTAATCACGATTTCACTCATTGACCTTAGGGCCGTGGTCTCTGACCTCCTTCACGGAACCGGCGCCCCGTGATAGCGCAAATATCCCAAGCCCACGCGCAAATGGTGATGCAGCGCGTCGGGGACGCAGACGGCGAAGCACAGGCCGAGCAGTCCCTGGGCCAGGCCGAGGGTGTAGAGGTTGCGATAGCGGCGGAACAGGGCGCACGAAATCGCTCCCCAGACTAGTGTTGCGGCAGCGAGCGGGAGATTCGGCATGTGCGCCGCCGCGAACAGCACTGCGGCCAGGCCGACGGCGGCGCTCTCGCTGGCGAGAAGGCGCGTGAGGCGTGGCATGAAGTAGTCGTTCAGAAGAAACTGCTGATAGAGCGTCCAGAGAACATAACCAGTTACGTGCTTGAAGTCGCTTTTGTACAGCGCGTGAAGAGTGCCGATTTGTTTCGCGAACAGCACACTTGCGATGGCGAGAACGATGGCGGCCGGGAGAATCCAGCACGACGGCGCCAGGCCGCGACGGCCGAGGCCGAGATCGTCCAGACTTGGCCTGCGTCCGAGCACGATTGCCAAAGTCACCACCAGCGCGAACGGAGAGAGGATACGCTGCGGAAACTCGGGCATCCAGAGGATGAACAGGATCAGGCCGTAACCGAGAATCAGCTCGATCAGATCGCGAACGGAACCGGGCTCGGGACGGGACATTAGGAAAGTATGGCATGGGGGCTCCTCGCTGGGGTCGTAGGACAGCCGAGGCGGCTGTCGCTACATGAGCCCCTCAGACCTCCGCGCTACACGAGCAGTTCTGGGGTGGCCTCGAGCAAGGTGCGGGTGTAGGAGTGAGCCGGGCGCTCGGTGATCTGCTCGGTGTCGCCGACCTCGACGATTTTTCCCCGGTACATTACGGCGATTCGGGTCGAGAGATAGCGCACCACCGGCATTGAATGCGAGATGAACAGGTAGGTCAGGCCGAAGTCGCGCTGCAATTGCGCCAGCAGGTTGACGATCTGCGCGCCCACGCTGACGTCGAGCGCCGACACCGGTTCATCGCACACCATGAACTTTGGCCGGAGGGCAAGAGCGCGGGCGATTCCGATGCGCTGGCGCTGTCCCCCGGAAAATTCGTGCGGGTAGCGCGTACGCGCGGACTCGTCGAGGCCGACCGCGCGCAGCAGTTCGCCGACGCGCTGGCGAATGTCGAGCTTCGCTCGACTGGACAACCGGGGGCGGCTATCCCCGCATGAGTCGGTCCCACCTAAGTTTGGCGCCCTGCCTACAGGTTGATCAGCGCTCCCGTGAATGATCAGTGGTTCGGCGATGATGTCTTCCACGCGGAAGCGCGGGTCAAGCGAGGCGAACGGGTCCTGAAAAATAATCTGCAGATCGCGGCGCAAGCGACGCATGTCGCCACGGCTGGCAGAGAGCAGATCGCGGCCTTCCAGGCGCACGGTCCCCGCCGTGGGCTCGATCAGACGAAGGATGAGCCGTCCCAGAGTGCTCTTGCCCGAGCCGGATTCCCCCACGAGGCCGAGCGTCTCCCTGGCGTGGATGTCGACCGAAACGTCATCCACCGCGCGAACTTCTCCGCGAGACTTCCCGCCAAACGGCGATTCGCCATGCGGGAAGACCTTCGTGAGGTTGCGGATTTCAATCAGCGGCACATTGCGATGCTAGCAGCACCGAGGGCCGAGCCGCGAGCGCCGAGTGAGAATTCGGGTGAGGGCCAGCAATTTCTCCGACTTTGAGATCCAGGATTCTGTTCCATATTCTGAATATGGAATGACGGCTAGCCTGCGGCGATCATCGGCACCGCAGCCAAGGCGGCCAGCAGCCCGATGAACTTCCAGCGGCTGAAATGTTCTTTCAAGACGAGGCGCGCCAGCAGTACGGTGACGGCAGGGTAGAGAGAGGTGAGGACGACGGCTTCGTCCAGGCGTCCGCTCTGGCTGGCAAAGACAAACAGGGCGCTGGCGGTGATGTCCAGGAATCCAGCCAACATGCCAAGCGCAAGGCGGGGGCGATCAAGGTTGAGGGGCGCGCGAGTTGCAACCACTGCGATGGCCGTGGCCGTAAACGACGCGATGCGGGAAATGGCGGCGATCCACAGCGGCGAACCGCTTGCCTGGTGGATGCAGAGATAGAAGCCCGCGAATCCGACGCCGGCAAGGGCGGCCATGCCGACGCCTGCGGGGCGGCCGGAGGAATCCTTTTCGTCGGACGGTTCGGGACGGGTGATGAGCCAGATGGCAACGATGGCGATCACGAAACCGCTAATCATCCAGCGGCCTGGTGCGCCTTCCAGGGCGATATCGACCAGCGTAGGGATGGCAGCGCCCACCAACGCCGCGATAGGTGCGGTCACTCCCATTTGTCCGGAGGCAAGGGCACGATAGAAAATGGCCAGCGAGAATCCTCCGGACGCTCCTGCGACCAGCGCCCAGACGATGCTCGCGCGTGAAGGAAATTGCCCGTGCTGTCCGAGCGCAATTGCGAACATCAGCACGAATGCGCAGACGTGCGAGAACGCGGTGAGCACGAAGGCGTTGGCACGGCGTGATCCATATCCGCCCGCAAAGTCGGCTGCGCCCCAGAGAAATACTGCGGTCACGCTGTAGGCAGCCGGGGCGAATTGAATGGTCGCGGACACGTCCGACGAGCGTAACACGCTGCCGAGTCGGGCAGAAGAACGGGACAGCAAAGGACTAACCAATGGCTTAAACGTGGCCGATGGGATAGGCTGTCGCGGTGAATCGAACGATGACGATCAAAGTTCTTGTGATAACAGCACTATGTGGATTCCTTGTTCCAGTCGGGGCACAGAATCCAAATGCGCAGAACCAAATCGCACGAACAAAAGCGCCGTCAGTGCACGAACCCCCTCCGTATTGGGCCTTTGCCGTCAACCCAGCAACTGAAGGATCGGACGCCTCGGCCAAAACACCCGACACAGCTCCCCGACACGTGCCGGACAGCGCGGCGTCCTTCACCCTCACGCAGGTTGGAGATTTCTTCAACCCACCCGACTGGCATCCCGGCGATCATCCGGCTATGCCTGACATCGTATCGCACGGCAGGGCGCCGGACGTTTTCGCCTGCGGCTACTGCCACCTGCCAAACGGGCAAGGCCGCCCTGAGAATGCCAGTCTGGCGGGCTTACCTGTAGCCTACATCGTTCAACAACTGGCCGATTTCAAGAGCGGTCTGCGCAAGAGCTCTGAACCTAGACACGCGCCGACCAGCGCAATGATTGCGTATGAAACCAAGGCAAACGGAAAGGAGATACGGGCCGCCGCCGATTATTTCTCCGCGCTGAAACCGAGACCATGGATGCGCGTGGTTGAAACCAACTCCGTGCCCAAGACACACGTGGCGGGCTGGATGTTGGTTCCGTCGTATAGTGGCGAGATGGAGCCGATCGGCCAGCGCATTGTTGAGACGCCGGAAAGCCTGGAGCGCACCGAACTGCGTGACGACCACTCCGCGTTCATCGCCTACGTCCCGGTGGGTAGCATCAAGAAAGGCGAGGCGCTCGTGACCGGAGACTCCAGCAAGACTCTTCGCTGCGCAACTTGTCATGGCCGCGATCTGAAAGGCCATGGCAAGGTCCCGGCACTTGCAGGCCGTTCGCCAAGTTATGTCGTGCGGCAACTCTACGATATTCAAAACGGTGCGCGCGCTGGAGCGGCAGTTCTTCCGATGAAACCCATCGTCACAAAACTGACCATCGACGACATGGCGGCGATCGCCGCGTACACGGCCTCGCTGGATCCTTGAACTGGCACAATCCCGACCGCTTTTGTTGTAGATGGGCGCCCGCGCCACGCTTGGCCGCGTGATAGAATTTCTGCACGTCATATCCCGATCCTCAGGTTCTGAGAGTTCACGTTTGATCGAACTGGCACCGTCGATTCTTTCGGCTGATTTTGCCCGGCTGGGCGAGCAGGTGCGCGCCGCAGGGGAAGGTGGCGCGAGTGTCATCCACGTGGACATCATGGATGGACACTTCGTCCCGAACCTCACGATTGGTCCGCCCGTGGTGAAGTCACTGCGCAAGGCGACGAACTTGCCGCTCGACTGCCACCTGATGATCGAGAATCCGGACGAATTCATTCCCGCATTTGCCGACGCGGGCGTTGACTGGATTTCGGTGCACCAGGAAGCTTGCCGGCACTTGAATCGCACGCTGCATCTGATCAAGAGTCACGACTGCCTGGCCGGCGTGGTGATCAATCCTGCGACGCCGGTGGAGACGCTTGTCGGAAGTGCTCGACATCGTCGATTATGTGCTGGTGATGTCGGTGAATCCGGGGTTCGGAGCTCAGAAGTTTATCCCGTCCACGCTGCACAAAATGCGGCGGTTAGCGGAAATTCGTGGCCAGCGCGGGCTGCAATACCGCATCGAAGTGGATGGCGGTGTGGCGCTCGATACCGTCGCCGATGTGGTACGGGCGGGCGCAGAAATTCTGGTGGCGGGCAACGCCGTGTTCGGGAATGGTGATCCAAGACAGAATGCGCAGGCGTTGCTGAAGGTAGCGACAGAAGCTGCGATGCAGAGAGTTTAGTCTTGTTTTTGGGGGACCGAGTCTCGGATCGGGCAAAGCCCGGCGGTGCAGGGAGGCCAGATCCTGGAACGGCGTAAGACTAGCCAGCTGCACAAGTGAAAGAGTCGAGCTTCGCTCGGCCGGACGGGCCGAAGGTGGCCTGTCCCACAGATCATAAGTCGAGGTCTTATGTCACGTCGAATTCCGTTGATTGCCGTGTTTGGCATGCTGCTCGTGATCACCATTGCCTGCACGAACAAGAAGTCGGTGAACCCGCTGGCCAATATCGGGTCGAAGCAGCCCGATAAGGTCCTGTTCGACAAGGCCATGGACGCGATGCGGCACAACCGCTTCGACGTGGCGCGCCTGACGCTGCAGACCCTGATCAACACCTACCCGGATTCGGAGTACATTGCGCGCGCCAAACTGGCGGTCGGCGACTCCTGGTACGCGGAGGGCGGAACGGCTGCCCTGGCGCAGGCCGAGCAGGAGTACAGCGATTTCGAAATCTTCTTCCCCAACATGCCGGAAGCGGCCGAAGCGCAATTGAAGATCGCCAACATCCATTACCAGCAGATGGAAAAGGCGGACCGCGACTATACTCACGCCAAGCGTGCCGAGGACGAATACCGGAAGATGATTCTGCAGTACCCCGACAGCAAACTGGTGCCCGAAGCCAAGCAGCGTCTGCTGGAAGTGCAGGAAGTGCTGGGCGAACGTGAGTTTGAGATCGGACGCTTCTACTACTTGCGCCAGTCCTATCCCGCCTCGATCGCGCGCTTGCAATCGCTGGTAGAAAAATATCCGCTGTACAGCCGCGCCGATGAAGCGCTCTACCTGCTGGGCCAGGACTACGAAGGACAGATTGCGCGTATGCGAACTGCGCCCACTTGCGACGCGCATGGTCTGCCGCGGGGTTGCGCGACTGAGGCGCTGAAGGCGCGCTACATCGGGGAGCTCACCAAGAACGCCGCGGAAGCCTACTCGAAGATCCTTACGCGCTATCCGCTGATGGATCGCTCCGATGATGCCAAGAAGCGCCTGGCAGCCTTGCACCAGCCGATTCCCCGGCCAACCAAGGAGAGCCGTCGCGCAGAACAGGGCCGAGATGGCCAGCCGGAGCGATTCCTCGACGGTGCAGAGAGTTGATGGGCATCGTAAAGAAGGGTCCGGATGTGGCCGAACGCGGCCAAAGTGGGTGAGCCATCGCTGGTCGATCCGGAGCCGGTGGCTGCGACGTCGGTCGTCCGTAAAGAGACGTTCGCAGCGATAGGCATGCCGGGAGAAGGGCGCGACGCGTGGAGATCGTGAAACCCGACCAGCCTGCCGCTGACACGGCGACTCCGCCTGCGGATGCGACTCCGGCGGGCAGTTCGCCGTTTGGGCGCACCACAACTGCGATCACGCCGCCAGGCGCGGCTGATCCCAATGAGTTGAAACCCACTGCACCTGCCGATCCCAACGAACTGAAGCCGACCGACAGCGGCGGAGATCAGGCGTTACCGCCGCCACCGCAGGTGAATGAAATTCAATCGGGGCAGTCGTCCTCCGCGATAGCAAAGGCCGACAATTCGACGCCCGCCAGTGATGCAGATCTCTCCAGCAGCAAGAAGAAGAGAAAGAAAGGGCTGAAGAAGATCGTTCCGTTCTGAAAATCGGTTGTCAGCCGTCAGCTGTCAGCCAAAGTGGCTCCCTTATAGATGAGTGCGATGCCGAACACCTGGGAATTCGCACGCCAGACAGATGGAGCGTATTCGGTGTTTGCACCGCGATCAGTTGGTTTCCGACGCAATCCCCGAGAGGTGGCTAGAGCGGGACCTACGCGTGCACTATGGATTTTGCGGACCGGAATGCGAAGATATCGTTAGGGAACTCAAGGAATCTGGCAAGCACCGAATAATGCTTTAGGGTCTACCTTTCGCCTTTCCCGTCTAGGCTACGCACTAGGTGCTGACCACTGGTAACCGGTTACTTCCCTTCTGCATCATTGACTTAGGGTGTGGCTCGGGTTACCTTCGCGTTATCTCCCCTCATCAGAGGACCCTTTGGCCAGGAAGATACTGCTCGCCGATGACAGCGTGACCGCCCAAAATATGGGGCGGAAGATCCTCGCGGATGCGGGGTACGAAGTCATTACCGTCAACAACGGTTCGGCAGCGCTGAAGAAGATTGCCGAGCAAAAACCCGATCTGATCGTTCTGGATGTTTACATGCCCGGCTACAGCGGGCTGGAGGTATGCCAGCGCCTAAAAGAAACCCAGGAGACCTCGCGGGTTCCGGTTCTGTTGACCGTCGGCAAACTGGAGCCCTTCAAGCCGGAAGAAGCCAAGCGCGTGCGCGCCGATGGCTTCATCGTCAAGCCTTTTGAAGCCAGCGAATTACTGAGCGCCCTTAGCAAACTGGAAGATAAGATTGTGCCCCGTCCGGAGGCCTCGAAGCCGGGCCGGTTTGCCCGGGTAACGGCGTCCATCGAGGAAGGGCGGTACGACAAGACCGTCGCGATCGGAGACGATTTGGGATGGAAGGACCGGATCTCGTTTCCCTCCAAGAAGAAAGAAAGGGCCGCGCAAAAGCACAGCGACGATCCAGCCGCTTACGACTCCCCGAACAACTTACACACCGTAATCCAGCATAAGCTGGCGGACAAGCCGAGCGCGGCCAAGGCGGAAGAGGCTCGGGTCGATCTCGGCGCGCTGGCGCCTGAAGGTTTGCCCAAGGATGTAACTCCAGAGGAGATTGCTGCCTTGGCGGCAGCCGCTGCCCAGGTGAAGGGCAAGATCGTGGAAAGCAGGTTTGCAGAGCCTGCTCCGGCCGAAGCCAGGACTGAAGAGACGGAACAGACCCAGCCTGCGACGGCATTCTCGGCAACTTTTGCCGAGCAGAAGTTCGAAGAGAAGTCCGTAGAAAAGATCGAAGAAAAACTCGACGCGCCTCGCGAGAAGTCCAACGAGGCGGCAGTAGAAGCCAGCATGGCCCCTGCCAGTCCTTCGGATGTGATCGCTGCGATTGCCGGTCTGAACCCGGATGCCGTCGCCTTGCCGAGCGCAAGTTTAGGGAACGGATTCTCATCGCACGGAGCCGCCGACCAGACTGCGAATGAGCCAGTAACCATGGCAAGAGCAGGATCGGGTGGAGAGGCGCCACATTGGACAGCCGTCTCGGTTGCGCTCGGCCCGGAAGAGGCTGCGATTTCTCTCGAACACGAAATGCAGAAGGCCTACGCAGCCTTCGCGGCCGCTGAAATCGGTCATGCGGCGTTGGTCACAGCGACGCCGGAGACCGGCTTGGGCTTGGTTGAACTCGCTGCCGCGACAGAATCTTCAACCCCGCCAGAGGCTGGGCTCTCGGAGCCGGTCGTTTCGATTCCCGCGATGCCTGCCCCGGAAGCGGCGCAGACATTGAGCGCGTTGGCCAATGCTTCGACCGAAGCCATCCGTGCCGCGGTGCAAGAGCTTGAAATGGTAGCGGAATCCTATGTTGGGGAAACGGCAACTCCGGCTCCGGCGGGACTCAGCCAGCTTGCGCCCGAGGCACCTCAGACTGTCGAGGCTGGCGCCGAAGAAAGTCCGACTGCTGCGGCCGAGGCGCCGCAGCCAGAAGGCGCAAAACTGGAGACGGCGAAACACGACGAACTGGACTCCCGGCACGAAGAGCCGAAAAACCAGGAATGGAAAAACCAAGATCCGGAAAATGAAGATCGGAAAAATGAAGAGCCGTTCGTAGCGACTGCTGCGGCCGCGCCCGAAGAAGGGTATAGGACGAACTCGGAGAGGCGTGAGGTCACAGCGCCCACTTTCGTCAATGAGGTTCCTGCGGAACGAACTTCCTCAAGCCAGGTTCCTTCAGACATGCAGGCGGCGGCCGCCGCCGTTGAACCGGCTACCGAAGGCAGCAGGGAGATGGCAAAAAAAGAATCCGACGCGGCCGAGAACACTGCCGCCGCGTGGGCCAGTTGGAGGCGAATTCGCGAGTCTAGCGATCCCAAGGCAGCTTCGGAAGAGCACTCCGAGAAGGAATCTGAAGAAGCATCCACGCGTCAGGAAGCAGCCATGGCCGTCGCCGCCGGTGCGGAAACAACTCCCGAAGAAGTGCCCGCAGAATCCGAGTCCGATCCCGCAGCCATTGCCAGCATCGTCGACAGCGTCCTAGCCGATTTGCGGCCGAAGATCTTCGAAGAGATCTCGCGCAAGATGGCGAAGAAGAAATAAGAAGCTCTCACCCCGAACCCGTTTCATAACTCTAGGTTGATAGCAGAAGAGAAGATCATGCGCAAGGTTGCTGCGCAGCCACTAGCGCACAATCTTCGATCCGACCCGATGGAGCTATGGCAGAAAATGGAACGATAGCCCGCAGGGTCGTTCCATGACCATCCGATTCTATTTCGAGTTTGCCATTCAGTTCGTTCATTCGCTCGCGCATTCCCGCCAAACCGACGCCCGTTTCCGCGCTGGCCTCACGAAGGCGAAGCAGACGCTCGGCGGGTATGCCGCATCCGTCGTCTCGTATCTCTAGAATTATCTTTTCCAGTTGGTGCCGAAAGTAGACCCTAACCTGTGCAGCTCCAGAGTGCCGATGCACATTCGTCAAGCTTTCTTGTAAGACCCGGAAAAGGGCAATCTCGATGCTCGTCGGCAACCGTTCATGATCGGTCGCTATGTCCATGCTCACATTCACTCCGCTTCGCTTGGCAAAACCTTCGATGTACCATTCCGCCGCGCAAGCAAAGCCTACCTCATCCAAAAGCGGTGGATGCAGCAGGTACGACATGGTCCGTATTTCCTCGATGGCCTGATCAGCCAATTGCGCCACTTCGGAAACAAGGGCCATTTTGGACGGGTCTTGTTTGCAGTTTTCCTGCAGGAACGAAACACTGATTTTTAGCGCCGCCAACGTTTGGCCAGTGCTGTCGTGCAAGTCACGAGACAACTTGCGTCTCTCCTCATCCTGTACTTTCAGAAGCCGCAAGGAAAGGTTCTGCAGTTCGGCGGTGCGTTGTAGAATTACCGATTGCATCTGGGAATGCTCGAGTGCCATCTGCCTGGTGTGCTTTGAAAGGGCCCACATATATCCTCCTCGGAGCGGTTGGGGAAGACACGAACGATCGTCTAGTCCTCATAGTTCTCATGTCAGTTTAGAGTTCAGTTCAGAGTTCTTGAAGCTCTTGAGTTCTTGAGTTCTTGAACTCCTGAATTATTCCATCTACCGGTTCCGGAATCTGATCAAAACTGCACACGCCGACCAAATGAGTATCGGCGGAGAATCCGACAGGACCGGGGTCGCAGGCTCGCCGCCTTGTTGTGGGAAATCCATCAACCCCCGGTCGAGAGCATTGTGCTAGTTGTGCCGTCCGTCGTGCGACTGAACGACGTGCGATTGCATCTCGGCTTGGGAGGGCCGCTGCGGGGGGGGTGGCAGTTTTG
>CAWBSS010000015.1:0-30693 GCA_963791515.1 uncultured Acidobacteriaceae bacterium | reverse complement strand
TCCGCGAAATCGAGCAAGACCCCAAGAGCCACGTCTTCCTCAAGTGGGAAGCCGAGCACTCTCTCGCCCAGCTCTACGAAGCCGAAAACAAGCCAGACGGGGCAGATAGCGAGTATCGCGCCGCCCTCAGCACCTTCGAAACCGCGCGCTCCTCGCTGCTGCACGAGGAGTCCTCGCTCCCCTTCCCCGCCAACGCGTCCAGCATCTACGACGATTACATCGACTTCCTGGTAAGCCAAGGTAAGACGGCTGAAGCCCTGCAGGTCGCCGAATACAGCCGCGGCCGAGCCTTGGCTGAGGGCCTGGGATTATTGCAGAAAGGAACGTCCTTCAAACCGGACCCACCTAATGCCCAAGCCATCGCCCGCAAGGCTGGCGGCACGATTCTTTTCTATTGGCTCGGTGAGAAGCAATCCTACTTATGGGCGATCACCGCGCAGAAAACGAGCCTTTTCACTCTGCCTCCGAAATCCGAGATCGATCCCAGAGTCCAGCGCTATCGCAAGGCACTCGCCGATCAACAGGAATTCCTGCCGACCACCGACGCCGACGGCCGCGCCCTCTACCGCACCCTGGTAGCTCCGGCGCAGCCCTTGCTGCCCAAAAATGCGCAGGTCTTCATCATCCCCGACGGCAGCCTGAACACGCTCAACTTCGAAACCCTGCTGGTTTCCGACCCCACCCAACACTACTGGATCGAAGACGTCACCATCGCCGACGCCAATTCCCTACACCTGCTCGGAGCCCAGCGCGCCGCCAGCAAGAGCACCGGCAGCCTGCTTCTGATGGGCAACGCCGTCGCGCCGAACCCGGACTACCCCGAACTGCGGAAAGCGGCCGCGGAAATGGAGAGCATCGAAAAACATTTCTCGCCCGCGCAACAACAGACGTTCGCCCGCGATCAAGCCACTCCGGCGGCGTATCTGGCGAGCAAGCCCGGGCAGTTCTCCTACGTCCACTTCGTCGCCCACGGAACGGCCAGCCGCACCAGCCCGCTCGATTCCGCCATCGTGCTCTCCCGGGCCGACGCCGCCAAAGACGATTCCTTCAAGCTCTACGCCCGCGACATTATTCATCAGCCCCTGCGCGCCGAGTTGGTCACCATTTCCACCTGCTACGGAGCGGGTGCGCGCGCCTACTCGGGCGAGGGCCTGGTCGGACTTTCCTGGGCATTTCTCCGCGCCGGAGCCCACAACGTGATCGGAGCTCTATGGGAAGTCAGTGACGCCTCCACCCCCCAGCTCATGGATGAACTCTACAGTGGATTGAAAAAAGGCATGCGCCCCGACTCCGCTCTGCGCGAGGCCAAACTGTCCTTGCTCCACTCCAGCAATGCCTTCCGCAAGCCCTTCTACTGGGCCCCCTTCCAGCTCTATACCGGATCGTAAGCAGAGATGTTTCGCGAGTCTGCTTCTAAGCCCGCTGCGCTCTGTGCGCCCCGACGTTCTCGTCGGCTTCGCGGACCAGCGGCCAAGGCGAAATGTCTTCTCGTAGCCCGTGGATTTGTTGGAAATCTTCACCGCCAGAACTCCGCTGCTGTCGCAGGTGTAGGTTTCTTCAATCACAAAACCGTTTGTTCCCGGCGTGCGAACCACCGGCACCGACGCAAGGTCCGCCCGATCCTGCAACATCGGATCGAACGGAAAGCGGATATCATCCCAGTCCGTGATTTCCCCGACCGGACGCCCATCGCCTGCCAGCCGTGCGCACTCCAGATAGCGGAAATGCCCGACATTGTGCGCGGGATGGTATGACCGCACACGCCGCAGCGTCGGTTGTCTGGGCCCCGGCAACGGTGTCCCGCGGGGGAATACAAGATCGAATGCAATGCTGCGTCCGTCGTCGGTCTCGCGCCAGAGCCCGAAATTCCGCATGAACTGGTCGCGAAGAACGAACCCAGATTGCGTGTCTGCCCGGATGGCCAGTCCAATAGCGGTTGCAGACCGCATATACGCCGAGCGGCGCACCCGCCTCCCGAACTCTTCCCGAAGGATGCGCGCAACCGGCGGAAGTTCGGAGCCACCGCCGGTCACGTAGAGTGTATCGATGGGCCGTTCCGGATGCTGGGCCAGTAGTCCGTTGACCACTTCGCGCGTCGATTCGATCAGCGGCCTGCACCGCTCATAGAACTCGCTCGCCGAGATAGAAACCTCGTGCCAGTTGTTGCGCACACGTTCGAGATCGACGCTCACCTTGCGCGTATTGGGATTGAGCGCTTCTTTCTTTTCGCGACACTCCTCCACCAGGGTGAACCATTCCGAAGCGGAGAGCTCCTCCCGTTCCTCAGGAGTGACCCCAGCCGCCTCCAGGGCCAGTTCCGCCAGGATCTCGTCAAAATCGTCACCACCCACGGTAGGAATCCCGTCCGAGGCAACGATGGAGTGCATGTCGTCGCCCAGTTCGATGAGCGAAGCATCAAACGTTCCACCGCCCAGGTCATAGACCATGAGCCAGCCTTCAGAATGGCTCTTCTTGTCGGCCCTCTCCCGGTGGGCGAACTCGACCGCAGCCGCCGAGGGCTCGTTCAGCAAACCCAGAACTTCAAACCCCGCGTCCCGGGCCGCTTCGGCAGTCAGAAAGCGCTGATTGCTATTCGCATTCGCCGGCACTCCCAACATCACTTCCATCGGCCCCGTCGCGCCGCCGGATAACGTGGAATGCTCGCGCAGTTGATCCCGCAAAGCCTCCATCAGTTCCCGCATCAGTTGTCTGATCTCGAACGACTGTCCACCGATTTCGAACCGGGTTTCCGGCCCGGCATCTCTCAAAACGCGCTTAAGAGACCGGGAAACGGTCCAACCTGGTTGCCCTTGGGCCCGCCACGCTTCCCAGCCATACGCGCGCACTCCGCCTCGCACGGCAATCAACGGCGGAAACCAGTCGCGCACGTGACCGTCCGGTGTTTCGAAGTTGACAAGCGGATAGTTACCACGATCCGCCGCTGCGACCACGACGCGAGTTGTACCAAAATCTATGCCGAGCTTCACAGATGAACCGATCCACCTCTGCGCGGTATGTGAGTTCTCATTCTAGAACATTTGGGTGGACGCCAACTCTCGTGTAGCTGCTGTTGCAAAAACGTCGTCGCACTCACTGGCGTGAACCCTGAGGAGTGTGGACAGTAAGAAGATCAACCCAGGGAGAGAGAGGCGCGTGAACCGGTGCGACTTTGTACTTGCCCGCAAAACCGAAAACGGGCAAAGCCTGTAACCTAATTTTCAATCTTGGTGAGCGCGGCAGGATTCGAACCTGCGACCCATGCCTTAAAAGGACTTCCAAAACCATAGTGCCTCACTGCGCCTGACTGCATTTACTTACACTTAGAGAAACAGGAAATACCTGAAACAGGCAGAAAATGGCAGCGATTGGTCATGTTTTTGGTCATGTTTTCGTGCGCGTCCCTTTTTGGTTTTCTTCGCCTTCTGCAGTCCCCCAAGCAATCGCCGGAGGGCTTCGGCTTCCCGCTTATTTTGTGTTCGCGGGCACCCCGGAGGAGGGAATAATGGGAACGTCCCGTCTCTCCCAGTTTCCACGTCGAAGTGGTGTACCTTTAGGTTCGCTAGCTAAAGGAAAACGCAAATGGTTCAGAAAGAACCTCTCATTCGTTACGCGAACGCAATACATGAACTCCGCAGTGCCCATCCTCAAGTGAATGCCGAACAGCCTACGCTGTTCTTTAGGTTTTTGATGCCGTGGTTGCTGGAACCCATAGGCGAGAATCGCGTCACAGTCGAAAAGGGTGCCGAAAACGAGAGGGTCGTACTGACACAATTGGGCTTTCCGGGTGAAGTGATGGCCAATGAAGTTCGAACGTTGTTCAAAAAGGACGCTCATCTCTCACAGTGTTGTCCTAATCCTCTTGCTCTCGGCTATGTGCTTGACAAATATTTCGTGCGGCCCGCAGCAGATTTGATCGCCGAAAAAGCAATTGAACGGTTGGATGACTTATTCGCCAACTTTCAGAAGACAGTTTACGAACAGGGACCATACACACTCGTGTCCTACTCCCACATCTTTAACCTCGATTCGCCGCTGGATCGGATTGACATTGGCCCGGTCCGGGTCCAAAAGCTCTCCCAAGCGGACATCGTAGGTCTTTTAGGTGAGCCTGTTGTGTCGTCTGCTGGTTCGTTTCTGCAGCCGCCCAACGTTGGCGCATTTTTCTTGGTCCAAGAGGAGCGGGGTGCCGGGAAAAATGAGAGTGAGTGGTTCGTTCAACACCATTTTCGTGCGATGGACTTGTTCAGAATCGTGCAGTATTCCAAGGATGGAGTCGCCCACATTGACTACTCTGTGCCTCAATATCGACCACTCTGGGTCAATGAACTGAGCAGGAATGCTGGCTTGTTTTTCTTTGGGATGCCACGGCAAATCGCATACCAAGGAGGAAATAGACTCTTGAGCTTGCAGGAAAGCGACCTACACGAGTTGACGAGGTGGATGGGAATCTACCTGTCGGAGCCAATCGTCAGGTTGATTGCTGACGAGACTTCTGTTTTCAGGAGGGCATCGTTACGGGCCGGAGAATATTTTGAGAAGAGTCTAAGTTACGACAGCCCGGTCGAACGCCTCATAGCTTTAGCCATCGCACTTGAATCGATTTTCTCACCCGGTGATTCAAGCGAATACAGTTTTAGAATCTCACAGACCGCGAGTCAACTGGTCGGCGATTCTCCCGCCTCGCGCCGCGAAATATACGACGATTTGAGGCAGCTATACACGAAGCGCAGCAAAATAATGCACGGCACCTACGATGTTCAAGCTGTGGCACAGGGAACGGACGTGACACACGACGAGCTAGACAGGTGGTCAGCGCACGTGAAGAAGGGTTTACTCGCCATGTTCACGCTATTTTTGAGAGGAAAACGAACAGAAGGCGATCTGAGAGCATTTAGGAATGATCTGCTGATGGGTGCCTTAGACGCGGCTGTTGCTGAACAGGTCCGCAGTCAGGCCGACATGGAGAGATTCTTGACGGACTGCGAAAATGGGCTTGTCTAGGTCGTTGAGCTAGCGGTTGCGCGCCGGAAGCCAAGAGAATGTGTGTTAATGGGCCAAGTCGTCCTTCGGGCGCACGATCGGCGCAAAGCCGCACGACGGAATTGCGCGGCGCTCTCGTTTTCACAAGCTCCGGCGGCAGAGTCTCAAACCTCCTCGTCGCAAGATCAGCTTCGATCACCTGCTCGACGTAAAAACGTGGATGCAGTTTGACTTCCCGCGCTGCAGCTCTGAGTTCTGAGAGGAGTTCAGGCTTGAACGAGATCACGATCTTGCCGCGGCTCATGCCGCGATTCTAGCATCGCGCAAAAGGCACGGCACCCAGCCGGAGTACCGGGGGCCGCCCAAAGCCGTCCGCATAACGTGTTGAATTGAAAGCGTGGGCGGTTAGCTCAGCTGGTTAGAGCGCCTGCACAGCCGACAGTTCGTAAGTGTAAGAGCAAACACATGCTTGACACATTGAATCCGCAGCCTGCGTGACTTCGCCACTTGATCAGCAAATTCTCAGGCGGCAAGTATTCGTGCCTTCGTCCAAGGCGGATTACTGCCGGTTAGCCCGTCATCCACCCAGAATCGCCAAGTCTCTAAACCCCTAACAAAATCTGGTCGTCGCGACTGTCGGCCCGCCAACGTTGAATCACGGACTACGAAGTCACGTCTTCAAAGCGCCGCACTATGGCCAAGATTTCTGGTTCCTGCAGAATCCGGTTGGATTCTTTGGCAGCCAGCAGGACGGCCTGTATGAGTTCATGGCCCGGCACGATTCCCCTCTCTGACAGATAGAAGATAACGTTCGAACTGCCCGACATGGGCCCAATCTCAATTTCCTGACTTCGTCCGATCAGGCTTGCTGGAACTCCTGAATAGACGTGGTCGGTCAGCCAGCGATCACCCTTCTTCTGAGCTTTGATGATGGCCGCCGCGTGGACGCCGGTGGCGGTGCGGAAGGCATCGCGTCCGATCACCGGAGTGTTTGCTGGAACTGGAACGGAGGTCGCGGCCGAAACCGAGTCCACATACCCCTGCAGAGAACTGAGGTCGTCGTGCCTCATGCCGAGCAGGTTGAGATTCACCAGCAACTGTTCCATCGGCGTGTTTCCCACGCGCTCGCCGATTCCGAGCGCGGTGCCGTGGACGCGTGATGCCCCCGCCTCAATGGCGGCCAGCGTGTTCGCCAAATCGAGGCCCCGATCGCGGTGACCGTGCCAGTCGATGCCGAGGTCGGCCCCAGTCTCCGCCAGGAACTTCTTAACCCAGGACACCAGGTTCCAGACCGCCTCCGGAGTCGCAGCGCCGCAGGTGTCGCAGAGACACAGCCGCTTGGCCCCAGCCTCGATCGCTTCGGCAAACAAGATACGCAGGTGCTCTGGCGAAGATCGTACGGTGTCCTCGGTCACGTACATCACCTCGAGGCCTTCCTTTACGGCAAAGCGGATCGCTTCCCGGGTGTGGCGCTGAATCTGATCGAGCGTCCATTCTTCCGCGTACTGCCGGATGGGACTGCTCCCGATAAACAAACAAGCCTCAATCGGCACGCCCGTCAGTTGCGATGCCTCCGCGATAGGACGAATGTCGACCATCATTGTGCGGGCGGCACAGTTGGGGCGGATGTGCATCCGCCGGTCGGAGATCTCGCGGCAGAGCGCGAGTACCGCTTCACGCTGGCGTGTGCCTGCTCCGGGCAGACCGACATCAATAGTTTCAATTCCGAGATTCTCCATGAGATGGAGAATCTCGATTTTTGCCCCTACTGGCGGGTCAGTAACAGAGGGGCTCTGAAGACCGTCTCGCAGCGTCTCATCGTCGAGCATGACGTGTGCCGGCCAGGAAGTAGTCCGAGGGCCCGCTCGTGCCCAGTCGAAGATGAGGCCGTTTCCTACGGAGATTCCCATGCGCATGCTCTCGTCTATCGGCGGATTTCGGATGCCGTCGGATGCAACTTGCCAAACTCACCCGCCCTTCTCAAGAGCTCGTCTGCTCCTGCGTTGTCGCCCTGCGCACGACGGATCAAGGAAAGGTGGAACAGACTGCTCAGTTCGTGAACCCCCTCTTCCAGGCTCCGTTCGAATTCCCGGCGAGCGATCTCGGTCTCGCCTTCGCGCTCGTGAATCACGCCCAGGTGATAGTGGGCCATTACGTATTCCGGCGTCAGGGTCGCCGAAAGCTCGAAGTGCTCGCGGGCCTCTGCAAGCTGTCCCTGGTGAAACAGCGCTAGGGCAAGCCGGTAGTGAGCGGCGTTGTAGTTAGGATTAATGTCGAGACAGCGGCGGAAGGCGACCGCCGCCTCCGGCATGTTGCCTCTATGGTAGTAAGCGACCCCGAGATCATAGTGGGCCAAAACAAATGTCGACGAGGCTGTCACGGCCCGGCGATAGTGTTCGATGGCCTGGTCCAGCAGACCTTCGTGGAACAAAAGGTTTCCGAGTTGGTGGTTACCTAGGACGTTGTCGGGTTCGGCATCAAGCAAGTGCTGAAGCTCCTGCCGTGCCTCCCGCCCCCGTCCCTCGCGTTCATGCACCGCGGCCAAAAGAAGCCGCTGGTCAATCGAAGCGTCGCGGAGAAACCGTCCGCACTCGGCGCAGAACTTGTCCGCGGTGGCGCTCGGCTTACCGCAGCGGGGACAACGTACAGAGGCCTGAGTCGCTTCTGACATACGATCCTCCTTAGGTGCGCGTCACTCAAAACACGTGGGGTCGAGCGCACAATCCAGGCAGAGACGGTGCGCCGGGCCGAATCCTTCTTTCTTGAAGAAAGCGAGAAGATCAAAATCATCCCAAGATACTTCGGTGCGCAGCGTCGTGACTCGGAGGGCCGATAGATTCAGCCGCAACTGCCGCAGTAAGGCTTTGCCTACATGTTGGCCGCGGTGTGCCTTATCCACGCCAATGGCATCGAGCGAAGCGGTGGGCTCGCTGACGCCGTACTCGCCATAGTAGAGCGATGCGATGACGAATCCAACGACGTGTCCGTCCGCTTCCGCGGCCAGCGAGACTTGCAGTGCCGCTTGTTTCACCGCCCGTTCCAACATCAGTTGGAAATAGCGGGGACGACGCCGCCCGCTGGCTACTGCATCAATCGCGACGACTGCTTCCAGGTCATGCTCGTTCATAAGTCGTACCAGGGTACTGTCCGTCTCCAGGACTCCCGGTTCTTCCAGAGGTTTGGTAGCCATATAGCTCCTGTCTCAAACACCGCCGAGCGACTGTCCCCCATCGACGCGAAGGATCTGTCCTGTAATCTGCTGCGCCCCGGGTCCTCAAAGAAACGAGACCGCGGCAGCCACGTCCGCAGGCTCGACGTATCTTCCCACCAGACTTTCCGCTAAGGCAGCGTCGCGGACCGCCTGCGGCAGGCTGTCGGTGAGCGGTGTACGCACCCATCCCGGCTCGACGACGTTGATGAGAATCTTCAGGCGGGCAACCTCGCGCGCGACTGTCCTGGCCAGAGCGATCAAACCAGCCTTGCTTGCCGAATACGCGGATGTGCCGAACTTTCCGCGCGAACCATTGATGGAGCCGATGAGCACGATCCGTCCGCCTTCGCCGGCTCGCATCACAGGGATGGCATGGCGTAGCAGAAGGAAAGCCCCACGCAAGTTCACGCTTTGCACAAAATCCCAGTCCTCCACCGCAAGCTTCCAAACAACCGCTTCGCGGGAGACTCCCGCCGCGTGTACCACCAGATCAAGGCGCCCGTAAGTATCCTGCACCTTTGCGATCGCCGCAGCCACTGAACCATCGTCCCGCACATCACAGGCCTGAAAGGGCGAAGCCGCCGGACGCGTCATATCCAACGATACCGCGCACGCTCCTTGCTGTTCCAAGCCAGCGATGATGGCAGACCCGATGGCGCCGGATCCACCGGTCACCACGGCAATCTTGTTTTCGAGAGTGCTCTTCATGCCACCACCTCTGTGCGCCGCGCGAGTACACGATGGCGGTACGCACCCCAAAGCGCGGCCCCGATCGCTCCAGCGTAGATCGAGTTTGGGTGAGTACGCACGCGCATGGCCAGCTTTTCTTCGGCGATCTTCTCTTCCAAGGCACGGCATAGCCCAATATCAGCGGCTAGTCCGCCGGTGATCGCCACCTCGCCGCACGCATCGATCGAGCGCAGAAGCTTCGTGTAGCGCCCCGCCATCGATAGGTGAATCCCTTTCAGGATGTCGCTGCGCGAGATGCCACGGCTCACCATGTTGATCACGTCGGTCTCCGCCAGCACCGCGCAGATGCTGCTGACCGATTCCGGATTCTTGGCTTCGCACGACAAAGGTCCAACGTCCTCCAGCATGATGCCCAAGTAGCGGGCAACGTTCTCGAGAAACTGTCCGGAACCGGACGCGCACTGACTGGTCATCCGGTAAGCCATTACGCGGCTGCGCTCGTCAACCCGCATGGCACGTGCGTGCAGGGCCCCGATGTCGATCACGGCGCCGGTGTCGGGCATAAGGAATACGGCTCCTCGTGCGTGCGTCGTCATTCCGTAGAAATGACCCCGGCGGAAATCCACCAACTCGCCTTCCCCGGTGCTCGCGGTATAAGCAATCTCGTTCTGGTGCACTCCAGCGGCTTCCAGAGACACCTCATAGCCTTCCCGAATCACCTTCCGCAGGTCGCGTCGGCGGATGCGCTCGTTGTGCAGAGCCAGCACGCTCACAGCCGCGTCTTCAAAGGTCCGTACCAGCGCGAACTTGACTGCACTCGAGCCCACGTCGATGCCCGCGGCGAAGATGCCCTCTCCGGCCTTCATGCGGCATTCCTTTCGTCGGCCGCACGCTGTGCAAATAGCGCCGCCCCCAGGGCCCCGGTATAAATGGACTCCGGAGAGATATTTAAGGTTCGCACGCCATAGTTTTGTTGGACCAAGCCTTTCAGGGCAGAAACCGCGGCGGGGTTACGTGCCACTCCCCCGGTAAACGTGAATTCATCGGAAATTCCCCCGGAACGCGCCAGTAGTGACATCGCCCGCAACATGATCGCCCGGTGCAGACCCGCCAGGATGTCAGCCCGCTTCTGCCCGAGAGACAGGCGATCCCGCAGTTCGGCTCCGGCAAAGACCGTGCAGGTGCTGTTGATCTTTACGCTGCAAGTGCTCTCCTGTGCCAGCCTGCCGAGTTCATGCAACCCGATGTTCATTTCGTCGGCGATATAGCCCAAGTAGCGGCCACATCCCGCCGCACACCGGTCATTCATCTGGAAACTGGTGACGATGCCGGTGCCATCAACCTGAATCGCCTTGGTGTCCTGGCCGCCAATGTCGAGTACCGTGCGCGTCCCGGGGAACATGGCATGGGCGCCCAGGCCATGGCAGAGGATCTCGCTGCGGATCTGTTCTTTCGGGAACGGAAGCCGTTGCCGGCCATAGCCCGTACCGACCATTCCAAGCACCTGGAACTCGAGCGATCTCACCGACTCAACGGCAAAGCGCAGTCTTGCTTCCCGTTGGCGAATGTCCGGTGGCGCAGTGGCCAGCGTCTGCTCCAGTGCTGGCCCGGAGTGCCGTTCAAAGGCCCCGCCGATTGCCGCATTTTCGACTTCCAGGATGGCGGCGTCGAACAGACCACACAGGACGTCGAAGGAGGCGTGCTTCGACTCGCTGAACTGTTCCGCGAACTGCATGTAGTCGGCTGCGGCCAGGTCGCGGAAGAAATCACTCTTGCGCACCGCCAATTCGCTGAAATGGCCGGGAACGCGCGACCGCATCGCGTCGCAGATGCGATTGAGCATTTCCTTTACGGTCTCCCGGGTGGGCGCGTAGCGGGGCGCATCGGCACAACGGTGCAGCGTCAACTCCAGAAACTCCAACTGTTCCAGATGTTGCTGCTGGCGGAAATTCCGCACCAGAGATCCAATAAATCTGTTTTCAATTCCTGAAAGTTCTGGATCGGCTGCCATGGCATGCCGGACCAGTTCAAATCTTGATTGCACCAGCGCTTCCTCGCGAACGATCTGGGAAGCGACTTCATAGTTGCTGCGGGTGTTGGTGATGCCGCGGCCAAGGATCCGGCCCGTTCGATCAAGCGCAATGGCCTTGGTCGTGGTCGAGCCCAGGTCAATGCCGAGCAGGATCTCCACGCTCATGCCGTCACCCCAGCCACTCGTTTTTGTGCCAGCATCTGCATGTAGCTCTCGACGCGGTTCTTGATGTTTGCCGGCGAGAAATATCGCGGATCCACGAGATCGCTCTCGATGAATCCGCCGGGCACACCCGTCCGCTGCTCGAGCTGCCGCAGCATCAGCAACTGGCCGACACTGAACGAGTTGCAACTCTTGACGCTGTTGATCATGAAGCCGTCAGCGTGGTATTCGCGGATGTAGCGCTCCAGCAGATCGACGCGCGCTGGCAGTCCGAGGTTGGTGTAGCAACCCAGGCAGTATTCCGCCAGGCTTTCGAGCGGGCGATTGGGGTCGTGGCGGAAACCGCGATCGTAGAGTCCACCCACTTTGGTATAGCTGCTGGCAACTACGACAGCGCCTTCGTCGTAGAACATCTTCCAGAACTCGCGGAAGCTCGTCCAGTTGGGCGGTCCTTCCACCACCAGGCGATAGCGCTGGCGCTCCATCGTGCCCTCGGGAGTCACCGGACCAAGTCCCAGCCTGATCCGTTCCGCAATCTCTTCGCGCAGGACGCGGTAATACTCAACTCCATCGCTTGTGCCTCGGAAGGCGGTGAATATCGGACCGATGTAGTACACGCCGCCAAAGTAGGCATCAATCGGCGAGGGCTCGTTCTTCGCGCTCTCCAGCACCCACACGAAATCGTCCTCTGCCTTGGCAGAAAGAGCCAGCATCTCGGAAAGTCGAGCCTCATCGTAGCGCCGGCCGCTGACCTGCTCCAGTTTCGGGATCACCTCGGTGCGCAACTGCTGCACTACGTAGTCGACATGGTGCGGTTCAATGCGTCCGTTGGCCAGGTACGGCACGTGCAGCATGGCCACCGGACACTGATATTCCTCGCGCAGAAGTTCGAACCACTTGAGAAACGTGAAGCATCCCGTGTAGGAGAGCAGAAGCAAATCGGGATTAGGAAGTTTCACGCCGGTGGGACCCACGTTGCCCGACTTCAACATGCCGATGTCGCATTTCACGTAGGTGCAGACATCCTCGCTGTGCCCGTGCTTCTCGGCTTCCGCAATGTAGTTGGCGGAAAGCTTGCGCATCCCGGACTGAAGAGCATTGATCTCCGGCAGGATCGGAAGCAGATCGAAGGACCGCAGCAGTTCGGTCAAATTCCCGGGAACAAACGTGGAGACGACTCGCTTTCCCTCTTCATGCGCCCGTCCCAGAGACTCGTAGTAGTCCCCGATGAGTTGCTTCTGCAGGAGCATGCTCCGCTCTTTCTGCGCGGTCGATCCCTGCACACTGTCTCTGGTCATGCCTCGCTCCACAGCCGGATGGAATCCGAGAAGGTGCCGGCCTGTTCCCGGATGACGGCAAATTGTCCCGTATCCTCGGAGTACTTGAACTGGGTGTGGGGAATGTGTTCGCGCTCCAGGGCGGCGACCAGCATAGGCTGCTCCAGCAATGCGGGATCGCAAAAACTCGGAGCGCAAAAAATGACGCCATCCGCGTGATTCTGCCGCACGGCATCGACCAGCCACCGGCCGCGGTGCCCATCGGGTGCGTAGCAGGAAGCCGTCGCCACGCTTTGCGTCAGGTAAGCCTGCGCCAGGTTTTCGATCGCATCACCCTCCTCGGGCACATCGCCCGTGAACCAGCGCAGAGCCCAGCAGCAGGTCGTCGTTCACGATCCAGCAGCCCGCGCGTTCCAGGGTGACGAGCAGCGCCAGCGGAGGCTGCTCACAGAACATACCCGTCAGTACGACTCGGCTGCGATCTTCAGGAAGGCTCGATCCCTGCGCGGCCACCTCGAGGTAGCTGCGCACCATCGTGGTGTGCTCCTCCGGCGGCAGCACACTGCCTGCTCGCAGTACTGCATAGACCTGCGAAATGGGATAGAGCCACGGGGACTCACTGCGTGCCTGGTAGAGTTCGCGGATTGCACGCCGGTTCTGGTTGTAGATCCGGATGCTGTTGCGGAGATTCTGGTCGGTGATCGGTACTCCCGCCAACCGCGCCATGTCTTCGCGGATCGCCGTCAATTCCCGCCGCCAGAATTCACCACCAACGCGGGCGTCGTAGTTCTGGGGAAGATCGACATAGCGTACGTAACGTCCGGGAAAGAGCATTGTCCACATGCCGCTCAGATTGCGGATGACGTCACAGATCGAAGGAAACAACATGCCGTCCAGTGCATCGAGCCGTCCCGACAATGCCAGTTCGATCGTGCTGCGCGGAATGTGGCAGATGTAGCTCTGGAAGTAGGCGTCGCCACGGATGATTTCCAGCCGGTCGCCTCCGCCGAAGATGCCGACAGGCAACATTCCAGCCGCGTGAATCAATTCTCGCGGGACATAAATTGGCAGAGTACCCGATCGCTTTGCGTCCGGGCACGGACGATTTCCATTCCACGACTGCCTTGTAGTCAACGTCTTCGTACAAGGTCTGGGCGCGACTCAGGAGTCTGCTCGAGTTCAGGGTTCACGCGAGCACTCCTTTTTCCCTTTCTCCCACTGCGGCTCACGTTTTTCGATAAACGCGCGGAGGCCTTCGACGGCGTCGGACTCGGCCATGAGTTCGTCCAGGTACATGCGCTCAAGTTGTGGCAGGTCCTGCTGCAGTGCCCGCCGCAGCGGGAGGCGGGCAGCGCGGACGCCGTAGCGCAGAGCGACTGGCGAACGGGCCAGGAAGTGGTCGCGGATCCACGTTTCAACCGTCGCTTCCAGCTGTCCTTGCGGCGCGGTTTGCACGATCAATCCTGCGGCCGCAGCTTGAGCAGCGCTCCATGCGGCTCCGGTCAAGACGAGTTCCGCTGCGCGACTCACACCAATCCGAAGTCGGTAATAGCACAGCCGCCGCGGGCGGGAAAACTGCCAGCTTGATTTCCGGACAAGCGAATTGGGCGCCTTCCTCCGCTACGATGAAGTCACAAGCCAGGGCCAGCTCAAACCCTCCGCCCAGGCACTGCCCGCGCACGGCCGCAAGCGTGACGGCCGGTAATTCCAGCAATTGCCCTAGCAGTCCGCCGAACCGTGGCAGCATGGCCCTGACATGCTCGGGCAAGTGCTCCTGCACACTGGCGCCAAAGCTGAAATGCGGGCCTTCCCCGGTGAGAACCATAACCTTGAGTTGAGGTCGATTCCGCAGATCCTCGAAGGCCGCAGCCAGAGCTGCCATCATGGCCTGGTCGACGATGTTGGCTTTGGGCGCAGCCAATGCAACGCGGGCGACTTGGCCATCGTGTTCGAAGGAGAGTGTCAGGCTGCTCATCGTCCTGCCTTTGTTGTCTCCCGAACTGCCCAGGGTGCAATTTCGGCGATCAAGCTCCTCGCTCCAGCGCGCGCCTTCCGCCAGACGCTGGCGCAACCGGACGAAGTCCACCTCGCGTTGCTGCCGGGTGCCGTAGTGGAAAGCGCGAAAACCGGCGTTGGCCTCTGTCATCATGTTCAGCGCCAACCAGGCGCGGTTGGTTTCGCGGTTGCGGTCCCAATGTTCCAGCTTGTGTTTCCTGACACTCTCGATAGTCTTCGTCAGGCAATCAGGCATGGTATGCAGCAGCTTCGTGCATAGCCCCTCGACCGCGTCATCCAGCAAGGAAAGATCAATGGTGCCTCTGGACATCAGAGCTTTCCCCGCCTCTCGGGCGTCTCCTGTCTTCCAGTCTCCGAATACCATGCGGCCAAATTCGTCGTACTCCCGATCGGTCACGACCAACGGGTTGGACATATATTTGCCGTCCACTTTGAGTGCCGGAACGATCTGCGTGAGCCCCCCCAGACGATAGAAGCGGTGGGCGCTCCACGGCTCGCAGAACGTGGCGCTGTGCATGGCGTGCTCGATACCCACGAACAGTGGAAGGAAGTCGGTGCTGCCGCCATCGGGCGCTGAACCGTGCCTCGGTCCGGCCTGGCCGAACACCGCAAGGTCGCTGGCTACGGAAAAGTCGCAGGCCATTCCGATCTCCTGCCCACCGCCGACGCGCATGCCATTTACGCGGCAGATCACCGGTTTGTCGCAACTGAGGACGGCGCTGACCATGTCGTTGAACAAGCGCATGTATTGCCGGTACTCGCCAGGGGCTCCGGCATAAATCTCGGCATACTCGCGCGTGTTGCCGCCGGTGCAGAAGGCCTGCGTACCCGCACCCGTGATCACAACCGCAACCGCAGCACGATCATTGCTGGCTTCGCGTAACGCGAGAATCACTTCCTTGATCGAGGTCGTGGTGTAGCTGTTCAGCTCGCGCGGATTGTTCAGAGTGATCCATACGTTGTGCAACCCGGCCACACTCGTGCCGTCGCGATCGCGTGCGGGCCTGCGTTCCAACAGGATTTCGATGGGGGAGAGCGGTTCGACCAGGTTGTGATCTTTCATGGCTTTGTTCCTTGTTCTATGCCTCGCGACTGCGGCACCAGCACAGCTCGTCTACGGAGTTGGTGATGATGGACCGCCTCGAGAACTTGCTGGGCATCCTCGAGTGCGTGCATCTCGACAAAAGGCTGAATGTGAATTTTCCCTTCGAGCACCATGGCCAGCGCGTTCGGGTACTGAGCGGGAGGACATCCCCAATTTCCGCGAGCGGTGGCATCAAAGGCCATCAAATTAGACATGCGCACTTCAAGTTTCTGCGCGGTATACCCAACGATCGCCAGGTGAGCCCCCGGGTCGAGCAGGCTGAACGCCGTCTGTTGGCCGGCGACGGTCCCGCTGGTTTCGAAGATCTTGAGGCCGATCCCACGCCGTCCGCTTTGCTTGGCGAAAGACCGCACGGCTGACTTCACATCTCCGCACTCGCGGGCGTTCAGGGCCAGCGCAGCTCCATGCGCCGAGGCAAGCTCCAGCCGGTCCGCGTCAACATCGATGGCGCCGACGGCTGCGCCAAGCGCGGCGGCAATTTGCACTCCGAAACCGCCGATTCCACCGGCTCCGACAAACACCGCGACATCGTCGGCGTTCAGACCGGAACGGCGAATTGCCTCATACGGAGTCGTGACTGCGTCCGCGACGACCGACAGCATCGCCAAGGTCAGTCCCTTGGGAAGTTCTTCGGGTACCGGGCACAGGCCACGTGCCGGTACCCGTACGTAAGTCGCAAATCCTCCATCGGCATCATTGCCCGGCATGAACTGTTTGCGGCAGATGGTCGGACGCTCGCTGCGGCAGGCATCGCAATCGCCGCACGGAATTACTGCAGGCACAATGGCGCGGCGTCCTATCCAATTTCCAGCGTGCTCGCCGGCCAGCACGACTCGGCCGGCAATTTCATGTCCGAGGATCAACGGCAGCGCATGGCGGGTGGGAACGCCCTCGTAAGCAAATCCAATGTCAGTGTGGCAAACCCCGCAGCCTGCTACCGCGATGATCACTTCGTCAGGAGAGAGTTCTCC
Organism: uncultured Acidobacteriaceae bacterium; assembly: GCA_963791515.1. Lineage (GTDB taxonomy): Bacteria > Acidobacteriota > Terriglobia > Terriglobales > Acidobacteriaceae > Sulfotelmatobacter. The sequence goes on along the minus strand of CAWBSS010000015.1, from coordinate 14,249 downwards.
CAGAGCCGTTTCGGCCCAGTCGAACTGGCCCTTGGCAACCATTGCGAGGCCCTTGCTCGTAGCAGGAACGGAGAGTGCGCTTTGCGCGGGCAGGACTGTCGTCATCGGAGGTCTCCACACCCACAAATTCGAACGAGCGTTCGAAAAAAGAATGAGCCAAGCCTATCTTGGTTTGTGGATCGAGGAAGTGATTGCAATCACACCCGCCTGTGATTTGATGGCGGGAGAGCATGTCGAAGAGCCGTCGAGGGTTGGGAGATCCCAGGGATTCCGAAAAGCGCAAGAACCTGGTGGATCACGACAGCAGCCCATGCTCCCGCAGTTTCCGGTACAAATTCCGCTCGCTGATTCCAAGAATCTTGGCAGCATTGCCGCGGTGACCGTGGCTCGCTTCGATCGCTAATCGGATGTAGGTGCGCTCCGCTTCTTCAAGCGTCGGAAGCGAAGCGTCCTGCGCTGAAGGACCGGCCGTCGGAGCAGGCTTCGAATTCCGCAAAGAGGCGGGGAGATGCTCAGGTAGAACGTTCGATCCCTCACTCAGCACCAGGGCTGCTTCGACCGCATGCAGGAGTTCGCGTACGTTCCCAGGCCAATTGTGCCGTCGCAGCATCTGCAGGGCCGCTTCGCTGATCTGTTTGCTGGAGCCGAAGCGCTCGTTGAGCACAGTCACAAAATGTTGCGCCAGCAGGTCCACGTCGGATCCTCGGGCGCGTAGAGGCGGCACCTCCACTGTGATCGTGCTGAGGCGGTAAAACAGGTCTTCACGGAACAGGCCCTGCCGCACCATCGAGGACACATCGCGATTGGTCGCGGTCAGGATGCGGACATCGACCCGAATTTCGCGGGTGCTGCCGACGTGGCGGAACGTAGAGGTGTCGAGCACGCGCAGCAGCTTGGTCTGCGTCGCGGGGCTCACCTCCCCGATTTCGTCGAGAAAAATGGTTCCGCCGTTGGCGACTTCGAACAACCCGGGCTTGGCGCGGTCCGCTCCGGTGAATGCGCCACGTTCGTGGCCGAACAATTCGCTCTGCAGCAGGCTTTCCTGCAGTGCAGCGCACTCGACGACCACGAACGGCCGCGATCGCCGGGTGCTGCGCGCGTGAATCAGCTTGGCCACCCGTTCCTTGCCCGCGCCGGTCTCGCCGGTGATGAGCACGGTCGAATCGCTGGGGGCCACGCGATCAATCAGGTTGAGCAGGCGACGGAATTCCGGGCTCTCGCCGATGAAGGAATTGCCCAGATCCGGTGGGGTCAGACCGCGCTCGAGAAGATTCGCCCGCTGGCGCAGCGATCGCCGTTCGATCGCCCTTTGAATGCGAATTTGGAGTTCATCCAGCGGGCAAGGCTTCACCACGTAATCGAAGGCGCCGATCCGGATCGATTCGATGGCTGTATCGATGGACCCGTGTCCAGTCAGCATGATGACCTCGGTTGCCGGCGCGGCGGTCTGGATGGCCTTCAGGGTCTCGATCCCGCCCATTGCGGGCAAGTGCAGGTCGAGCAAAACGACGTCGGGTTCGGCCGTCGACACTCGCTGGATTGCCTCCTCACCTGTGCCTACCGCGTCAACTTCGTAGCCGAGACGATTCAGTTCGCCCGCCATCACCTGGCGGAATGCCGTATCGTCATCGACCAGAAGAAGAGAGGGGGGCTTCATTGCTGATCCTTCGATTGCTGACCGGGATCGAGTGCCGGGATCACGACTTCGAATATCGACCCCTTTCCAACCGTGCTCTCGACCAAAATGTTGCCTCCCCAACTCCGGACAGCGTTGAGCGACAGGAACAGACCAAGGCCGTTGCCGCCCTGGCGGAGGCTGAAAAAGGGCTCAAAGATCTTTTGACGGTATTCCGGAGCAATCCCGCATCCTTGATCGGTGACGCGAACGTGCACCGAGTCACCGCCTTCGGTGGCAACGATGACCTTGCCGCCCGGCTTCGATGCCTGAATCGCATTGAGCAGAAGATTGACCAGCAGGTTTTGCAACTCGGCCTCATCGGCCCGGACATGCAGAGTCGCGGCGAACGGCTGCACCGCAACGTCCACGGAGTTGGCGCGGGCCGTCGGATCAACAAGCCTCTGGGCGGCGGCGATCGCCGCAGCCAGGTCCACGATATCTCCGGCATGCCGCTGTCCGCGCGACAGGCGTAGGAAGTGTTGAGTGATACCGCGGCACCGCAGGATCTGCTCGCGCGCGATCGTCGCGTTCTCTCGGATTCTGCCCTGATCCATTTGCCCGCCCTGCCCGGGGGGCGTGTCGCGAAGAATTCCCTCCACGCACATCAAGGTCGTGGCCAGAGGGGTGTTCATCTCGTGCGAAAACCCTGAGGCCAGGACGCCGACCGACGCCAGGCGGTGGGACTCGGCCAGCTTCGCCTCGGCCGCTCGCCGTTCGGAGATGTCGCGCCAGACCTCCACGACTTGAACAAGCCGCCCCGAGGCATCCAGAATCGGAGAAGCGTGGATTTCTTCCCAAGCCACCGTGTCGTTGCCGGTTTTGCGTTCGTGGATCCGCACTTGGCGCGCACCGGAACGCAGGCACGCGAGGGTGGGGCAGTCGGACAGGTTGCAGCCCCCCGGTTCAAGGTCGTTGCAACAGCAGCCCAGAACTTGCTCGCGAGAGTTGCCGGCTCGCTGCAGAAAAGCGTCATTGGCCGCCATAATCTTTCGTTCCGGGTCAAGGACTACGATCCCGTCATCAATACTGTTGATCACTGTTTCCAACTGCTCCCGCTGGCTGCGGACTTCCGAGACCAGCCCTGAAACCGAGTCGGCCATGGCATTGAACTCCTTTGCCAGCCACGCTAGCGTGTCCGAACCTTCCGCTGGCACACGCCGTTCGAGATCGCCCTGGGAAATCAGGCGCGCTGTGGTTTCGAAACGCTGCAAGCGTCGCAAGACCGACACCCGGATCACCAGGGCGATAGCCCCCACGATGACGAAAGTCAAGATACCGGTGCCGCCCACCATCCAGCGCAAGTCCCGCGTCATCGCAGCGCGCACCTCGCCGGCGTTGTAGTCCAGAATCAGGATGCCATTGATTTTCTGGCCGGGATCGTGGCACCGGTGGCATTCATCGCGGTTACGAATCGGCACGACGGTTCTCAGAATCGTTCCGCCCTGCGTCTCGATAACGCGGCTTGATCCCCGGCGTTCCGGCGGATCGCGATGGCAGGCCTGACAGGTAGGAGAGTCGATCCGGAAATCGTTCCCCGCGGTTCCCGGCTTACTCGAGTAGCGTTCCACGCCATTGCGGTCCAGCAGTACGAGTTGTTCGACACGCGCCTGTTTGCCGAAGCTCTCGATCATTTGCGCTATCAGGGTGCGGTCATTTCCCATCATCTGGTGCTCAAGCGCGGTTCGGATCAGTTCGCCTTCGGCGAGCGCACTGGTGTGGACGGTTTCGAGAACGCTCTTAAAGTGATAGACCGAATAGATGTAGGCGGCGACCGTGCAAGCCGCAACCACCGCCACGGTTACACCCAGCGCGAGACCTACGGTCATACTGGCAAATCGCAACTTCATGGTGATGGCAAAGAGATGGCGGGATGATGGCACACGTGCTGGCGGCCGTCAACGACTGACGAATAGTCAGGGTCGACATGACATTCTGGCAGCGCGGTGGTTCGGACTTGCACACCTCGTCTGCAGGGAAAGGAGTTAGGCCTCTGCTAACACTGGCACACCACATGCGAGATAGGTTGCTGAAGGAGGGTTTCTGCCATGGATATGCTCTTGATGGGCTTGTGCTTCGCCGTATGTGGGGTAGTGTTCGTGGCTCTCGCGTTTGGAGCGGCGATACGCTCGGAGCCATGGAATTCACCTGCGCAGCCCGAGCGTCCGTTGGTCAAAGCGGTTGCCCCGGCCCGCTTTTTCTCAGACCGTGCGCCCGTACCCCCAGCTGTCCCACCTTTGCAGGTACCTATCGAGGTCCTGTTGCTGCAAATTGAAAACCACGTCCGCCTGGAGCAGGCTGCCGCGGAGTCGTTCCTAGCATTTCCCTCACAGGCGCTGTTGCACAGCAAGACAACTTCGCCGTTCGTGAACTAAGAGAGTCGCTCATGACGCATGAACTGCTGAATGGTCTCTCGTCCGTCGAAGCCGGGCAGGTTCTGAAACTCGGCACCAAGCTGATCGTTCCCAGCGGGGTCTCGTTGTTCCGGCTGGGAGATCCAGCTGATCGTCTGTTCCTCACCGAACGCGGCCGAATCAAGCTGACCCTGCCGATGCTGGTCCGGGGCCGGGAGGAGGATGTTTTCGTGGAAGAAAGATCTCCGGGCCAGACCGTGGGATGGTCGGCCCTGATTCCGCCCTACCGGTTCACCCTCGCCGCCACCGCGGCACTGTTTGAAGCGGAAGTGATCGCCCTGCCGCGCGAGGCGTTGCTCCAGTATTTTGCCGCTAATCCGGCGGCGGGGTACAAGATCGCTCTGAATCTGGCAGTCGTCATTGGACATCGCCTCCAACTGTTTCAGACGATGTGGCTGCGCGAGATGCAGCGTACCGTGGAGGTGCGCTCTGCTTGACCCCGGGAACCGGCCATCGGGCCCGCGATCCGATTCCGAATGGTTCCTGCGACAGGGAGCGCAGTGAAATGACCGGTGACCAGCTTTCCCAACCCGAACCTATGCGCCGCCGCGTGATTGGAATTTTCCTCGGCGGCGGCCTGCTTGCCTCTTTTGCTTCTTTCATCTATCCCGTGCTGCGCTATCTTGTCCCTCCAGCGGTGGCAGATCTCGGCGGAGACGAGGTCGTCGCCGCCAAGCTCACGGAGCTTGAAGCCGAACAGCGGAAAGATTTTCCGTTTCGGCAGCCGACCCGGCCTGTTGATCATGAACAGCGACGGCACCTATCGCGCTCTCTCCGCGACTTGCACCCACCTCGGCTGCACGGTGCAGTATCGCAACGATCTGCGCGAGGTCTGGTGTGCCTGCCACAACGGAATCTACGATCTCAACGGCCGCAACGTCTCCGGTCCTCCGCCAAGGCCGCTGGATGTGTTTGATGTTCACTTGCGCGGCGATGAGATTGTCGTCAGCCGGAAGCGGGAGGCGTGACCTTGTTCGCCACCATCCGCCACTGGCTCGATGAGCGCTTTGATTGGGACGATCTCACCGCTCCGCTCCGCCACAAGACCGTCCCCAGCCATCGCCTGTCCTACTGGTATTTCCTCGGAGGCATCACCCTGTTTCTGTTTGGAATCCAGGTGGCGACCGGGATCCTGCTGCTCCTGTACTACCGGCCCGGAGCGAACGAAGCCTTCGAGAGCGTGCAGTACATCATGACCCGGGTACGTTTTGGCTGGCTGATTCGGTCCATCCACTCCTGGTCGGCCAACTTGATGATCTTTACCGCGTTTGCGCACATGTTCAGCGTACTGTTCCTGAAGGCGTACCGCAAACCGCGCGAGCTGACATGGGTCAGCGGAGTGGTCCTGCTGTTTCTGGTCATGGGGTTCGGATTCAGCGGCTACTTACTGCCGTGGAACACCCTGGCCTTTTTTGCCACCAAAGTCGGCACCGAGATTACCGGACAGGTGCCCATCACCGGCAAGCCCATGATGATCTTTCTTCGCGGTGGTGAAGAGGTGACGGGAGCCACGCTGACCAGGTTCTTCGGATTCCATGTCGCGGTTCTGCCGGGACTGGCAACCGTGGTGCTCCTGATGCACCTGTTGTTGGTGCAACGCCTGGGCATCAGCGTTCCACCGAAACTGGAAGTGCAGTGGACAGCGAATCCGTCGGCCAAGCGGGAAATGAAATTCTTTCCCAACTTCCTGCTGCGGGAGCTGATGGCCTGGTATGTGGCCTTGGGAGTGCTGGGCGCGCTGGCGGCAGTCTTTCCGTGGAACCTTGGCGTCAAGGCCGATCCTTTTGTCCCCGCCCCAGCGGGAATCAAGCCCGAGTGGTACTTCCTCTTTATGTTCCAGACGCTCAAGCTCATCCCTTCCAAAGTATGGTTCATCGACGGGGAGGTGCTGGGTGTGCTTGCCTTCGGACTGGTCGGTTTGTTGTGGGTTCTGCTGCCGTTCTTTGAGCGCGACCAACCGTCACGCACGAAAGGGTGGATCACCGGGCTTGCAGTCTTTGCTCTTGCCTACATAGCAGGGATGAGTGTTTATGGCCATCTGGCGAAATAAGCTCCGATCGTCCAGCGCAGCCCGCTGTTTCGTGCTGGCCGGCTTCGTCGTGCTGGCAGCGTGCTTGGCACATGGACAGACCACGAACTCCTGCATGGATTGCCACTCCGCCTTGCCTGAACCCCTGGGAATGAGCCAGGAGAAGTTCAGCCAGGACATTCACGCACAACAAGGGCTGACTTGCACGAGTTGCCATGGGGGCGACCCCACCAGCGACGATCCCGACAAAGCCATGAGCCGCAAGGCTGGGTGGAAGGGCAAGATTGATCGAAAGCAGATTCCGCAACTGTGCGGACATTGCCATTCGGATCCGTCCTATATTCGCCAGTTCAACCCCAGCTTGCGCACGGACCAGTTGGGCCAGTACCGGACCAGTGTGCACGGCAAGCGCCTGGCGGCTGGAGACACGAAGGTTGCAGTGTGCACGGATTGTCATAGTGTCCACGATCTAAGGGCACCCAGCGATTCCCGTTCCACGGTGAACCCGGTCAACGTGGCGAACACGTGTGCTCGCTGCCATTCGGACGCGGGTTACATGAAGGGATACTCCATTCCCACGGATCAGTTCGCAAAGTACAGCACGAGCGTACATCACGAAGCGCTGGCGGTGCGAGGCGATCTGAGTGCGCCAACCTGTTCAACGTGTCATGGAAACCATGGCGCGGCGCCGCCGGGAGTCGACAAGGTTCAGAATGTCTGCTCGAACTGTCACACGTTTCCAGGCCCAGATGTACGAAAAAAGTTCGCACAAGAATGGCATTTCAATCGGCTTCTCTTCCAGGATGCGTCGTGTGCCACAGCAATCATGGCATCAGACATCCCACCGACGCGAAGCTTGGCACTGGTCCTGATGCCCTCTGCATGCAATGTCATACCCCAGGAGACGCATGTGATCAAGCAAGGGCAGGATTACTGAGTAGCTTAAGTCGATTGGACGAGGCGATCAAGAACGCAGACCAAGTTCTCGGTGTCGCCGAGTCTTCTGGCATGGAGGTGAGCGAGGCTCGGCTAGGACAGGATCAGGCACGGGATTCGCTGACCAAAGCTCGAGTCACGATCCATAGCTTCCGGACGGACTTGATAGATCAGGACATCCGAGCCGGCCTGCAAATCGCCGCCAAGAACCTGCAAGCCGGCAAGGAAGCCATGGTTGAGCGCAACCATCGCCGTGTCGGGTTAGGTATGTCCCTCATCGCGATCGGGATAGTGTTAGTTGGGCTTAGGCTGTACGTCAGGAAGATAGAAAGTTAGGCCTACATAGGAAGAAATCGTGCATCGGTAGCGGGCCGAAGCGCAAAAATGCTGGATCATTTAAGAGAGTTATCGGCGGCAAACCTGGGTTGCGCCCAACAACATCGCAGTCATTTGTGCAGGCTTGGAAGAGAAAGATCAGGCATTCGCTCGGCTTGATCGGGCCTACACAGATCGGTCCTACGTATCTGGCTGAGTATCTCCCAACGGACGTGCGCCTGGACAACCTTCGCTCCGACCCCCGCTTTGCTGACCTCCGGTGGCGCGTCGGAATACCAGAGTGACCTGAGCTGTTCATTGCGCCTGTGTCGGTGCGAGAGCCAGCTCAATCGCGCCAGTAGGCGAATGAGTTTCCCATAACAGCTTAATTGGAGGGGGAGGGATGGTTAGATTGTGGGTGGTTGGTCGGCAATGCGGGAACTATGGGGTTTTGGTCGTAAAATCACTTCATGCTAATACCGCGGTCGCTTGAGTTTGTGAATGCCGGACGACCCACTCTGCGGGAGTAAATTCTGAGAGGCGGAGTATCGGGCGATCTGCGATTCCGGGAAGGATCGCGGCCAAATAGTCACGAACTGGGAGTTTCAACCTGCGGCAGCTTTCCACAACCGAGAGAATCGCCGCAACCTTGGGTCCCGCCTGTGGGCTGCCGATGTGTATCCAGTTCTTCCGACCCAGTGCCACAGGACGCATCGAATTCTCCGCCAGATTGGTACTTAGCTCTAATTCGGGATACTCCAAGAAGCGGATGAGCTTTTTCCAAAGCGTGAGCGCGTACTGGCAGGCCTTGCTTAGTGCACTCGAGGGCAATGCAATCGATCGCGCTGCGTCGATCTTGCTACGAATATCATCGAGAAGAGGCTTGGCTGTTTCCTGACGCCGGGTATGGCGCGCCGCAATACTTAGCGCTTTGCGGCGAGCTTCCGCGTCGACGGCAAACAGTTCGTCCATCCGGGCCACAATCGGGGTTGCAACCGGATCTCGGGGATTTAGCTGCACGGCTTCGAAAAACTGTCTTCTTGCATGCGCCCAACAAGCGGCATGTACCAATCTCGGGCCGCCGATCTGATCGTACGCGGCGTACCCGTCGGTTTGGAGAATGCCTTCGAACTGTCCCAGGAACCGCCTCGGGCCGTCGCGTCCACGGCCTAGACGGAAGTCGAACACCACGCCTCCTCCGGGGCGACTGTATTGCCAGAGATACGCTTGATGGTTCTTTCCTCGGCCCTCGCGCATCTGCACATCGACCGGGGTTTCATCCGCTTGTATGTAAGCTCCGCCGATCAGCTCCCGCCTCATAGCGCCGACCATCGGGATCAGCAACTCGCCCACTTTCAGAACCCACCCGTCCAGTGTCGTTCGGCTGATTTCCAAGCCGATGTCTCTTTCCAGAATCACGCTCTGCCGATGCAGCGGTGTGTGATTGCAATACTTACTGACGACCGTGTCGATGACGATGCGGTCACTCGCCAAGCACCTCTCGATGATCCGTGGCGGCAGCGGTGCCGAAACAACTCCGAGTTCCTCACACGACCGGCAGGCCCGTTTCTCTCGTTTCGTGACCAGGACGAAGTACTTCGCCGGCTCTACATCCAACTGGGAACTCTCCTCGTAGCCGATCACCACCGTTTCTTTACCGCAGCGTTTGCACACGCGCTGATCCGGAGTGCAAGGCAGAACCCGTTCTACGCGCGGAAGATTCGGGGGCAATTCCTGGCGACCCGGATGCTTGACGGATTTCTTGGTCGAGCGATGCACTGGCGCGTGCTCACTCTCCGCCTGCTCGATCATTTCAGTTACGACAGGCTCAAGCTCGAACAATTGCCTTCGCGCCTGCGAAAGTTTTTCTGCGCCCGCTCCATACTTCTCGATCCGCATCAACCGCAGTCGCTCTTCCAGCACCCGAATCCTCAGCTCCGCGTACTGTAGCTTGCTCTTCAGTTGTGCGATGAGTTCCAGATCGGCTGGTGCGGAAGGAATGGAAGGCGCACTCACGATGGGTTATTGATTTACCAGAGTCGATCGAATCGTTCAAGCAACCAAGCAATCATGCGGCAGCATGTCCTTCGGGTGGAGCTTTCCGATACCACCGCTTGTGCTTGGTTTTGGCCAGATCAATCCCACCCAATAATAAGGACAGCTCTTCGTGACTCAGGATGACCTTGCCCTGCGCATCGCCCGATTGCGGCCAGGTGAAACGCCCTTTCTCCAACCTCTTGGCACAGACCCAGAGACCGCTTCCGTCCCAGACGAGGACCTTCAACCGATTGCGCTGGGCGTTGCAGAACAAGAACAGGTGCCCGCTCAGGGGCTCGCACGACAATCGATCCCGGACCAAGCCGTACAGCCCCTCGAACCCCTTGCGCATGTCGGTGACCCCGGCGGCCAGATAGATCCGTGTGGCTGGACCCAGTCCAAACACGGCCTACACCCGCTCCAGTGCACTCACTAGGCGCTCGAACGTATTCGTATCGAAATCAGGATGTACCTCGATCCGGCGCCCGCCCGGTAGGATCACGGCCAGCCCACAACTCGCTTCGTGCCCAGTCGGCGACTTCCTGGCGGCCAACTCCACCGGCACCAACCGGCCGGCCGCAGAAGCTGCTCTGCGCTTCCTATTCCAGCGTTGCTTCTTCAGATGACGATGCAGGGTGCCAAAACTCAAACCCCGACTCCGGCAAAACTCGCTGCGTCGCATGCCACTGCTCACAAACTCGGCCACCAACTGCTGAACTTCAGCTCGCGTACGTCGCTTAGGCGCTGACAACTTCTTTTCTACGGTCATCCAGCTATCTCAACACAGACAGGTCTCCGCGAACAGGTGTGTTGGTCGAACGCTTACGAACTACAGTGGTTTTACCGGGGGCTGGGCATCAGCAGGCAGGAGCGCCATTTGGTCCGAAGATGGGAAGTTGGTGGCTGCAAGTGACGCAACAGATGAGACCTTGGTCATTGGCAGAAAGAAGGATGGCGTGTGGGACCGTATGGTACTGCCGGTAACATAGTTTTCGGAGCCATTGCTGTACGCTCGGCTCAGTACCGCTGCGCAACCTGCTAAAGCTCAACTGCCGGTTGGTCGGCCAACAGGAAGTAATGACCTAGTGGCCGCGACCGGCTTGTAGTCGCAAGAATCCCTTCATGCCAATGCCCTGGTCGCTTGAGTCTATGAATGCTGGGCAGCCCACACAGCAGGAGTAAGGTCTGGAAGGCACCTGATCGGGAGATCGGCAAGCCCTGGGAGAATCGTGGAAAAGTAATCGCGCACCGAGACTTGCAGCCGACGGCAGCTTTCCACGACCGAGAGAATCGCCGCAACCTTGGGTCCCGCCTGTGGACTGCCGATGTGTATCCAGTTCTTTCGGCCCAGGGCCACGGGACGCATTGAATTCTCCGCAAGGTTATTGCTCAGCTCCAGTTCCGGATATTCCAGGAATCGGGTAAGTTTCCTCCACAGCGTAAGAGCGTATTGGCAGGCCTTGCTTAATGCACTGGAGGGCAATGCAACGGAGTGGGCTGCATCGATCTTGCTACGGATCTCATCCAACAGGGGCTTGGCTCTTTCTTGACGCAGAGCATGACGCCCAGTGAAACCAATTACTCTGCGGCGAGCTTCCGCGTCGACGGCAAACAGTTCGTCCATCCTCGCCACAATCGGGGTTGCCACCGGGTCTCGGGGATTTAGCTGTACCGCCTCGAAAAACTGCCTTCTAGCATGGGCCCAGCAAGCGGCATGTACCATTTTCGGCCCGCCGATTTGGTCATACGCCGCGTAGCCGTCCGTTTGGAGAATGCCTTCGAACTGCCCCAGGAACCGCTTCGGTCCATCGCGTCCACGGCCTAAACGGAAGTCGCACACCACAGTCCCTCCGGGGCGACTATATTGCAGAGGTACGCTTGGTGGTTTTGTCCTCGGCCCTCGCGTGTCTGCACATCGACTGGGGTTTCATCAGCCTGAATGTAACTTCCACTAATCAACTCTCGCCTCATGGCGGCGACCATCGGGATGAGCAACTCGCCGACTTTGAGGACCCAGCCGTCCAGCGTTGCACGGCTGATTTCCAAGCCGAGGTCCCTTTCCAGAATCATGCTTTGCCGATGCAGGGGCGTATGATTGCAATACTTGGCGACGACCGTGTCGATGACAATCCGGTCACTCGCCAAGCACTTCTCGATGATCCGTGGCGGCAGGGGCGCTGAGACGACGCCGAGATCCTCACACGACCGGCAAGCCCGCTTCTCTCGTCTCGTGACCAGCACGAAGTACTTCGCCGGTTCCACGTCCAGTTGGGAACTCTCCTCGTAGCCGATCACCACTGTTCCTTTTCCGCAGCGTTTGCATACGCGCTGATCTAATGCGCAGGGCAGAATCCGCTCTACTCGCGGGAGATTCGCAGGCAACTCCTGGCGGCCCGGATGCTTGGCCGGCCTCTTCGTCGAGCGATGCACTGGCGCGTGCTCACCCACCGCCTGCTCGATCATTTCACTGACGACGGGCTCAAGCTCGAACAATTGCATCTGCGCCTGCGAAAGTTTTTCGCCGCCTGCTCCATACTTCTCGATCCGCATCAGCCGCAGTCGCTCTTCCAGCACGCGAATCCGCAGCTCCGCGTACTGTAACTTGCTCTTAAGTTGTGCGATGAGTTCCAGATCGGCTGGTGCTGAAGGAATGGGAGCTACACTCACAATGGGTTAATGATTTACCAGAGTCGATCGAAACGATCAAACAACCAAGCAACTTATGCGGCAGCGTGTCCCTCGGGGGAAGCCTTCCGGTACCACCGCTTGTGCTTGGTTTTGGTCAGATCGATCCCACCCAACAACAGAGAAAGCTCTTCGTGACTCAGGATGACCCTGCCCTGCGCATCGCCGGATTCCGGCCAGGTGAAACGCCCTTTCTCCAACCTCTTGGCACAGACCCAGAGACCGCTTCCGTCCCAGACGAGGACCTTCAGCCGATTGCGCTGGGCGTTGCAGAACAAGAACAGGTGCCCGCTCAGAGGCTCACACGACAACCGATCCCGGACCAGACCGTACAGCCCCTCGAACCCCTTGCGCATGTCGGTGACTCCGGCAGCCAGATAGATCCGTGTGGCTGGACCCAGTCCAAACACGGCTTAGGCCCGCTCCAGCAAACTCACCAGGCGCTCGAACGTGGAGGTGTCAAAATCACGTTGCACTTCGATCCGGCGACCGCCCAACAGCACCACGGCCAGCCCGCAACTCGGTTCGTGCTGCAGTCAATCGGCCGTCGGTCACGCATGAGGGTTCGTGACCTCGTTGGCATCTCAATTGCGCTGGCAGGCGAGGTCGGCAGCGACTCCACGCACCTATATTCCGCTCTCCCGCAGCAGCAAACACTACGACTCTTCCCTTCGCCAGCGTTTTCGCTTTGGGCGGCGAGGGCGAAGGTCAGTGGCGAATTCATGACACGGCTGATCCGGGCGATATATATACGCGATGGTGTCGAGTGCAGAGCCGGGCTGGCGAGATGCTGTTCATCAATCGTGCCTGTCACGGTTTCTGCCCATGCAACTTGGCTAGAAGAACTGCTGGTGAGTGGATACTTTCTTCGCTCTCCAGATGCTCTCCCGCCTGTTTGGGTCGCAATGGTTCAACGTCATACCGAGTAAGACGACCAGGCAGACCGTCTTGCAGCGGGGCGAATCACTAGAATTGTTTCCGAACTTACAACGTTTAACGTTCGTAGGATGGACACGAACCGGCCAATCTTCGCAATCAGAAGCGGCTAAGCCGCTTGCACAAGTACTCACTAGATAAGGCCAGCTTGCACGTGCTACAACCGGAACAGAGGCGAGGGAGTGACGATTAGAGTTTCGGAAGATCGGACAGCTTTATCACTGGAAGCGCGGATGCGGGACGGATGTCGCCGAGTCGCCAGACCAGCATTTTAACAGCGGCCTCAAGCCAAGCGTGTTCCTCGCCCGTGAGAGATTTTGTTGCGTCGGCTTTCCTGGCGTTCATGGCATCCCCGCGCGTGCTTGTCAACTCGCCCATTTTCTTTAGCACCGGCAGCTCAATGCCATAGGACAAGGCGGCACGTTCTCTGTCTGTCTTCGCCGAGGTACCCGTTATGCCACCGCCCTTAGTCTCCAGCAACGTGAGGCAGAAGTATGCCATGGAAAGGATAGGCTCGCGGCCGTCACGGTATCCCTGATACCGAGCCAGGATGCTTTCTGCATCGGGACTCAGGCGGAACGCAGGAGGAGGCGGCGTGGGATACGCCGTGTTGCTGATGTGAACGGAGACCGTGCCACTCATTGTGACAATCTGCGAGCCGACTATGAATGCGTTGGCATTAACCGCGCCAGGAAGAGCTGGCGCGCGATCGATCACTTCGGCCCCTTCGAGGTCGAATCGTAACCCGCTCCGGCCTAAACGCAGCTCCGCGTCGACCTCCCAGGCGCGAATTGCAGGTTCTACAGCACGACGGGCTTCGGCAGGGTCGGCGAAGTGCGTTTTCATCTCACAGGTTAATGTTCCATCGGCTAAGCGAAAGCGTGCTTCATTTGTCTCGAATTCAACCGGCGGCGGATTCGTGAAGCTTACATCCGCGCTCGGGCGGAGCACGTATCGTAACGAAACGACGTGGAGATCTGGCATGGGTTCTATTATCTCGCGTCGGACTTGCCAAGCTCCAACTTCATAGCGGGCGGAAGTGGAACTCAGCCATGCGCAGGCGCCCTAGCAGGACGCTGAAAAATTGTGCTCCGACGCGATTCGGTCCACTTGGTTCGTGATTTTATGAGCGGCTAGAGCTTGTAGATTTGCCAGATTGGTCTCGCAAGGAGTGTTCTCTCGTTTCTTTTCCGAAGTTTCAGGCACAGTTCGGCATCAGCGT
>CAWBSS010000014.1:0-406354 GCA_963791515.1 uncultured Acidobacteriaceae bacterium | reverse complement strand
CTTCGGCATCATCTACAGCATATAAGAGCTTCAGAATCAGCGATTGGATCATTGCGTCATTTACGCAATAAAGAACTCGAAGCAGGTATTCGATCGATAACCCCAGTTGGCCCAACGACTCAGGAATTGGCGACCATAAGGGCGTTCTCCGGTATGATGCAGCGGATTGTGCTGCCGGGCTACCTTGAACAATCTGACCAGTTCATCGCGATTGAGGTATTCCATATGCCTCCATGCCATGCTCAGTCTACAGTATACCTGTAGGCATATCTACAGCACGATAGTCATCTATAGTAACCTGTGGTCCATCTGATTGACAGGTATATGCTTAGAGGTTACGCTATGTCATGAAGGACACGATGCTTCGGACAGCGCTGTTCGTGAGATCGGGCCAGATGGCCAAGTTGCAGACCCTCTCCAAGGTCACAGGGGCGCCGGTCGCAGAATTGGTCAGACGTGCGATCGACGCCTACCTGGAGCAGAGAAAAGCAGAGATCAAGAACGCTTGACGCGGGCATGCGGGTGCCGAAACACTGTGCGCTTGGCGCGCGCGACCGCCCGAGGTTCGCAATGTCGGCCCCACCAATACGCTCAAGCACATGCACGGCAGAATTACTGCCGGTTTGACCGTGACCCAGGCACAATCGCAAGAGGCGTATTCTAATCGGTCGCTCAAGGGGGCTATTCAGAAACTCAGCTTCAACCCGAATTGCAGGTTGCGCGGCGGAGCGGTACCTCCCGCCTGCCCAAAGTTCGGGGTATTGAGGCGGTTCTCCCCGATTAAGAAGTTTGTGTGATTAAAGACGTTGAAGGCTTCAGCCCTGAACTGCAGGTTAAATCTGTCAAACAAGGCGAAAGTTTTAGAAAGTGAGATGTCAGCCGACCAGTAACTCGGGCCGATAAACGTATTCCTGCCAAGATTGCCCACACAACCCAAACACGGCGCAGAAAAGAAGTGGTCAGGCAGATTGAAGCCGTTGGCCCACTGCGCGTGTGTCGTGTGAATGTGATCTGCCATCGCATCGGGTCGGTCATTTTTTTCGCCATCAAGGTTGTAATCGCCACCGATATTCACGCATTTTAGTGAGTCGAACATAGCGGCGCTGCAGGTGTTTGAAGATCCATAGTTGGGTAGGAGCCGAGATGGTCGCAAATCGAACGGAGACCAGTGTGCTCCACTCTGGAATGACCATATGCCATTCCACTGCCACCCCCCCAGGATTATCGCGCTCATACCGTCGCTGTTTTGGAAGAAGGGTAATTCCCAAATGTAGTTAAACGTGAGGCGATGGCGAATATCGAAGACTGAATTACCGCGATCAAGACCAGGCTCAGTCTGGTCTGTTGTTATCCCATCTCCGGCGGCAGAACCATTTACGCTTGTAAAACTGCTCTGCCACGACGAACCATCATCGATGGAGTGGCTGTAGGTGTAGTTTCCGCCAAACTGTAAGCCGCGAGAGAGTTGTTTTCTTACTGAGGCCTGCATGCTGTTGTAAGTCGATGATGCTGTATTCTCCCAAACCCGCAGACGTCCGTAATTCGGATTCAATTGTCCGGTTGGATTGATCGGCTCTCCATTGTTCGCAGTGCTTGTGTTCACCTGGCTGCACAACTTACGGCCAAAGTTGTCGATCGCGCAGGTTCCCTCGGGTAGAAGTCCTCCCGGGATCCGATTCACATTCTCAGAGCGAAATAGATTCCGTCCCGCCGTGCCCACGTAATTGAATTCTACCGTCACCTTTGAACGCAGTTCGCGTTGCAGGCCGACAAACCAGTTTTCCACATAAGGGTCCTGAAGGCCTTGAGGGAACACGATCGACGTGAAACCCGAGGTCTGTGGGTTAGCCGGGTCCCATCCGGAGATGTTGCCTGTTGCCTGGGGCCCAGTACCGGAGTGCTGCGCAGCGGGTGCCGGACCAATAAAAGTAGGATGTGCGCTGTCCACCGGGCCATAGATCAAGTTGGCGTCTGGGTTGCCGTCCAAAAAGTTAGAGATCTGGTTGAGCGAGTAATAAGGAGGATTCCAGCGCGTAAGAGACAAGCGCTTCTGGAGGTTACCCTCGTAAGAAATTCCGAATCCACCCCGTAGCGACGTCTTGCCGTCGCCGAACACATCCCAGGCGAAACCAAGTCGCGGTCCTAAATCATCGTGATCTGCCGGACCTAAGTTGTTGGCGGCGGCAAAGCCCCCGGGCCCGCACTCCCCAGCTAATGTGGCCTTCGGATCTCCCGGGCACGGAACGCTGGCATCCTTAATCTGTCCTGCTCCGGTTGTGATGTTGTCGATAATGTGAGTTCCTGGGCCTCTTATAAACGTCGTTGCTCGGTTGTTTAATTCAGTGCTGCGCGTGTGTAGGTCGTAACGAATGCCGAGGTTTAAAGTAAGCCGCCGGGATATTTTCCAGTCGTCCTGGAGAAACACTCCAACATCCCAGTTTCGCCAATGGCGAATGTTGGTCGCGAGTTGGGCCTGCTTTCCGGTGGCGAATCCTGGATCGACTCCGACGTTTTCCGAATAAGGAGCGTCGATGGCGAAAAAAAGAGGATCAAAAAAAGAGTAGGTCGGAAGCCCCGCATCCATCTCGCTATTTTCCAGATTACGCCGCAGTTCGCCACCGACCTTCGAGTTATGCTTGCCATGGGCAATGGAGAGCACGTCGGTGTAACTGTAGATATTTTCGCGAGTACTCTGTGGATTACCAACATCGGGCCCGGACCCCGCAGTGCCATCATCAAACAACACGCCCGGTACGCCTGGCAATGGAACTGCAATCAGGCTGTCATTCTGCGCGTATCCCGCCCGAAACTCGTTTAGCAAATAGGGAGAGAAGGAATGGATGAAGCTGATCTGAAAATTCGGTGTGGTCAGAGTCGATGGGCTTGTAAAGCCACGAAGACCGTTTAAGTCACTGTACTTGTCCTCGGACCGCGCCCAATTGAATTGGCTGAAGAAACGGTTATTCGAATTAAAGTTATAGTCCAGTCGGAATGAAGCTTCATTGCCATCGAAGAGATTCCCATCGATCTGAGACTTATTCGGACTGATCGTGATGTCCCCAAATTCAGCATCGCGGTTGAATGCGCCCTGGGCGGGTAGGCCGTACGGGGAACCGCCTTGGCATCCGCCAGAAGCTAAGGGAGCATTCATCTGGTCGATGTCCGCTTGTTCTACGCCCACGAGGGCCGCAAATTTTCTTGAGATGGCGCCCGGCGTCGCAGTCGCAGCATCGGTGTTCGCGGAGCAAAGATAGTCCGCAAAGGTGTGAAATCCGCTGCCGGACGAAGTGCCGATGTATTGGCGCAAGGTTGTGACAGGAGTACCGCGACCCGTTGGCGGAAAATGCGAGTATAAAAGAGCAGATACCGAGTTTGGAAAGGCCGAGATCGTAGCTGACCGGAATTGTGCGGACTCTGTAAGAACTGGGCCCGGAGAGGAGGTAAGAAATCTATCTCCCTGATAGGCAGCCAGAAAGAAAAGTTTGTCCTTCTTTAAGGGTCCACTAAGTGCCATCCCAAATTGATTGAGACGCAGTGGCGTTCGCTTGCGATTGGCAGGATCCGGATCGTCGTTGGTAAAAAAGGGGTTGGCATCGAGTAAGTCACTACGGAGAAACTCCCAGCCGCTGCCATGGAGGCGATTTGTTCCTGACTTAGTGATCAGGTTTGTAACTGCACCTGCGCTGCTTCCGAACTCCGCCGCATTGTTCAACGTCAAGACCTGAAATTCTTCGACAGTATCGAGAATCGGTTGATTGACGGGCCCTCCACTCAGTCCCGTGTTGCCGATCCCATTGATGAGAAATCCGTTGAAGCTCTCTCTTACGCCGTTTACGACGGTGTTGGCGCCGTTTTCAAACATGACGCCACGCACGTTAGTGGCGCCGGGCTGATATTGAATCAGGTCGTATACATTGCGGCCGTTTAACGGGAGGTTCGAGATTTGAATGGAATCCTCCGTATACAACAGCCGGGAATTGTCTGTGTTCACGAGCCGGGCGGCGTCACTCACTTCAATCGTCTCAGAGCGCTTTCCTAAGACAAGTTTGAAATCGACCCGCAACACCGTGCCGCCGTTCAAAACCAGATTCGTCGCGAGCTCTGTTTTAAATCCCGTCATCTCGACTCGGATCAGATATGAGCCCACGAGTAGTTCCGAGGCCGTGTAAATTCCAGCGTCGTTGCTTTCAAAATCAGCCTCGTATCCCGTAGCCAAATTGCTGACATGCACGCTTGCATGAGCTACGATCGCGCCACTCTGGTCTGTGACTACACCTGTTACTTGCCCATTCTGAACTTGCGAAATTGCAGGCGGCGAAGACAGCAAGCAAACAACAGCCACGAAGATCAAGGCTTTTCTCACAAGAAGCCAACACCGTGGAGCATTTTTTGAAAACGGGGCTCGGAGCGCAGCGGGTCGAATTCTTCGTAAATGGGGAGCCAGTAAATGAGATAGGGATCCCGCATCCGGTATCCTTTTTCCAATGTTTTAAGCGCTTCTTCCCGCATTCCCAAGTGCATGTAACACCGGGCAATAGCGGCGAAACCGTACTTTTCCTGCAACAAGATTTCCAGCTTGCGCTGCCAGTAAGCTCGCGCTCCCCCCGAGGCTAAAGCGCGTCTGAGTTCAGGAGCTCGCTCGCCACTAGCAGCAATCGCCTTCTCGTACTCACCTTTTTGCTCCCAACTCACTGAGAGCCGCCAGGACGCTGGAGCAAAAGCAGGATTAACCTCAGCGGTCCCGAGGATGCTTCGCAAGGCGTCATCGTACTGGCGGGAGCTGAAGTAAACATGCCAAGTGAGTGAGTTTGTCAACACTGACATCGGGTCCAAGGCATTTGCCAGCCTGATTTGCTCGATGGCTTCTTGGGACTTGCCATGGTGGGCAAGCGTGACAGCGAATAACGCGTGGGACAGCCCATAGCCAGGACGCGCTTCGATCGAACGCCGGAAGTATGCCTCTGACTGCGGCGGATTCCAGTCGTAAAGAAATGAAACAACGCCGAGTACCATGAGAGCTTGCGCTTGGGAGTCGTCAATCTCCAACGCCTTGTTTGCCGCATCTCTAGCCGCTGGAAAGTTCTCGTAGTCACCGAGCACAGCCATTGTGTGCAATGCATCGGCGAGCCCCGCCCATGACTCGGTATTGTTCGGGTCCAAATGAATGGCCTGTGTAAACGTATCGCGGGCGCGAGTAGCATCAAGCTGACTCAGGAAATAAGATCCTTTGAAGTAGAGGATCGCGACTTCTGGGTTGACCGGATGCTCCCGAGCGAGCTCGGCTTGTTCTTGCGGCGTTAGGCGGGCCGAGATCCGCTCGGCGATCTCGCGCGCTACTTCGCCCTGCACGGTCAGCGCGTCGCTCAGTTCCCGCTCGTAGCTTTGCGCCCACAAGTGACGATCTGAGGCTGCATGAATCAATTGGGCAGTGATGCGCACCTTACTACCAGACCGGACCACCGATCCCTCAACGAGGGCGTCTACTCCCAGCTCACGCGCAATCTGAGCCGCCGGCTTGTGAGTCCCAAGATAGGCCATAGCAGAAGTTCGCGAGATGACTCGTAATGAACTTATCCGGGCCAGGTTTGTGATGAGTTCGTCGGTCATTCCATCTGCAAAAAACTGTTGCTCCGAATCGTTCGAAAGATTTAGCAGAGGAAGAACTGCTATTGATTCGACAGTGGGAGGCGCTCCATTGTTTGCGGAGGTCAACCTTGGCTGCCAGCCGCGGAAATTCGCCCCTATGAGTGTGAGAAGAACAGCGACGGCCAAACCGACGCCGACAGCTGAATAGAAAAGCCGAGGTCTCGGTGCCAAGGTCGCCAACGGTTCAGCAGGTGCTAGCGGCGCTGGTTGAGGAGATTCGGGCGCTGCTTCCGGGTCGACCGAAGTGATCTGCGCAATGAAACGATAGCCTCGGCGGGGCAGCGTTTCGACATAACAAGGTTCGCCTGCGGAATCATTAAGAACCTCTCGAATCTTGTTGATGGCAGTTCCAAGACTGTGATCGAAGTCAACAAAGGTGTCGGTCGACCACAGCTTTTGGCAAATCTCCTCCCGCGTGACGAGCTCACCCGGTCGTTCCAGAAGCATTGCGAGTAGTTGAAACGGTTGCGCCTGCAAACGGAGGCGTGTCCCCTCCTTTCGCAACTCTCTCGAATGCAAATCTGCTTCGTAAGGGCCAAAACGGAGGCGACGTCGCGTAGAAACAGAAGTGGGCATTACACACTACTCAACCAGCGGCGTCGAGAGTAGCAGGGCGCACGAAGCGTGTCAAACATAAGCACACGTATCGATCCTCAACAACCAGCCTACTTCCAACGACTTATCTAGTGAACAAAAGTTGAAGAAGAGTTGAAGTCGAATTTAAATGCGATGCATTGCCCAAGCGCGCGAATTGGGCGAGTGTCTCCCAGCGATCACTCTTCCGGATCTCTCGCCGGCATGCCGGGCTAGATCGAAAAAAGGAGCTTCATGAAAACCGCAACCAGTAAGTTAGTCGTATTCGCCCAGTTCATCGCAATCGCGTCGGTAGCACTGTTCGGAATGGATTCCCGCTCTGCTAAAGTCACCCCCCCAACTGGCGGTCAAACTGGCTATCGATGGACTTCGGTCGGACCGAGCCCTCCGGCAATTCCAGCGGCCATCGCTTCACATCCGGCTTCGCACACAATCTACATCGGCAGCATGGGCGGTGGCGTCCTCAAGAGCACAAACGGCGGCGCTACCTTCAATGCGCTCAGCAGTCTCCCCACCTCTGAAGTGATGTCGATGGTCATGGATCCCGGCGATCCGAATATCGTCTACGCAGGCGGATTCAAGACAACCGATGGTGGAGCAACTTGGGTCGGGCAGTCAGACGGTGGAGGCTTTGCAATGGCGATGGACCCCACCAACTCCAACGTCGTCTATTCGTCATTTTTTGGAGTTAGCAAAACAATCGACGGCGGCGAGACCTGGCAATCAGTCTCGAATGGTTTGGGGCAGACTCAAATATTCTCTCTCGCCATCAACCCTTTCAACCCCAACGTAATCTTCGCCGGCAGCACGGGTGACGGCGCTTTCAAATCTGCCGATGGCGGCAACACTTGGACCCCCGTCTCTATCGACTCGACGGTTTACGGGCTGCTTGTTGATCCTGACGACGGCAACATTGTTTATGCGGGATCGAATGGTGATGGAGTGTACAAAAGCACCGACGGCGGTAATTCCTTCACGCGCGTAGGGTCACCATCAGTAGGCGTTGTTTTGTCAATCGTTAAAAGCGGCAGCAAACTTTATGCCGGCACCGCTGGCGGCGGTGTCTCGGTAAGCGTCGACGGCGGTGTTACATGGAGAAATGCCGGCGTTCCCAGAAGCATGGCGCTTATGCTCAGCGTCGATAGCGAAGGCTCGGTTTACGCAGGAACGAACTTTCACGGGGCGTTTGTACTCCCGGCTCACAAAGAGCCAAAGTGGCATCGGCTTGCGTGGGCGCAGCTTAAGACTTGCGCCTGTCAACAGGGCCACGCGCTGGCGGTGGATCCGGCCGACTCAAATCATGTATTTTTCACAACCAACGACGGCGGCATTCTGGTGACCGAAGATGGCGGCACTACTTGGAAAGACGGTGGTACGAAAGGCTTCGCCGCGCGTGCTCCTCGCGGAGTGGCTTTCGACCCGCAAGACACGCGCCGTGTGTATGCAGGATCAGCCGGCGGAGGCTTTTTTAAGTCCGTGGATCACGGCAGGCACTGGCGGCGTCGACGATTTGGATGGAGCACAAACTATACGACTGGGGTGTCAGTCGACCCGTTTGACCACTCGATCTATGTCGCAACCATAGGTAACCTTGGTATTCCGACAAACGGGATCTGGAAGAGCACCGACTTTGGCGAAACCTTCAACCGCATTGACCGTGCTCCTAACGCTCCTCCGGATCAGTTTCTGGATTTGAGCGGTCGCGGGATCACAGTTGACCCGCACCGCCATGGAACCGTGTATTTTGCCGACCGCACGGGCGGCACATGGCGCTCGCAGGACGCGGGTGCAACCTGGTACAACGTCGATGTAACCGGCGCATTCAGCATAACCGTAGATCCCACCGACTCGAACATCGTCTATGTAGGCGCTTCTGACGCGACCGGCGTGCTCAAGAGCACGGATGGAGGCGCATCATTCGTCCCCAAGAACGTTGGACTGCCGGGAATCCAATCTCCGCGCACGGGCTCGGTCCAGGTCAACCCGGAAAAACCCAACGTCATATACGTCGGAACTCAGGGTGCCGGAATATTCCGGAGTAACGACGGCGGGGAGACGTGGTATGCGATCAACCCGGGGCTGCCCGATTTGAACGTGTCCGGTTTCGTTTTAGCCCCCGGCTCTCCGAACAGTTTGTACGCGGCTACTTTCTCGTCTGTTTTCAAGAAAAGGACGGCGCCCTAGCTTAGAGGCGACGGGCAAAGTCTCAGCGCCCGAACCAGGCGCAAACCGTTTTCGAAACAAAACCCTAACTCAGTTCCTATCACTCACCGTGAGGAGAAAATATGCGCACCCTCGAATTGATTCGTTCATTGAAGAAATACACTCTATTGGCCGTCGTCTTGTCGTGCGTTCCACAACTACGTGCTCAATGGACCGCTGTCGTCGGAGCTCAGAGTCCCGACCAGGCAAAGCAAGCACTTGCCTTTCTGCCAAACGAGATGTGGATTCACGCGGGCGACAATATTACTTTGACAGTTGTTACGAACGAACCCCACACAGTTACGTTCCTCGCGGCGAACCAGATCCGGAATCCATTCTCGGTCGGCTGCCCCGGCTACTCAAGTAGTCCGGCGACAGTCGATGGCTCGACATGCGTGAGCAGTCCTCCCCTTGCGGATGGTCAAACGTTCACGGTGGTATTCCCCGCTACAGGGAATTTTAAAATTGCCTGTTTATTTCATGAAAATATGTCTGGGGCGGTTCATGTTCTCGACTTATCCCAACCGCTTCCACACGATCAGGCTTTTTATGACAATCAGGCCAAGGCGGATCGTATCGCCATGCTGACCGATATGCATCATGACTTACATCAGGTACCGATCTCGACCGGCAACAGAGTGAGCGCCGGTTTGGGCGAAGTCATCGCGACCGGCGGCGGCACACGGACGCTTTCAATCATGCGGTTCATGCAGCATAAAGTTACCATCCATGCAGGCGACACTGTGGAATGGACGATTGGTGATTCCATTACGCCCCACACGATCACCTTTGGAACTGAACCGGAGGACGTAGTAAATCCGTCAGGAAACGTAATCGTTGATGCTGACGGTGCGCGTCACGCCATCATCAATTCGATCTCCGACAAGGTCCACTCAGGATTTATCCAAACCGCTCCGCAGGACCGAATTGGCCTTGCGCAAGCACCGCTCGGGGTAACCCGCTTTTATGTAACCTTCACCAAGTCCGGCATCTATCACTACAAGTGTTCTTTGCATGACGGGCTCGGCATGGAAGGGAGGGTAGTTGTACTTCCTTAATCCGCGGCTCGGAGAAGTCGCTAACGCGATATTTAATGACTAGGGATAGCTTGCCGGGCCAGTCAGTTGGTCTGGTTATAAACATTCGATTGGGTCTTCAGGACTGCGGGGCTTGGCGTGGAGCACGTCGAAACCACTGATTAGCAGGGCCATCGAAGAGAATCAGAAGTGAAGACCCTTGCAATGCGGCTTGCACCACGCTGAGGGCAGCCAAACCTACCGACCGCGAAAATTCAGACCGAACAGTGAACGCGAACGGTAGCAACCCGATAAGGAAGAGCGCAAGCAACGTAATTCGAGCCCAATTCTTGCCTTTCCGCAACCTTCGAAAGTAACAGGGGCACGAGCAGCGTCAAACGAAACATTCGTATCGAGAGAACGTAACTCATTGATTCACAGTGACTTGCCTGTTGAAGAAGAGTTGAAGATGAATTGAAGTTGAATTGAAACCCCGTGCATGGCCCACCGCCTTGGTTTGTACGATTGTCGTCCGATCGTCGGGACTTTCCGAAGCAGCGTTTGGGAAGCCTGACTAGAGGTGGCAAGTGCGCATACACAAAGTCAAGACCTTCCGATTGCTTACGGCGTTAGCGGCGACGCTGACCATAGCCGGCTGTGGCTCGACCCCACCCGTGCTTGAATCGCCCCTGCCGCCTCCACCCGCAACCGTGGTGGTCACGCCCGCCACGGCAACTGTCTATCGCGGTAAAACCCAATTGTTCACGGCCAAAGTATCGGGACCGAGCGACCAGACCGTGATATGGAGTCTGGACAACTCTATCGGGAGCATCGACAGCACGGGATTATACACTGCTCCTTCAGATCGTGACGGCCAGCCTGCTAACGTCAGAGCAACAAGCAAAGCTGTTTCGAGCGCGTACGGAACCGCCCAGGTGACACTCCCAACCATTCCCTTTTCGATCGCACCTGACCGCGTTGGCATCGTCCCAGGGGCGAGTCAAACGTTCAGTGCAACGGTCGTCGGGCTTGACAGTACCCAGGTGAGCTGGACGGTTCAGGGCGGGGGAACGATTAGCAGCGCCGGGTTGTACAGCGCTCCTTCTACCTCCGGACTCTCTTACGTCGTTGCCACGTCGTCAGCCAACGCAAACTACAGCGCAACCGCCCTCGTGTTGGTGGCCACAAACACGACGGTGTTCTCTCCCACCGGGAACCTGCAGGATGGGCGCTGGTTTCACACAGCGACGCTGCTGCCAACCGGAAAAGTACTGGTGGCAGGAGGCGCCGTCGTAGCGGACGAGTACTCCTGCATCGCCGGGAAGGATTCTGCGGAACTCTACGACTCGGCCTTGGGCACGTTTGCCTCCACTGCGACTATGACGAATCGGCGTTATGCACAAACCTCCACGCTTCTGCAGGACGGCCCAGTGCTGATCACTGGAGGATTTTCATTTGATTCGTCCGCCTGTGATCAGTACGACACATCGCCGGCACTGTCGAGTGCGGAAATCTACGATCCCTCCAATGGATCTTTTGCCCCAACTGGCAGTATGGCCGAGGTACGCGGGGGACACACGGCAACCTTGATGACGAACGGGAAGGTGCTCATCGCCGGCGGCGACAACACGGGAGGAGCCGTGCCTCCGTTCTTTCTTATTGATGGCTCGGTCACAGCCGAAGTTTATGACCCAGCCACTGGTCTATTCACCTCAACCGGAAATATGGTCACACCCCGGGTGGGACAGACCGCAACCTTGCTGGCCAATGGCGACGTGTTGATCGCAGGAGGTTGGAGCGCGTCCCAGAACGCCAGCATTGCCGCCGCGGAGGTTTACCACGCGGCGACGGGAGCCTTCACCCCTACAGGAAGCATGACCTCACCTCGCACCGGGCACACGGCCACACTGCTGCCGGACGGCAAAGTACTTATAGCCGGCGGCGCCCGCGACCAAACTCTAGTCGATTCTGACAGTGCCGAGATCTACGACCCGGCTTCAGGATCCTTCCTGGCAACGGGATCCATGGCAGAGAAGCGGTGTTCGCACACGGCGACGCTGCTCCCAAACGGCTCAGTGCTCTTGGTCGGTGGTGGAAGCATAGTGGCCGAGATCTACGACCTGTCCACAGGTTCCTTCGTCCTTTCTGGTCTCACAGAACTTGATCGTTCGGGACACTCGGCAACCGTGCTGCAGAACGGGAACGTGTTGGTTGTTGGAGGATCACCATCGCCAACCACGGCGGAGTTGTATCAATGAGCACAGTCGTTCGTGGATCTGACAAATGTCCGCGCTGATCTCGGACAGGGTCATCGCGTGGAGTTGCGATGGATAACTAGGCATGATGTAGCCCCAGCCGGGCGAAATTTCGCCCTTACGCTCATTAACTGGCAGTCAAAACAATTTGCGTCCCGCTCACTTGTGTAATCGCGTTGAAGAAAATACAGGAGCAAAACCCATGCGCGTCAAGGCGGCAAGAATTCCAGGAAAGTTCGCAGAGATTTTGTGCTGGAACGAACAGGAGAACCGACCGCGCCAGTCGAGACACTTATGAAATCCCCGTACTTAAGCCTGGCGTTGAGTCTGTCCTTAACCCTCCTCGTCGGCTGCGGCAGCAGCAGCAGTAAGATTGGCGGCGGGAATGGTGGCCAAATCCCTCCCTCGCCGACCGGTTTTGCCGAAAGCTGGCATTTCGATGTGTCTAGCAATTCACTAACTATTGATGCCGCCCTTACCTTGTCGTCGAACTCAATTGCAGGGGTGTGGCCACGCAGGAGGCCTCTCGATCCGGTGAAGCGGTGGCGCCACTGAAACGCCCCGATATCGAAGCATTCTGCCCGGTTGTCAAAATACTGAAATGACAACCTCTGGCTTATCTATTGTGTTATCAATGGCTTGCATCCAGCCGACCTGTCTGCGTCGTACGTTCGCCCCGAAAAATAAGCGAAAGTTGCGAATCGTGTACGTTGTAACGCAACCGGTGGATCCTTCGGTCCATGTCAGCCTCTGATCACTCTGCTGTAAGTCACATATTTACAATGGGATAGGGGGTCACTGAGCAAGGACAGGCGTACGCCCCGGGAGTCCCCTGGGGCCCGTTTTGCTAAGTCCGCTTGGCCACCCCGACGTCCGAATCGCTGCATTAGGTACAATTCTTTCCCGGCCTAACTCGTTGATTCGAAGATGGTACTCCATCATGTGAGACTCATTTCCTGGGAAAAGGATCAGAATGGGTCCGGAAAGGGGTGTTATAGGTACAGATTCGGACGGTAGCGCTGTCGGGCGGATGCGCCGCTGGGCGCTGGTGGGTCGAGGCGAACAGCGGTTCTGGCGGGCGGAATTCTGTTTACATTGTAACTCGTGACTCGTGTACCAAATACAATCGCCAGTCGCGAGAGTGACTTGGGACAACCCTCCCCCCTCTCTCCCCCCACATCATATTGGTAGTGTCCCTGTCACTCCTGATTCAGACATGAATGCGCGCGGGGCCCCAGGCAGGGGGTCAGTACTTATGGAATGTGCCCGGGGCCGGGGAGTCCCCCCGCGGGGTTTCGGCGGCTGAGCCGCCTTGCCAAGCCAACGCGTCCTGCCCCCTCCGATCCTGCGCCAGCCGCATTTCATACAGGTACTCTTTTTCCCGGCTGCTAATAGGCTCACGAACAAGAAAGTCGGGCGGGGGGCTGACGCATACGCCACATATTTTTTTCTGGAATATACGATGTAAACGAGCGACCGGCCGGCCGTCCCGCGCCAATGCGGGTAACCATCAGAATGTGACTGGTGTGCCATTCTCTTCTTTGCCCGGTCTTGCTACTCTGCAGATGGCAGAACACACGCCCGCTGCGTCTAGCGGTATCTGGGAAGACGCACAAGAAGCGTAGTACCCCAACGGTCGGACACAGAATCAGGTGCCTCCGACCCTGATTATGCAAGTCAAAGGGGGTACTATGAGCACAGCCGCACAAGCAAAAGCTGTCATCGAAGTAACAACTGCACATCCCACTCCGCATGACATTGTCGCAGCCGCTCTTGAAGAGCCAGCAATCAAAAAAGCCATCCGGCGAGGAACCCGCAAGGCACGTGTAAAGAAATACGCTTCCGTCACCAAAAGCGGGCGGGACGGAGTGTGCGAGCACACTTCCGACTTCGAGCAGGAGACCTACTTAGCACTGCTGGAACAGCATCCTGGGACGTTTGCGGCACTCTCGCCAGAACAAAGGCCGCAATTCGTCGAAAACCTAGCAATGCGTGTCGCCTGGCACGAAGTTTACCCAATGAAGCGTGAGGTGCCGCTGGCAGAGCCTTTTGACGGCGACCAAGCCGACAATGAAGTTAGCCCGCAGGTGTCCGCATGCGACGACATCTCGCTCAATAGACAAAAACCGGACTGGATGTCTGCACACGCTGAGGAGTCAGAAATCATCGAACGCATCGACCGGCAGCGGGCAGAAACATCGTCAGAGGAAGAGCCAGA
The DNA here is from genome assembly GCA_963791515.1 of uncultured Acidobacteriaceae bacterium. GTDB lineage: Bacteria > Acidobacteriota > Terriglobia > Terriglobales > Acidobacteriaceae > Sulfotelmatobacter. Next base: position 392,423 of record CAWBSS010000014.1, on the reverse strand, counting down.
AACCAGGTATGAGCATATGTGCAGACTTCTCGGTGAGCAGAATGCTGACTGGATGCTCGACTATGAAAACCGTCGATACGAGTCAGCAAGAACGTCTGCTGAGAGAGTCCGGTACTACCGTCTCAGGAAACAACTGGAAGCGATGTAACGATGTTTGCCTATATATAGGGAGGCTTACAGACTATGACCAGATTGATGACCAAATCTATAAGCCTCCTTCTTTAGTAGTACCGGCTCTCCGCATCCTGCGTTGAGAGTCTGATTGAGTGACAGCGGTTCAACTCCGCTCTTGTGGCGTGGTGCCAGTCGCTTCGGAATACCAAACAAAACTCTTGATCGAGTACGTATGCCATTCGTGTGCGTGCTCATCTTTACCTCTCCAGTTCAGACGGCGTCGATTCCCCCTTCCTACGACGCCGTCTACATATAAACGCAGGAGGGAATGGAGGAGAACATGGCAAAGAAAAAAGAAGTCAGATATGTCCTTACGAAGGAAACCTTGGAGCGATGGAAGTTCTCGCACCGTGAGGTTGGCACCACCCGCACCACACTCTGTGGTCTAACCCGAGGCCCGTTTGCGTGGCCCGACAAGATGCCAACCTGTGCAGTTTGTCGTCGGGCCATCAAGGCACAGGCTGCGGCAGCGGGCAAGTAATCGAATCGGGTGGCGACCAACGCCAAAGAAAGAGGAGGAGAAGAATGGAAACAAGTCAAGCAACTACAACACAAGCGACCGAACGAGTTTTTATCTGGACGCGAGACGGGGGTCTACCGAACGTGCCAGTGACGTTCAGTCAAATCGAAGCCGACCGACTTGCTTACGCAAGTCCTGAAGTTCGGGTGACAGCAAGTGCCGACGTACGCAGCGACGGCAGTTGGGCTGTCTCCCTCGACGTCGGCCAGTTCTCGCCGGAAGACAAAGACCACTTCTTCGTCGAAATCTTCGCGGGTTCGGAAGAGGACGCGAAGGAAGTAGCCCGGTTGGTGCGGGAACCCGCTATCCTCGCTGTAATCGAAGCCGACATCAAAACGAACTATGCAAAGCCAGACCTTGTTCTCTGCCCCGAAGCCCGGAAGACAGCATTTGCCTACGACGACGGCGACGGGTACTGGGTTACCTTCATCGACTACGACAAGAGTGAGCATGGCGGTGAAGGGCAGACCTTTGTCGGCGGAATCTTCCGTGGCTCGGAAGAGGATGCTGAAGAGGTAGCCCGGTTGGTGCGGGAATCCGCCAACGCCACGAAGTAACGGCACGCTCGTGAAGTTCGAGACGAGCAGAAGGAGAACGAGCAATGAACAAGCAAGTTTGTGTCACCTATCCCGACGGGAGTCCTGCGTGCAACCCATGCGGCGACGGACAGGTTCGTCAGTTCACAAACGCTCAGGAAGCCGTGGACTTCATCACTGAGGATGCGGGTCTGGCGGGCAACTTGCTGAGTCTCGGAAGCGGAATTCTCTAACCTAGTCTTCGGACGATTGGGAACGCTCACCTGATTTAGCGTGACGGGAGGCTTAATTGTGTTGCCCGGCAAGCAGGCTCTCACCAAACTGATAGGCAGCGTCTACGACGCTGCGGCCGAACCAACTGTCTGGGAACCATTCCTTGAGCAGCTTACGAAGATTTCTCGGGCGGACTCGGCCGCCCTGGTGATGCACAACTTGGGTCTCGCGGTGCATACGATCACTGCCTCCTGGGAAACGGACGCCGACGCAGATCGCCTTTATCAGCAACACTACGGCTCCGTCGACGTCTGGACCATGAAAGCGCAATCGAAACCTGCTGGCTACGTGTGTACGTCCGACTCGCTTTGCCCGCCTGAAGAGCTTGCGACTACCGAGTTCTACAACGACTTCCTGTCTCGGTACGACATCGCGCATGGCATGTTTGGCATGTTCGGCATGGTAGAGGGCGATACAACTAGCTTGGCCAGCATCAGCCTTTACAGAGGGCCACGCTCCGGTAAGTTCCGGATTTCTGATTTGGGGATCCTCAACCTTCTCATTCCGCATATCCGGCGGGCTTTCAAGCTGCACTTTCAATTCTCCCAACTGAAAGGACGCAGCGAAGGGATCGAGGCGGCGCTAAACATGCTCGTCACCGGGGTGATCTTTCTCGGAGCCGAAAGCGAAGTTCTTCTAATGAACAGAAAAGCCGAGAAGCTCCTAGGCAGTAAGGACGGATTGATATCTGTACGGGGGAAACTGAGCGCGGCAGTTCGGGCGGAATCGGCCCGCTTGCAGGCACTGATCCACGGAGCCGTGCAGACCGGGAGGGGAAGCGGACTCAGCGCGGGTGGAACCATCTTGATCTCAAGGGAGAATAGACGACCGCTCTCGATAACCGTGGCCCCGCTGCGCGAAATCAACACGAGCCTCTCGCAGCGACCTGCGGCGGTACTTTTTGTCTCTGACCCCGACCGGAATTCGGAACTTCCTTGTGATCTCCTGCGAAGCTGCTATGGGCTGACCCCAGCAGAGGGGCGGCTGGCGATGGTTCTTATGGATGGCCATTCGTTGAAAGAAGCCGCCGACTCCTGCGGAGTCACTTATAACACGGCCAAATCGCAACTCAAGATCATTTTCTCGAAGACTCACGTTCAGCGACAGAGCGAGTTGATCCGCCTATTGTTGAACACTGGCGGCGTTGAAAGATCGCAAGAGACTCCTGGCCCTAGTCGAACAGCCTCCTGGTGAATCCGTTGTAGATCGCGACCGCGGGGATGTCCCTCTACCCGCATCGGGTGCTGTGCGAAGGCATCGACCCGAAGATTGCGGACGACGCGGTCGCGCACTACAAGCAAGCGATGGCGCTTCGAGACCTCGACAAAGCGGTGAAGGGGTTGACTTCAGGCGACGTTCGCGTCGGTCTGAACGAGAAAGTTGACCCACAGAAGTTTGTCAATCGTATCCAGAAACTGAAGGACAGCGGTCGTCTCGAACAGGCTCTCGGAAAAGACGGCGCTAACACTCTGCTGAAAGAAGCGTACGACGCTGTCAAAGCGAAGCGTATTCGGACGGCGGCGGCGTGGACAGCCGGGGCACTCGGTCTCGTCGGATACAAGGGGAGTGCGATTCTGCATCTCCTCGCAGCCGCAGAATAATTCAAACAAAAAGCCGCCTGCGATAGCGTCAACTGTCGCAGGCGTGGTTAAAGCCAGAATACCGTCTGGCGTCTCTTACTTCACGGGTGGAGGAATCAGGCGGGCAACTCTTTCTTCTGCGGTCAGGGGGGCATCCCGCCCTGCGCTGCTTCTTTCTTCCGACTGTTGAGTGCGCCATTCATGACGCGATATCTTGGGAAATCACGGAGGAGAGATGGACATCAAAGGAACCGAAGACCTCATTGTCGGCACCATTTTCCGACACTTCCAACACTCATCGACCCCACGACCGGGGTTTTGAGCGTTATCGCCGTGGCTGCGAACTGCGCGCGTCCTATGCAGGTCCATCCGCCGCGATCCTGTAGCAGCACAACGCAGCCGCAGCGTGGTTAAAACCGAGATTTCAGGACCCAACCTGCCCCGAAGACCCTAAAATAGGGTTTTTAGGGCTTTTATCTTTTTCGTAATCCCTCTCACCTTGTTTTCTCTCTTTGGTTAGTTCTTCATTGTGAAGTAGGATGCCTAAATCATCAATGGGAGTCACAATAGCGATTCCCATGTTCACCTGCTCCATTTCGTTGTCTATGAAGTCTTCCTCAACAATTGTCTTGTTTACATCCCAGTGTCCTCTAACAACGCCAAGAAGAAGATACAGGGGATGCGGTGACCACGGAGGTTCACCCCTGCGCGCCCCAGGCCGTATGGGATCAACTACAACAATCACTGGTGACCCGCTGAGTCCTCCAATTGATCTCGCTTCCGCTAAGTAAGCGTGATAGAGTTCTCCACTATCATCCTGAAAAGGCTCCACTGGCATTGCCGCAATAATGCCACTTCGAACGATGGGCAAGTTCTTATTGACTCCATATATTTGTGAGAAGAGACCGACAATGCACAAGTCATCTCCAATGCCTATTTTTAGATTGTCTATGTACTTCGGATGAGCAAAGAATTTTTCTGGAATACTTCTGAAATTGTAGTCATATTCCTGCCTACCCCAACTGAGTACAGCAAGATCAACGGCAGATCTGTCAGGAAATTCCCATTGGCGCGTAATTTCAACGTACGCAAGCCTACCATCTTTTGTGTTCAACCGGACGAATATGGGGCCGATACGACTTGCGCGTTCGATATTGTGCCTTGCAGTCACGAAGTAGTTGAACTCGATTTCGTTTGGATACTTCACTGATGCAACAGAGACGAAGAATCCAGTTCCACCAATGCGAAATACATCGCGCCCATCTTTTGTATATTTAACGCCTACAAACCCAACGGATTGTAGAAAGTCATCTGGAACACGCATCGTTGTGTTTCCTTGGTGGGGATGCAACTTCTCCCGCGCTATGAAGTTTGAGGCAACTCCAGGCTCAGCCATATTCCGCTGCACAATGCAGCGCACAATGAGTGCCGACTACCAGCATTTTACCCCGATTGTTGTGTGGGAGTCCGCTTGTAAGGGACTGATCCGCCGTAGGCACGTTGCCATATGCCTGTTAGCAAGAATGCGGGTATTTCAGTTGGCATAACAGTGCGCCGTGAAAGGCGCTGGACTTCAGCGGGTGCAACTCCCGCCCGGGCGAGGGGGGTTTGAGTGTAATCGCCTGATTACAGAAGTTACTAGCACGCGCTTTAAGCTCTGGCGAAAATGGAGTCAGGTCGAGCGAGAAAGTTGGGTGAAATCTGGGCGCTCGGCTGCTGAGGTCTCGAAATGAAGTCGTCCCGCACCACCATCGTTTTTTCCGCGCTGTTGGCGACGTGCGCCTTGGCAACACACATCGCCGGCGCTCAGACGAGCAACAAGGCCCTTTTCACGGGTAATGCGCCCTATCTATGCGTGGGTGGCGGATTCGTGGCAATGGCTGGTATACACCGAAACGCCGATTTAATCGTGATGCCTATCGATGTCAACGGAATCGAGGCACCGCAGGCTATAGCCAAATTTGATGCTATTAACGGAATGCGGTGTGGAGCTCATCACATCGAACTGCTCGCCTTAGATTACAAATCTGGCCACACAGATAAGTTCTTGTACACCGTGCAGTGGCACTCGCAGAGTCCGTCGACAGTCCACGAGGATCAGCGGGAGGACACTAGCGCACCACGAATAGGGCCTGAGTCTCCTGTCATGGATTTTCTAACATGGGGCGGGAATACGGCTGGTGCCTACCGCAGAGGTGACTGGTACGAGTGGGTGCCGCAGGTCGTTGACCGTCCCAACAATACGTACGAGGTTCACTTTGTCTCAACTCATGAGAAGAATTGCGGCAAACTTGTTGTGACCCTTCTCGAAGAAACTCGGGATAAGAAGGTCACGCGATCTGTGCCCCTAGTTCATATCGAAGCCTGCAGTGACTAGCGTTTGACACATGCCCGTCTGACGGTTCTCGGTTTACATAATATCCCCATTACACTCATCCTCTTTCATAGGATGAGTGTAATGGCCTTACATCACTTGGCGTGGGAGAAGCGTCGAGTGATAGAGTTTTCGTGATGCTCGCCCGCGCCGATGCAGAACAGAATGAAACTCTTGAACGCCTGAAACACCTGCTCGGCGAAAGGAAGATTCTCTTCACGCTCGTCGGCTCCGCCGGATGCCGGGAATACGGATTGTCGCGAACTGCAGACGACTTGGACTTCGTCGTCGATCCCTACGAAAAAGCGATGGACATACTCAACGCATCGGGAGAGTTTGAGCCCGTCGTTGTCGGTGTTCCAGATACCACACGGCGGACTTGCACTAAGCGAGACACGAAGACAGGAGTCAGGGTCGACTTCCTAAAAAGCGGCATCCGGATCAATGACGGCAGTCGCTGGATCATGGGAGTGAAGTACCGTGATCCCCTGCCGATCCATTCCGCGACAGGAGCGGGGGATGTGGCTTCCCTCCCGACGCTGATCGCTATGAAGCTCAATGGGGCGATAAGTGGCGAGGACATTCGGAAACTCGGAGCGGAACCCGGGCGAAGCCGAGAGAAGATTCAAAAAGACATCTCTGACGTTCGGGAGTTGATCGCCGTCTGCGGTCTTGGCCGAAGTCTACAACTAGGCCACAACCGGATTCAAAGCCGCTATGAGAAACTCGTCGACGAGAAAGCGTAGTCGACGCGTCGAACATGCAGTGGCAAGAGGCGGCGGCCCAGGAAAATCTAAGGCCTGCCCTCCAAGGTGCGGATTTTGGGTAGTGTATCAGTCTGAAATTTCTTCGACGGCAGCGAGATCAGAAGCCTGAATGACATACGCCGCACTGGAAATCCCTGCCGTATACTTGTCAGGGCGGTTAGTGGTGATGATGTCCACAACCATTGTCCTCGTATTCAGTGAACACGAATACAACCTTCGCCTTGGCAATTTCGCCATCGTTCAGATGAAGAATTACGGATTTATTTTGATAGGGCGTCAGTTCCTCGACTGTCATACTATGCTGCCGTCCCTTTCAGGCTGCGCCGTGATTCTACGGGATCAAAATTCAAACTGATACATTACCGGATTTTGCAGGACTTTGCCCTGCATCCAATTCCTTGCCTTATACTGCGGGCTGTTCGCCCGGCATTTGACTCAAGGCTCAAACGTGGAATCATGCTGCCACCATGTCGATCAAAGAATGGTTGAATGAAAGGCCGGGTGCGAAGCTTGATCAAGAGGCAGCTATTACTACTGTGTTATAAGAATTGACGCAGGCAGCAGGGACACCTGGGTAAAGAGCGAGCCAGGTGGGTTGCGATCTCTCGGCGCAGGGAGGCGATGGAATGCGGGTTATGCCGTTCGGTTCGAATCGGCAGCGCCGCGGGGCTTCGCGCCACGGGGAAGGCGGGGTAGGCGAAGGTGGAGGCCGGCTGCACGGAGCCGTGGCGAGTCGGGCGCGGGGGAAAAAAGGCATCGCTCCACCACCAGAAAACCGTAGGCCGCAATGCAGAGGCTGGCATGGTGGTGAAAGCCGCGCCAGTTCCGTCCTTCGAAGTGCCCCAGTCCAAGTTCCTGCTTTAGTTCCTCGTAGTCGCGCTCGATGCGCCAACGCAGCTTCGCCGTGGCCGCCAGTTTCCGCACGCTGATCGACGCCGGCAGGTTGGAGAGCCAGTACTTAGTCGGCTCCTTTTCTGCCGTGGGCCACTCGATCAACAGCCATTGTTCTTCGCGCGGTTGGCTGCGCTCGTAGTCGCGATGCGCCACGCGCACGCGTAAGGCCGCAAAGCGGGAATGCAGCGTGCCGCGTGTGCCTTCGCGCCAACTCACCCCACGCAGGTCGCTCGGGCTCAGACACAAGGCTAATTCCTTGACCGAAAGCGGTTGATGTCTCTCATCCCGCCGCAGCAGCTTGGGCGGACGTCCCATGACGCCGCGAGCCTTGGAAGGGAGCGGAGCGAAGCCCGGCGGCCAGACCGAAGTCGAAGACTGCACGCCCACGGCATATTCCAGTTTCAGTTGTTGCAGTCCGTCGCGGAATCCGTTGTCGTTGCCATAGGCGGCATCGGCCAGCACGGGGGCGCGCGGCACCTCCTCCTCAACCAGTCCGCGAATCTGCTCGATCGCGATCTCGGGTTTGGTTTGAAAGCGGATTTCTTCCGGTACCCCGGCCAGGCTTCGTCGTGCCCGCTCTTGCGCCCAGATCTCCGGCAGGTACAACTGGTAGGCGACCGGGAGACTGGCCTGCTCGGTGGCCAGCGACAGGCTGACCGCCACCCGGCAGTTTTCCTGCTTGCCCAGTTGCCCGCAGTACTGTCGCGTCACGCCCACCGAATGCGTGCCTTTCTTGGGGAAGCCGGTGTCGTCGACGATCCAGGCGGTCAGCGGATGTTTGCGCGTCATGGCGGGCAGCACCTGACGGCGAACCTCGCGCAGCAAGGCGGCGTCGCTCCAAGCCGCCTCGGCCACGATGTGATGCAGCGACTGATGCATCTGCCGTACGTTGGCCGGAGCCAGCCGTGCCGCCATCGGTTCGACGCTCTTGCGCTCAATCGGCAAAAAGAGTCCCTTGGTGTAGTTCTGCATGGGAACGATGCGATCGGCGTGTCCGGCGACCTGCGATAGCCGGTCCAGATAGGTGGCCAAACGCTCCGGCTGGCTGGCGGACCGCTCCCGGCGGGATCTCATCGACCCTTAACTTACCGCCTCGCACTCCGGGGCGCTACTTGAATCCGCAAAGGAGGAATCACACTTATAACACAGTAGTACTATGCGCCGTGGGACAAATCCTCAGCCTAAGAGCGGTGGAAAGACCCAAAACGGTGCGGACGATACGGTTGTAAAAGTTTTGCTACTTATTGCCGCATTGCTGTGTTGGGCCACGTACAAGGGACTTGATTCCGTCGGTTGGATTCCTCATAGAGTCGATAGCGCCATCACTGCTCAGGAAAACTGGTTTGTGGGCGAGACGAAAGAATGCATTTCCGACTCGCTTGACGAACAAACCGCCAAAGTCTGGAACAAACCTGGCGGCAGCGTAGTGGAACACGTTAATTGTGATGACGGCCCAGAGCACCACGTAAGAATCACGTTCTGGGGTCAAAGAAAGCAGAAGGGTATTGCGTGGGCCACGTGGAGTTGCACGCGGGAATCATCCTCTTTCACCTGTAAGCAAACCGGAACCACTCAGAAACAATAGACGCACCAGCTCAGTCTGTTGAAACATCCCTGTTACACTCAACTGGCCTTGCGCGGGGGATTTGAGTGTAATCGCCTGTTTGCGACAACTACCGGTATCGCGCCACGATAATTTCAACCGCAAGAAACTGTGCAGATTGCGATCAGAGGTTATGGGGACGTTGCGTCTAGCGTCGGCTTATGGTGTGGCGTCGGTTGTATGGTTCGCTGTGGTGTGCGGCAACATTAACGCGCAGACGACATCGACTGGCGGCTCAAATGTCCGAAGCTCCCATAAAGTCGTGAGCTGCGAGAAAGATTCGCCGTGCCCTTCCGGTCAGCGGTGCGGGTTTAGCTTCGGCTGTGGAATTAGATAATGTCGCGATGGAGGAAAAAGGCATGAAACACGCTAAGCGTGATGTAGTTTGCTTGCTTTTGCTGTTAGGGGTCATGGCCATTTGCTCGCGATCCTGGGCACAGGCCCCGGCCTCGCTGGTTGTGACCAGCGACATGGATTGCAACTGGAAATTGGACGGCGTCGAGCAGGCTAGGCTGAGTGCCGATAACGCCAACGTGATCAAGACGATCGTCGGCGAGCACCTGATACAGGCGACCTCGCTCGACGGGCAGGCGAAGTGGCAGGGAACCGTTACCGCCGATTCCTCGGCGCAGAAGGTAGTGAAGATTTCCCTTTCTGCCATGCTTCCGTTCTGGGTCGACCCAGCCACAGGGCTGACCTGGGCGAAGAAAGACAACGGCAGCGACGCAACCTGGAGCCAGGCCGACGAGTACTGTCGAAATCTGACACTGGGTGGGCGGTCAGGTTGGCGACTTCCCACGATTGCAGAGCTTTGGGGCATCTTCGACCAAACGAAGGCGGGGCAGAAAGGTCTTCACCCGAAGGGCGGACTTCGCCTTAGCTGGCCGGGAGTTTGGAGCAGCACAGAGGGGAACAACTCCGAGGAGAAATGGGCCTTCAGCTTCTACAATGGCAGCCGGGGCTCGAGTGAAATCGGCCCCAGCCACATCAATCGAGCGTTGTGTGTGCGCGGTTCCGGAGAATGATGTGACACATAACCGGGCCCAGGAGTCGCCTCAGTTGGCGAAACATCCCCATAACGCTCATCGAGGGGTTCTGAGCGCTATCGCCTGTTTACGACACCCGTCGTCGCACGATTGGAACAACAGGAGAATCCGCGTCGCCGCAGGCGGCAAGAATCTCTAGCAGTGCTGACTCAATACGAACAACCTCTTCGTTGACTTGTTCAATCGCTCGCTCGCTCCGCTTTTAGGTACATTGTGGTGGACGATGACCCGAAGCGAGCTACGAATGTTGTGGTTCAGCTCCGCAATCCGCCGCAGCCGATCTATCGTCGCTTGGTAGCGTTGCTGGATGTTAGTCAGACTCTGGAACACTAACGAGCCGAGGGCCAATGCCGCTGCGGCCCCAGCCAACGTCAAGAGTATTCGGGGAAGATATTGGCGTGTCACGAACCAATCGAGCACGCCGCCGCTCAAGAATATGAAGGCTGCTACTGCCAGGCCGACCAGTGCCCTCTGCACGCGGGATATGGTCGCAAACCATGGCTGTTGGATGGGAATCTGGAGCCGAGACAGCCCGGAATCGGAAGACATGGTTTGCCTCCATGAAATAAGCCTTGTTGAACTGCGTGATTCGAAGAAGAAGTGTGGGTGCTCTCGCCTCAGGGGGTGATGCATCCCAGTGGGAACTGCTCTTCGGGGGGGCGAGAGAATTTACGCCGCAATTGTACTGCTGTTCGACTGCGGCGGCGAAGAAGAATGATGGCGGCAGGCTGGTGATTCCCCAAGGACTGCAAATCGGGTTTTGTTTAGAGTGGAATCGCCTCTTACGTCACGATGCGAGTCGGGTGAACCACCTCAAGGTTCGGGAGAAAACGGGGCAGCCCCCTACTCCCTGCGGAAGCTGATGACGTTTCTATACAGGGATGCTCGGTTGGTTGAGGAGAAAGTGACGGCTGCGTGATGGCAGCCTTAGTCGGCCGGCGTGGCGACTGGTTCCTTACGCTTTTCTACGGAGTCGACCGAGTACAGCATGTAGTGATCGAAGCTGTGGCGGCGATGATAGCGATGCTTGCGGAAGTCGAAATAAATTTCCGCGCTCTTGGGCAGCCAGAGAGAGACTTGCTTGCGCGGGAAGGGGACAGGGCCGTAATCCACGATCTGGTGTTCGCTGAGCAGCAGGATCTCAGGCATTGGCCGGACCATCTCCGCTTCGATCCGCACGATTTGGAATTTGTCGGGGCTGATCCAGGCGCGTCCCTTGAGTTTGACTGGATAGATCTGGCCGCCGATGTCGTAGCTGTGCATCCGGTTTGGGCGGTCGTCGCGCTGTCGGAAATGTATCAGCCAGGTTGCTTGTCCGTTCCAATCTCCGAGCCCTTCACAGCGCAGCTCGAAATTGTCACGGACGTGGGGGTGAAAGACCAGAGCCAGGCTGGAAAAGCCAGTGCTGGCGATGCCGCCAGGAAAATCGTAGAACCTCGTCACCGAAGACCGGTATTCATCTACGGCGAGGAAGCCGGGCTCGGTTTCGGCGATGGATGCGACGTAGTCGTATTTGCGGCCTTCTGTGCCGATGGGATTGCCCACTTCGTCGAGTGTCTGATGGGTGAGATCCTCGATCGCAGCGAAGCGGGCGACGTCGTCCACGAGTTCTTCGACGCGCTTTCCGGATTCGTAGATGACTTGGCCTGCCGGGCACTCAACACCCTGCGCGAGCGATAGTTTGACGTCGTCGATGCCGGGCGGTTGCCATGCGGTCACTGCAAGCCGGGGCGCTGCCACGGCGTCCAATGCGTTTACGCCTGTGAGCTTGACCTTTGCGTCGGGATCAGCCTCCGCGAGCTTCGTGGTGGCGGGCATGTTCTCGAACCGCGTGACGAGATCGCGAACCTGCCCGGCAACTGGATTGTGGGGCGACTGATCGAGGAATACCTTGAGGGCCTTAACTCCGTCGTGAAACTGGCCAAGATTCAGCAAGGCTTGCCCCAAAACGAGTTGGGCGGGACTGGCCGCTGCCTGGCCCTTGGTCACAGCCTTGTTCGCTTCGACCTTTGCACTCTCGTAGTTCTTCTCATGCAGGTATGTATCGGCCAGAAGATCGTGAGGCAGCCAGTTCTCCGGGTCAGCCAGAACAGCCTGCTCCAGGGCCGAGCGGGCGGCTGGATAGTTCTGTCTTTCCATCCCGGTGCGTCCCAATAGAGTGAGCGCCTGAGCGTTGTGTGGATTCAGGGTCGAGGCGCTCGCAAGGTATTTCTCGGCTTGGGCGTAATCTCTTTTCTCGAAGAAGAGATAACCCAGAAGGAAGTTGATATTCGAACTGTTGGGCGAGGATTGGTAGGCTTTGTTGAGATGTTTCTCGGCCTCTGGGAGGGAATGGGATTTGAGCGCGGAGACTGCGCGTTTGAGTTCCTTCCGAGTCTTCGGCGAAACCTCCGCGTCGGTGACGTCGAGATTGACGGCCAATGGGTCGCGTTGAAGAATAACTTCGAAGCGTTCCTGGGCCAGGCTGGTGCTAATCCGTACTTCCTGATGAGCGCTAAGGAAGCCAACCGCCGTGATCTCGGCGTCGTACACACCCAGAGGAACGTCGATGAAGACAGCCTCGGATCCGGTTACAAGGTTCTCACCGGCGGGATCCCGGCTGGTGGTTTGCCAGGTGGAGAACTGAGTCGCCGGATTCGTGAGTTTCAATACCGCCTGGCGATCGAGAAGATGTCCCTTGCGGTCTCCGAACACTTTGAAAATCACCACGGCCGTATTGGGCGCGGTGTTGTAGTCGAGGATCATGTCGGAGGTGCGTGGGCGAGAGTTGATTCCGGCGAGAGGATCGGCGGGAACCTGGGCATGAAGTGAAATCAGCAGGCATGCGCCCAGAAGAGCCAGGACCAATGTCGGTCGCGGAACAAATCGAATAAGAGCGCGACGCGTCATGGGTTTAACGGGACAGTGTGGCACACCGCTTCCCAAGCGGTCAATGTGCTAAAAAGATGAGCTAAAAAGATGAGCACGATTCCTTATTCCTTGGCAGGGGGAGGCTTTTGCCAAGGCGCTTCCCGCTTTCCCTCCGCCCCTTCCGGCTTTTTCTCCGACGTTTCAGGGGGCTGTTACCCAAGCGAACAACCGTCGCGTTCTTAGGTGTTGAGAAATCCCCATTACGCTCAAAACCCATCCGTGGTTCTTCGGGAAGTGCGTCATTTGGACTTGGCGCGCCGTTCCATGTACCTGGAAAGCAGAAAGACGGCCAAAGCGAGAGCGCCAAGAATCCCCTCAGCCGCTAACCTCGGGAAATTCTTGTCGTGTAGGAGAATCGGCACGAGAACGAGCGCCATGAGGAGGGCTGTCAGCAGCCCGTATCCAAGTAAGCGCCACTCATCGTGCGTCATGCTGCTGCCTCGTACCAGCATTATGCTCTAATTAACCAACCTGAACCATAGTTGGCGATAAATCGCTATTTCACTCACCGATCCCGTCGAGGGGGTTTTGAGCGTAAAGGTTCGGGGACGCCACCGAGATCGCCAGGAAGCGGGAACGCAAGCAGAAGACCGATCGCCAGCTGGAAGCCAGCGGACATGCACGCTGGTTCGAGCGACTGCTGGCGGAGCTGAACTTCGAGTTGTGGATTCCCCACGCGTACTTTCATTCCCTGGACCGCGAGCTCACGGTAGAACTTCTCTGCTTCCTCGCGGTGCTCGAGTCGCCGTTCCTGTAATTCCCCTGTGTCCGTATCCACAAACGCAATTTGCTGAAAGCTCGGGTGGTAATCGCATCTATAATCAACATATCGGCTCCTTTTCCCCCGAGCCTTTTGGTTGGTTAGCACCACCAAGTTTACTCGGGGCTAGGGAGCCGACATTGTCATGGAATCAATTACACTCATCGTCCGGGCAGCTTCTGTATCCGTTTCAAATGAAATGAGGTCTGGCGTCCGGAATCAGGGCGGCGGTCAGAACTTGCGTCCGAGAAAGTGCCCTGCAACCGCGGCGGCAGCACCCAGGCGTCCGAACCTCTGCTGGAAGATTGTCGAGTAGAGTGCAGCCATGTCCTTGGGCGGCGTCGGCCTACGTTCTTTCTTGCGGAGACCCATCGCCTCTGATGGACACGTGGTTACACAGAGCCCACATCCGATGCAACGGTCCTCCGCGACCTTCGCCGGTTCATTGTCGGCGACGATCGCGTTCATCTGGCAACGGGTGGCGCATGTGCCGCAGAGTTCACAGCGCTCCCTGTCCACTTGGGCAACAAAATCTGTCTGGAAAAACTCGGCTGGCTTGGACAGTTTTTTCGCCGTCGTCAAAACGCCGCAACAGCAGCCGCAACAACAGCAGACGAACAGCGGATCCTGTGTATTCTGCGGTTCCAGCACCAGTCCCTGACGGTCGGCCTGTTCCAGCAGCGCCAGCATCTCTTCTTTACTGACCGAACGGGCAATTCCTCTCTCGGTCATCATGGTTGCAACCTTCCCGAACATCAGGCAGTTTCGCGGTTCCTTGGTCAGTCGGCAAGGTTGGCCGGTGAGCTCGCGGCCCTGTCGGCAGATGCAGGGAATTGCTGCGAAGGGTCCCGGGCTGGCTTCGACAAATCTACGGATGTCGTCATGGCTGGCGACCGCGTGCTCCACCGAGATGGACTTATTGACTGGAACGATCCGCATCTGCGGAGTTCGCGGCCCGTGTATCGCTGCTCCAAAGGCCCCGTCGAAATAGGCCCGCACGTCGCGCTCTAATTCCGGTGTCAGGCGGTTCACCTGTGCTTCGTACATGCCCAGCACCAGCGGGGACTTCGCGTATCGAGGACCCTTCTTGCCCGCCAGCTTTCGGATTGATCCTTTTTCTGCCATCCGATCGAGCGCCTCGCACAATTGCTCGCGGGTCATTACGCTGCGTACTCGGCGATGAATTGTCGTCGGCGACTCTGGAATCGCGCTCAGGCACAGGGCCAACCGAGCTTCCTCAGGGGTGAAAAGCCGCTTGAGAATACGGAGCTCTACGCCGGATTCAGTAGCCGGGTACGGCACCGGCATGCGATCCAGATGCCGCTGTAGTGCGCGATAGGGTTCGTCCTCTACCATTGCGTTCGCTCGTGACAGTTTCTTTGTGCGGAACCCCTCAAGCGTATGCAGGAGCGTACGTCCTGTCGGTGACGTGGGTCACATCGGGTGCGCAGTGAGCGCGGCGCGGGACGTAACTGATGAAAAATCCCCATAGCACTCATCGAGGGTCAATGAGGGTGACCGCCCCGCCGACCTTGCCTCAAATATAGGACAGACGATAAAGTCTGCGGGTCGAGAGTGTGGTGGTTAAATATCCTCATCAGAAAACCACTGAATCTCCGACCAACGACTTTCAGGAACGTTTGTCACCAGAAGCCTCGCCCGGTCTGCGATGCGTTGATAAGCCTTGCGGTCCTGACATTCATTCTGCAATCCTGCCTTAGCGAGGTTGAGAATAGCCCGGTCTTCCCACTTCGCGGACCTGCGCCGACGTTCGGCTCTTTCGGGTACTTCGATTTGAACGGAGCGTCCGCTCTTTCTCGTCAAGTATTGTTCGACTACGACCTTCGGGATTCGTAGGACGCGATAGCGCCGACGACTTCGGGTCTCGGGTTGGCCGAGGTCAATGACTCCCGGCACCTTCGCGAATCGTCGAACGACAGCGTCTTCGCCGCACTTCAGGACCGTAGCGACATCACGAACTGTCAATAGTTCAGACATACGTAGCGTCCCCCTTCTCCCAAGCCGCGACGACCAGGGAGTCGAGTCGGTCCTGTCGGGCTTGCGCCCACGCAGAGTAGTGCTTCTCGGTCGTCTTGATGCTGGTGTGCCCGAGCAGTTTGCTGACCTCTTCCATCGGAATGCCCGCTGTCAACCAACCACAAGCAGCCGTGTCTCGTAAGCAGTGCGGAGTGAACCTCGTATTCTTGCCAAAAGCCGAACGGAACAACGTGCGCAAATCGTGTTGCCAGTTCGTGACCGCCGATGTTTCCAGCCCCCCACCAGTCCAGAACAAATAGTCACCGCCGTTTTTCACAGCGAGAATTTCTGAAGCCACAGCAGGCGGCAAAGGCACAGAGACGTGCGTCCCGGTCTTCTGCCTCTTCGTCACCACGCGGACCAACTTTTTCTTCTCGTCTTTCTTGATTTCCGACCGCTGTATGGTGACGGCGTCACGGATAGCGAGACCGCTGTGCCGCATGAGTTGAACCAGCGCCCGGACGCGGGTGGCTTTTGCAGCCTCGAACTTCTTTGGGATCTCCGCAAGGAGCTTCGTGTATTCCGCCGGTGACAGGGGCATCGTCGGCGGCTCATCCGCTGTGATAGCTGAAAGGTTCGGTACGCGCTCCAGCCAGCCGCCGTTGTGACAGAAACGCAGGAACCGACGCAGGCGGGTCTGGACTTGCTGGCGGGTCAACGATGACGGGTACAACTCGTCCCACGTCCCTCGGTACTGAACTAGCATTTCGAGATTGATATCCGTCGGGAAGAACTTCGAGCGGGTCTCGAAGAACTGTCGAAACCGTTCGAGTTCCCGTTCGTACTTCTTGACGACGGACGAGTTCAGCCCCGCCGTTCTCCGCTCCATCAGGAAGAGTTCAATGGCGGTCGCAATGGTCTTCCGAGTCTCCTCGATGACCTCTGGTCTCCCGCCCGCTTTGAAGCTGTCTTCTAGCTCCCGCTTCTTTTCCTCAGCCTGCGCCCACGACCGCGTCTTTGCGGAGCGGCGGTATTGATTACCGTCGAATGTCCAGCGCAGATGCTTCCGGCAGTCGCATCTTTTCCACGTCTCATCGTCGCGGTAGCGGCAACCAGCCGCGTGCCGGACGTAAATTGTGACGCTGGGAATCATTGTGCCCCTCCGCGCTACTCAACCAAACCGTAGCACAGAATTAGCACAAATCAGAAGATACCCTTGGTAACCTACGGGAAAGCCCGCTGTTTATGCGGGTCTGAGATGCCTAGAAGATTGGAGGCGCGGGTCGGAATCGAACCGACGCATAAAGGTTTTGCAGACCTCTCCCTTACCACTTGGGTACCGCGCCCCTGCTCCATACGTTAGCGTTCCCGCCGGAAAAAGTCCATCTGCGGAGAGCAGGCTGGGAACAAAGAAATCTGGAGCGGGAGACGGGATTTGAACCCGCGACTTCGACCTTGGCAAGGTCGCACTCTACCACTGAGTTACTCCCGCTCGACCCGAAAATTATACCGCATTTGCACTTCCCACCGCCCGTTGCATCGAGGGAAGCGTTACCGTCGTGAGCGCTGTTGGCGCCTACGCGAACTCCAATTCAATCTTCTTCGCCGTCCGGTCCAGATTGACGATTCGAAAACTGCGAATCTGTCCCGCCCGCACCGGTTCCGCCTTGGGAGGCCCGCCGGAACCGCTCTTCCAGCGCGCCTGCAGCATCGAACTCAGCGAAGAAAGATCCGCCTTCGACTGCTTCGGAGCCTCGGCCTTATCCGGAACGGTCGCCGTCATCTTGCAGGTGGCATGGATGCCTTCGCCCAGTTCCACTCGTGCCTGGCCCGCGGAATCCTCCATCAATCGGCCCGTGACCACGTCCCCCGCGTTATGCTCAGCGATGTATTCGTCAAGGCCAGTCGGAACCAGTTGCTTCATACCCAGCCGCATCTGCCGTTTTTCGAGGTCGATGGCGAGCACCTGCGCCTTCACGATTTGCCCGACTCGCAGCACGTCCTGCGGTTGGTTGATCCGCTTCTCGGCGCTGATGTCGCTGACGTGAATCATGCCTTCGATTCCTTCCCAAAGCTGTACGAAGGCGCCGAATTTCGTCAGGTTGGTGACCGGCCCTTCCACAGCCGAACCCACCTGAAAGCGCTGTGCCACGTCCGCCCAAGGATCGCCCAATGCCTGCTTCAGCCCCAGCGAGATGCGATGCTCCGCAGCGTTGACCTGCAGGATCACGGCCTCAACGGTCTCGCCCTGCTTCACCACATCGCTCGCCTTTCTGACTTTACCCTTCGACCACGACATCTCGGAGATATGAATCAAGCCCTCGATGCCGGGCTCCAGTTCCACGAACGCTCCGAACTCGGCCAGGCGCGTGACCGTGCCGCGCACGCGGTCGCCCGCCTTGAACTTTTCAGCAACTGCATCCCAGGGATGCGGTTGCAACTGCTTTAGCCCAACCGAAATGCGCCGCTTGTCGGAATCCGACGCTACTTTGAGCACTTTCACCTCGACCGCTTGCCCCACCGAGAGCACGTCCGCCGGCTTGTTGACTCGGCCCCAGGCGATGTCGCTCACATGCAGCAACGCATCCATGCCGCCCAGATCGACGAAGGCTCCGTAATCGGTAAGGCTGCGCACGATGCCACTCACCGTCTCCCCTTCCTTAATCTGCGAATAGAGTTTGTCCTTGGCGGAGCGTTCTTCTTCCTCTGCCACCGCGCGCCGATCCACCACTAGGTCCTCATCCGTGACGTCGAGCTTGATGATGCGGCAACGGATCTCCTGCCCGACCAACTTCTCCATCTCGGCCGCGTCGCGAACTCCACTGCGCGAGGCGGGCATGAACGCCCGCACGCCGACGTCGACGCTGAACCCGCCTTTGATCACGCCCGTCACGGTTCCCAGGACGGTCGTTTTGTCGGCAAAAGCTTTTTCCAGACCCGTCCAATCCATGGGCCGTTCGACCTTGAAGCGCGAAAGCTCGTAGTAGCCATCCAGATCGCGGCCCTTGACCGTAACCAGGCACTTGTCCCCGGGCTTCAGGGTCTCCCCTTGCAGCGCCGTTAGCGGAAGAATTCCTTCGGACTTGTATCCGATATCGAAGAACACCGACTCGGCGTTGATGGCAATCACGGTAGCCTGCAGCTGCTTGCTGCCTTCCGTCTTGCGCGAATGGCTCTTCTGGAACTGAGACAGGATGTCGCCGAAGGATTCTGTGGTTTCGGAGATATTTTGGGTTTCTGGAGTTTCTGGATTGGACATGAAAGGTTACAGCCCTCGTCGCGGAATAGACTTAGCTAGGATAACATCGCAGCCGAGAGCAGCGCCGCCGTCCCGGCGGCTGTCCGGCCGGCGTCCCGCCCGCCGCTCCGAAAGCACAATGCTCTCAGCGGATTCCTTGCGAGACGCCAGCGCAACTCAGTGCAGCGCCCACTGCGGATCATCCTCCGGCCTCACAATCTGCCCGTCGCGCATGTGGATGATGCGGTCGCCGTACTTCGCCGCCTCCGGATTGTGCGTGATCATCAGCACCGTTTGACCTAGCTCCTGGTTCGACAGACGCAGCATGCCGAGCACGATGTCGGAGTTCTTGGAATCCAGGTTGCCCGTTGGTTCGTCGGCCAGCACGACCGCAGGCTTGTTAATGAGCGCGCGCGCCAATGCAACCCGCTGCTGTTCTCCTCCAGAAAGTTCCGACGGGCGATGTCCCAGGCGCTTGGTCAGGCCAAGAAGGTCGGTGATGCGGTTGAAGTGCGCGGGATCCCCGTCGCCGTTGCCCGAGATTTCCTGCGCAATTGCTATGTTAGAGCGGGCGTCCAGTGTCGGCAGCAGGTTAAACTTCTGAAACACGAAGCCAATCTTGCGCTTGCGCATGCGGGTTCGCTCCGCGTCGGAAAGCGTGGCCAGGTCGTCGCCATCGAGGACCACGCTGCCCCCGTCGGCCCGCGTCAACCCGCCCAACAAATAGAAAAGAGTCGATTTTCCGCTGCCCGACGGACCCACCACGCTGACGAACTCGCCCTTCTGCACGCTGAAGGAAATGCCGCGCAGGGCTTCAACCTCAATTTTGCCCACGTGATACGTCTTCCGCAGGTTTTTTGCTTCGATGAAAGCTTCGGCCATGCCTGACAAGAATCTTACACGAAGGGCGGCGGCGGAAGCGGAGGTGCAGTTGGAGAGGAAACTCAGGCCACGCCGACCCGGCGCGGAACTTCCGGAGCCCGCGGCTGCATGCGCTTGGGACCGCGCTTTCGCACCAGCAAGAGCCGAACCCGTTCCAGCAGATCGACGGGCGCGTACATTCCCTTGGTCAGGAAAACGTCCGCTTGCGAGTCGTGGTCGTAGATGCGGACTTTGCTTGAGATAAGAATGGCGGGCGTCTGCGGCGACAAATCCTTGATCTTGGCGATCAGTTGCGGCCCGTCCAGTCCCGGCATCGCCATGTCGGCTATCACCAGGTCGACTCCGCCTTGCTGGAAGCGCGCCAGCGCTTCTTCTCCGCGCGAGAAGCTCGCCACGCGGTATCCGCGGGTTTCCAGCATGATTTTGCGGTGGGAAAGAGACTGTTCGTTGTCATCTACACACAGGATCGTACGCTTAGGTTTCATCAGCCTTCCGCAATCTATCGGGCGCCGCCGCCAACGCGGCTCGCGAAACCAACAGAGGCTTTTCTCAATATGAAGAATGTCAGAGCGAGATGAATGCTATCGGGTAGCGCACTCACTGTAAAGTGCCGCCGATGCCAATGGGACTTTCTGGCCATTGATTTTTTTGCGAGTGAGTGAGCCTGTGTATTTTCGGTGCTTGCGCGATCTGTGTCAGAGGAAAACTTCGCCGCGCATCACTTCGATTGCGTTGCCTCCGACGCGAACGTTAACTATCCGGTTATCGCGACGCGACGCGCTCACAAAAATCCGGCTCGGTCGCTGCATCTCGATGCCCTGCTCGATGAGGACGCGCTGCTCGGGTTCGGCTACCCCGTGCGCCACCATCCACGCCGCCGTGCACCCCGCGGCCGACCCCGTAGCCGGATCCTCTCCGTTGTAGAACAGCATCCGGGCGTGCAAACGGGCCGCCGGATCGACGGTTTCACGCGCCACGAAGTACAGGAATTTTCCGCCCGTTTTCTCCAGATAGTCGCCAGCCCGGTTCAGATCGATCCGCAAGCTCTGAATCACCGCCAGAGATTTCACTGGAGTCACGGTGAAGGGAACGCCCGTCGACACCGTCTCGATCGGCAGCGTAGGATCGAAATCTTCCACGCGCAATCCGGTAGCTCGCGCGACTGCTTCGCGCTCATGCTGCATTCCAAACACCGGATCAATCTGCGTCATCTCTCCGAACGACGGCTGGCCGGGCGTCTCCTCAAATCGTACGGGCACGTTTCCCACGTTCAGGTCGAGCGTGACTTCCTTCGCGCCCGATTCCCCACGCAATGCGAAAGCGGTACCCAGCGTGGGATGGCCCGCAAAGGGCAACTCTTCCTGCACCGTGAAAATTCGCACCCTGACGCTGCGCTCGCTCTTCGTCGCCGCATCGCGAGGACAGACGAAAGTCGTCTCCGAGAGATTCATCTCTTTCGCGATCGACTGCATCTCCGCATCGCTCAGCCCGCGCGCATCAAAGAAGACCGCCAGAGAATTTCCCTCCAGTGGCTTGGAAGAAAAAACGTCCCACTGCGCCATAGCCAGCCGCCGCGTCTGTTTGCCCATGAATATCCCCAGGAACACGAGTTCCCGTGTTCCGAATTTCCGTGCAAAGAAAGGATGCACGCCATCCCGAAGCGATGCAGAAAATGCGGCGGACAATTCATAGAGAGGGGACTGTCCGCGGCCCGGACCGTTTGACAGTGGCAGTCGGCGCTTCTATCCTAACAATATGTTTTTCCCTTCCACCGTCAGGGCCATGGGTTGTTGTCGACTGGCGCCGGCGTGTGGGTAGGGAAACAGCGAGATTCTTCCCAGCCCACCCGGTGAAGCGGGTGGGTTTCATTTTCATCCGCTTTTTACCAAGTCTGGAAGCCGGGCGAGCAGACTTTCCGAATCTTGAGCCATTTGAATTCACTAAGGAGATGATCATGACTACCGCGACCGAAACTCTTAGCGTTCCCCGGATTAACGATACGGCCCCCGATTTCACCGCTGAAACCACGCAGGGGACGATCCACTTTCACGAGTGGATCGGCAACGGTTGGGCCATCCTGTTCTCGCACCCCAAAGACTTCACGCCCGTCTGCACCACCGAACTGGGCACCATGGCACGCATGCAGCCGGAATTCGCCAAGCGCAACGTCAAGATCATCGGTTTGAGCGTCGATCCCGTCACCAACCACAGCAAGTGGGCGGCCGACATCGAAGAGACGCAGGGCGCAAAGGTTAATTATCCGATGATCGGCGACCCCCAGCTCAAAATCGCGAAGCTTTACGGCATGCTGCCGGCCGAGAGCGGAAGCACGTCGGAAGGCCGCACCGCCGCCGACAACGCTACAGTGCGCACGGTTTTCGTCGTAGGACCCGACAAGAAAATTAAGCTGCAACTCAGCTATCCCATGAGTACCGGCCGGAACTTCGACGAAATCCTGCGCGTCATCGACTCGATTCAACTCACGGCGAAGCACAAAGTCTCGACACCGGCGAACTGGAAGCCGGGTGATGATGTCATCATCAGCGGCAACGTCTCGAATGAAGAAGCGCAGAAACAGTATCCCGGCGGATGGAAGTCCCCAAAGCCCTATCTGCGCATCGTTCCCCAGCCAAAATAGCTGAGTGAACAAATAGCGCGGGCGAGAATGCCCCCAGGGACTGCATGGGACCTCTACGAATCGGGCTGCGACTCGGTCATGTCCACGGCGGTCCCTGGTCAATGGTTTTCCCTCTTCGCATCGCGGAAGCGCATGCGATCCGGAGATCGTCCCGGTCTTCAAAAGTGGGCTGTGTTGTCAGCGGCATGTATTTCAACCACATAACCAGACCTTGGCCCCTGATTGTCGGAGGTATTAACGGGCCTCTGTCTTTCGCAAAATATATGGAGACGTTAATGGGCAAGGTTCTCTGGCGCGTCACGCTCAAGCCATAGATGAGGTCATCTTTCCGACCAGCTCCACCGATTCGTGACGCACTCATCCGCAGGGCTCGAAAGACCCGCCACAGAAAGGTTCGTGACGACGGCAATCAACACGTGGATGAGCTACATGGGCGCTGTCGGGAGCACGCGCGGCCAGAAACACACCGGACTCGACTCCGGAAGTGTGTCGGCAAACCTTCCCTAATCGATAACGTAAGGTTTGCCCGTCACTGGGGAATAAAGTGGGCTTTCGGCGTTGAAATCATTTTGAGTCAAGAATAGCGAGATGACGGCATCCCTATTCGGGAACGAGCCCAGACACTGTGGTTTTGTCGTCACTTGAAAATCGTGATGGTTGAGGGCGGTAACCGTTGCGGGTGCGCACCTTGTATTTCTTCAGCTGATCGCCCACGAGCCTGACCCTGATCGCACGCCAGCCAGTGTTGGCATTGGGCTTCGGGTAATAACTCAATGAGTAGAGATGTGCTAAATCGTCGCGGATGGAAGCAAATGCTCGGTGTTCATCTTTCCAGTCTTTGGCGAAGTAGGCCTTGCCGCCAGTAGCGGCGGTCATGCGATCAAACACCGCGGTGGACACCGGTTCCAATTTTGCGGTTTGTGTGCTGATCATGTAGATGGAAACTCCGGCAGACTGGGCAAATTCAGCGACGTCCTCGGGTGGTACCACGCTGGAATTGTCCGGGCCGTTGGAGAACACCACTACGACTTTCCTGCCCGTATTTTGAGCCGCGTCTTTCAGCGTCAGCAAGAGCGCGTTGTAGAGCGCTGCCTGATCTCCGGCCACAGTCGAGCGCACGGCCCGCAAAACTTGCGACCGGTCGGAAGTAAGAGCGGCTGCGCGAGAAAGATCTCGGCTATACGAATAGAAGGCAATCTTGTCGGCGTTTCCCAGCGAACGAATGAACTCGGTAATCGCGTCTTGCGCGAAGACAAAGCCCCGGTACATGTAGTCGCTGGTATCAAACAGGACGAACACGTTGGCTCCGCTCACTAGCGAGGCGAAGGTCTGAGACGGGGCTCCGTCAGCAGAGCGTTTGGCCAAGTCACCAGACGGTGCCGCAGACGAGTCCTGCTCCGCAAACTCGCTGAGACTGCGGGCCGGTTCGTCGCCTTCCGCAAAGGTGGCCGCCTTCTCCGCGATCCCATCCTCAACGATGGCAAAATCCTGGGGGCGGAGTCCCGTAATGTAGGTTCCCTTCTTGTCCGTCACCGCCACGTTGAGCTGGACCATGTTGACCACAACGTGAAAGTTCGGGTTCTCCTGAGCTTCGACGCCACTTTCATCTCTCAGAATGAACCCCAGAGGGATCAGAATCAGCAGAAACAATTTCCTTACCATGAGTTCAAGACTCCTACTTCTGCGACTCAATCTGCGTGAGGCCGCTGCTTTCTCGGTCGGAGCTTTGTTCGAACGGATACCTCAAGGCCGAACGGCGCTAATCCTCGCCGGCGAAGTCAACTTTCCTTCACGAAAATCTGTCCCCGTTTCATGCATCGCCCGAAGGAGCGCTGGCCAATCCTCAAAGTCGGTAGCGAAGATCTTCTCGACCATCATCCGGGTAAGCTCCGGCACGATATGGTTCAGCATGACTGGCGAATATCCTCCTTCATCGGCCAAGCGAGCCCAGTACAGATTGGGCGAATCCCAGGATTCCGCAAGAAAACGATTGGAATATCCGGAGAACGGTGGCATGGGCACGATATTCAACAATTCGAGACCATAGTTCTGAGCCATCCTGGGATGCGGCGTGCCAAAATCGTGCGACAAGCGCTTCCAGTCGACCTGTTCGGGGTGCTGCCGACACAGATCTTGCAGTTCTTGAGAGGCGATTCCCCACCCCCCGGGCTGTTCCGGGTATTTGCGCTGGAACTCCGCCGCCAGATAGAAGGTGTCTGCCGGCATCATTTGAGGAAGTATTTCTGATACGCGACCTGCGAGCAGGGTTTGCTCGACTTGCCTTAATCGCTGCGGAAGCAAGCGATCCGACAGAATGGTCAGTACGTTACTTCGCAGTGCTTCGTCCTTTGCGGAAGCGGCCAGGAGTTCTTCTCCGGTCCGCTGATAGAGCGCGATCGCGTGAAGCTCCAATGGGCTGACATCCCACCATCGGGGCAGGATCGCGGAGGTTAACAGTTCTGGCGTCAATTCCTTCCAGATCAGCGCCTGGACACTGTCCGGCGAAATGAAATCCTGTTCGAGATCAGCCAAGGCGTAGGGGAGATCGGCAAGCGAACCAACCAAATGAGCTCCTCCGCCCGCCGGAGAGCCTGCGCCCAGCAACTGCGGCGCCTGCCAGAGTGTCTTTATGCCAGTGACCGTCTCTCCGGCAAAGTCGTGGGAGCGGACGAAGAGCGGATTATTGTGCAGAGCCTGTGCACCCGGCGGCTCGTAGTAAGCGTAGTTCAAACCCACGAGAGTATCTCTCAGGAACGAGGCGAGCTGACCGCGCGCCTCCTCAATTTGTGCGCGCGAAGCCGTCGGAGACTTGAGGACTTTTGGCAAGTCGGCTCGCATCTGCACGTCGGTGTGATGATTGTTGTAGATTCCTGCAGCCCATTCCGTTCTCTCGCCGCTTGTGAAGATTGGCCGTGGCATCTCAAATTCTCGGGTCTGGCCAGCTAGGAGGATCGCGTACTCTGCCGGCTGTCTCCCTCGCGCCTTTTCGGCCAAGGCGTCCCCTACCGTCAGAAGTGTGTCGAGCGAGACCAATCGCTGGTCGTCCAGTACAGAGCGGATTCTGCCGGCAAGTTCCCGGTGCATCTGCTTTCCCTCTGGAGTGTTCTGGCGAGGTCCTGCCAGCAAGTCGATGATTTCGTCTTGCGAACCTCTAGCCTTTCCGATGGAAAACCGGAATAGTTCTTCCAGGGAAGTTCGCCCCACGTCATACAATCGGGTGGCCGATCGAACCGAGGCGAAAGGCTTGATCACCTGCTGCCACGAGTCATTCAGGTGTGAGTTCGAAATCTGTCCTTGGCGGGCCAGAATCTGCCAGATTCCGACATTTGCCTGCAAGGTGCCGAATGCGTTGCCACGCACAGCGGAGGGCACGCTGTTCAGCCCTTGAGCTACCTCCAGAAACAGTGCGATCGAGTCGTCGCTTAATTCCGGAAATTCCGAAAAAATCCAATACTGATCACTGAATTCCTCGAACTTGCGTGCTAGTAAGCTGACGGTCGCCGGCGCCAGGCGATGTTCGGGAGATCGCCTGCTGTCAAGTTCGCTGATCGCCAGGTAGGTCTGCAGGGGTCCACTATCAGTGGGCGCGCGCGACAGGGCGAACAATACTTGCACAAACTGATCCGGACCAGTCAGGCTGGAAGTCTGCTTTCCCCACTTGCGCACGAAGTTAGAGTTACGCTCCTGGAGAACAATGTCTTTCCAGACTTCGAGATTCCCGGGCACGAGCGGCTTACCGCTGCTCTCCAACTGAAGTCGAGTGGCAAGAAGCAACAGCGCAGGTGCTGGTCTGAAAGTACCCCTGGTGGCGGGGACGGAAGGATCTGGGGCGCGCAGTCCCGCGTAAAAGAGACGCAGGCGATGCGGGTGGGTAAAATATGCCTGCTGAATTCCACTCACCCGCGAAAGCACATCAAAATAGGCGACCAGCCAACCCTTGTCCTTGGCAAGCAACCTCGAGACAAAAGAGGCAGGGGACGCCGGGCTCGCTCCGACCAAGTCCGTCCATGCAGCTTCCGCCCCCACTCCTCCCGGTACATTGACTCGGCCCTCGCGGATGCACAGGCTTCTCCCATAAAAATCAAGGACCGCGGCGTAGGGAAGCAGCCTCCCGAGCCCAATCGATTGTTGCAAAGACTTGCTGGTTTCGGGGTCGAGTCGTGAGAGGGCCCAGTACAGGCGTGCGACCGCTGGGTCGTTCAGGATCGTGTCAAGCAAGTCCCTGCTGTTTTCTTTGAAGTTCTTGGGGCTCGCCTTGGTCCAGTCGCTTTCGGCGAACAGCACCGGCACAGGGGAAGAGGAGAACGGGTACTCAAAAGGTTTACCGCCTTGCAGTGTCTGCTCTAGTTCGTGGAGCGGAAATCCGGAATCGATGGCCAGAAAAGCCCTCTCGGGATCCTCTGTCTGCAAAGACGTTTCGGGATCGCCGCAGTTTGCCCGGACTCGATAACCCA
Source organism: uncultured Acidobacteriaceae bacterium (assembly GCA_963791515.1). Classification (GTDB taxonomy): domain Bacteria; phylum Acidobacteriota; class Terriglobia; order Terriglobales; family Acidobacteriaceae; genus Sulfotelmatobacter. Next base: position 365,797 of record CAWBSS010000014.1, on the reverse strand, counting down.
GAATGCGCAGAAGCGGTTTTGCGTCGTCACAATTCGAAACACGAATCACCATGCCACTGCCCGCGGCCAACTCCGCCAACTCCCTGGCCTGCACGACATATCGTCTCAACAGGATAAGGAACTCAGTTGGCCGATTTGAGCCCTGATAACCCTCGGTGAACACATTCCGGCTCAGCAAGGATAGAACCTCTTCAGGCGTAATCTTTTGACTGATCCCGGCCAAGCGCAGAAAAGATCGCCGTGGACCTGGGATCACGAACTGCGACGAAGCCGAGAGCGTTCCGCCTTCTGGAGAAGAGATGACGGCAGCATCGGAGTGCTTTAGGTGAGTGGACGGAGGCAGCGCCCTACCCGCGAACATGTCGCAGTTCAAAAGGGAAAACGCCACCAGGACGGATAGGCAAAGAGAAGATTTCACGGCTGGATTCCTCTCGGAGCCGGGGAGACCTCACTTCACCTGGAATCTATCGCGGAAGGCAGGGGTGTCTTCAATCGCGAACCGAAATGACCCAGATCTAGGCTTGGTGAAAACCGCGCCTCGCTCCAGATTTCAATGTGGGAAAAAATACCCCATATCGACCGATTATCCAAGCTGTTTTTTTGGGTTTTCTTAAAGGGGCTTCCCAGTGAAAATGTGCTCAGCATGCCCAGTCCGTGGAAACCGATGAGTTAGCGAAAACCCGCCATTCTGACTGGATTGTCGGCAAAATCGGAGTAATCCAGGTGGCACCGAGAGGATCAGTACCGATAAGGCGGCTTGGCTTCGGTCAACTTCCGGTTTGCTCGAGACGTCGGGGACGAATCGCTTGATGTGACCAGGTACGACCACAGTGTATATGGGATGACTTCGCCGAGGAGTCACTGGACGAGGCACTGCGTTGGGCTAGAGGTGAAATTTGAATCGCTGAGGAATGAGGTTCGACTCGCCATCTACGCCACTAACCTAGGCACGGGCCGAGGCGGCCACGAGTGGGTGTACCGACACATCCGCGACCAATAATTTGATCGTTACACGTGCGCCGTGCGGCTTCACATTTTCTATCTTGAGATCTCCGCCCCGTTTCTTGGCGATCCCGTAACAGACGCTCAATCCGAGTCCAGTTCCTTTGCCCACGGGTTTCGTCGTATAGAACGGATCCAGCGCGCGGTTCAGATTGCCAAAACCGGGGCCGGTGTCCTCGACTTCGATCACCGCCTGTGGACCGCTCTGATAGGCGCGAATGATGATTTGCTTGCTGCCGGCCATTTCCTGCAGAGCATCGCTTGAATTGTTGATCAGGTTGAGGAGAATCTGTTTGATTTCGTCCTCGTTGACGGCCAGAAAGGGCAAGTCCGGTGCGATGTCGAGTTCAACTCCAACGTTGCGGGTGCGCGTGTCGTATTCACGAAGCGCCAGCACCTGTTGTACGACCGGTGAGAGCTGTACAGCATGGGTGCCATGCGCACTCTGCCGCGAAAACCGAAGCAGGTTGTCGATCATCCGGTTCATGCGGCGGGCTTCACTCACCAGCTTCGCGAGTTGATCGCGAGCATGCGGCGCCGCTATCGCATCGTCTATCAGTTCGCCGTATCCCATGATCGCCGTCAGTGGATTGTTGAGCTCATGTGCGACTCCCGCCAGCAGTTGCCCCAGGGCAGCCAGTTTTTCCGACCGGACCAGCTGCGTGCGCAAGGACTGCAGTTCGACGGCTAGCGCAATGTCGGTTGCGAGCATTTCGATGTGGGACAATTCGAGCGCATGGATCGTCCTCATGTCTCGTGGCGCCGCCAATCGGATACAGCCTACATATGCGCCTCCATCCGAGCAAAGCGGAATCAACAGCTCTTCGCCGCTCGCCCACTGCGCATTCGGGTTCTCGCGCAGCGCAAACAGAACTGCTTCGTGTGGAAGCAGTAAGAACGAATTCTTGCCGATGAGCTGCGCGTTTGAACACGAACTCTTAATGTGATCGAGCGTCCAGTCTTGCGTTTGAGCCTGCAGACTCCGCAATGACTTTGGCGACAGTCCACTGGAGCCAGCCACCCGTAACCTATGCTCTGCATCTTCGAGTTGGACCACCGCCACACTGAAAGTGCTAACGTCGGTGATCGCCGAAGCAATCGCGGGGCAAATGGTATCCAACTCCGCACCATTCAGCAGCCGGGAAGTGATCGCCGAGAAGCGTTCCAACCGACGGTCGAGCCGTTCTGCCTTGTGTTGCATGCCAGCGATCGATTCTGACTTGTCTTCCACCACCGCCAGAATCATTCCAAGAGCAACGAAGATCTTGGGAGTGTTCCATAGTTCCCCTGGAATACTCAGATTCGGAGTGAGGCGATCGATCAACACTCTGATCGGAAACGCCGCTCCCCAGCTGACGAATCCACCGGTGATCGTCAGAATGGCGGGCGACACACGCCGGTGGTTCCGGCAAATGAACACACCCGCCAAACCAAACCCGATTCCAATGAGTGCAATCGTCCCTTCCTGAAAAGAGCCGCGGAGCGCGCCTTCAATCGCCCACGCTCCGCCAAGCAAGCAGAGGGAGGTCGCGGCCACCAGGTACACCGACAACTTCCTGCTCACCCTGAGGACGACGAAGCACGCGGCTCCGCCGAAGCAAGCTGTCAGGCACAGGATGTAAGGCCAGCGGGCCTGCACGCCGTAACTGGTGCATACCACGTACGCCGCGGAAGGCACACCCAGGACGAGGAGCAGGAGAGTCCGCTTGGCGTAGTCTTCAGCTACCCTGGAGACTGAGACTAGGAAAATGACAACGGCTGCTTGCAGCGATCCGGAATCGACAGCCAACAGAAAGGAATTGGCTGGGCTGCGATCTGGCTCCAGCAATTGCGCCAGAAAATGCGTGAACACCAGAGTCCAGCCCACCGTCCAGAGCGTCAAGCGGGCGCTCCGTGCGTGGCGCTTCAGACACACAAAGATAATGACCAGCACGCCCGTGATCAAGAATGTCGGAATCTTTTCGAGAACACCCATTAAGAAAGCATAGGGGGGAGAAGTCTGGTCTCAGCAGTCACCAACGGTAACCAACCGTAAGTCGTGGGTCAACGCCAGAACGTGCCATCAGCATGGCACCGAAGTTAGCCAGCATGCACGCTGGTGCCAGAGTCGCGCCACGACGCACCTAGCGGCAGATCGGGCGATTCTGGGCGATGACCGGCTAACCGGAATTAATCTGGCGTCGCTGTGACGAGATTAGTACCGGGAAGTCTTAGGGCTGTATCTGGAGCGCCCGCTGCACAACCGTTCGTGGGTGGGTGCGATCTCAGGCGGGCGCTCCAGATACAGCGACTTGAAGGAAGCCCCCGGTAATGTCTATGGGATTTGAATGGATCCGATCGGATCCAGAGTATTTAGAAACCCTCTGCGATGGGTAGGACTGACCGTTGGCGGGACTGGAACAAGCGGAGTAGGGTTGCGCTGAGGTGGCGGGCAGAGGCTGAGAAGTTGGCTGATTGGGCATTGCTTGCCCGATGAGACAAGAGCTCTCCGTGGGTGCCGGAGCACGCTCAGAAGCCGAGGATGCAGATCGAGGTTCATGCTGCGCACCGGTCGGGCTGAGGTGGAGAGCGGAGCAAGAGTTGCGCGGCGGAGAGGCGTTCGACGACGCGCATAGTTCCGCCGCAGGCCGGACAGTTCCAGAGCGAGCGAGGCTGGTCCGTGGAAGGCGATGCCGCCGACCCGGGCATGTTTCCCGATCCACGAAGCAGTTGGAAGCAGAGCGGCAGGAGGGTGGCGCGTTGCCGGTTAGCGAGGAAGCCGAAGTTGCGGATGCGCATAAAACCGCGCGGCAGGAGGTGCAGGAGGAAGCGGCGCAGGAACTCTTCGACCAGCAGAGTCATGAGCCGCTTCTTGTTGCCATGAGCGGAGTCGCGCCAGCGAAAGGTTACGTTGCCGTCGGAGAGGGCAACCAGCCTGCTGTTGGAAATGGCAACGCGGTGGGTGTAGGCACCGAGATAGCGCAACACGTGTTCTGGACCACCGAAGGGCGGCTTGGCGTAGACGACCCAGTCGTGACGGAACAGTACCCGCAGCCAGGAGGCGAAGGCGCGCGGCTGTGCAATCGGTAAGAGATGTCCGTGGAACTGGAGTGCGCCGGCATGAAAGGCGGTCTTGAGTCCAGCGACAAACTTGCCGCGGAAGACACGGCTAAGCACCTTGACGGGAAGGAAGAAGGAGCGGCGCGAGGAGATCCAGCGGGAGCGATCCGGAGTAAGACCGCCGGCGGCAAGTACGCAGTGGACATGGGGATGATGCTGCAGGCGTTGATCCCAGGTGTGGAGCACGCTGAAGAAGCCAATCTCGGCTCCAAGGTGCCGGGGATCGCGAGCGATCTCCTGCAGAGTTGCAGCGCTGGTGTGAAACAGCAGGTTGTAGATCAGGCGTTTATTCTGCAATGCCAGCGGAGCCAGTTCCCGCGGCAGGGTGAAGACGACGTGCACGTAGCTGGCGGGCAGCAACTCCCGTTGCCGCGCCTGAAGCCAGCGCTGGCGGGCGTTGCCCTGGCATCGTGGGCAATGCCGGTTGCGACACGAGTTGTACGAGATGGCAGTATGCCCGCAATCTGAGCACTGATCGCGATGTCCACCCAGCGCTGCGGTGCGGCAGCGTGTGATGGCCTGCAACACCTTTTCGTGTTGTCCGTTAATCCACTTGCGACTGCGCTCAATGAAGGACCGTCCTGCACAGCGAACGATGTCGGCCACCTCGAGAGGTGGCCGGTTCATGCGTTCTGCGTCTGCTCTCCTTCTCCTCGGATCGTGAGTGCATCCAGCGGACTGCCGGTGGCGCTGAGATGCCGCCGGGAGAGGTGCAGATAGATCGTGGTTTCCTCCAGGTCGCGATGACCCAGCAGCATCTGGATGGTACGCAGGTCGGCGCCGGCTTCGAGCAGATGCGTGGCAAAGCAGTGGCGCAGAGTGTGGGGATGGATGTGTTTGTGTTCAAGGCCGGCGCGTTCGGCGGCCTGCTGACAGGCGTACCAGAGAACCTTGGTGGAGACAGGATGACTCGCTGTATGCCATCGATTGCCGGGGAACAGCCAGTCGGTGGGCTTGCGCTTCAGCCCGCGCCAGTAGACGCGCAACGCCTCGAGCAGCTTGGGGCTGAGCATGACATCGCGGTCCTTGCGCCCCTTGCCTCCCCGGATATGGATGACCATCCGCTGGCTGTCGATATCGCTGATCTTCAGGTGCGCCACTTCAGCGCGACGTGCGCCCGTGGCATAGAGCGTCATCAGCAGGACGCGATGAAAGGGAAACTCTGCCGCGTCGATGAGACGTGCTACTTCGTCCTGGCTCAGCACCTGCGGCAAGTGCAAAACCTTCTTCGGATACGGCGTCTCGGCAACGCTCCAGCCTCGCTTCAACACCTGCACATAGAAGAAGCGCAAAGCAGCCAAGCGTTGCGTTACCGTGTTCGGGGCCAACTTCCAGCCCGTGAACAGCGCGGCCTGATACTGGCGAATATGCTCGGGGCCAAGCTGATCGGGCGAACGATGGAAGTGCCGACTGAAATGCTCGACCGTCTGGATGTAAGTGTGGATGGTGGACTCGGCGTAGTTGCGGCGTCGTAACTCCTCAAACATGATCTGGCGTAGGTGGGTCACAGAGAGTTCCTCCTCTGCGACAACAAACTAGCTCAGATCACCTCGACCGTCGGCTCAGCAACACGCGAATGCGTCCGCCGCAAAACGGCTTAGTTCAAGTCGGCTTGTCGGAAGCTCTACTAAGCGATTGCGGGTGGATCACGCTGTTCCAAAAACCTGTCTCGTGGGCCATCGGGGAAACCATTGAGTCTTCAACACCGAGAACCGCGAGTTAGAGGGTTCTGAAAACATGTGTTTATGGAACGCCCAAGCCGTTTTTCTGTCCTGGCTGTCCTGAGCGATCAGAACCTTCGCCGTAAAGATCGGATGGCCTTTATTGGGATGAGGGCTCGCCGTCCGGTCCGCACCGAGGGAATCGTTGCCTAGTCTCACATGCTTCCTGATGGTGAACTCCTCGACGCAGGGATGCGGCCTGTTTGAGGTACACAGCCGGAGGTTCCAGATGCTTCCTGTCCCTTCAGTTCGCATAAGGTGCCGTCTGGTGAAGCCCTCTCCGAAGGAAGAGCGTGCGGCTGCGGCGTCTCCTCAGGCCCTCGGGCGAAACGTGCCGCCTCCAGCGCAAAGGGGCATGGGGGAGGAATCTGACGCGCCAAAGCGCGTGACCAATTTCAGCAAACCCTCTGTTTGAGCGTTGTCTTTTTGGGGGATCGCTTGCAGGTTTCCTTTTGAAGGTTAAGGATCTCGGATGGAAGCGGTCCCGGTTTCTTGCCGTTCCAGTGTCCTAAATTCTCACGTTTTGATCCAAGCAGGCGGTTGCAATCGCTTTTGCTACAGTGCTAGCCTGCTTAATTCATGATCTCTGAGAATTCCATGAGGAAAGGAGATCCCATGGATGGGAATCGAAAAGTGAGGGCGTAGAGGTGTGGGGCCGAGATCAGGGAGAGGCGCGGATGAGGGGGATGGGTAGTTTTGGGCAGGGCTCCGCAGAGACAGTCTGTGGAAAGCAGAATTAGGAGCAGACGCTGAGGTCAAGCGCTGTCGACTGCGAGGGCGACAGCGCGGAACAAGTTTTGGAAGGGCCAGCCGCTGGCGAGGTGAAAGCGAACACAACGGGCAGTGTGGCGAACGCGAGCGCCGATTTTGAAGAGCTGGGCGCGCAGAGTTTCGATCTGGGCCGAGCGCCAAGGCTGAGGCAACTGCAGACGAAAGAAGTTGACCAGGTTGTAAGCGGCGGCGTGCAGGAACAGGCGGAAGGAGTTGGCCAGAAAGCGGTGACAGCTCAAGCGATCGGCGCGAAAGCCGTTCTTGAACTCTTCGATGCGATTCTCGCACTCCCCGCGATCGTTGTAGAAAGCGAAGACCTCGGAGGCAGGTCCGTTACAGTTGGTGATCAGAAGGCGCAGGTTTGTTCCGGTAGCGGTGTGCTCGGCTTTGTAGCAGATGCGGCGCTGGCGCGGCCAACTGCGGGCGCGATGGCGAAAACTGGAGAAGCTGCGCTGGGGTAGTTGGGTACGGCGATAGCGCCGTTTCAGCTGTAGCCGCCGTGGCTCGGCGCGGCGCTTGAACACGCAGTTGGCGGGGATGCCGAGGGCATACTCGATCGCGAAGAACTCGCAAAAGGCATAGAGCAGGGGCAGAGCAAAACCGGCATCGCCGCGCAGTTTGATCTTTACGCCGGGGAAGCTGGATTGCAAACGCGGTACCAAGCGCAGCAGCATGGGCACGATACGGGCATGACTGGAGGCGTTTCCCGGGCGCAGTCGCGCCGCCAGCAGGCATCCGGTGTGACGCTCGAAGATCAGCATGGGGTGATACATGTGCTGGCCATAACCCCCGTTGAAGAAGCTGAGTTGTTGCTGGCCGTGGGTGGGATCGTCGGTGGAATCGATGTCGAGCAGAATCTCGCCACGCTGGCGGACCTGGTCGCCGCAGAGCCGGATGAACTGCTGGCATAGCAGGTCATTGGCGTGCACCAGATCGCGGGCCGAAGGAGTGTTCTCCCAGCGGCTGAGCGTAGGCTGGGAACCGAGCGCGTCGCCCAGCGTCTGATCGGCGACGATCTGCAGCATGGGATCGTGGCGCAAACGATCGGCATCGTTGGCATCTTCATATCCGGCCACGATCTGGTAGATCCGTTGCCGTAACAACGTCAGCGAATCGTGACGCAGGCGATCGGGTTGCCGCGGATCGCTGAAGCCAGCGGCCCAGTCACGAGTCAGATGATGACGCTGATCAAAGGCTCGCAACGGCAACAGACCGGCATCACTGGTAATCTGGCCGCCGGAAAAATCGGCGCGGATGGATTGATGACGGTAGAAGGAGAAGTTCAGTTGTGATAAAACACTTTGTATCAAGCGATGGATGCTCCGAAAGGGAATGCTGGGTCCACGAAACCCAGTGTTCATCATTCCTTTTAGAGCATCCTTTCTTTTTTGGCTAGATCCTTAGTGAATAATCCAGGCTAGGTTTTGGGTCATGGTACGCAAAGGATAACGATCTGCAAGCGCTCGGCAATATGGTTAGGAGGTCACCACATGCCCACGGATAGAGAATCTAAAGATATTTCGCGACGAAGTTTCATGAAGCGCACCGCGATTGGCGGTGTGGGACTCGTAGTTGCGACCGACATTCTGGGTACTGATCTCCTTTCTGGCACACGGAAAAGTGCGAACTCGACGATGATCGGCGTCCCGTTCGGGGCACGAGAACGGGTGCGCCTGGGAATTATCGGCGTCGGCGGACGCGGTACCAGCTTGCTGCAGGATTTACTCGCAATTGAAAAGGTAGAGGTCAAGGCGATCTGCGATCTCGTGCCGGAGAAAGTGGTGCGAGCGCAGAGGGCGGTCACAAACGCAGGCCAAGCAGAGCCCGTAGGGTTCAGCAAGGGCGAATGGGATTTCAAGAATTTGACCGAACTCGAACTCGACATCGTCTACATAGCCACTCCATGGAACTGGCACGTTCCGATGGCGCTCAGCGCCATGAAGAATGGCAAGCATGCTGCCGTCGAAGTGCCCGCCTGTACAACATTGCAAGAGTGCTGGGACCTCGTCGATACTTCCGAGGCTACTCGCAAGCATTGCGTCATTCTCGAGAACTGCTGTTATGGCTCTACCGAGATGATGGTCCTCGGCATGGTACGGGATGGAGTCTTCGGCGAAATTACCCATGGAGAAGCGGCTTATCTCCACGACTTGCGCAGTATTTTGACCTCAAGTGAAGGGGAAGGCCTGTGGCGCCGTTTTCCCCATATCCAGCGCAATGGCAATCTGTATCCGACGCACGGACTGGGTCCGGTGGCGCATTACATGGACATCCATCGCGGCGACAGGTTCGACTACATGGTTTCGGTGAGTTCGTCCGAGGCCTCGCTGAGCGCGTATGTGAAAGCGAACTTCGCTGACGCGGACCCGAAGCGCGCCGAAAGGTACGTCTGCGGTGACATGAACACCAGCATCATAAAAACCCAAAGAGGCCGCACGATTCTTCTCCAGCATGACGTGGTCAACCCACGACCTTACAGCCGCCTCAACTCGATCTCGGGCACAAAGGGCGCGTTCGCCGATTACCCGCCGCGGGTCTTCGTCGATGGCACAAAGCAGGAAGATTGGCAAAACATCGATTCGTTTCGCGACAAGTACGAGCACCCTCTCTGGAAGGCAACCGGAGATCTGGCCCGCAAAATGGGGGGCCACGGCGGAATGGACTATGTCATGAATTACAGGCTCATGGATTGCCTGAAAAGGGGTCTCGTGCCCGATATTAATGTCTACGATGCCGCCGCATGGAGTGCGCCTACTCCATTAAGCGAGACATCTGTGGCACAGAATGGCGCTCCACAGAAGTTCCCCGATTTCACACGCGGCAAGTGGAACGTCCATTCGGATTCTCCAGGCTTTGCACTTCAGACTTGAGTGCCATCGCCGAAACTTCGGGGCGAGAACGAGAATACCTTCGCATCAGTCCTCAGTTGGTCATAGGAGCCCTTGATGATCGAAAGCGCGCAGGTTGAGAGTCCCGTAGCAGAAGCGCCTAGAGCAGAACCTGAACGCAAAGCTGAAGGCGCCACTCGGCTGATCTCGCTGGATGCATTCCGCGGGATGGTGATGCTCCTGATGCTCGGAGAAGCCATGCGCTTGCCTGAGGTGGCGCGTGCATTTCCGCACAGCGCGCCATGGCGCTTGATCGCCTTCAATACCCAGCACGTGGAGTGGCAAGGGTGCTCACTGCATGACCTGATCCAGCCCGCCTTTTCCTTTTTGGTCGGTGCGGCGCTTCCGTTTTCGATCGCGAGCCGGAAAATGAAGGGACAAACTTTCGGACCCATGCTTGGGCATGCGGTCCGACGCGCGCTACTCCTGATTTTTCTAGGAATCTTTCTTCGGTCACTTTGGTCGCATCAGACCTACTTTACATTTGAGGACACGCTGACGCAGATCGGATTGGGTTACGTATTCCTGTTTCTGCTGGGATTCACGCGTCCGCGAACCCAAGTGGTGACGCTGGTGCTGATCTTGATTTGCTTTTGGGGAGCTTTCGCGCTTTATCCAGCGCCAGGTCCCCACTTTGACTACGCCAGGGTCGGAGTTCCACAGAATTGGTCTCACAATTACACCGGATTTCTCTCTCATTGGAACAAGAATTCCAATCTTGCGTGGGCGTTCGATGTTTGGTTTTTGAATCTCTTTCCACGAGAACAACCCTTTGTCTTCAATGAGGGCGGTTGGTCTACTCTGAGTTTCATTCCAACGCTAGGGACCATGATACTCGGGCTTTTGGCGGGAGAATGGCTCAAGGGCACCGGATCGAAGGAACACAAATTGCGAGGACTGGTAGTCGCGGGAACAGGCTTGATGTTGCTCGGACTGGTGTCTCAATGGGCGGGTATTTGCCCCATCGTCAAAAGGGTCTGGACATCGTCGTACACGCTGTATAGCGGAGGTTGGGTGGTGCTGATCCTGGCCGGCTTTTACGCGCTGATCGAATGGAAAGGATGGCGGCGATGGGCATTCCCGCTGGTAGTGGTCGGAATGAACTCGATTGCCGTTTACGTGATGAGTTGGACGATGCCGAGCTTCTTCAGTAACGCCTTAGACCGTCACTTTGGAAGGGCGATATCGGTGATGGCAGGGCCGACTTTTCAGCCCGTGCTTCACGGTTTTGCAGTGATGCTGATCTTTTGGCTCATCCTTTGTTGGATGTACCGCCGGAGGATCTTCTTGAGGATCTGAGCGATCGCGCAAAGCATGCTTTCTCGGCAGAAGCCGAGCCCTAGACCGCGGCTCTGTCCAGCCCAAAGCCAGACGGAAAGAGCCCATCGCGATGTTGCGCCAACAATTCCTACTGGCCTCTCCCTAGAGCATATCCAATGTTAAACTGACACCCCATGGCGGAACCGGCAAGCGAGACCGCTGCGGCGCGGGCTGCATCGAGCTACGAGTTGTCCAAAGAGGACGGGCCAAGAGCCGATCAATCTCCGGCAAGCCGGTACCAGTCGTATCAAGCAGCTGCGACGGCTTTTGTGGTGCTGTTCTGCATCGTTGGCGTTGCGCTCTGGGGGCTGCCTTTCTATTACGACTTCATGGTTCAGCAGTTTGGTTGGACGCGCGGTCAAGTGACGTCCGGCAATGCGCTGAGCAAACTTGTCGTCGGACCCATCTTCGGGTTCCTCGCAGGATGGGTCGTGGACCGCTTTGGGCCCCGCCGCATGATGATGATAGGCATCCTAATGGCAGGGGTAGCCCTAGTGGGACTGGGCTGGACCTCAAGCCTCGGCATGTTTTACTTTTTCTACTTCTTCAACGCCCTGGGCTATGTTTGTGGAGGCCCGCTGCCCAACCAGGTGCTGTTGACGCGTTGGTTCGATCAATCGCGCGGAAAAGCGATGGGCTTTGCCTACCTCGGGATCGGCATTGGGGGGGCGACAGTCCCGTGGATATCGCACGCTCTCGTCCAGCATTTCGGATGGCAGGCCGCTCTGCGGATTCTGGGCTTTTCGATCGTAGTCGTTTCACTTCCCCTGGCGATGCTGGTGAAAGAACCACCTAACGCGGGAAGACCGGCTGGATCGTTCAAGTCCGCGAGTCCGACGGCAGCATTCAAGCAAGGGTCGTTCTATCTACTCACCCTGGGAAGTATGTGCTCGATTGCCGCAGTCAGTGGGACTCAGCAGAATATGAAGCTTTTCTTGAGTCTCGACCGGCACTTCACGCAGAAGGATGCCGCAGGTGTCCTGTCGCTGGTGCTGGCTTTCAGTATCGCCGGCCGGTTACTCATAGGCTGGCTGGCTGATCGGTTTTCCAAAAAGTACGTCATGCTGCTGACGTACTTACTCGTCGCCGCAGGCATACCCCTGTTATTCCTCGGGACTACCCGGCTAATCCTCTACGTTTCCGCCGCGTTTTTTGGCATCGGTCTTGGTGGCGACTACATGATCATTCCCTTAATGACAGCGGAAATCTTTGGGATTGAGATCCTCGGAAGATTGCTGGGTGTGATCCTGACCGCGGGTGCCATTGCGGACGCAGCTGCGCCCTGGTTGATAGGCCGCTTACGCGACACGACTGGAAGCTACTCCGTGAGCTGCTTTGTCCTGGTGGTTATGGCGTTGCTGGGCGGACTGGCCGTTTTAGGTTTACCGGAGCGGCGGAGAGCCGCATGAGCACTGGAGCGATCGTTCGCCTGGGGAGCCTGAAGGACGTTAGACGCTTTCAGGATCACTTGCGGGCCCTCGACCTGCAGATCCCGTGCGATCCCCAGATCGTGACTGGAGCCCAATCGCCGCTGCGCTGGCCGCTGGAACGCGGTCCATTCAAAATCGGCAACCGGATCGCGGTGCAGCCCATGGAGGGTTGGGACGCAACTCCGGATGGAGCGCCTTCGGAGAATACGGTTCGGCGGTGGCAGCGCTTCGGCCATAGTGGCGGCAAGCTGATCTGGGGCGGAGAAGCGGTCGCGGTTTCCCACGAAGGACGAGCGAACCCCAACCAGCTTCTAGCTGCCCCGCGAATGCAACAAGGCCTTGCGCATCTGCGAACCGTTTTAAGGCGCGAGCATATTCTGACAACCGGCACCGACGATGGGTTGATAATGGGTCTGCAATTGACCCACTCTGGTCGGTACTGCCGCCCGAACGAACATACCCGCCCCGAACCACGCATTCTCTATCACCATCCATTGTTGGACCGGCGCCTGAAGTTGCCTCCCGACTACCCTCTGCTCACCGACGGGGAAATCGAGTCGATCATCGAAGACTTTCATCGGGCGGCGTTCATGGCTTGGCAATTAGGTTTTGATTTCGTGGACATCAAGCATTGCCACGGCTACCTGGGCCATGAATTTCTGAGCGCTCACACTCGGGAGGGACGTTACGGCGGCACCTTCGAAGGCCGCACGCGCTTTCTTCGGGAGGTAGTACAGGGGATTCGCTCACGCTCTCCGGGATTGCACATTGGAGTGCGGCTGTCGGCGATTGACACGGTGCCATTCCACAGTGACCCAAGCCCGCGCGTCAACGGGAAATCCTCCATCGGAGTTGCGGAAACGCACCCGGACTTAATTCCCTACCGTTGGGGGTTTGGCGTGAATCCCCTCGACCCGACGGACACCGACCTGAGTGAGCCGGAGCGCTTTTTATCGTTACTAGAAGACCTTGGAATTCAGCTTGTGAACATCACCGCGGGCAGCCCCTACTACAATCCTCACATCCAACGCCCGGCGCTGTACCCACCCTCCGACGGATATCTGCCACCGGAAGACCCTTTGGTTGGAGTTGCCCGGCAGATGGAAGCGACCCGTCAGCTCAAGCGGCGGTTCCCAAACCTGCTCATGGTTGGGTCGGGATACACCTACCTGCAGGACTTCTTACCCCACGTAGCGCAGGCCGTAGTGCGCGAAGGATGGGCCGACTTCGTGGGGCTCGGCCGGATGGTATTGAGCTATCCCGAGTTTCTCTGGGAAGCATCGGCCGGCACCCAGATCCAACGCAAGCTGGTCTGCCGGACCTTCAGCGATTGCACGACCGCACCACGCAACGGACTGCCGTCCGGTTGCTATCCGCTGGACACATACTACAGAAACTCTGCCCTGGCGGAAAAACTGAAGGACGCCAAGAAACGCTGACATCGATCTTCTCAGGCACAGAACAGGAGCCCATTGTGGAGATCCAAGATTGTGGAGGTCAGGGATGACGGTTGAGCAGTTGCTCGAGCGCCAAGCACCACGACGCAAAGTGCAGGGCATGGCCGCCGCCTTATTGCCGTATGAGCCAGACGGCCGAGTCGCTGTCGACGCGTTTGCGAAGCAGCTGACTTCCACACATCGAGCGGGGCTCATGAACGCCGTCAACATGGACACCGGCTACGTGAACTACTTGAGCGACACGGAAAAGGAAGAGGTGCTGAAGTGGACGCGGCAGGCTCTCGGGAAAGGCGTTCCGTTTGTGGCCGGTGCGTATGTCGAACAGCACGCCGGCGACGACATTGTCATGCTTTATCGCCGGCAGATCGACACCATCGTTCGTTTTGAAGGCATACCGATCCTGTTCCAGACAGCTCGTTTGCACGGCAAGTCTCCGGCAAGAACAGCCGAGGCTTATCGAGCCATATGTCGAGACTATCCTCACGTACTGGCGTTCGAACTGGGTCCGATGTTTGCAGCGAACGGGGAGATCTACGACTCGGAGACAATCCGTCGCTTGATGGACATCCCGGAGATCAAGGGAATGAAACACTCATCCCTCAACCGTCTTCTGGAACTTGAACGACTCGCTCTTCGCGATGCGTGCCGGCCAGACTTCCGCATCTACACAGGGAACGACCTGGGAATCAACATGATCGAATACGGGTCAGACTATTTGCTGGGACTTGCCGCCTTTGCGCCAGAGAGATTCGCCGCGCGAGACCGACTGTGGGAAGCCGGGGATCCCGAGTACTATGCTCTTTCGGACGCCCTGCAGTATTTGGGAAACGTCGCCTTTCGCGCCCCCGTTCCCGCGTACAAACATTCTGCTGCGGTGTTCCTAAACCTGATCGGACGGATTCCTAGCGATCGGACGCACCCGAACAATCGACAGCGTCCCGCTTGGGAGGCAGAAATCATGGCCGACTGCGCCCACCGCTTGTCTCTGCTCTGAGCCTACCGTGCTACCGTTGCGGGAACCCTTACGCGGTCTGGGCAATCAAGGCAAAGCACTCATCGAGCCAGTTGCCGTCCGGGAATCCAATTGCTATCTGGGCCGGATTTCCTGTTCTGTCAAGTTTTGCTGATGGGTTTACTCCGAAACAGGGCAATAGTCTCAGGCTGAGCCACCTTGCACAGAATCGGTGGAAGCCCGCGGGCAATCAGTTCCGCGTCCGCAACAACCAGCTTTCCAATCCATTTGATCGCCGTCTCCATTGCGCCGGCCTGATGCGCGCAGAGAACCGTATTGTCGGTATGCCGTGCCCGGTGTGAGCCAGGCAGCGGTTCCTCTGGAAAAACGTCGGTTGCGAAGCGGATATGTCCTTTCGCAGCGAAATCCAGCATAGCGTCAAAATCCACGACTGCTGCGCGACTGACCAGGACTAAGGCGGCCCCCCGCGGCATTAAGGAGAACTGTTGTGCGCCCAGGAAGCCCTGATTCTGCGATGTGGCCCCCGCGACTACGAAAATAAGGCGCGAGCCCTGCAGGACCTCATCCAGGGAAGAGGCTTCACATCCCAAGGTTTGAACATATTCCGCTGGCAGCCACGGGTCGTATGCCCGAACGCGGCAACCGAACGGGCGAAGCAATGGCAAGATAGCACGTCCGAGATCGCCTAACCCGATAAACCCTACCTCCTGCCGGAAGAGAGAGAACGCCTCGAGGTTCGCGGCCAACCCGTACTGCTCGGTACCCTGGCGGAAATGGCGATCTGACCTGGTGATGCCGCGGGCCAGGTCAATGGCCATGCCCAGTGCGGCCTCCGCCACGGGCTCAGCGAATACCGGACTTGCATTGAGTACACGTATGCCGTGGCGAAAACAGTAGGCATAGTCAATGTTAGGAAGAAAATTGCCCTCCACATTGAACACTGCCCGGAGCGACGTGGCGCGCTTCAGGCGTGATTCAGGCAGGTCAATCTGACCGATGATGATTGCTGCCTTCGCGGCTCTGTCTTCAAAGATTGCATCTGTGACGGGGCCGACTTCGTGAATAACCACATCCCCAATGGCGCGCAGCCGAAGCAGGTCGTTCTCATCAAAAATGTCGGACGCTATCCGTGGTGCCGGGGCAAGGAAGATGCATTTCGACATGCTGTGCGGCATGGAATCTCCTGAGGTATGGTTGCAGACCGGCGTAGCGGCCGTTTGTTCGCTATCACTTCAGGTGGTTGGCACGATCGGAAGAATTAACGCCGAGGGATGCTCGGCATCGTGATAGATCGTGTTCGTCGCCGGAACTGATTTTCCGCCGACTCCGGCGTCATCACCCGTATTCTGATTTTTATCGAAACGAGGGAAATTGCTGCTGCTGATCTCCAGTCGCAATGCGTGCCCCTTGCGAAAGACATTTGCGGTGGCCCACAAGTCGACGATGAACTTATAGATCTGGCCTGGGTTCATGAGTTCTGCCTTTTCCTGCGAATTGCGATACCGAGCGCGAACAATTCCTTCTGTCAGGTTTTGCGCGAATCCGTCTGGCCCGACGTCCACCAACTTGGCTGTAAAGTCGGTGTCAACGGCGGAGGACTTAGCGAAGAGTTCGAGTTGAACAGGTCCGGTCACTTCGAGATCCTGCTCCAGCGTAGGCGTTGAGTAGACCAAAACATCAGAGCGCGCTTCCATCGCTCGCTGGTCGCGGGGTCCTGGCCCGAGGTGCTCCGAGTCACAACATAAAGGACCACCGGCCGTGGGCGCGGGGTTTGCAGGATCGTAGACGTACTGGTCAGGCTTGTCCGAGCGAGGAGTTGCGGTGACCAGACTACCGTCGCCGAGCGCTGAGTTCGCCTTTCCGGCCGAATGCAGGAAGTATTTTGTGTTGCGGGCACGAACGAGGGGCCAGTCATCCTCCTCATGCCATTGGTTAGCGCCCATCACGAAAAGCTTTACAGGCTTGGGATGGGAAAAGTCGTTGGCAATGTTCTTGAAGAGATAGTCGTACCAGCTCAAAGTCGTTTCATCCTCGTCAAATGGGGCGGCGGGGCCGAAGTCTACATCGCCAACCTTACGGCGGGAACCGGCGTGCCCGCCGATCGTGATCAGGAGATGTTGTCCCCGGCGCGCGGTTTCGTCCTTGCCATGCAGCTTCACTCCGACGTAGTTGCGTAGTGATCCGCCTAGAAAAATGTCATACCAGGCTGCGACCGTCAGAGAGGGGACCCCGATGTCGGCATAGTGCTCCTCGATCGACCAGCGCTTCCAATAGTCGTCATAACCGGGGTGGGCCAGCCAGTCGAGAAAGTACGGAGCCAGAGAATGCAGGAAGTCTGCATCGGAGAATGCCCGCGGCAATTCAAAAAGCGGGTATTGAGTAAGAGGAACCTTCGCAATACCGTTCAACGCATTTGTGTGACTTCGCACAAAGCGATTAAGCGTGTCCTGGGCCAGACCTGAGGTCCACGATTCGTTGAACCACTGTTCAAAAGCACCGCCCTGGTACGTCCACCCTTCGTGATAGTTGCTCGCGGTCACTACGGGACATATTCCGGCGAGATGCGGCGGATGTGCAATCGCAGCCAGCATCTGGGTGGCCCCGACATACGAGCCTCCATACATTCCTACTCTGCCATCGGAATAAGGCAGCGCCGCCGCCCATTCGACAGTGTCGTAGCCGTCGTTCGATTCGTGCAGGAAGGGATACCATTCGCCGTCCGATGTGTAGCGTCCGCGAACATCCTGGTTGATCACGACGTAACCGCGGGCCGCTCCCTTATGGCCAAAATCGACGTCGCCGTCGCTGTGTTTATCGTAGGGAGTTCGCGTGAGAAGAACAGGGAATTTTCCTGGAGCCATTGGCCGGTAAATATCAGCACGCAGCACCGTGCCATCGCGCATTGTTACCGCGACGCCGTGTTCAACGGTCACGGCATAGGGCTCAGCTGCAAGAACAAATTGCGGAACGACAGTCAGAATCGCGAACGCGCTGATCAAGACAACTTTATTGATAGGCCACATATTCAGGTTAATCACTCCTTTTCCGCGAGCTTTTCCACCAGTCGGATCAAACCAAAACGTTCAGGAACGTGAAACGAATCGCTCATAGGAGCTTGCCATGTTACCGCTTGCTGATGCGAAGGTGGCCCCTGGCTCCGAAACAGGTTCATACGCATCGTGTTTCCAACGGTTGGAGGCCGCGCGTCGATTGCAGCCAAGGGAATGCGCATCGCGCCGTACCAGGTGTGTGTGGTTTCATCAATTCGCGCCTTCGCTTCAAAGCCCGAGTTCCAGGTCCAGCCATCTTCGTGGTGCGGTTTGTTCAGGTCTATGTCGAGGTCAACCCACTCACCCTGCGGAGAGATTTCAAACTCTTTGTAGCGCTTGATATTCGTAAAATCGGAGCCGACGAAGACTTCGGCGACGTCCCAATTCCATAGTTCGTTGGTCTCTTTCTGAGTATTCGGCGCAGGCTTAAGGTGGAGCTCCTCATACGGGCAGACAAACAGGAAGTAGAGATTGTTCCTCGTCCAGCGCGTGCGGACCTCGGTGCGATACCGGGGAACACTCTTCCCGAAACTATCTTTCTCCATGTACACCGGGCGTGACGCGCGCCAGAACGCCGACGTGGGATCGAGACCAAGCGGTACATCTTGAGGTGCGTGGCCGCTCTCGATCACGGCGTGGTCCGAACCTACTGCCATGCCAGATACAAACAGCATCAGCAGCAGGATATTAACGAAGCCATTCATCAAGGTGCTCCTGTACGAATGCGTCATCTTGTAGATGCGGATAGGATCTGCACACGCGATCGATGTCCGCGCTCTGGCCAGGAGAAAGTTCCTCCTTGGGATCGAGACACCAGCGTCCTTCGAGCAAGCCCTGACGCCGCAATATCTCATGGATGCCCGGAATACATCCCTGAAAATTGTGGGCGGGATCGAAGATGGCGGCATTCGCATCCGTGATTTGCTGCGCCAGCGTCAGCAGTTCTCCGGGAACCGGGTCGGAATGTCGCTTGGCGAGGGCGAGGTGAGAAACTGCAATCTGCGTCCACACCGCCCAATGCCCCAGCAAGCCGCCAGCGATTCGTAGCGGCTGAGTGCCGAAGTCAAACTGCGTGAGCAGGTCGTTCAGAATGTTGTCATCGTTTCCCGTGTACAGAGCGACTTCTTGGGTGCGGCCTGACTGCGCCAGGGCGCGAACGACGTCGAGCGTTTGATAGCGGTTAAACGGTGCGATCTTAATCGCGACCACGTTTTCAATCTCAACGAACTGGCGCCAGAATTCGTAGGACAACAGGCGGCCCCCAACGGCGCGCTGCAAGTAGAAACCGACTAATGGGATCACGGTGGCAATGGCGCGTGCGTGCTCCAGAAGCTGAGGAATGGTTTCGTCTTTCAGTTTGGCAAGACTCAACAGCGCAGCATCGTAGCCCAACCGGGCGGCGAGCTCCGCTTCGGCTGACGCCTGCTTGCGCTTGCCGCAAACGCCCGCAATCTTCACGATGTCACTGCTCCGACTCTCTTCGTCAGCCAATGCAAGCACCGGTTCCAGCAATCCAAACTTGGGATCGCGGATGGCGAACTGGGTGGTGTGAACTCCCACGGCGATGCCGCCTGCGCCTGCGGCCAGATAGTACCGCGTCAGAGCGCGTTGGCGGCGCTCGTCCAGCTTGCGCTGGGAGTTCAGAGCCAGAGGATGGGCGGGGATTACTAGACCCGAACGAAGTTTCTCGCGCAACTGCATCAGAAGTTTCCGTCCCGTGTCTGAAAGTGCGTTGGCTTATTCAGCATTGCACCGCCGGCACGAATCCAATTCGCAATCCATTCGACCATTTCTTTCGGTCGCACCGTGGGACTTCCGAAAAGACCACGCGCCTTGTTGACGTCGCTCGACAAGGCGCTGGAACCTTCCGTGGAGGAAACAAAGGTGGGTTCGATGCCAAAATGGTGGCCAAATTCGAGCGCGAGTTCCCGCACCGAAAGCGTCTCGGGTCCCGTGATGTTAACGACCATGGGTGGCGCCTGGCAGTGGGCGAATGACCGCAGGCACCACGAGTTGGCATCACGTTGCCAGATCACGTTCACTCGCGGCATGCACAGATCGATTGGACGGCGCTCGAATACAGCCTGCCCAATATCCACAAGAACTCCGTAGCGCAGCTCGACCGCATAGTTCAGGCGCAGGATGACCACTGGTGTGCCCCATCGCATCGATCCATATTCGAACATGCGCTCGCGGCCCAAAGCCGATTGCGCATACTCGCCGACGGGACCAACCGGTGTCGTCTCCACCGCTCCACTTTCCGCCAGCGGACGCAGCGGGTAAACATTTCCCGTGGAGAACGCGACGAGTCGGGAATTGCGGTAGCGTTCGGCGACCAGTCCGGGCAAATAGGTATTCATAGCCCATGTCAAATGTTCTTCTCCAGCCGTGCCGAATTTTCGCGCAGCCATGAAGACAACATTCGGAATATCGGGAAGTTTGTCGAGGGAATCACGATCGAGCAAGTCGCAGGCGATGGTTTCGATCCCCTGCGCAGCGAGTTCGGAGGGCAGTTGGTCATTCGTGAATCGGGCTACCGCAATCACCCGCTTCTTGACGCCTGCTTGGTCGATCGCGCGTCGCGCAAGACGGGCCAGGCTTGGACCCATCTTGCCACCAGCGCCGAGAATGAGAAGATCGCCGTCCATCGCCGCCATCGCCGAGGCAGTTTCTTCGTCGGGGCGCGACAGCAATTCTTCCAATTCTGATTCTGTTTTGATCTTCACGGTCATCCGAGCTCAAATCCCGCAATCGCGTAAATCGCATTTCCCTTTTCGCACAGTTCCTCTCCACGAGCCATGCGCACGAGATGCCGCTGTGGAGAAAATCCGAGGTCGCGGGCTAGGGCCACCGCGTCTTGATTCCGGGGGAACAGGTCCCAGGACCAGGCACATCTCGTGTTCTGTATGCGGTCCTCGATCATGCGACGAGCCGTGCCCGGATTCTCGCTGATGCACGGCCCCAGATACGCGGACATGCGTCCCGGCCTGGAAAACAGATACGACTGCGAGATTGATCTCGGAGGGTTGAGCTGTGTGAGTCTATCGAGAAGCTGTGAACGGTCAGCTCCGAACACCAGTAAATCTGAATCGCGCCACGGTTCCTCCACAGATGTTCGGTCGGCCGGGAACTGTGCGGCGTTTTCGCCCGGGCGCGACCAGCGCTCGATTTCCTGCTCGCTGCGAAAACCGAATCTCTCGTAAAGCGGCTTGCCCAGTTCGGTGGCATCGAGTTTTATCGTTTCGATTCCCATCTTGTCGGCCTGCTCTAATGCGTTCGCCAGCAGCTTTCTGGCTAGGCCCCGGCGCCGGTATTCTGGGCTCGTCAGCACCATCCCGATCCACGCTAGCCGGCGCCCATAACAAAGCAGAGTCGTGGTCGCAGCCAGATGGCTATCCACTTCCATTGCCAGGCAGCCATCCGGACTGAGTTGCAGCAGCGTGTGCCAGTCTTCCTCGGTCTGGTTCCAACCCACCTGTGCCGATAACTGAGTTGCAGCCGGAATATCTTCGGCGTGTAACCTGCGCATTTTCTCGCTGCTAGATTCCGTCATGCGCAATTCTTCCGAAACCAGCGCGCGAAGTGTGGCAGAGCAATTTCAGGGTCTGCGATCTCCGGGTGCCACTTCTTTTCCCACTCGAAAGAAAGAAAGCGTTCGTATACGAGCCGGTCCAGCACGCCTTTCAAGTCGAGCAAGGGAAAAACGCCCTCGCCCGTCAAGACATACTTCCAGCCGTCTCGATCGAACCGCAAATCCTTGATGTGAATATGGCGAATGGCCGCTTTTAACAACGCGGCGCCTTCCGCGGGTTGTTCCCGAATCGCGGCGAAACTGTTGGCTGGGTCCCAAACGGCACCCACTCTTTGGCAGGCCGCTTGCGCAAGAATTGCTGCTGTCTCCTTCGCAGCCGCAAAATCACCGTGATTTTCGATCCAGACCTCCACTCCTCTCGCTTCAGTGATCTCCGCCAACGTCCGAATGGAATCCGCGACCCACTCTTGCGTTGAGGCACGGTCTGCACCGGCGTGGATCGTGTCACCGAAAACTCGCACTCCCGGCGCACCCAATTCCGCAGCGAGATCCGCCATCCGTTCCCCTTCGATTATCCAACGTCCACGCTCGGCGGCATCGGGCGAATCAAAGCGGCAACTCGTGTCCAGGCATGAGATGGTTAAAGCGTGATCCGCTAATGCCCGTTTCGCGGATGCCAGTTCCTTTCCTGAAAACACCGGCAACTTCCACAGAGAGTCCTCGCCCTGGACAAAACGCAACTCGATACCGTCATAGCTCTCGCCCACGGCTATCGCGATGATTTGTGGCAGCGTCCAGTCCGGGCAGGCCAGCGTCGAGAACGAAACTTTCATATTCATGTCATTCGGTCCAGCATGGAAGTCGTCACACGATTCTCTACGTTCTTGCCGCTGAAGAATCTTTCCAGGTCATCCAGCACGACGCGCGCGATCCCTTCGCGGACTTGACGTCCACTCCCCGCGATGTGCGGCGTAACAATTGCACCTTGCATGGTCCGCAAAGGATGTCCTGCGGGAAGCGGTTCCTGCGGATCAGTCACGTCGAGGGCACAGCGCAGCCGCCCGCGCTGAACCTCTTTCCCGAGAGTATCCAGATCGATCAGGCCACCACGGGCAATGTTGACGACACACGCGCCGTCCGGAAGGTACGCCAGATTTTGCCGACCCAGTAGGCCCCGGGTTTGTTCGGTCAACGCCGCCGTCAGGACGAGAAAATGAGCCTGGGTTAGCAACGTCTGCAAGCTCGCGAAACGCACGGGATACTGACGCGATAGAGAGCGCGGAGCGTACGGGTCATGAACCACCCACTTGATGTCGAATCCTCGCAGCAAGTCCACTATCGCGCGACCGATCCGGCCGAACCCGATCATCGCTACCGTCTGCCCGATCAGCGATTCAGTACTACCGTGGAGGTGTACCTCTTCATAAATCCGGTTCGACCGCTTTCGCAGTTCGGAACGATAGAAGTCTACATTGCGTGCGCAATACAAGAGCAGAGCAGCGCCCAGCTCAGCGGTGGCGCGCGCCATAGGAGCGGGAGCGTTGGTGATGGTCAGGCGTTTAAACAGGGATCGCGAGAAGCGCGATTTCACTTCTCCTCCACAGTGGGCAATCATGCGCAGTTGCGGGGCCAGAAGCGGCAAGTCGTCGCCGAAATGAGGGCTGTCCCAGGTAGTGACCAGCGCCTCTGTCGTGCTCAACCGCCGCCTGAAATCCGCGGTGAATTTGCTGGTTCCGTACCGTTCCCATCGGAAAAGACGGCTCAAGCGCTGTTGCTCTCGCCGTGAGAAAAATGACGCAAACAGCGCTTCTCCGGCACTAATCAGAACCGAGGGGCGGCGCATGGCGGGACCGAGTATAGCATTCGCATGGCGACTATTTCTTTCCTTTGTTGTTTCTTGGCTTCTATTTCAGCACAAAACAAAGTATAAGGAAGCCTGGCTTTTCCATGGCAAGCGCAAACTCCGTCGACTACGTGGTCATTGCCCTCTACGCGCTGCTGATGGTGCGGGTGGGCTTCTACGTTTTACGCTTCAACCGGGGCGCGGCCGAATATTTTCGTGGCGGAAGCCGCATTCCCTGGCTGGTCGCCGGGCTGAGCTGTTTCATGGCCGGCTTCAGTGCCTGGACCTTCACCGGAGCAGCCGGGGTCGCCTATCGCTCGGGCATCGCGGTCATCGGACTCTACATCGGGAACGCTTTGAGTTTCTTGCTCGGCTACTTCATCTTCGCCAAGCGCTGGCGGCGCAGCCGCATCACCACGGTAATGGAATATCTCTCGGGCCGCTTCAACCCGACGACCCATCAAGTCTTTTCCTGGACCACCATCGTGTTTCAGCTGTTTACCAGCGCCAGTACGCTGTTTGGGCTTAGCCTCTTCGTATCTTCCGCCTGCGGCTTCCCTGTGACCTGGACTATTCTCGGCGCGGGCGCTCTCATCGTTTTTTATTGCGTGCTGGGCGGCCTATGGGCCGTGGTCGTCACAGATTTTCTGCAAGCCTCCATCCTCATGCCGTTTTGCATGGTTCTCGTCGTGATGTCTCTCGCCCGCGTGGGCGGAGTGACCGGCTTGGTGCATTCTCTGCCTCCGGAAATGAAAACGCTCCATGTTTCAGGGGAGTTTGGCTGGCTCTACATCGCCTCATGGACGATCATGGTCGCGTTCGGCTACAACACAAGCGCCATGGCGCAGCGCTACTTCAGCGTGGACGACGAACGCTCCGCGCGCAAAATCGCATTGCTGTGCTGCGGACTGTTTTTCGTCGGCGCGTTCTTGTGGTTCATTCCGCCCATGGCGACGCGCGTGGTCTATCCGGAACTGCCCCGCATGGGCCTGCCCAATGCCGACGAAGCAGCATATGCGGTCGCCAGCCTGACCTTGCTGCCGCACGGCCTGATCGGAGTCATGTTGGCGGCCATGTTCAGCGCCACCATGGCCAATCTGTCGGCCCAGTTCAACGTGAAATCCGGGATTCTCACCAAGGATGTGTATCAGTCGCTGTTCCGCAAGAGCGCTGGAGAACAAGAACTGCTTGTCGTGGGTTGGGTCACCACGTTCTTGATCGGGGGATCGACGACTGTGATCGCCGTGATTATGGCGGCCAGCGGGCAGAGCGTCTTCCAGATCATGCTGACATTCAACACGCTAATGTCGCTGGCTTACGGGCCTCCCGCGTTGCTGGGGCTGGTCGTACGCCGGACGCCGCCCTGGTCCGGCTTGGCCTCATTCGCCACCGGACTTATTTTGGGCATGCTCGGCGCCTTCGTGTATCACTGGTCGCTCATTCAGCAGGTCGCGATCATTATTCCCGCGTCCTTCGGAATCTTCTTCCTGACCATGCTGTTCGACCGGGGAGATACGCCCGGGCGGGCGCTGCTATTCAGGAACCTGAATACGCCCGTCGACGTTGCCACGGAATTGAAGGATTCCGCCGACTTCACTGCCCCCGTGTTCCGCTTTCTGAGCCGCACGATTTCTTTCATTGGATTGTTGAGCCTGGTGTTGCTGTTCACCGTGCCGCCCAACCAGCGGATCACGGTTGTGTGGTTCGCTGCACTCACCGTTGCGGTGGGAGGGTCTCTATGGTTGGTGCGTGGGACCGCAAATGCCGAAAAAACTGTGGTTGACAGCGATGGCTTGCCCATTCCTGCGCGGCTTGAGTAATTCTCGAACTATGATTCGTCTTGGATTGATCGGTTGCGGAGCACATTCGGAGAGCGGGCACGCTATCCCGCTTGCTCGATTTAAAGCCGCGCATCCCGCCGAAATCCTGCTGGCTGCGGTTTGCGACCTGCAAATCGAACGCGCGCTGGACTTCAGCGGAAAGTATGGCTTTCTGGCGGCTTATCGGAACGTCGACGATATGTTGAGGCAAGAAAACCTCGACGGCTGCATCGCCGTCGTGCCGCCGGAAAACATTTCTGAACTTGGTATCAAACTGCTGACCATGGGTATTCCTTGCGTGGTCGAAAAGCCTCTCGGCGCATCACTGGCCGATGCGCGGGCGCTCCGTGATTCCGCTGTCGAAACGAAGATCTCGAACATGGTTTCCGTGAACCGGCGGTTTATGCCGTCTCTTAACCGCGCGATCGAGTGGGCGCACAACGCCGGCACCCTTCGCTATGTGCACTGCACTCTCGTGAGGCACGCGCGCCAGGAACCGGAGTTCCTCTGGGCAACAGCAGTTCACGCGGTAGACACTTTGCGCTTTATCGCGGGTAAGGTTGCCGCATTTGACCTTCGCACTTTGAAGACGCCCGCGGGAGCAACGACGTGGTATGCCCTGGACCTGCTATTCGAGAACGGAATTTCTGGACGTATCGATGTGCTGCCTACAGCGGGAATGGTGGAAGAAACCTATGATCTGTTCGGCGACGGCTTTCGCGCGTCGGTTACTTGCCCCTTCGGTCCGCAACTCGGGTGGCGCTGCTTCCGGGACGGCCGACTTATCGAAACGGAAAATGTCCCCGCTGAGACGCCTGAAGATGTGGTAGACGGCTGCTATGACGAAGCCGCAGCGTTTATTCAAGCCCTAAGCGGCGGTACTCCAAAGCCCTCGATTGCCGAGGTTTTTCCGTCGGTCGAACTCTGCTTCGCGATCGCTCGGACTGCGAACGCGGGCGCGGCTACGTAACGGAGGTCGTTGATCGAGAGCCGTCAGACGCCCTTTCGCCAGCCAGGATCGTTCTCCCCCTTGAGTTCTATGGTGATGGAACCGTCCGGATTGAGCGGCTGTTCACATGCCCAGGCGACCGCCTTCTTCATGCCGGGGCGAATCTCGAGTTGTGCGGACAGACTCACCTTGCCGCTGTAACCTCTGGGAAGCAGAAAGGAAGCTTGCCGCAGACCGCCGCCGTGCGGATGTCCAGCGTCGAGCGCGCCTCTCAAGCCGATTTTCCCGTCGTGACTCTCCAGGTGCAGCCAGAGGACTCCCGGAACCCCAGCCGCTCCTCGGTTGCTGACACACACTATCACTTCAAAGGTGTCATATCTCTTTCGTTGCCACACCCAGGAAGGCCGCAGGCGGTATCCCAGGCTGGTCCGGAGGCGTTCGAATCCGCGAGGGTAAGTCTCGTTGTATCGCGCCAGATTGTCCGCTTCGGTCCACAGAGACCAGTAATTCGCCCGCACATCCAGAACGTGCAGCATGTAATTTTCCATCATGTTGATTCCAGCTGCGTCCTGTTTGAGTGTCTGCGTGTCGTACTGGCGGAAGTAGCCATCCTCGAGTATGGCCGCCGTCCCGGGCGCACGATTGG
Organism: uncultured Acidobacteriaceae bacterium; assembly: GCA_963791515.1. Lineage (GTDB taxonomy): Bacteria > Acidobacteriota > Terriglobia > Terriglobales > Acidobacteriaceae > Sulfotelmatobacter. The sequence continues at coordinate 339,296 of CAWBSS010000014.1, read as the reverse complement.
CGAGTTCTTCGATCTGAATCGGTTCCTCGACGATAATGCTGTCCGATCGCATCCACGCGCCTGCCCGCACGGCCATGTCAATCACGGTGCGATTGCCGACGTTGCTGATATCCGGCTGCGTATTGACCGCGAGCGGCGTTTTCTTCCATGTCTCGAGTTGACGCGCCGTCATGTTCACGAAAGTTCGCTCCGCTGTGACATAGTCCGGGAAAGGATTGGGAAAGTTGCTGGTGTGTCCTTCGCCCCAGAACCCGTACTGCATCAGATCCATCCATTCGATCACAGGATTGCCCTCAAACTCTGCCGCCAGTAGATCGTTCAACTCCGCGAATGCTTTCTGAAATTCGGGATGGTCATAGCGCGGCTCTCGGTACTCCCCGTTGCCCTTTTCAGGGATCCGCCCGATTTTCACCAGAGGAATGCGCTCGCGCAGAAATGGCGGTAGGGCCACTTGTTCCGGTTGGAATGAGGTATTCGAGAGCTGAATTCGAAACGCAACGCGAAGTCCTTTGCGCTTGGCTGCGTCCATCGTCAGGGCCCAAACCGGATCGAGATCGAGCCGTCCGGGGCGAGATTGTACGTTGCGCCAATCGCAGCGAATGTAGAGAACATCCACGAAAGGCAGGCTTGAGATCTTCTCCACGTGTTGCTCGAGTGTTTCCCGGCCCGCTCGCGCCGCCAGCGACGGCCCACTCTCTTCCCAGCTGTAGCCGACCAGACCGAGCCCCGGATTGCGGAGGGGGCGTTCGGACGGCGTCGTAAAGAGCACAGTTTGCCAACCTTGATCCTGTTCGATATCAAACGGACCCTGATTCAGACGCTCTCCTTCGGCCGGACCAAAGGTAGGGTCACAGCCTTGCGCAAAGCTGGTTGAATCGCCGGCCAGCGCTAACACAGGGAACAACGCAGCACCTTTCAGAAGATCTCTGCGACGCATTTCCGTATTTTCCTCTCGGGGAATCTTGTCAAGGGCGCGAAAAAATCATTCTGACAAACTATAAAACCGCTGGCCTAATTTCGCACGCCGGCGCCGTTGAAAAGCAAGGTCAATCCCTCAGAGTTGTGGGCGACGCTGACATCGGCGCAGTTGTTCAAGATAAAATCGGCACCGGCGCGCCGCAACTCTGCCTCTTCGACGGTGGTGCGGAATGCGATGACCCTGGCCCCAGCGGCCTTGCCGGCGCGGATCCCCGCGGGGACATCTTCCACGACAACGCACTCAGACGCGGGAAACCCCAACTTTGTAGCGGCCTTCAGAAATGGTTCCGGATGCGGCTTGCCCAGCGTCACATCGGTAGAGGTCACAATCCGCTCTGGAACCGGCAAACCCGCCGCGCGCAGCCGGACTTCAGCCAGCGATCGCGTGCAGGAAGTCGCAATCGTCCAGCGCTTCGCCGGAAGCTGCAGCAGCAATTCGCGCGCGCCGGGAAGGGTTATGATTCCGTCCGCGTCCTGCATCTCGCGACGCTCAATCTCGCGGTTTTCCGCCGCGTGGTCAGCATTCGGCAAATACTCCCGCACCGTGGCTAGACTGGGCCGGCCGTGGACGCGCGCAACAACCTCCTCGGGATCAAAACCGTGTTCCAAGGCCCATTGCCGCCAAACTCGTGTAACCGCAGGGGTCGAATCGATCAAGACACCGTCCAAATCAAACAGCACAGCGCTGCAACGAATTTCAGTCATTTCCGGCCTTGTGCGCCCGCGGATAGAGAACTGTGGAGCTTCTGATGAGCAAGCATTTGATTGTCACTTTACTTTCGTTTACTGTATCATGCGTTTCTAATTCTTTCTTATTGTGTCGACGAGGCTTGACGCTGGTCGGTCCCACAAGCAGGCTGGCTGGTTGCAAACGTTGCAAATCGCGGCGGATCGCCTCTGGAATATGGGGAAAAATGATCGCGGGATCGGTGCTTTGTTTCCTGCAGCCGAAAACGAGGGGTACCAGCCCATTGCCGATGATTCGAGAGAAATAGATCAAAAAAGCGCAGATCAGCCCCGGGTCCGATTTTGCGAAGCCTGTCGAATACTTTCGATAATTTATTTATTTCTTGCTTTCGCTTACTGTTTTGGTTTAAAAGAACTGGTGATTTAAAGCCTCCCAGCTAGGAGTCCCCACCATGAACTTCGCAAAATATCTGGTTGTTCCGCTGGCGCTCGCGATCAGTATTGGATGCGCGCAGTCGCTGCTGGCGCAAGGCACAGATCTCGGCACGATTCGGGGAACGGTCACTGACCCCAGCGGCGCAGTCATCGCTAAAGCAAGCGTGACCATCGCGGATCAAGCCGCGGGTACTCTCCGTCACACCGAAACGAATCCCAACGGCGAATATCAGATGTTCGGGCTTCCGTCAGGTACATACAAGGTGACAATTGCCGCTCCGAACATGACCGCGCATGACATCACGGGCATCGTCATAAGCGGCAGCGACACGGTCAATGCCAACGCTGTCCTTAAGATTTCGGGTGCGACCGAGAGCGTGGCGGTGAGTACCGAGGCTCCCACGATCGACACCGCCGATCAGACGATTTCCGACACGATCACCAGCCGCGAAGTTCTCGACCTGCCGCGCGACAGCCGGGATGTCTATTCGTTCCTTTACCTGAACCCGAATATCACGCAGAGCACTGGCGACGGCACATTCAAGTTTCTCGGATTCCAGAGTTATGGCGCGAACTTCACCCTCGACGGACAGCGTTCCACGAGCACACTCGACGGATCAGCCTCCGCCAGTGAACCGTCACTCGAAGCAGTCGGCGAACTGAATGTTCTGTCCAATGATTTCAGCGCAGAATATGCCGGCATTTCGAGCATTCGCGTAACCACCAAGCGCGGCTCGAACCAGTTCCATGGCTCGGCCTTTTATAACAACAAGAATTCGGCTCTCGCTGGCCTCACGCTTCAGGATCAGCAGGGAATAGCCGCTGCCCAAGGCTCCCTGTATCCGTATCCGTCGCCTTACTTCAACCTTAACGACGTCGGCGGTTCCTTTGGCGGCCCAATCCCGGGTCTGAAGAAGACCTGGTTCTTCATGGCCTACGAGCGTAACTACGACAGGGATTCGGTACAGGTAACGGACAACAAATTGCCGCATCCCTCGTTTTGGACGGGAGATTTCTCCAATTTGATTGTTGACAATACGCTTGCCACTCAGCCGCACCTTCCTGCCGTTCCGGCAGGCGTGACCCTGACGCCGGAGGAGATTGCAGCTGACACCTATTGTGTTGGCTGGCCAAATTGCACGGGAACCGGCGCGCAGTTCGTCAAAATCCCCTCTGAGCTCCTAAACACGAACGTCCAGCAACTCATCAATACGTATTTTCCCAAGATCGATCCATCGATCGCGGTCAATGCATCGAACGGCAGGATAGGGGAGTTGTTCCAAACCCTGATGCCCAGCAACACGACACGGGACTTGGGAACACTTCGCATCGACCACGATTTCTCGGACAGAGATCACGTCTACGGCGTGTATAACGCGCAGGCGTTCAGTGGTGGGAACTCGGCCGTCAGATCACCATTTACCGGACTCGGCCTGACCCAGCAAGAACGGCGAACCCATACCCTGTCGGGTTCTTACGTGCGGACCATTCGCAACAACATTATCAATGAAGCGCGGGGCGGCTTCAATCGCGAATTCATTTACCGGCACAGCAACACGACGCTGCAGAGTTTCCTGTCGAGCATCGGCTTCGATCAGAATGCCATCGCCGCTTACGGCGCGGTCGTGGGGCCAGGGGAACTTCTCACGCACGGGCACACCGTGATCACCTATGGTTCCGCCTTCACTTCATTCGATAAAAGCGGGGACCGGAATACGGATCGACAGGAGAGCCAATACCTGGCGACGTTTGGGGACACCCTCACCTGGGTAGTTAAGAATCACAACCTGAAAATGGGCGCCGATTTCGTGCACAACGAGGGTCTCGATGGTTTTTCAACGGGCCGCGGCAATCCCCGGGGAACGATGACCTACACGGGCAGCAGCACGAGCGCCTTCGCCAATTTCCTGCTTGGATTGCCGCCCAACAGAGTCACTTACATTGCCAAAACACGCCCTGATATGGACGTGACCAACTGGGAGCAGGGGTATTTCTTTCAGGACGATTGGAAAGTCAAATCCAACCTGACCCTAAACCTTGGAGTTCGCTACGAACTGGTTTCGCCATGGGTCGACAAGCATGACATCTTGTTGAACTTCGATCCCACCTTCAACAACAACACCGGACGGTTTATCGTCCCGTCTAGCGGCACTCTTTCCTATCTGGACCCAAGAATTCCCGCGACTCTACCCACGGTCACCGCAGCACAGTCGGGGCTCGGCATTGGCCGAGGTCTGGTCCGGACCGACAAAAACAATTTCGCTCCCCGCGTCGGGTTTGCCTGGGGTATCGGCGACAAATCGGTCATACGGGGAGGCTACGGAATGTACTTTCCCACATCGGCTGCCCAGGGAATTCGTGATCCTATTTCGACGAACGGCTTCAACCAGGCATTGACAAAGCAGACCGGGACCGTGAATCCACCGATACAGCCCTGGCCAACTCCGCTGACCGGCGGGGACGTTGTGCTCGATTCCAGCGCGTTCTCGATCAATGCCGTGCCCGTGGGACTGCGCGAACCTCTGGTTCAGCAGTACAACGCCACCTTCGAGCGTCAAATAGGTCGCAAGACGTCAATACGATTTTCTTACATGGGGGTTCATTCAGGGGGACTGATTGGGGGCATTGACCTCAATGAAATCGCCCCCAGCAACAACCCATGGGGTACCACGATCGGTGACGGAGCGACGGCGTGCTCTCCAGATGATGGAGATTGCCTGCCAACCCCCGCGGACTATTCCCGTTTAGCGTATCCCACCTTGGGCGACTACCTTCTGACGTATGGGAACTATGGGTACAGTCGATCCAACTCCTTCCAGACGCAGGTCGAGCGACGGTTTGATAGGGGCCTGATGTTCAATGCGTCTTACACCTACCTCGACCAGAAGTCGACAGGTATCGACCAGGGTAATTCCAGCCTCGGAGGCGTTCCTTACGATCCATTTCAGCCACACCTGGACTACACCGAAGATGCCTGGGTTTCACACCACCGGTTCGTCCTCTATGGCGTCTACGACCTGCCATTTGGACACAATAGGAGCTATGGCCGCGGAATATCGAAGTGGGCCGACGCGGTAGCCGGAGGTTGGCAGACGACGTTCCAGATGTTTGCTAAGAGTGGAACGGCATTTACGCCGTACTGGACCTGTGACAACTGCGGCAACAGTGCACGCATGGTGGGTCCCGGTAACATTGCTTCCGAATCGATCGACGCGCTCGGCGATTTCGACGATTTCATTGGCTACAGGCCGGCGATCGTCGGGAACTACAAAAAGCACGTCGGCGACCAAGTCTTCAATCCCGATGCCTTTGCGCCTCCGCCCATGGGGGCGGATGTTTTCACGAATAGCTCCATTGCGCGGAAGAACCTGTTGTGGGGTCCCGGAGGTTGGGGAGTCAATTTCGGTTTGCATAAGGACTTCAAATTCGGTGAGCGAGTTATCGCCAACTTTGGCGCTGACTTCGACAACATCTTCAATCACCCGATTCGCATGCCGAACCAGGATTTCGGAGATAGCAGCTTTTCCTATCTTGGAGGATTCGATGTCCAAATCGATCCCACTACCCTAATGCCAGCTGTCGAAGACGTTAATCCCAATTCGGACTTTGCTCGTTTGTTCTCTACCTTTCCGCAGGAAGGAGTCGATAGCCGTCGGACGATCCGGTTGCGACTTAGGATCACTTTCTAGGCTCGGAAACGAGTCGGCTACAGAAGGACTGCCCGCTTACGCACAAGATACCGGCGGGCAGTCACCTCTTCCCGGAGAATCCATGAAACTCAGAATAGCCATCGGCATCGCTTTTGTTTTCTGCCTGGCCGGCGCATGGGCAGAGCGGCCGGGGAATTTTCGTGTGATTGGTCCTGGGGGTGGCGGCGCTATGTTCAACCCCACCATCAGCCCGCATGATCCCAATACGGTGCTGATCTCCTGCGACATGACCGGCTCTTACATCACCCACGATGGGGGACGAACCTGGCGCATGTTCAATCTTCGTGGCGTTGTGAACTTCTTTGTCTTCGACCCACTGGATCCGAAGACGATGTACGCACATGCGACGGCTTTGTGGCGCAGCACGGACGGCGGCGAAAACTGGAATCTGGTCTACCCCGATCCTTCCTCGGTCAAGGGCGTCAAGATGAATTCGGACCATTCCGACGAACAGATCCTTGCTGATCCAGATCCGTTGAACACAATTACAGCCTTAGCGGTTGATCCCTCCAACTCGCAGATCCTTTATGCTGCCGCCGGCACGAAGGAGAGTCCCGCGCTCTTTGTTTCGCGCGACTACGGAAAGAGCTGGCAAAAACAGGTGAGCTTGCCGGATGTTCCGCTCCGGCTATGGGTGGACCCACATTCCGCAGCCGATGCGCGCACGTTGTTTCTGGCAAGCACTCACGCGATCGCGGTGATCAGCTCAGCCGGGGTGCGGAGTCTCCCGATTCCGGCGGCTGTCAGCGATGTTTCTCTGGGCTTTGGTTCAGGCCCTCAGCCGACCATATATGCCACTTCCGAACAAGGAATCCTTGTCTCACAGGATGGCGGCGCGAATTGGCGCAAGGGTGAACTGCCGGGCGAGGGAGCGAAAGTGCGCGCCATCGCGACCAGTCTGCGTCATCCGGAAACGGCGTATGTCTCATATGATCATCTGGCGCTCGATGGGAAGCGCTGGATCGGCGTGGCGAAGAGCAGCGACTTCGGCGCTGACTGGCAGTTGGTGTGGAAAGAATCTGACGTAGCGGCAAAGAACGTGAAAGACTCATGGATCACCGAGCGCTTCGGGCCAATCTGGGGAGAAAATCCTCTGAACCTGACGGTAGCTCAACAAGACGCCAATTTGGCCTATGGTACCGACCTCGGGCGAACCATGCGGACCAACGACGGAGGCGCGACTTGGGCGGCAGTGTATTCCCGCAAGGTAGATGATGCGGGCTGGACCAGCCTCGGTCTCGATGTCACCAACAGCTACGGAATTCACTTCGATCCGTTTGATGCAAGGCGGCAGTTCATTACTTACACCGATATTGGGCTTTTCCGCAGCGAAGACGGCGGCGTTTCATGGGTCAGTTCAACGGCCGGAGTGCCCAGGGATTGGATGAACACGACATATTGGGTCATCTTCGACCCCAAGGTGCGTGGCCGAATGTGGAGCGTGAACAGCTACACTCATGATCTTCCTCGCCCTAAGATGTGGCGGCATAACTCCGTGCTGACTTACAAAGGTGGCGTTTGCATCAGTGATGACGGTGGCAAGAACTGGACCAAGTCGAATACCGGGATGGACGAGACGGGCGCGACGCATATTCTTCTTGATCCAACCAGCCCGGAGGATGCGCGTGTATTGTACGCAGCCGGTTTTGGCCGAGGGGTTTACAAGAGTTCAGACGGCGGCCATAGCTGGGCTCTGAAGAACAATGGGATCACGCAAGAACAGCCGTTCGCGTGGCGGTTAGCGCGCAGCTCGAATGGAACGCTCTACGTGGTGGTGGCGCGGCGTTCGGAGGATGGAAGCATTGGCAACGCCGGTGATGGTGCTCTGTACTCTTCGACTGACGGAGCTGAGCACTGGCAGTCCGTTTCACTACCTGTGGGAACGAATGGACCGAATGGCCTCGCCATCGATCCACGGTCGCCAGACCGTCTTTACCTCGCTGCCTGGGCTCGAGCAATGGGGGAACACGGAGACGGCGGAGGAATCTTCCTCTCGGAAGATGGCGGCAAGAGCTGGAAGCAGGTGCTCGACAAGGATCGCCATATTTACGACATCACCGTTGATCCGCAAGACCCCAATGTGCTCTACGCGGCCGGCTTCGAGTCGTCGGCCTGGCGATCGGCAGACCGCGGGCTGCACTGGGCGCGTATTCCCGGCTTCAACTTCAAGTGGGGACAACGGGTGATTCCAGATCCGCTGCACCACGATGAGGTCTACATCACGACTTTCGGCGGGAGTGTCTGGCACGGTGCGGTCAATGGGCAACCGCGGCCCGTGGACATCGCCACGCCGGCGCTCGAGCCTGGACGATAGGCGGAGGAACTGCGTGATTAGTCGGCGTCAGTGGCTGTGTGGAATGGGTTTGGTGGCAGGATCTGGAACAAAAGTAGGCAGGGCGGTCAGTGTGGCCGCCAGGAACCAGGCCCAGCCCGCACCTTTGGAGCTCTCGCAGTACGAGCCAAGAAGTATGCTCCAAGTGCACGAGTCCCATGTCGAGCGTTCGAAATTTCCAAACATCGACTTCCATACCCACATCTCGGGCTCGACAAAGTCAGAAAAGGGAGTGGAGCTCTCGCCTGATCGCGAGTACCTGGGAACTCCACAAGAACTGCTGGCGGTGATGGACCGCAAGAACATTCGGGCCATGGTCAACCTGACCGGTGGATACGATAACGGCCTCGCCGAAGCAGTAGCCAAATACGACCGTGCCTATCCCGGCCGCTTTTACACCTTCACCGAGCCTTCCTATTCCCGCTTCAAAGAAACGGATTACCCGAAGCTGCAGGCACAAGCTATAGAGGGGGCCCATCGCGATAGTGCGCGCGGCTTGAAGATTCTTAAAACGCTGGGCCTCTATCTTCGTGAGAACATCACCTCAGGCACGCTGGTGAAAATTGATGACGCGCGTTTTAGTCCGATGTGGGACGCCTGCGGCCAACTTAATCTTCCGGTGGCGATTCACATTTCGGATCCGATCGCGTTCTTTAGGCCCACCGATCGCTTCAACGAGCGTTACGAGGAACTGAATCGTCATCCGGACTGGTCGTTCCATGGCGGGGACTTTCCCAGTAATGACGAGTTGATTGCGGCTCGCAACCGCGTCATTGCTCGGCACCCGAAGACGCAGTTTGTCGTGCTCCACGTAGGGAACTTTGCGGAGGATCTACAAAACGTGTCGGAGAATCTTGACCGCCATCCGAACATGTTCGTCGACATCGCAGCGCGCATCGGAGAACTCGGACGCCAGCCGAGGGCGGCGCGCAAGTTCTTTGATAAATATCAGGACCGGATTCTGTTCGCCACCGATGCGACCCCGCATGGCGACGAGTTTCCGCAACAGCTCTTCAACGACAAGCTGTATGAAATCTATTTTCGCTTTCTGGAAACCGAAGACGAATACTTCGACTACGCTCCAGCCGACATTCCGCCGCAGGGCCGCTGGAGGATTTACGGGATTGGGCTGCCGGAGACGATCCTTAAGAAGGTGTACTACGAGAACTCCGCCCGGATATTGCGAATCTAAATGCGACGCCATTTCCATCTCTTTGTCGTCCTGACCCTGGCAACTCTGGCGCAGGCGCAGGTGCGCGTGTGGGAAGGGACGCTCGTCCTGCCCACTTACGAAGAGGGGATGCCCGATCCGAATCCTCCGTTCGACCAGTTCACGATCAACAAGTTCAACTATCCGTATGTTCTGCGGGAGAATCTGACTACCCGCCGCGCGAATCACGACTGGCGCGCCATTTATCTGGAAAACGAATACCTGAAATGCTCCGTGCTGCCCGACATTGGTGGGCACCTTTACACCTGCATCGACAAGATTTCGGGGCAGTCGATGTTCTACGCTAACACCTCCATCAAGAAGGCGGCGGTTGGCTATCGCGGGGCTTGGGCGGCTTTCGGCATCGAGTTCAACTTTCCCGTTTCCCACAACTGGGTCAGCATGTCGCCGGTCGATTTCGCCTTCCATAACAATGCGGATGGCAGTGTCTCCGTGATTGTGGGGAACGTTGATCGTGTCTACGGAATGGAGTGGACGGTCGAGTTGATGCTTCGGCCCAAGTCAACGCTGCTGGAGGAGCGTGTGACGCTCAGCAACCACAGCGATGTCAGGCATCGTTTCTACTGGTGGAACAATGCAGCGGCGCGAGTTTCGGACGATTCACAGATTGTTTACCCCATGCGCTTCGCCGCCAGCCATGGGTTCACGGAAGTCGTTCGCTGGCCCGTCGATGAGGACGGCCACGACTTGAGCGTCATCCGCAATCATGTTCACGGCGCGGTATCTCTTTTTTCGCACGGAAGCCGCGAGGGCTTTATGGGTGTTTGGCACCCCGCGACCAGAACCGGCACGGTGCACTTTGCGGAGTACGAAGATCTACCCGCCAAGAAGATCTGGTCCTGGGGCGTGGACGAAGAGGGCATGGACTGGCGCAAAGCCCTCTCCGACGACGACAGTGGATACATTGAAATCCAGGCCGGCTTGTTTCGCAATCAGGAGACATATGCTTTCATGGAACCCCGGCAATCTATCCACTTCTCGGAGTACTGGATGCCGGTGCGGGAGATTGGCGGGATCTCGCGCGCCAATCTTTCGGGAGTGCTCAGTCTTGCGCGCCATGGCAACACCTTGATTGCCGGATTCAACGCCAATCGGGCCCTTGCTAAGGCTACGGCTTCCATCTTGAGCGGCAAGAGCCGCTTATTCAGCGAGACCGTCGATCTCACCCCCGAGCGCGCCTGGACCCACGAGGTTCCCGTCCTCGACTCGCAGACTAAGTACACCGTCGAGATTCGGGATGCAGTGGGAGCGGCCCTGATCAGCCAGACGGAAGGCGAGTATGACTGGACCCCGGAGTCTGAAATTCATGTTGGCCCTCAGCCTTCCTACCGTATACCCGACCCGGAGCAGAGAACCTGCGATGACTGGATTCAGCTCGGGAAAGACCTTGAGCTAAACGGGCAGAATCTTCAAGCGCTCGATACCTACAAGGAAACGCTTCGTAGATTTCCCGGCAGCTTCGCCGCCTTGAAATCGGCTGGGCGCCTGACCGCGAGCCTGCTGCGATTTGACGAGGCGAGGAGTTTCCTTGAGCAGGTCCGCGCGCGCGATACTTCTGATCCGGAAATCTCGTATTACCTCGGCATTGCATACGATGAGCTTGGCGAAACGCGGAAAGCACGGCTGTCATACGAGGACGCCCAGCGATTTGCCTCCTTTCGCGCTGCCGCTGCCCTGCGGCTTGGAGAGATGCTGGCGCGGGACGGCGATCTGGATGAGGCCGATCGTCATCTCAGCGAAGCTGTTCGAGCCGCACCTGACGACGTGCGTGCAATCGAGGAGTTGGTAGCGGTAAGAATCGCGTCCGGTAAGGTGGAGGAAGGAAAGACGCTGGCGCGGAAGGGAATCGCACTTTTTCCGCTGAGCTATCTCCTCAGCGAAGAGCTCGGAGAACCTAACCTCAAACAGCTTGCCAACGACGCAATTCGCGTGCTGAATCTTGCCGCTCAGTACATGCGCCTCGGACTCTACCAGCGGGCGCTCACCGTCCTTTCCCGGAATTATCCCCCGCCGCAGTCCGATCAGATCGAACTGGGTGCGCTTTCGCCCGGCAACCACCCGATGGTTGCGTATTTCCGCGGTTATTGCCGCGAGCATCTCGGACAGCAGGGAGTTGCCGACTACAAGATCGCGTCGAAACTCTCGACCTCGTACGTTTTTCCCAGCACGGCCGAAGAACTGACCGTCCTGAGTACTGTCGCGCGCACAAACCCTGACGATGCGACGGCGCAATATCTACTGGGCACATTGTATTTCTCGCGCGGATTGACGAACTCTGCTCTTGAAGAGTGGTTGCTGGCCCGCAAGTCGAACCCACAAATTCCCGTCCTCGATGCCAGCCTGGGTCTGGCTCTGCTGCACGAGAAGCATGACGCCGATCATGCCCTCTCTGCTTTTCGGGACGGACTGCGGAGCGACGCCACGAACGTCACGGTTTACTTGGGTGCGGATCAGGCGCTCAGCTTTTTAGCAAAACCCGCCAGCGAACGAGTCCACGTTCTCGAGAACTATCCGGATCTCGCGGATGCACCTTCCAGCCTGATTTTCGAACTGATTCTCAATCTGGCCGAGGCGGGCGATTTTCAACGCGCCGAGAGTCTGTTCCGCAACCGATTCTTTCCGCGCGAAGAAGGCGGGACCAACGTGCGCCAGGTTTGGGTTGAAGTCGAACTGCAAAAGATGCTCGCATCGGCAAAGGACGGTCACTGCGCGGATGCTCTCGTTGTGGCAGAGCACTTGGACGCGAGAGTGCCCGATCTGCCATTTACACGGGACGGGCTGGAACCGATTCTGCAATCCGCACGGACGAACTATCAGTTGGCCACGGTTTACGCCAGCTGCGCAAAAACCGAGGAGGCAACAAGGAGATTCCAACTGGCCTCTGCTGCGTCCGCTCCCGATCAGATGCTCTGGGCCTGGCGGGGGGCGCAGAAACTACCTGGTTTTGATGAGAAGCAATGGCAGGTACGCCTGCAATCCGCTCTTGCGCTAGCGAAGATTCGTAGCGACACCAGCAGCTATACCAGTTGGTGGGACTACACTGCTGGCGCGCTCGCGGGCGCACTGGGCAGCCGGCAAGAAGCGGACCAGAGATTTCAGGAAGCGCTACTGCTCCCTGACCGGATGCTGGCTTACCACTTCACGCGCATGGCACGCGCCGAAGCTGTGCCGAAGCCCCAATGACTAAGTTGCGATCGGTGAGAAGCAATCGATGCGGCAGGCACAACACACGAGTTGCACTTAGAAACATGAATCAAAGAATGACGAGGCTAAACGAACACGGTGTCGCAATCTAAGATAGAAATTCTTGCAGACAAGTACTCTCTTGGCCAGGCAGCAGCCGATCACGCCGCGCGCTCTCTCCGGCGGACGCTCGGCGATCAAGGAAACGCCCGCCTCGTAGCCGCCACCGGGGCATCTCAGTTTGAATTCCTGGATGCGTTGACCAGAGCGCCCAACATCGATTGGAGCCGGGTGGAAGTTTTTCATCTGGACGAATACGTCGGCCTGCCTTCCACCCATCCAGCCAGTTTTCGCAAATATCTATTCGAGAGATTGATTCACAAAACCGGAATCACCAGGTATCACATGCTGGACGGTGATGGCGATCCACACGGGACGGTTGCAAAAATTGGGGCCGAACTCCAGTCGAAACCGGTGGATATTCTCTTTGCCGGAATCGGAGAGAATGGGCACCTCGCGTTTAACGATCCGCCCGCGGATTTTCAAGTGGCTGACCCGTACCTCATCGTTGATCTCGACGAGGCATGCCGCCAGCAGCAGGTGAATGAAGGTTGGTTCTCGAAGCTGACGGATGTGCCCAGGAAAGCGATTTCAATGTCCGTGCGGCAAATCTTGCGCTCCAAGGAGATCATCGTGGTTGTCCCGGACACGCGGAAAGCACGCGCGGTGAAGGCGTCCCTTGAAGGGGAGATTAGCCCCATGATTCCGGCGTCGATTCTGCGGAGCCACCCAAATGCTACTATCTACCTCGATACAGATTCGGCTGCGCTCTTAAGTTCGGGAGTTTTCACCGCGCCATAATCTGGCAAGTATGCCTGCATCTGCGCAAGTCACTGAGCTGAACGTGCGGCCCATTCGCAACTTGCGCTGGTGGATCGGCGCGTTGCTGTTTGCGTCGACGGTCATCAACTATGTCGACCGCCAGACCCTGTCCCTGCTCTCGCCATACCTCAAACAGTTGTACCACTGGACGAATTCGGACTACGCGAATTTGCTCATCGGATTTCGTATTGCGTACTCGATAGGCCAGAGCGTATGCGGAAGGCTGATGGATCGCGTCGGCACCCGGCGAGGGCTGACCCTTTCTGTTCTCTGGTACTCGGTCGTATCGATGGCCACTGCTTTAGCCACTGGGTTCTACAGTTTCGCGACGTTCAGATTTCTTCTGGGTGCTGGCGAATCCGCCAACTGGCCGGGTGCGACGAAGGCCGTTTCGGAGTGGTTTCCGAAACGTGAGCGAGCGCTCGCCACCGCGTTGTTCGACAGCGGTTCATCGATTGGAGGAGCGGTTGCGCCCTTTGTCGTGTTCACAATCTACAGCCACTGGGGATGGCGCCCTGCGTTTGCAATTCCCGGATTGCTGGGTTTTGTTTGGCTGCTGGTCTGGCGCCGCGCGTACCACCCGCCCATGGATCATCCACGCGTGAGCGACGAAGAGCGCCAAATGATTCTCGCGGATGCGGCCGATCCCGATGCCTTCCTCGATAAGCCTCGTTCCCGATGGGTCGATCTTTTGAAGCTACCGCAGACATGGGGAGTGATTATTGCGAGATCTTTCACAGATCCCGTTTGGTTCTTCATTGCAGACTGGTTTCCGATCTATCTGGTGGCGAAAGGAATTCCGCTTAAGAGCGGATTGATCGCAATCTGGATTCCCTTCATCGCCGCCGATCTTGGCAATTTCTTCGGCGGAGCGACGTCCGGCTATCTGGTCAAGCGCGGCTGGACGCTGGGCGCAGCCCGTAAAGCTCTGGTGGTTTTCGGCGGGATTGGGGTGACTTTGCTGATACCGACGGTCCTTACCGTCAACCTTGCGGTGATCACCCTTCTCTTTGCCCTCGCAACATTTTGCTATGCCGCGTTTTCGACGATTGCGAACGTGTTGCCTTCCGACCTCTACCGGAGCGACTCCGTGGCCTCGGTCAGTGGGCTTAGTGGCATGAGCGCGGGCATCGGGACAATCATTGCATTCAAATTAGTCGGTTACTTTTCCGATGCAAATCAATCGCTGGCCACGCACTCCTTCGACACGATCATCATCGTGGCGGGACTTGTTCCGTTCATAGGAATGGTTCTCGTGCTGTTCCTGGTTCGCAACACGCGAGCAACGAAACTGGGACTGGTCCGCCCGATATAGCCGCACACGAAGCGGCCATCGTACACCTGCTTTTTCGGACCGCTAGTGAATGTATGCCCCGCCCGGCAGCAGATACTGAATGGGCCACTGTTCGCGCCTCTGGATTACAAGATCAGACCACTTCACGATCTGCGCTCCGGGTTGCGGAATCAGTCTGACCGCTGGCAGTGTTCCGGCAATTGCATTTGCCAGCGTGAGTCCCTCTTCATCACTGGCCACGGAAAAGTCTCCCGCATGCAGTTTTGAACGAGAGAAACGGATCGCAATCTCAGCGTCTTCGATCATCTGCAAGAAATAGGGTCTGCCCGTCAAGAGCGAGTTGTAAACATAATCCGCCAGCACGCTGGAGAGCGGATTGACATAGGCGCGGTCGAAATCGAGCTGCGCGAAGGAGGGATCATCTTCCGACACCGCCTTGTAGGGCATCCGCGTCTCGCCCAGCCCGCGAAAATCAAAAGTGACGATATCGAAGCCTGCATCCAGGTACTTCACGATCTCGGGCCAATCGTTTGCGATCGCCTTGCCGTCTTTGCCGAACCACAGCAACCAGCGATGACTCCGCTCCGCCGTCCGGTGGACGTGCAACAGGGGCATAACAAGGTTGCGACTGTGACGCACAACGTAGCGATCGATGGAGACGTCCTCGAATGACGAACTTCCCGCACTCTCCCACGCAATCTCGCGCTCGCCCGGGGCCACGCCGTCATATTCGCTGATGTTCCAGGTTGCAATGCCAGGATAGTTGCTACCGAGATAGAGTTGCCGCATGGATTGAACCGGTCTTGTTTGGTGCTCTGTGTAGTAGTCCCGGATCAGATCCATCAGCGACCTTGCATCTTCGAAATCCAGCATTACCTGGCCAGTGCGTGTGCACTGCACGGCTTTCTCCTCCAAATCTTTGGCCGAGGCGAGCGCGCGTCTCTCTGGCAACTGATTGAAGTGATCGAGAAATTCAAACGCAGCCTCCTGATTCTCATCGGAGTACTGATGACCGTGATAGCCCTCCGCCATAGCGATGCGATCGACATGACCAAAACGGCCATACAGCTTTGACACTTCCCGGAAAGTCTTGTGCGTGCCCTCAATGGGAAAGAAATCGAGCGTCGCCGCGGCAACGAAGACCGGGCGCGGATACATCAGCAGCAAAAGCCCGGCATGGTCGACGCCGTTCGATATCATGCCGTACAAATCCTGCTCCGGATCGCTGTCCGGGTCCTTGAAAATCCGATTGTGAATTCGCATGGGCAATGAGGTAATGTAGCAGGAGACGGCGGCTACCTTGATCCGGGGCTCGAGCGCCGCGATGTGCATCGCTTGAAAGCCGCCTCCGCTGGTGCCTGTAATATTGATGCGTTCGGGATCGACTTCTGGACGCGTCAGCAGGTAATCGAAGGCGCGCAGACCATCCCAGATTTCCCAACGCGCCAGGCTTGTGCCTGCCAGATAGGCCAGATTGCCGAGCACTGCGTGCTCCGCACAGATCCGGTTGTAGCGGCTCTTGCCTGCCTTCGCATCCCAGAACTGGCTGCGCTCCCCCTGACCCACGGGATCCCAGCTGATGACCACATAGCCGCGCTGCACCAGTCTCTGACAAAGCGCCTGATAGTGTGTCTTCCCGTTTTCTGCGTGGCCGGCAGGGACTAAAACGGCAGGGTGCTTCTTATCCTCGCCGTTGTTGTGGTCGTCCTCGGGTACGTACAGAAGCGCCGTCACATACACGCCCGGGAGGCTTTCGAAGATCAGCTTTTCAATGTGAAAGCCGTCCATCGCAATGCGTCCGATGACGCGCGGGTGCAGCGGAGTTCTTGTCGTGGGCAATCCTCCGAGCATGGTCAGAAGCTTTTGGCGAATTTCATTCTGCACGCGCAACAACTCCTGCTCAGTGCGAATCCCGTCCCAGACCTTCACCCTCTTCCCGTCTTCGCGCCAAGCCAACTCGGTTTGATACTGAAGGTAGGGCGTGATCTGCGGACCACTCGGAGCCACTGGCAGTACCGAGAACGCCTCTGTCGGCGGAGTCGATTCGCCCAGTGCGTTTACAGCTGTCCAGACGACCAACATGAAGCAGAGAAGTATTCTGCCTCGTCGCCTTTGTAGGCTCCGGAGAAACGGTCTGGCGAAGGGTTTCACAGGACGTTTTCGTGAAGGGGAACGGAAGGCAGCAACCTATGGCCGGATGAAACATGCCGCACGCTTTCCCGGCGAATCAGTTCGGTAGGCATCACGAGTTGCTGGGGGGGCAGGTCTGGTTCGTGAATCCGCCGCAGGGTAAACTCGGCTAGATGGCCGCCGAGCTCTTTGGGAAATTCGCGCACCGTTGTAAGCCCGGGATGCAGCACTTCGCCGATGGTGTCATTGAAGCCCGCAACACTGATGTCATCGGGAATTCGGATTCCAGATTCCTGCAACGCCTGGTACACGCCAGAGGCGGCCTGGTCTGTGCCCACAAAAAGTGCTGTGGGTCTCTCTCCGCTGGCCAGTAGGGCCTTCACCGCCAGATATCCGAGCTCGCGATCCTCGGAACTGATCTCGCTGAAACGAGGTTCGAGGTCGGCCTCCTTCATGGCTTCGCGGTAGCCCGCGGCACAGCGCGCGAACCAGGGAAGACGCTGATTGCCGATATACCAGATGTTTCGGTGTCCTTGGGCGATAAGATAGCGGGTGATGTCAGTGGAACCCCGCACGTCGTCCGTGAAAACACAGTCGTACTGTTCCGGCCGCCAATCGCCGACAATGTTGTTTCCCACGAGAGAGAACGGAATCTTCTTCTCCGAAAGCGCAGCAAGAATGCTGACAGAGTGTGTGCCCGTGAGAATGACGCCACTCGGTCGATTGGATCGCATCAGCGCCTCGGGAAGACGCAGGCTTCCCAAGGGCGCGTTCAGGTCACAACGAAAACTGATGAAGTGCAAGTCCCAGTCATGCTGGGCGCAGTACACCTCCGCCCCCAGCAGCACTTTGGACTGGAACTCGTTAACCGTGTCCCGGTTGCCAAGTATGAAGGTGATTGTGCGATTTCTCTTCCCCGCCGTCAGGGTTACACCCAGTTTTCGAGCAGCCGCCAGGACTGTCGCCTGGACCGAAGGGGCGACCTTGGCACTTCCATTCGCGATGCGTGAAACCGCCGTCACGCTGACTCTTGCCAGACGAGCCACATCCGCATAGCGCTGTGCCTCCCTTGAGTCAGAGGGCGCGTCCGGACTCACTTCCAACCTGCGAACTGCGCCGCCGTGAGATCGAACTGCCATGCCCTGTGAGCACAGGGCATCCAAGTCCCCCCGCGCCGTGACCGAAGAGACGGAGAACCGCTCGACCAGTTCTCGTACGGTGATCTGTCCTTTTTGCTCGATCAGCTCGAGGATCTTGCGCCGGCGTTGCTCCGCCAAGAGACGGGAGTCTCTTCCAGTCATCATTAAAGTTGGATCCCTCGCAGGAGGAATACTTTCCTCTGGGTTTGCATTCCCGTATTTTATACACCCCCTTCAAGGAAAACAAAAGAAAGCGACGGAGAATGGGGGACTTTTCATCCGAGTTGACCGAAACCAAGCCACTGAAGCGGGTCGGGACACCGCGTCGCGTCCTCGCTACCCGCCACTGAATATCCATGGACAACTTTTGCTTGCGAGTACTTGTGTTTACTTGCGTCAACGTGTAAAAAGGGGAACCACTCTCCGCCTGAACTGAACACGGGCACAACCTGCGGTCGAAGGAGCCATTCAAGAATGGAGCGGCGTGACTTCATGGCAGGCGTGGGGGCCTCAATTCTTCTCGCGCTGTCGAAGAGCAACTCTCAAGTCCCGGCCCAGCGCCCTCGGTTGTTGATCTCCAATACCGATGCCTTTACCGGTTTGGCTCTGCTAAAAACCAGGTACGCGGGCGGAATGCGTCCGTCCGAAGATACGGAGGGGTGGGCTCTCTCGTGGCAATTAACCCGGCAAGACAGTTTTGCGGAGAAGGCCCTAGCCGCGATGCGCGCAGGCCATATCACCTCGGGGGTGAAGCCTTCGCGTTCGTGGGTTGACTACGCACGCTGGTCGCTGGCATTCGATTGGCTTTCTGGATATCCCGGCTTCGAGCCCGCATTACAGAATCGGATTGCGGATGAGTTGATGGAGGGGGCCTCGGCGATGCTTGCGACCCCCGACTTCGCCGATCCAGGCAACTACTCGTACCACAACTATGCCGTGCGCTATCTCTCATTACCCGCGTTTGTCTCCGCCGCACTCGACGGCTACGCAGGCTGCAACAATCGGTGCAGTTCGTGGCGGGCTCAGGTGGCAAAGTGCTTGGCCAACGTTCTCGAAACCACGAATGTGGTCTCTCCCGAGGGTAGCTATCACGAATCCATGGACTACATGCGGATCACATGGGCCAGCCTGACCCTGCTCGCTGAATTGCAGCGCACGACGACCGGTGTCGATCCCGCGCACCACTACTCGCTGTTTCGAAATATTGGAAACACCTACCTGTACAAGCTGCTCCCGGATGGCACGCCCTCGCGCGAAGGTGACAACGAATATCCAATTCTGGATTCGCGCGACACCTCCGTTCTCGGCTATGCCATCAATCGCTTTAAAGATCCCTACAGCGCATGGCTCCTGCGCAAGAGCGGCTTCTTCCCAAAACAATGGACCCTTCCGGTTCTCGAGTTCCTTTGGGACGACCCTGAAGTCACGCCGCGCGATCCATCGCTCGCCAGCGAGGATGAGTTGACGCGGCAACACTATTTTTCAGGCGTAGGACATCTGGTCATGCGCGGCGGATGGAAGCCGGACTCGACCTGGATTGAATTCGACTGCGGGCCTTACCTGGCCAAACATCAGCATCTCGATCAGAACCAGATTACGATCTATCACAGTGGCTATTTAGCAATTGACAGTGGGGCTGACTACACCGACAGTGAGAGCCCACACTATCTCAACTATTACAGGCGCACGGTCGCTCACAATTCCATGCTGGTTTACGATCCATCAGAAAAATTCTTTTGGTCGCAGAATCTTCTGCCGGCGGCCAACGACGGCGGGCAGCGCATGGACTCCTCCCGCTTCTGGAACACGATCCGCAGCCCTGAAGATTTCCAGCGTACTCGCGATCTGTGGAATTTTGGCTCGATGCGCGTGGTGGATCATGTGCCTGGCCAATACCACTACGCGATGGGTGATGCCAGCAACGCATATTCGCGCGAGAAGCTGAGAAAATTCACACGCGAAGTTCTCTATGTGCCAGCGCAGGATCTGCTCCTCGTCTTCGATCGGGTCGTCAGCACACACCCATCTTTCAGAAAAGCGTGGCTACTGCATGGGGTCAACGAGCCGAGCGTAGACCAGGACGCAGCGCACGGGACAGCGGAAGCGAAAGAATTCAAGAACGCTTCGACCTTCCGCTTCCGAGAGCGCTCGGGAGAATTGCTCGTGCATTCTCTTCTGCCGCGTGAGCGGGTGGTTACACGCCGCGGCGGACCGGGCCATGATTTCTACACTCCAGGCGATGACCACGGCGGCCTTTGGGGAACCGGCGAAAATTGGCCTCCTGAGCCGCAAGAGGGCGGCCCGTTGCCGCAAGACCCGAAGATTCAGCACATGTGGAAGACTTTTTGGGGCGACGACTTCTCGAAAATCTCTCCTTCGAACCGCAAAAACGTGGTTCCCGGCGCGTGGCGCATCGAAGTGTCGCCGTCACTTCCCGCCGAGGAAGATTTCTTCCTTCACGTTTTCGAGATCGGGAACATCGGCACCACGGGCAAGAGGCGCACGGAGTTGATCAACGGGGTCAATTTTCTGGGTGCCGCCTCGGAGACCGGCCCATTCGTTTTATTCAGTACATCGGATTCTGCTGCTCAGGGAGGGGAAGTGTCGTTGCCGGATTTGGCCTGCGATTCGCTCATCGCGACCGGCCTGCTGCCGGACGCGATCTACGAGCTTAGTTTTACCGGCCCGAATGTTTCGTCGTCGCCCGCTGCGGTGTTGCCAGGAGTTCTAGCCAACATGCTCCGCTTGCGGACCAACAGCCAGGGCGTGCTCCGACTGGAGCATTCGCATCTCGGGAATC
Source organism: uncultured Acidobacteriaceae bacterium (assembly GCA_963791515.1). GTDB lineage: Bacteria > Acidobacteriota > Terriglobia > Terriglobales > Acidobacteriaceae > Sulfotelmatobacter. The sequence goes on along the minus strand of CAWBSS010000014.1, from coordinate 318,495 downwards.
TAGGTCTTCGCATTGCGCAAGTTTGAGCTTCCGTCCGCACTCCGACGCGTGCAGGGACAGAATCTTTGGCAATCGGTTGTATATTATTGAAACTAAAGAATGGAAGCGCATGCGGTCCGGTGATCGTCCCGGTCTTCAAAACCGGCGGGCGGCAGGCAATCCTGTCACCGGTGGGTTCGACCCCCACTCGCTTCCGCCAAAATTAGAGGGTGAGCTCGGTTTCCCTGCCGTTTCATTGCCGTTAAGTGCCAGCCGGGGTTACCTTACCGGCTGCTACGGCCATTTCATCCATCACGATGTCCCGTAGACGTTCATCGTTGTTCGGATGTCTGCGTGACGCATGGCTCGCCCGAGGTGCGGCTGTTTCGCCTGGAGGACCACTATGCTTTGAATGCCGCACACATGTGAGCAATATTGATCAGACGCGAATCCCAAATAAGGCTAACGTGAAGCATCCGCCCTCTCCCAGGAGGCAAATGTCCCACGTTCTGCTTTCCGAACAAATATCCGAAGGTCAGTGGCGTCCACCGTGCGCCATCTGCAAAGAGTCGGTGGAGCTTGAAGAGAGCAAGACCGATGAGTACGGACGGGCTATTCACGAAGAGTGTTACGTCTCCAATCTCGTTGGAAAAAAAACTGCCTTGGTTTACATGAAGCTCTGATGGGTGTCCCTGCCGTTCGGACTACTTGAATACTGAAAAGACCGTATTACATGCCATCTGCCGCAGCTCTATGTAGTTGAAGTTACGTGTACGCTAGGGTCTCCGACCCCCCACTGGCTTCCGCCGTTTCTTTTCAATGACTTAATGCCCGCTCTGCCGCTGACCGGCGTTGACCGCCTACCCTGCCCACCAGTGCCAAGCCATAGCACTCTAGGGCCATGTACCCCTTCGTAGATAACTCGTATGCTCGTTCCTGAGCAGCACTTGGGGGAGGGCTGATCAGCAAACGTCCCACGACTCAAATCGAGTCTGGGGCGTTTTGTTTTGCGCGCTCTTTCGTTTTTGCCCACTCTCATCCCCAGAGTTTCGTCTGAGTCCCGTGGTTCGGCACTTCCAGTGCACACTCTGGCATCTCGTTTTGAGGATTGTTAACCAGGGGACTCACGGCGTATCGCTTCATGAAGCTTGCGTCGAAGGGTACGAGCAGTTCCGCCAATCTCTGCGTCTCGGCCGCAGGTGCTGTCAGCCAGGTCTGGTAGTGCCGCTGCGGAAGAATGACGGGCATCCGATCATGCACGTCGTCGAGCAATTCGTTTGGGGACGTCGTGAGGATTGAGCAAGACTCGAGTAGTTGGCCGCTCGCTGACTTCCAGCGATCCCAGACTCCGGCGAAAGCGAACAGCGAATTGTCTTTCATCCCGAAGTGAAAGGGCTGTTTCTCCTTGCCCGACTTCTTCCACTCATAGAAGCCGTCCGCGGGGATCAGGCAACGCCGCGTCCGAAACGAATCCCGGAAAGCAGGTTTCTCCAGAATGGTTTCGCTCCGGCCGTTGATGAGCCGGTTGCCAATCGAGACGTCATGGGCCCACGACGGCACCAGGCCCCACCTCATTGTGGACAGGATTCGCCTCGCTCCGTCCTGTCGAATGGTCGCCACCGGTTGGGTGGGAGCGATGTTATAGCGCGGACTCCACTCTTCTTCTTCCGAGGCGCTCTCGAAGTACTCCTCAACTACTTGCTTTCTCCGCGAGAGTCGATAGCGTCCGCACATAGAGAGATTATGGCAGATCGGAGCGGCGTTCTCAGGCTAGCGCCAGCCCCGCTTGGACAGCATTTCGCCTTAGTATTTTGTCTCTGGACCGCACTGAGTGAAATAATCGCGCCCCCTGGACAAAGCCCGCCCTTCCCCAGAAACGGCGGTGCAAAATCGGTTAAAATAACCTCTTGGGTCACCCTGCATTCACCCGGAATAAAGCTCCCCACCGTGCCCGCCAGGCGGCGCTTCCGCTTGCTTGTTTCTTGCTGCTGGTGCTCATCGGCGTCGCCCGTGCCGACAATGCTGCCTTCGACCTCATCGGTCCCAAGGTCGACGTTCGCGTGCAACGCGCCGGAGTGACGCTGCCCATTGCGGAAGTGCCCAATTTGCAGGCGGGAGACCGGCTGTGGGTGCATCCCGATCTGCCCGACAGTCAGTCCGTGCAGCTATCTGATGGTCGTGGTTTTTCTGCGCGGCGCCACCAACCCTCCGCCGGATTCCTGGTTTACCCGCGTCGAGACCTGGAGCAAGCCCGTCCACGACGAAGGCATCTTCGTCACGGTTCCGGAAGAGGCCGAGGAAGCTCTCGTCTTCCTCGCGCCCGAAACCGGCGGAGCTTTCAGCACCCTGCGCACCGCGGTCCGGGGAAAGCCCGGCGCTTTCGTGCGCGCAGCGCAGGATCTGGTGCAGGCCAGCCTCGACCGCGCCCGTCTGGAAAAGTATCTGGAAGCCGTTCGCGAGATTTCCACCAGCGATCCCGAGCAATTGAAGTCGCGCACGACTTTGCTGGCGCGAAGTCTGAACATCCGCCTTGACCAGCAGTGCTTCGACAAGCCCAGCGCCCAGCAGGCGCCGTGCCTCACCCAGAACACCGATCAGTTGGTCCTCGACGACGCGCACAGCCAGACCATGGTCGCGACCCTGACCTCGGGCCCATCGAGCGACCTGCTCGCGCAGATCAGTTCCACACCCAACGCCCGCAGCGGCTACTACAGTCCTTACGTCGGAGCGGTTGTCGATGTCGCCCGCATTCTCGGCACGACGCACACCGCGCAGTATCAGTACATTCCCGCGCTGGCGTTGCCCAAGCAGGACGAACTCAATCTGCGCCTGAACAATCCTCCGTCGTTTCGCAATCCGAAGTCGGTGATCGTGATTGGTCTGCCGCCGGTTCGTCCGTCGCCCGTTCCGCCGCTTGCGCGCGGTCGATCCAGCTCAGGTATTTTGCGCGGGCAAGCCTTCGCTTGCTGCTTCCGGCCGAGGGCGCTCCGCTGGTTTTTGCCACAGAACTCGCGCATGACTTCGTTCTCCACGTCGAAGCCAAGTCGGGCCCGAGCATCGACCTGCCCGCGAAGGCGGATCCCATGCGTGGAGGATTCTCGATCGAGACCCAAGCCCTGCAGTCGGCCGATCTGGACGGCGAAGTCACCGGAATTCTGCGCGGATCCTGGGGCTTCCACTCGCTTCGACGGACCGCACTACCGGCTGCGTACTTCACGGCCCGCGCAATGGATTGTCGCCTCCAAAGATGCCAGCGCGCTGATCGTCGGTCGCGAAGACACGCTCCACTTGCAGTCTGCTGACGCATGTTGCGTGAGCGAAGTGAAGCTCAAAGATGAGCAGGGAAAACCGCTCGAGACCGAGTGGAAGACGTCCGAAGCCAGACGAACTCGAAGTAAAAGTCCCGCTGCAGAAAGCCAGTGCGGGATCGGTCACCATGTTGATCAAGAAGTTTGGACTGCGCGAAGCCGACGAAATTCCGCTTCACACCTACGCCGAGGCCGGTCGCCTCGACAGTTTCAGCATCCACGCCGGCGATGCCGACGGCGTTCTCAAAGGCACACGCCTGGATCACGTCGACAGCCTGGAGGTGAACGGCCTTCGCTTCATTCCGGAGACGCTCACCCGCGCCCACCAGCAGGACGAACTCAAGCTGACCACCCAAGACGCGGCCGCTAGAACGAAGCTGCATCCCGGTGACTCGATCGTCGTTCACGCTACTCTCAAAGATGGCCGTGTCCTCGATCTCAAATCGGAGGTCGAAGCCCCGCGCCCTGCGGTCAGCGTCCTCAGCCAGAGCGTGCAACTGGATCAGACCTCGTCCCCACCCGCCGTTCGTCTCGGTAGTCAGGACGAATTGCCGCAGGATGGTCGGCTGAACTTCTTCCTCAAAACGCAGGTGCCGGAGACCTTTCCTTCCACCGAAAAGATCGAAGTTGCGACTGCCGATGAGTCCTTTCGCGTGCTGCTGAGCTTTAAAGACGGCAATCTCACGCTGCAGGACTCGAAGACGGTTTTCGCGGTTCTTGACCCCATGAAACTCCTAGGCCCTTCGGCGTTCGGACCTTTGAAGTTTCGCCCGGTCGCAGCCGACGGCACTGACGGCGACTGGCAGCCGCTGGTAGATCTGGTGCGCATTCCCATGCTCAAGGAAATTCGTTGCGTGCCCGCTTCCGAAAAGCAATGCACTCTCAACGGCGACAAACTTTTCTTGCTCGACTCGGTGAGCACGGATGCTGATTTCGTCAACTCGGTGACCGTCCCGGAAGGTTTTGTGGAGGATGCATTGGCAATTCCCCCGCCCAAAGGTAAAACTCTTTACATCCGACTTCGCGACGACCCTCACACCATCGATACGGTGACGTTGCCCATGCTGACCGCTCAGCCATAGGCAAACATTCCCGTTCCGCAAGATAGTCTTTGTCTTGCCGCGGTATACTCGCCCTTCGAGCTCACATGGCTAACATTCTTTATGGAGTCAACGGCGAAGGCGCGGGCCACTCTACCCGAGCCAAAGAAGTGCTCTCTCATCTCGTCGCCCAGGGACACACCGTCCACGTAGCTTCCTTTGATCGCGGCTTGCAGAATTTGAAGCCGCACTTCGACGTCACCGAGATTTACGGCTTCCACTTCGCTTACGTCAACAATCGTGTGCGCTACAAGCGCACCATCGCGAAGAACTTGATCACAGTCCCGCAAGCCGCCAGAAGCCTGTCCCGTCTGAAGGACCTGGTCGACGAATGGAAGACGGATCTGATCATCACCGACTTCGAGCCGCTCACCTGTCACGTCGGACACAAGAAACGCCTTCCGGTCATCTCCATCGACAACCAGCACTGCCTCACCAACGCCGTGGTGTCTTATCCCAGGCAGTACCGCGGCGACGCCGCCGCGGCCAAGCTCGTCACCCGCCTAATGACCCCACACGCCAATGCCTACCTCGTAATTTCTTTCTTCACGGCGCCCATCCGCAAGCGCAACACGTTCTTGTTTCCTCCGCTGCTGCGGCAGGAAATTCTCGAGGCTACTCCCACGCAAGGCGACCACGTCCTGCTCTATGTGACCTCGCCTGCCCCGGCACTGGCAAAGTTGTTAGCTTCCGTCCACTGCCCCTTCATCGCCTACGGCTTCGGCCGCGAAGGCCAAGAAGGAAACATACTTTACAAGAAGCCCTCGCTCGACGGCTTTTTCGCCGACCTGACCAGTGCCCGCGCCATCGTCGCCAATTCCGGATTTTCGCTGGTCACCGAGGCCCTGCATTTGGGCAAGCCGTATCTGGCCGTCCCGGTGAGCCACCAGTTCGAGCAGATCTTCAACGCCTATTGGCTGGAGAAGGCCGGCTACGGCGCTTACTGGGAGGAGTTGAACAAAGAGCGGGTCGAGTCTTTTCTCTACAATCTGCCGCACTATCGCGAAGCACTGGCGCAATACCCCCGACAAGGAAACGGCGCCCTCCTCGAGAAACTGGATGCCTTGATCGCCCGCTATACCGCTATTTAGACGGCCCCGTAGCACGTGTACGAAGGTAACCTCGGAGCGATCCACCCTCGGCGATAACATTGTTCGATCATGCCGTTTTCCTGTCAACAGTTCCTAGCGGAGGTTTTCTCGATGCGGACACGGCGAACTTTCGTTTTACTCGCGGCCAACGCGCTCGTGTGCGCCTTCCTGGCCTACAGTCAAGATTCGCAATCTCTCGGAGATGTGGCTCGCCAGGCCCGTGTGCAGAAGCAGCAGAAGGACGCCCAGGCCAAAGAAACACCCGCGAAAGACGCGCAGCGCAAGGATGCCCAGGCCAGTGGCGCAGTCTCGAAGGATGCTCAACCGCCCAAGCCGCCCCGAGTCATCACCAATGACGAGATTGCCTCACACGGATCGACCGTGACGTCGGCACCCGGCTCCCAGACTCCAAACACCCGATACTCACAGCCGACCTACGGAACGCAGAAGATTCCCGCCGAGCAATGGCAGTCCCAGATTCAGAATCAGAAGAACGCCATTGCTTCGTTGCAGCGCGAAATCGCCGGCCTTAGCGAGTCCATCCACTATGCGGGCGGAAACTGCGTTGCCAACTGCATACAGTGGAATGAACGCCAGAAGGAGAAGCAGGATCAGGTGGAAAGCATGAAGGCGCAACTGGAACAGCAGCAAAAGCGCCTGGAAGACCTGCAGGACGCCGCCCGTAAACAAGGCTTCGGAAGCTCCGTCTACGACCCGTAGAGCAATTTAGTAGTTTTAAGAGCCTGAGAGCCTCAGCTATAAATTGCAAAACTACCCAATTACTCAATTTTTCACATTCCCCAAAACTGCCCTGCCATGCGAAATTAGTTTATGCCTCTAGTCGTTCGTCCTTCACCCATTCATTCCGTTGGTGTCTACACCTCAAAGCCGATCCGCAAGGGAACTCGGGTGGTGGAGTATGCCGGTGAACGCATCACCGCCGAGGAAGCCGACCGCCGCTACGATGGCGTCTTGCGCACCTACCTTTATGGACTGGATGACGGCAAGACTGTGATCGACGGTGAAGGCCTGGGGGCCTATCTGAATCATTCCTGCGATCCCAACTGCGAAGTCGACGAGATTAAAGGCCGCGTTTGGCTCTTCGCCATCCGTGACATCGCCGCCGGCGAAGAGCTCGTCTGGGACTACAACCTCTACGACGACGACGACCCCGCCCCCTGCCACTGCGGCTCGCCCAAGTGCCGCGGCACCATGTATTCCAGGGAGTGGATGGCCAAGATGCGCCGCCGCGAGGCGCTAAAGAAGAAACAGAAGTCCGCCGCCGCGCAGAGACGCAGCACCACTCGGAAGGCGAAGCCCAGCCCCGAAGCTGCCGCATAAGAAAGCCTGGCCCAGCCGCCGGAGCAGCCGCAACCCGAGCCGCGAAGCGGCGAAAGAATGTAGCCCACGGCGCAAGCCGTGGGTGGGCAGCGGAAAATGGGAACAAGCCCCGAAGGAGGCGAAAGAAACGCTACACCTCAGACTCTAGGGGAATGACAACCGGCGCCTTCCCGTGCTCCCGCCATCCCTCAATAATCAAATACAACACCGGAATAAAGAACAGATTCAGAATCGTCGACATAATCATCCCACCAAACACGGTCGTCCCCACCGAATGCCGTCCATTCTCGCCCGCGCCCGTAGCCACCACCAGCGGCACCACGCCGAGAATAAACGCCAGCGAAGTCATCAGAGATCGGCCGCAGGCGAATCGTCGCCGACTGCACTGCCGCTTCCACCAACGGCATTCCGCGCCCGCGCAACTGCTCCGCAAATTCCACGATCAGAATCGCATTCTTGCTCGACAGCCCGACCAGCATCACCAGTCCGACCTGACAGAACACATCATTCTGTAATCCGCGCATCCACTGCGCTCCCAGCGCTCCCAGCAGCGCCATTGGCACCGCCAGCAACACAATAAACGGCAGCACGAAGCTCTCATACTGCGCGGACAGCGTCAGGTACACCACCAGCGTGCCCAGCCCAAACAGAAGGAGCGACGTCCCGCCGGCCTGCAACTCCTCCAGCGACAGGCCCGTCCAGCTGTATGCAAATCCTTGCGGCATCTTCTTGGCCAGATCCTCCATCGCTGCGATCGCCTGCCCGGAACTATATCCCGGCGCCGGCGAGCCATCGATTTCCGCCGACCGGAACAGATTGTAGTGACTGATCACCTGCGGCGTCGTCGTCTGCGTGATGCTAATCAAATTGTCGAGCGGCACCATCGCCCCGCCGTCGGAGCGCACGTAAAACCGCTTCATATCCTGTGCTTCCGATCGGAATTGTTTGTCGGCCTGCACGTAAACTCGGTACGACCGGTTGTTAAAGTCGAAATCGTTCACATAGGCCGAGCCCATGTAGACACCCAGCGTATCCGTGATTTGCGACAGCGGCACATGCAGGCTCTTCGCTTTCTCGCGATCGATGGTCACCAGATATTGCGGGTCGTTCGCCGTAAACGACGTGAAGAGGCGAGTCAATTCCTTGCGCTGCGCCGATTGTTGCATCAGCCCTTGTGCCGTGCCAGCCAGTTCTTCGAGTTTGTGCGCAGCCTGGTCCTGCACCACGAACTGGAACCCGCCGAACTGTCCCAACCCCTGAATCGGCGGCGGCAGTGTCGGAAACACGATTGCTCCCGAAACCCCGAACAGTCGCGGACGGATGCGGTTTAGAATTGCCACCGCGCTATGGGTGTCCCCTTTCCGCTGCGAATACGGCTTCAAGGGAACAAAAATAAGTCCCTGATTCGCGGCCGCCCCCGAGAAACTGAAGCCGGCCACGGAGAACGTTCCTTCCGTCTCCGGCACATCCGCCAGCAAGGCCGCAACCTGCTTTCCAATCCCCTTCGTATATTCCAGCGAGGCTCCCGACGGTGCCTGGATCACGATGATGAAATATCCCTGGTCTTCGTCCGGCACGAACCCCGTCGGCACCCGCGTAAATACGAAAAATGTGAGCCCTAGCCCCGCCAGAAAGATCAGCGCCGCCACCATCTTGAAATTCAGGAAAAACCGCAGAGCACGCCGGTATCCGTTCGTTGTGCCCGCGATCACCTTGTCCACTTCCCGGAACAGCCAGATCTTTTCCCCATGTTCGCGGCCCAACAACAAAGCCGACAGCGCCGGAGTTAGCGTCAGCGCATTGAACGCGGAGATCGTAATCGAAAATGCAATCGTCAGCGCGAATTGCCGGAATAGAATGCCTGTCGTTCCCGGAAAAAACGCTACCGGCACGAACACTGCGACCAACACCAGGGACGTTGCGATAACCGCTCCCGTCACCTCGCCCATCGCTTCCGATGCCGCCTGGTGCGCGTCCCGCTGGCCTTCCTGAATGTGGCGCTCGATGTTCTCGATCACCACAATCGCGTCGTCCACCACCAGTCCCGTCGCCAGCGTGATGCCAAACAGCGTGAGTGTATTGATCGAGAACCCCAGCAGCTTGACGAACGCGAATGTCCCGATCAGCGACACCGGGATGGTCACTGCCGGAATCAAGGTGCTGCGCCAGTCTTCGAGAAAAACGAAGATCACCAGAATCACCAGCACAATGGCGGTTCCCAGCGTGCTCAGCACGTCCCGGATCGACTCCCCCACCGCGTCCGTCGTATCGAACGCCAGCTTGTAATGCATGCCCGGAGGAAAGTTTTTCGATAACCGGTCTAGTTCCGCAATCGCCCGCCGGTCCACATCAAGCGCGTTCGCAGTTGAGAGCTGCGTGACCCCCAATCCCACCGCGTCCTGCCCGTTGAATTGCAAATCGGAACTGTAGTTTTCCGCGCCTAGCTCCGCATGCCCCACATCTTTCAGGCGGACCAAAGTTCCATCGGAATTCGTCTTCAGAATGATGTTGTCGAACTGCGCCGGCTCGCTCAACCTTCCCACCGCTCGCACGCTGACCTGATACTGCTGTCCCGCGACCGACGGCTGCTGGCCGACCTGACCAGCCGCGACTTCCACATTCTGCTCCGAGAGCGCGTTCACTACATCGGGCGCCGTCAGCCCGCGTCCCGCCATCCGTACCGGATCGAGCCATAGCCGCATCGAGTACTTGCGCTCGCCGAAGATGACCACATCGGCGACCCCCGGAATACGCTTCAGCGCATCCCGCACATAGACATCGAGATAATTGCTCATGAACAGCGTGGAATATTTGTTGTTGTCCGAGATGACGGCCGAGCCGAAGACAAAGTTCTGAGACGTCTTTACTGTCGTGATGCCGACGGCCTTCACTGCGGCCGGAAGCCGTCCCTGTGCAGTGTTCACGCGATTCTGAATGTCGACAGTAGCCAGATCCGGATCGCGGTTCAGATCAAATGTTGCAATCACGCTGCTGGTTCCATCGTTACCGCTCGTGGAGGTGATGTACTTCATCCCTTCCGCCCCGTTGATCTGCTGCTCGATGGGAATCGTGACCGCGCTCTCCACCGTCTGCGCGCTCGCCCCGATGTAGAAGCTGGAAACGCCTACTTGCGGCGGCGCAAGATTCGGAAACTGGGCAATCGGCAGTGTCGGCAACACCGCCGCCCCCGCCAGAATGATCAGCAGCGCGCACACCGTGGCAAACACCGGACGTCTGATAAAAAAGTCGACAAACATGAAGAATCCCGTGTGCGGCAGACTTCGCCGCTCAATGACGAATCATAACTGTAGTGAAAACGGCTTCCGGTAACCCAAACCCGGCTTCCGGTTCATAAGCCGCAAGATGCAATCTCAGCAACTGTTGTTGAATGTTCGAATCTTAGTGACCGGACGCCGGATGCCTATAGCCGGATGCCGATTGTCAGCTCTGCGGAATTACGGGCGCCCCGTCGCGCAGAAACTGAGTTCCGGAAACAATCACTTTGTCCCCGGCCTTGATGCCGTCCTGCACCTCGTAGTTGTTGCCCACGGTCTGTCCAATCGTCAGCGGTTTTTGCCGGGCCACGAATGAGCCGCCGTCCTGCGCCTCGGCCACGAACGCAAAATACTGGCCCGCCAGTCGCGAGACCGCGAGGATCGGGACTTCTGGATTGCGATGCGTTCCCCACACTACGCGTGCCCGAATGAACTGTGATTGCCGCAGTGCATCGTTCCCATTGGTAATTCTCGCCTTCACCAGCACCGTCTGCGTCGTATTATCCACCTGCGGAGATATAAAACTGATGCGCGATTCGGCGAGCACTTTGCCGTCGCTGTCGAGCACTTGCACCGGCAGATTCATCTTGAGTTGCGACGAGCGCTCGATCGGCACATACACGTAGGCCTCGAGGCTTCCCGGCTGGTCGACCGTCGTTAACAGCGTCGCGGTCGTCACCCGGTCGCCCACGTGCACCGGAATGTCTCCCACGATCCCTCCGCGCGGCGCGACCACTCTGTAGTAATGAAGTTGCACTTGTTGTTCGCTCACCTGTGCATCGAGGGCGTCCATCTGTGCCTGGGCCGCGTCCAGTGTGGACTTCGCCTGCTCCAGATCCTGTTTGCTCACTACCCCCGCGGAAGAAAGACCCTGGGCGCGGTCATACTGCTTGTTCGCCCAGCTCAGATTCGCTGCTTGCGCCGCCCGCGCGCTCTCCTGGCTCTTGACCGTAGCCTGCTGCTTGAGTGGGTCGATCCCGATCAATGCCCTTCCGGCTTCAACTCGCTCGCCCGAGTGCACCGAAATCTGGGTGACCTGCCCCTCAACCTGCGGCATGATTACCGCCGAGTCTCGCGACTTCAGCGTCGCCACGTACTCGGATGCATCGTCGACGGGTACCGTCCGCGCCTCCAGTACTTTGACCGGCATAGCTCCCGGGCCACTCGCGTGAGGATTCTCTGCCGCGTTACCCGAGCAGCCCGCCGTGATTGCGCTTGCCGCCAAACCTGCCACCAGTAAGCCTCTTGCCACGAATTCTTGAAAATTATGTGCCATAAGTCGTAAAGCCGCTTTGCCCTATGTACTGTAACGCGAGTTGGGTCGCAGGCGTTGGATCGAGCTACAAACCTGCGTCTCGACGCTTAGATTGGACACAAAATACCGTGCTACGTTATGCGTTGGTTTAAAGATTCCCCAACCATGATCTTGGACGCAAAATAATCCACCCTGGGCTCCGGGCCTTTTCCGGTCCTCTGTGGTTGGATCTTCGGGCTCTTTGCCCGGATCACGGCTTCAGAGTCAGGAATGCGACAGCGTATCCGCCCAGCATAATCGTCATCTGCGCTGCCGGAGTCATCGCCGCCGCCGTGGGGCCGCTACTCGCGCTCGTATTCTTGTCGATCACGAGCAGACTGCCGCGGGAGAACGTCCCTAGTGCAGAAACATCCACCTGCACGCTCCGCGCCGCTCCCGGACCGTTATTGTCGCCGGCTGCGTTCACCGCGTGATTCGCCACCATGATCACCACGCTGCCGTCGCTATTGACCACAGGCAGCGTTTCCAGTTCCGCATCGTCCGTCGCCTTGTACTGCAGCACCGTCGCACCCGGCGGAGACGGAAACTCTTGCCCCAGCCAGTAGTCCACCCAGTAGCTGAGTTGCAGCGCGCCGGTACCGTAGTCAACCTCGCCGTACTGCTGATCCGCGCCGAAATCCCAGTGATAGAGCGCCTGTACCCCTGCCTTTCCCAACTGCGAGAAAACATACGGCCGCCACGCCGCAAAGAATGGACTCGACCCGCGCTGGTCGTCCACAAAAGTCTGTCCGGGATTGCACGTGCTCATCCCATTCGCTCCCTCATAATCGGCGTTGACGTTGTTCTCCGTCACCCATACTGGTACCGACGACAACGCTGGATTCGTGTGCAACTCGGTATAAATATCTCCCACTTCCGTGGCGAACCGGGGCACCGTCGCGAACAACGTGGTGTCGCCGTCTTTCTGATCGCACGTGGAATAGAAATGAGTTGCGAGTACGTCCACGTGCGCGGTCACGCCGCTCACAAACGCGGGAAGGAATTGATTGGCGAGTCCAGAATAGTCCCCCAGTTCGACCGCCGCATATTTCAGCGACGGATCCACCGCCCGCATGGCAGGCACGACAGTGTTGTAAAGCTGCGTGTACTGCGTCGAATCCAGATTGTTGAAGTTCGGTTCGTTATAAATCCCCCACCAGGTAATCGGTATCCCGCTCGGTGAGGCATGCTGCCCATCTGGCGCCGAGAAACCGCCCGGTACGTTGTAATACCGCACCAGATCCTGCACGTAAGCGGCGAACTGCTGGTACGTCGGATCAAGAAAATTGTGATTGGCATCGTACATGAAGGCCGGAGCAACTGCGATCTGAAACTCCGGGCTGTGATCGCCCACGCTCAGCACCGGCTGCGTGATTGCATCGAGGATGCCGAAATCCCATGTCGACGCAGTGGTCTGCGGCACTCCCTGAGAAACTCCCTGCAGTCGAATGTGGTGCGGACTGAGAGTCCCGAGTGTCGTGGTCGCAGTCGGATTCAGCGTAAAGAATTGATAATCCCACTCCGCCGGCTGGAACGACGTCGACATGGCCACGCTGAATGGCCCATTTGTTGCCTTTGAAATCACGATCGACTCAGAAGCAGGATTGGAACCACCCCCGCCCGAGCCGCCGCTCGACCCCATCCCGCCTCCGCCACATCCCAACGCGAGGACGAGCGGCGCACACACCACAGCAAGTTTCGCCAATTGCATGACAGGAGATTCTACGCCAACAATATCGTTTTTTCAGAGTTTCTCGGTGCCCTCTGTGGTGAAAGCTCTTGTTCAACGTTCTGCTGGGCGGAATCCGCGAGTGCTCAGCGGTCTTTGCGGTTAAGTTCTGTATTCTCCGATCGCCACCCCGCAATCATCTTCCCTAGAATCTCCTTCAGAATTTTCGCTGCCACCGTCGCGGTCACTCCGCCAACATCTCGCACGGGGTTGTACTCCACCAAATCTGCGCCGACGATGTTTCCCTCGATTGCATGCAGATGCGCAATCGCCTCCCGCACCGACATCCCGCCAGGCTCGCGATGCGAAACCCCCGGCGCAAACGCCGGATCCAGCACATCCATATCGAACGTGATATACACGGGCCCCTTCGACTTTAACTTCTGATAAGCAGGCAGCTCCCGCATCTCCACCACCTCTACCCCAAATCTCTGCGCCTGCTCCCGCTGATGCCGGTTCATGGTGCGAATCCCGACCTGCACCAGTCGCTTCGCCAGCCCCGATTCCATGATCCGCGCGAACGGACAAGCATGTGACAGCCGGTTCCCCTCGAACTCCTCATACAAATCCGGATGCGCATCGAAATGAAAAATCGTCAGCTCCGGATGCCGCCGCGCAACCGCCTTCACGATGGGATACGTGATCGAATGATCCCCTCCCAGCGAGACGGGCCGCTTTCTCTGCTCGATCAGCGCGCCCACTCCAGCCTCAATTGCCGCGAACGCGTCCTTTTCCGCAAACGTAAGATCCCCCGCGTCCTCGTATACACCCGCAACGCCCAGATCCACACCCGACTCTGACCAAGTGTTCGAGGCATCGCAAGCCAGCGCCTCCCGAATCTTTGGCGGAGCCTCCCCCGCCCCTCGCAGGTAAGAAGAGTAGGCGTCGAAGGGGATTCCAATAAGAGTGGGCACGCCCATTATCTTCGTAGCCTTTTCTGGAGAATGCTAAGTGGAACGGATGGACCGGAACACGACACGACGACCCAAAGCTGCGACCTACTTCTTCACCGCAATCCCCAACTCCCGCAGCTGGCGGTCGCTGACTGGCGTGGGCGCGTCGCACATCAAATCCACCGCGCGCGCAGTCTTGGGGAAAGGAATCACCTCACGCAGGCTCTCGGCCCCCGCCAGAATCATCACGATACGATCCAGCCCCAGGGCAATCCCTCCGTGCGGAGGCGTGCCATACTCTAGCGCCTCCAGAAAGAATCCGAAGCGCGACTTCGCCTCCTCTTCCGTCATGCCCAGCGCACGGAAGATTTTGCGTTGAATGTCCTGGCGATGAATACGAATCGACCCGGAGCCCAACTCCGTCCCATTCAGCACCACGTCATAAGCCAGCGCCCGCACCGCGCTCAACGGCGACTGCGGATCGTTCACCGACTCCACTCCCGCCTCCAGCAATGTCATGTCCTGTTCATGCGGCGAAGTAAACGGATGATGTGCCGCCATCCACTGCTTCTCGCCTTCATCCCACTCGAACATGGGGAAATTCGTGACCCATAAAAAGCGGAAATCCTTCGCCGCGTCGCCGCTCTTCTTGAAAATGCCGTGCCGCTCCGCATACTTCTGCGCCAGCGCCAGCCGCAGCAGCCCCGCCGATGCGTAAATCGCCAGCTCCGCGGGCGTAACCTTGCGGTGTGTGGGCATCGCCGTCTGCGGCCCGGCCTGTGACGACCCGGCCACCAATACGATCAGATCGCCTTCCTCCATCCCGGTCTTCTTTGCGATCGCGGCCGCCGCTACGGGGAACTTGTTGCCGATGCGCTTGAAGTCTTCGAAAATCTTCGCGCCGCCCTTGGCGTGGAACATCGGCTTGATGTCGTCGCGCTCCTTGCGCGATAGGTCGCCGACTTTGGGCGTGCGGATTGCAATCACCGGCAGATTCGCATTGATCGCCAGTTCCTGCAGATTCTCCGGCGTAAGGCATTCCCGCACCTCAGTAAACGCGGGCAGCCGCAAATCCGGCTTGTCGATGCCATACAGCCGGATGGCTTCGTCATAGTCCATGCGCGGAAACGGCGTCTTGATCACGCTGCCCGCAGCCTGAAATGCCGCCGTCAGAAATCCTTCGACCACTTCCCACACGCGCTCCGGCTGCGGATACGACATCTCCAGATCGATCTGGGTAAACTCCGGTTGCCGGTCGGCGCGCAGGTCTTCATCGCGGAAGCAGCGCACAATCTGAAAATATTTGTCGAATCCCGAAATCATCAGGATCTGCTTGAACAACTGCGGCGACTGCGGCAGTGCATAAAATGTCCCTGGCTGCACGCGGCTCGGCACCAGATAATCGCGTGCCCCCTCCGGCGTCGACCGCGTCATGAAAGGCGTCTCAATCTCAAAGAATCCCTCCGCCGAAAGATAATCGCGGATCGCCTTCGCGACCTTGTGTCGCGTCTCAATGTTGAACTGCATCACCTCGCGCCTTAGATCGATGTAGCGATACTTCAGCCGCGTCTCTTCATTAGTCAGCGCCGTGTCCGACGGCAAGAATGGCGGCAGCTTTGACTCATTCAGAATACGAATCTCATCCGCTACCAGCTCCACTTCGCCCGTAGGAATATTCTTGTTTACCGTATCTGCGTCGCGCCCCTTTACCGTGCCGATCACGGCGATGACATATTCGTTGCGCACCGTGTTCGCCTTGTCGTGCGCCGCAGCGTCCAGTTCGCGGTTGAGCACAACCTGGGTCACGCCGGTGCGGTCGCGCAGATCAATAAATATGAGATTCCCCAAGTCGCGCCGCCGGTTCACCCATCCCATGAGCACGGCTTTTTTGCCGGCGTCGGAGCCGCGCAGCGTCCCGCACATATGAGTTCGTCGTAGATCTCCTAAGAAATCGAGCAAAGTGTGTCCTTAATAGTGAGAATGCGGCAGAGTGCCGAAACACAAGATTATAAACGCTCTTGCTGATAAGCACTTGCGCGGAACAGGGCGGCGGGGCGTGCGCTCCCGCAGCGGATTCAAACGCCCGCTCCGTGTCCTCCCGGCTATCCCAACTCCTTTTCCCGCATCTACTATAGGTGAGATGATTGCAGCCCGGCCTCTCGGCGAAATCCCGCAGCCTGCGCCCGTTCCACGGCTTCTGGTCGAGCTGCCGTCCTGGCCGCGAGTCTTCTTCGGCAACCTCCGTGACCTCATTTTCCCACGGCGTCTGCCGCCGCTCGAACTCCGCTCCACCCCTGCACCCTTCTGGCCTGACGTACTCGTGAAGCGTGGGCTTCCGTGGAACCGCTTCCTCCAATCCGGCGCCTATCACGTCCTCGTGTTCGCGTTGCTCATTGGATTCACCCGCTTCTTCGCGCTGCGGCCCCAAGTTGTGGCGAGGCCAACCTTCGACCGCGCTCAGGTGATCTATTACCAGCCTTCGGAATATCTTCCTCCACTCGATACTCGCAGCGCGCAGGCGGCGCAGCCCGCGAAGGCCGATCCAGAGTTCTCCCGCCAACCCATCATTTCTGTTCCCCCCGAGGCCGACAACCGCTCACAGACCATCGTCACACCACCCAACATCAAACTGAAGCGCGACGTTGCGCTCCCCAACATCGTTGCGTGGTCTGACGAGATAGAGAAACCGCGGCTCGCGATCCCTCCCGTCCCGCTGACGCCCGCCGCCGACATTACCCGCATCGCGCCCCAACTGGAGAACTCCGTCACCGCGCCGCCTCCCGACGCTGCTCATCTCAAAAATCGCCGGAACTCTCCCGTGCTGCAAAACTCCGTCGTAGCTCCACCGCCTGACCTGCGCACTTCGAATGCGGCCGCGTTCCAAGCTCCGCAACCTTCCGTCATCGCGCCTCCGCCCAGCGTCGAGACTGCGTCCACTCGACCGCTTGGCGAACTCAACATCGGCCAGAGTTCCGTGATTGCCCCTGCGCCCCAACTTCCAGTCGCCGAACAACGTGCCATTCCCGGATCTCCATCAGCCGGCGCCGGCGCTCCGCAACTCGTTCCTCCGCCTCCGTCACTTTCCGCTTCGGGGTCCGCCGCAGAGTCTTTTGGAGCGCGCGGCCGCGTCATTGCGTTGAACCTGCATCCCGCCATAGGCGCGCCGCCCAGCCCGCCCGCAGGGAACCGTCGCGGCGCCTTCGCTGCCACGCCCGAAGGCCGTCCTGGAGCGTCAGGCTCGCCCGGTGCCGTCTCTGGAGGCGCTACCGCCGGAACCGCTACCAATGGCAAAGGCGACGGCAAAGAAATTGGTAGTGGATCAACCCGGAAGGGAACCAGTGATCTGCCCGCAGGCCTTTACGTGGGAAGCGAAGCGGCGAAGACCTCGCCTGTGGCGGGCGATCCCGGCAAGGCCTCGCCCAACTCCGTCAATCCAAACCTTATGGCCAGCGTGCGTCCGCCGCGCGTGACCAGCGCGCCATCCCGCACCATGCAGCCGGAAAGCACAACCAAGCTTTCGGAAGCCGAACGCGCCGTCTTCGGCAACCGCAAGTTCTATTCCCTCACGCTCAACATGCCGAACCTGAATTCCGCCGGCGGCAGTTGGGTCATCCGCTTCGCCGAACTCGACCATGATTCAGGCAATCCTGATTCAAGCAATCCTGACGCGAACTCACCCGCCGGAGATCTCTCCCAACCCGCCGCCACGCGCAAAGTCGATCCCGCCTATCCTCTGCAACTCATGCGCGAGAACGTCTCCGGCACGGTGATTCTTTATGCGATTATTCGCGCCGACGGGACCGTCGGCAACGTGCGTGTCCTCCGCGGCGTCGACGACCGCCTCGATCAGTTCGCCAGCCAGGCCGTAGCGCAATGGCAATTCAAGCCCGCCACGAAAAACGGCTCCCCGGTCGACGTCGAAGCGACATTCCAGATACCTTTCCGACCGGCCCGCGTCGGCACGAATTTCTAGTCGTCGGGACGTAGCCTGCTAAAACTCTGCCGTCGCGACCGCCGAACCAACCTTGAAAGACAAACTTGTAGGAAGAGACGTTGTAAGCAACATCTCGACAAAAGGATTCTTGGGGCTGTTCGAAAACAAATCGGATGCCGGTGTCTTACACTAACCACTAACCATTAATTCCTGCCCGCGCCCTTCTTCTTCTCCAGCGCCGCATAAATCGCGGGATCGGTGCAGATCTCGTAGTACGACCGCTCCGTCCACCCCGTCACCGAAAAATCCGCCGGATCGATTCGCGGAATCCGGCTCTCCCGCAGCACAATTTTGCGGAAGATGTCCCGATCCACCGGCACCGTGGCGCTGAAGAGCCGGTATTCTCCTTTATCCGACGAAGCCAGCGACGCAGGCAGTCGCACCTTCAGCGCCTCGAGCGTGATCTCCTGCTGCAACTTGCGGAAGGCCATTTCATTCATGCGAATCCCGCCCATGTTGTAGCTCAGAATCACATCTTCCGGGTTTCCATTCTCGTCCAGTTCCGCCGCCTGAAACGCATACACGTGGAACGGACCGGCCTGTGGCTCCATCACCTTGCGTGCCCGCTTGTTGCACGAGGAAAGCCGGTCGCTCTCGTTCAGCGCCTCCGAAATCATAATCTGATGCTCACCATCCATCAGGTACAGCGGCGCTGACTCCTGCAGTGTGATTCCTACGCCCAGCTCCAGCTGCGGCATCCCCGAGCGCTGCATCAGTCCGTTATATCCGCGCACAATTTCGATGATCTCCCGCGCCAGAACGCACATGCGGCTCACCGCCAACCCGGGCTCGCCTTCGCGCTCCAGAATGGCCAGAATGATGGCATCGCCTTCCAGAAATACTTTCTGCGCCCCGTACTTTTCCAGCAGCTTGTTCACTGGATCGTAGAAATTCAAACTGAAGTACGATGCCGGATTCAGCCCCTTCTCCATCATCGTGCGCGTCAGCCGCGTCGAGTCACGCACATCCGCTTTGAGCACCACGTGGCGCAGCACTCGTTCCGCGTCCGTCTGCCCCTGTTCCTCCGGAAGCAGAAACTCATAGAGCGTCCCGTTGACCCGCGACAGTTCCTGCAATCGTTCGTTTCCCACCAGGTTGACGGAATCTAAAGCTGCGTTCAGAGTCTCCAGCCGCCGCAAGTCGCGGTGGTAGTGGAAAAAATCTCCCAGGAACCGCGCGGCCACCTTCGCCCGCTCCGCACCGCGACAACTGGCCACCTTCGCCACCGCCGCATACAAACTGTTGGGCGAGAGTTTGCCATGCTCCTGAATCATGCGCTCCACCCGGTCGCATTCCGTCCGGTCGATGAGCGCATTTTTCAACTGCTGCGCATTGATGCGCGGCGCATACTCGCTCAGCAGCGGCACCACGTGATACGAGGCGATCACATTTTCCATCACCCGTTCGTCTTCCAGCAGCCGCACCCATTCCGCCAGGCGCTCCTGTTGTGCGAGTCCCTCATCAGAATCTTCCGGGGTCCCCGTTCCCACTAATTCCCGCGCGTTCTCCGGGACATTCATCCACCCATCAAGTTTCTCGGCGCTCACTTCCTCGCCATATTGCGAGCGCAGAAAGCCCGACGACACTTCCCGCATCCGGCCATAGCGGTCCGGATCACGGTCCCAATTCCCCAGCATCACGTAGTGCTCGGCACACAGGTAGTCATCCCGGCCGTCTTCGGAAAACAGCAGGCGGTTCAGAAACAGCGGATAGGTGAAATAGCTTCCACGAAGGGTCTCTTCGCCGAACAACGACCGCCGCGTGTGCGCTAAAGTGCTCTTCTCCACCTCGCGCAGAGTCTCAAAGATTTCCTGCCCCGTCTTGCGCAGGATGATCCTCTTTCGCACCTGGAACGCTGCCAGTCGCTCGCGGTACTCATGCGCCTTCCCCTGCCGCATGTTGTCGTAGCTTTTCAGCAGCACGCGGCACCGCTCCAGCACCTGCAGGAACTGAAGGTTCATTTCCGTGCGGAGAAACTTCGTGACCGCCAGCCGCGCCAGCACGTCGACTGACAACTGCGCTTCTTTCTTGGCTCGATTGAGCGAGGCGACGTGTAACTCGGTCAGCGCTGATTTCCACCCGCTCGGATCGGTCTTCGGCCGCGCCGTCTTTCCCGCCTGATTCCTCATCCACGAAGGTCCCTGCGTCGAGCGCGGAGCCTCGGCCGACAGCAATCCTTCCAGCTCGCCATGCCGTGCGATCAACCGCGCAATCTGCGCCCGCCCCAACTCCACAAACCGCGGACTCAGCACCACATCGTGCCGCAGGTTATCGACCCCGACCGAGATCCCCTCCAGCGACACAGAGGGCGTCGAAGCAGCCAGATTCGGCGGCGCCGGTTTGTCCGGCGCTCCACCTAGACGAAAAATAGGAATTCTCGGCATCCTGGATCAGGAGTCTCCTCGGAAGTTGCTGATTTAAAACCTAAATATCGAGGCTAGCATGCCCGGAAGGTGTGCTAAAGTTACCTCGGTTACTGGGTTAGAGCGCTGGCTTTCCGCGAATCCTGGCCATCAGCTTCAAGGTAGAATCGAGTGCGGCAAAATCGTTGCGTGTCTACTGGAGCTGAGATGTCCCTTCTGCGGAGAGTATTCCTCACTCTGCTATTCATTTTTCCTCCCTTGGTAGCTGCACAAGAAGCGCATAGCCACGGCGCACCTGAGAAGCTGGGAGAAACATCGTTTCCGACTTCCTGCATGCCATCGGTTCAACGTCAGTTCGACCGTGGGGTCGCTCTGCTTCATTCCTTCGCTTACGCCGCCGCCGAAGATGCATTCCGGACCGTGGGCGAATTGGATCCGCAGTGTGCCATGGCACATTGGGGGATGGCCATGACGTATTTTCAGCAGCTTTGGGACCCGCCCATTGTGGCCGAGACAATCTCGATTGCGCAAAAGGAAATCCAGCGGGCCCAGCAGATCGGAGCCGGCTCCGAACGCGAGCGCCAGTTCATCCACGCGCTGAGCTTGATATATCAGGACGCTGCCACCGTTCCGTACCGCACGCGGGCGTTCAACTACGAGCAGGCGATGAGCAATCTGGCTTCAGAGAACAGGAAAGATATCGAAGCACAGGTGTTTTACGCGCTTGCATTGCTGGCGAACATATCTCCCGCAGACAAGACGCATGCGAAGCAGAAACAGGCGGCCGATCTCCTTGAACCGCTCGATCGCGCTTACCCGCAGCACCCGGGGATTCCTCATTACCTCATCCACGCGTACGACAATTCGGAACTCGCACCCAGAGGCCTCGCGGCAGCAAAAGCCTACTCCCAGACTGCGCCCTCAGCGCCCCATGCATTGCACATGCCATCGCACATCTTCACCCGACTCGGCCTATGGGAAGACTCCATCACTTCCAACCTTGCGGCATCGGCCGCTGCACACCAGCAGGGAGACACTGGCGAAGAACTGCACTCCATGGATTATCTGATGTATGCCTACCTGCAGAGTGGACGCGACAAAGAGGCGGCTCAGATTCTTCAGCAACTTCAGAGCATGCCAAAAGTGAACGAAGGTGATTTCAAGGTAGCGTACGCTTCCACCGCCATACCGCTTCGCTATGCGGTTGAGCGCGGTCAATGGGCCAACGCTGCTGGTACCGTTCCCCCCACAGGGGCCCCGCCTCATGTTGTCGCAATTGCGGTTTGGGGTCGAGGCCTGGGCCTCGCTCGGACAGGACGCGTTGCGGAGGCGAGCACGGAGGTTGAACGATTGCGACAAATCGAGGAGCAGCTTCGGGCGTCAGGCAACGACTATTGGGCAATTCAGGTGGCGATTCTGATGCGCGAAGTCATGGCGTGGTCGGCCCAAGCAGATAGGAAGCCGGATGAGGCTGTAGCCTTAATGCGTGCTGCAGCCGACGAGGAGGACGCAGTCGAGAAGCTTCCGGTGACCCCGGGGCCGATTGTCCCGGCTCGCGAACAGCTCGGGTACTTGCTCCTGGAGCAGTATCACCTCAGTCTAGCGCTGAAAGAGTTTGAGACAGCACTCGCAAACTCACCGGGGAGGCGCGGGGCAATGCAAGGCGTCGCACGTGCCGCTGAACTTCGAAGCCAGGAATGGACGCAAGATCGTATTCTTTCGTCTGAGAAACGCTAACTTTTCAATCACTGCCCGCTGCTCTTCGCCCGCGTCCCCTCAAACTCATCGCCCTTCTGCCATCCAATCAGCTTGGGCAAACTCGCGGCTTCCCACCCCAGCGCAAATCCAAACCGCGCCATCGCCGAGTCCCCCACAAAGTCCATCTCCGGATGGTACTCATCACTAGGCTGATGATAATGCTTCTCCACGTACTCGTGCTCCTGCTCCAGTCCCCAAGCCTCGTTGTGCCCCTTGTACTTCATCCCTTCGTTAATCGAAAACGCCGGAATCCCCACCCGCGCCAGGCTGAAATGATCAGAGCGGTAGAAGTGTCCCGCCTCCGGCCGCGCATCCGCACGAATCGCCAGCCGGAACTCCTTCGCCGTCGCCTCCACCGCCGAATAAAACGTCGTCCGCTCCGCCCCGGAGACTTCCACTTCCTCCGGCGCCCCCAGCGGCTTCACATCGTCATAATTCAAATCCAAGGCAATCTTTCCCGCCGCAATCGGCGGATGCTTTCCTAGATACTCCGACCCCAACAGCCCCTGCTCTTCCGCCGTGACCGCCGCAAACAGAATCGACCGCCGCGGCCTCTGCGCCGCCGTCCCGAAGGCTCGCGCCAACTCCAGCAGAATGCCGCATCCCGTAGCGTTGTCTTCGGCCCCGTTGAAAATGTTGTCCCCCGGCATGTCTGGACGAATGCCGAAGTGATCGTAGTGCGCTGTATAGATTACCGCCTCATCGGCCATCTTGCGATCCGCACCGGGCAGAATCGCCACTACGTTGTTCGACTCGAAGTGCCGAACCTTGCTCACCATATGCGCCCTGAGCTTTGCCCGCAGATTCACCGGACGAAACTCCCGGGACTGCGCATCCTGCATCATCATTTCCAGATTCATCCCCGACCCCGAAGCCAGCCGCTTCGCCACATCCAGTTGTACCCACGAAGCAACCTTCAGTGCCGGCCCCTCCAGCTTCAGAAACGACTTCTCCCCCGAATTCGAATTCCTCACCACTTCCCAGGGATAGCTCGCCATCTGCGTCTGATGGACCAGAATCACTCCCACCGCGCCCTTGCGCGCCGCCTCTTCATACTTGTAGGTCCAGCGCCCGTAGTAGGTAAGTGCCTTGCCTTTGAAGAATTTTGGGTCGTCCGAAGGCGGCTCGTTCACCAGCATCAAAAGAACTTTCCCGCGCACGTCCAGGCCTTTATAGTCGTCCCAGTTGTACTCCGGCGCCTCAATCCCATAGCCCACAAAAACGATGTCCGCATCCACGTCCGACTGCGCCTGCTGCGTCTGGTCGAAAGCAACATACTCGTCGAGAGGTTTCAGATTCATTGCCTCGCCCTGCTTCGGCACCAGAGAAAACTGAGTCTCCGCCAGCGTCGTGATCCCCACCAGCGGCACCTTCTGCATATACGTGCCGTGATCGCCCGCAGGCTTCAGCCCGTATTCGGCAAACTGCGTGGCGATGTATTCCGCCGCGATGTCGCCCCCGCGCTGCCCCGTTCCGCGGCCCTCCAGCAGATCGTGCGACAAATACCGCACGTGCCAGCGAATGTGCTCCGGCGTAATCGTCTCCAGCGCCACAAACGCGGGCCCCGGGAGTTTCACCGAAGGCGCCTTTGCGGTCTTCGAACCGCCAGCTCCAGCTCCGCCTTCGGCCCATAGCAGCAGGCTCGCGCACACCATCAGACAGGCCGAAATGATTTTCAGCATTCCTCGCATAAACCGGTCTCTCCCTCAACACAGTGGCGCTAGCTGGAAGACCTTGTTCGTGTAGGTCTTGAAGAATTGTAAAGGACGGCCCCGCCCCGGTTGAACGAGAAGTGCGGGGAGCCGGTGCACGAGAGTCCACCCACCACTGGAATCACGTGACGGCCGGACGTGTCCTGATGCCGGATTTTAGCCCGTGTCCTCTGTGGTTAGCTTGTTTTAACAGTCAGCCCGCCGAACCGGCGGCTAGTTTTTCGACCCTCAACCCGCGCGGAAATCCCGCACATCTTCGCCCGGCTTGAAAAGCGGCACTTGCGCGGCTTTGCCCGCCTCCGCCATCCTGCGGTTGATCTCTTCGAAATCCGCCTTGAACCATCCCACGCTCGAAACCTCGATCTCCTTATCCTGCGCGATCCAGAAGATCGTGGGAACGTTGGTAAGCCCGTAGGCATTCGACGCGGGGTAAGAACGCGTGTCATCGAGCAGTATGGGGAATGTGATGCCAAATTCCTTGTTAAACGCCGCCGTGTCCTTGGCATCGTTCTGCGAAACCCCAACTAGCGTGACGCCCTTATGCCCGTAAGCCTTGTGCAACCGCTCGAAAAACGGAAGCGCATACTGGCAAGTCGGACACGAAACCTTGAAAAACACCAGCACCACCGCTCCGCTCGCCAGTTCGTCGTTCAACGAAAACCGCTTCCCATCCACAGTCTTTAACTCAAATTCCGGCGCCTTCGCCCCAGTAGCCAATGCCGCCATCGATCGTCCTCCGATTTGTCCTTGCAAGATGTTTCCAGCCCGCCCATAAAGCTCGCACCGGCCCTGCTTCCATCTTAGATGACGCTGCTCGGCCTTCGGATGGGGGCAATGATTTCCGCCTTCCGCAAGATCTTTCGTGCCAGCCCAGTAAGCGCAACCCGCGCCAACCGCTCGACGCCAACCCACTCCCCGCAAACTTCCGACGGCGCGGTCATGCGCCACACCTGCACCGTATAATTCGTCACCGTGATCGAATGCTTCAGCGTGAACAGAAACTCCTCAGTCTTGCCACGAGACCTCCCATGGATCTTGTCATTCCGAGCGAAGCGAGGAACTTGCTGTTTGCCTACCCCCACCACAGACCCGGCAACCTCGGGCAACTCCCACATCCCTGCCATCAACCGCGCGGCCCGCGCTCGCCGCACCAGAAACACCGCCCCATCGCGCGAATCCAAAGCATAATGAATCTCCCGCTTCTTCTGCCGCGCCGCCTTCGCCGATCCCGCCATCTCCCCGCGCGTCGCGCACACCTCCACTACCGGACAAGTCAGGCACGCCGGCGCCCGCGGCGTACACACGGTAGCCCCTAGTTCCATCACCGCTTGATTGAAATCGCCCGGCCGCCCGCGATCCAGCAACCTCTCAGCCGCGAGCCAAGAATTCTCTCCCGTGAGCCGCTGTCCCGAAAAACGCTGCACCACCCGCTCCACATTTCCATCTACGACAGCCACCGGCTCACCAAATGCGATGCTGGCAATGGCCGCTGCCGTATACCGTCCCACGCCCGGCAAAACCCGCCATCCCTCCGCCGTTGCTGGAAACTTCCCGCCCCGATCCCGCACCACAACCTTCGCCGCCGCATGCAGCATGCGCGCCCGCCGGTAATATCCCAGCCCGCTCCACGCCGCCAGCACCGAAGCCTCCCGCGCCCCGGCCAGCTTCTCCACCGTCGGAAACCGCCGCAGAAACTCGTGATAATGCGCAATCACCGCCGCCACCCGCGTCTGCTGCAGCATGATCTCCGACACCCATACGCGGTACGGATCGCGGCTCTCGCGCCACGGCAAATCGCGCGCATGCGCGTCGTACCACGCCAGCACTTGCGTGCGGAGCAACCGCTCCCGCACCTCGGTCTGCGATTTAACTTCCTTGGACTTCATCGCTGGAGCCCGCATTTTACAGCAGAGAAGAATTCGATCCGCGCATCGCGCTGAATCCGGGCGAACCACCGAAATCGGCCGCCCTCCATTGACCCCGGCTCACGGGCACGAAATAATAGCCCTGCCTGACATCCGCAACCCAGCGTGGACGCATTCACGCCGAGTCAGCGCAAGGAGCACCATGACCGACTTCAACCGCAAGGTGGAAGACGCTTCGGCACGCGTCAGCCAAACCATCGGCGACGCCGCCGAACGTCTGGAAAAAGAGATTCCCGAATTCATCAAGTATCTCAACGACGAGGTTGTCCCGGCCGTCCGCACGCACTCCACCAAAGCCCTGCGCGTGGCCTCAAAAAAACTTACGGAGTTCGCCGACTACATGGAGCAGCACCCTCACCCGCCCAAGTAACGCACGTGGGCACTCGAATCGCCGGCACGCCGCGCCGCGCTCCCTTCGTCAGCATCCCTATGCTTCTTTTTGTTCTGATCGCAATCCTTTTTCTGAGCGCCTGCGGCCATCCCAAACAGGCGCACGTGAGCGTTCCGCCGCCTCCGCCTCCCGCCTCAACCACCGAGCCCACTCATTCCCAACCGGCCGCCAGCATCCCGCCATCAAAGAAAAACGCAGCTCCCAAGCCCAGTGAAGAAGTCGAAGCCGACCTCGCCGAACCCACCCTCCCCGCCAATGCCAGGCCCCTCGCCACTGAAACCGGACTCGCCAGCTGGTACGGCCCGCCTTACCATAACCGCCGCGGATCGAACGGCGAAATCTACAACATGCACGCCATGACAGCCGCTCACCGCACCTATCCTCTCGGCTCGATCGTGCGCGTCACCAATGTCAAGACCGGACACACCGCACTCGTCCGCATCACCGACCGCGGCCCCTTCATTCCCGGACGCGTCCTCGATCTCTCCCTCGCCGCCGCTCGCAAACTCGATGTTTGGCAGCCCGGTGTCGCCGAGGTGAAAGTCGAATTGATGCAGTCCGCCGCGTCTCCCGAGTCGCCCGGAAAATGGGCCGTACAGATTGGCGGATTCCCCCACCAACACGCGGCCACCAAGCTCGCCGATCACCTCACCCGCCGCTATCACACGGCCAACGTCTCGTGCTTCGCCAGCCCCGCCGGAGACTGGTGGATCCGCATCCGCGTCCTCGACGACGACCACAATCGCGCCCAAGAACTCGCCGCCGAAACCCAAACTCCCGAAGGCGCAGTTTTCCTCGTGCGGTTAGACTAGCGCTCAGACGTAGTGTGCATTCCGTCGCCCAACAGTTCGGGCTCTTTCTCGGAAAGCCTTCGCACGAGTACAATTCCTGCGTATTTGGAAGGAAGACGATTTGAACTGGGCGCGACTGGTTGCGATCGTCGTTGGCGCCGGCGTCGTCTCGTCGCTCACTGACTGGTGCTTCGCCGGCGATTGGATCCATCGGCGCTACACCTATCCCGAAATCTGGCGTCAGGGTAAGGAAAGTAGAGCGATTGCTCTTGCCAGTCCCTTGCCGTTTCTGACCTGCGGAGTCTTTGCCTATGTCGCTGCCTGGCTGGGTTTTCATTCTGTATCGGGCGCGGTCAAACTAGCTGTTGCGGTGTGGCTGATTGGCCCGTTGCCACTCATCCTCACCAATGCCGCATTTATGAAGCTGCACCGTGTTTTTGTTGTGTCTTACGCGGTCGGCTGGTTAATAAAGCTCATTGTCGTTGCTTTGGCAGTTGGCTGGTTCCTGCGTTGACGTCGGTCCATGAGCGCAACGACGACGTTCGCACCAACTAACGCGAACGGCCATAGATAACTTCCAGATCAGCCTTCATGTAGTATCTTTTCCGCCAGGTGAGCCAGCTATGACCGATCCCAATTGCCTCTTCTGCCGTATCCTCCGCGGCGAAATCCCCGCCAAGAAAGTTCACGAGGACGACCACGTCTTCGCCTTCGAAGACATCAACCCGCAAGCCCCCACACACATTCTCATCATTCCCAAGAAACATTTTCCCGGATTGAAAGAGGCCCAGGCCGCCGACGCCGAAATCATCGGCCGTTGCCACCTCGCCGCCGCCCACATCGCCCGCCAGCGCAACATCGAGCAGGGATACCGCACCGTCCTCAACGTCGGCCCCGGCGCCGGACAGTCCGTCTTCCACCTCCACGTCCACTTACTCGGCGGCCGCCCGCTGTCGTGGCCCCCGGGATAGGTAATCTGCAGGTAGCCCATCCAGGAACAAGAGATCTGAACGGTGCATGGTTCGCCGCTTCAATACCACTGCTGCGTTCGTAGTGTTCCGATCAAGAGACAGCGATTTTGCAACGAGGGATAATGTCGACGCTATTTACCTCCGCCTTGCCGACCGTTCGCGGACCTCACCTGAAGTTGCTCGCAATCCAGCCAGGGTCGCAGCCAGCCGCGACAGAGGACCAGAGTTGAGGTCGCGGTTAACGGCCGATAGGCTATACTTCTCGGCCTATGCGAAAGCTGGTCTTTCAGTATCTATTGCTCCCAGCTCTTTGTCTTGGATTGGTCCCAACGCGCGTCAGGGCTCAAACGTTGCTGGTAGTCAACCAGGGCGACAGCGATCTGAGCATCGTAGATCCTGTGTCTGCGCGAGAGGTTGCGACCATAGCAGAGAAGACCATCGGAGTTCATGGTCATGAAATTGCCGTCTCCGCGGATGGACGCACTGCCTTTGTCCCGATCTATGGCAGCTCCGGCGTCGGAAAGCCAGGTATCGATGGACACGAGATGCTCGTGATCGATCTGCCATCGCGGAAGATCGTCGGCGACATCGATTTTGGTCATGGGATACGACCGCATCTTCCAGTTCTGGATCCTGTCAGTGGGCTGCTCTATGTCACGACGGAGTTAGATAAGACCGTGACCGTGATCGATCCGCGAACACGGAAGATTGTGGGCGCAGTTCCAACCGGGCAGGAGGAGTCGCACATGCTGGCCTTGTCCCATGACGGGCGGCGCGGCTATACAGCCAATGTTGGGCCGGGTACGGTATCTGTGCTCGATATGATGGGCCGGAAAACAGTTGCGGTCATTCCGGTGTCGGGAAAGGTGCAGCGAATTTCAATCTCGACGGACGACAAGCTGGTGTTTACAGCGGATCAGACGAAGCCGCAGCTTGCCGTGATCGATACGGCGACTCAGCGGTTGAAGACGTGGGTGGCACTCCCTGGTTTGGGTTACGGGACGGCCGCAACGCCGGACGGCCGTTGGTTGCTGGTTGCGGTCCCGTCTACGAACCAGGTGGCGGTCGTGGACTTGAGAAGCATGCAGGTGGTGCGCCGCATCGAGGTCGCAAATATGCCGCAGGAAATTTTGATTCGTCCTGACGGCAAGGTCGCTTATGTGTCGTGCAGCGCGAGTGGGAAGGTTGCGGCGATTGATCTGGCAGAATGGAACGTCCAGAAGCTGATCGTTGCAGGCAGGTTTGCGGATGGTCTCGGATGGGCGAAGTAATCCAGCACTGGCTCTGCCCGGGCGAACACCTCCGTATTCCCGACAGACTGTTGTTCGGTAAGTTTCCGGAATACTTCTGGAAGTCGAATGATGGGGCAGGCCACACGCCGCCAAAGCGTTCCGTCGTATGTCAGACTCGGCCGCTTGCCGAGAGTCGGAGCGCGAGCCCCTACTGCACCGTAGGTTCCGCATCCTCCGGCGCCCCATGCCTGCGCAACAACTGCGGCAGATTCTGCGAAAATGCCGATCGCGGCAGCACCATATCGCAACCCACCTCGTGCGCCTTCTGCTTCAAATCTCCCTGCACGTGCGACAGGAATCCGATGATCGACGTCCCCTTCTTCAACTTGCTCTTCAGTTTCGGAATCAGGGTCAGCGGCTTCACGCTGGCAAGGTTCAGATCGAAAATAATCAGCGACGGCTTCTCTTCCCCGTTTTGTTCCATCCGCTCCATGAGATCCTTGTCCGTCTTCACGAACTCAACTTTCACGTTGAGCTTGCGCGCTGTTTCCTGGATCTTCGCCATGAAGAACAGATCTTCGATAAACGCAAAGATGCGCGAGTTCGCGTCTCCATTCGCTGGCAGCGGTTCCGGTTCCGGCTGCGCATATTGCGTCGCAAACCCCGGCCTTTGCCGTCCGCCCTTGTGCCCATTGTTGTTGCCCCCGGCCAATGCCGCCCGGTAGCTGTGATCCATCGGCGCCGTGTAGATGCCGTCTTTGTTTTCCCGGCTCAAGCCCGGCCCGGGCTTCTGTCCGCGCTGATTGTGGGGACGGCGTCCGCGCCGCCTTCTTCTTCCTCCACCACCACCGGAGGGTCTTCCTGGTCCTGCGTTCATAGTCCTCTCAAGCTGTTGCGCACTTGTTGCAGAATTTTACAGATCTCAAAGGCCCCGCCAGTCGCGCGATCCCGCTATTCCAGACGAAGCTCCGCCCGGCACACACCATCAGATCTACGCAGTTGCGGGTGGCGACTGGACACACTGTGGAACGAACCCCAACTTTTGAAACGAACTGCTATTCGCGAATGAAAACTTTTCTGTTTTTAATTTCTATCGATTTCGTTTATCGGATCCGTTAAGGCGCCGCCTCGGATCGGCTGGCGCGGAAGGCCTGCGCGGGAACGAGGCCTAAATGAGAACTCCTTTATCGTACTCGTCCTTGCTCAACCGCGCAAGGCCCATCCCACTTACCTTTTGCACAGAAGAGCATGTCCAGCAGAATTCCGGTCGCCTCCGAGTTGCAATCGCCCACCGCCGGCCGGCTGCCGGCATCGTTACTCCCCGGTCGAAATTCCCCGCGCCCACTGCTGCGCCTGCCAGTAGTCTCCTGCAACATCCTCGGAATCCAGATGCAACCCCGCGCTCAACTCCGCTGCCGCCTGCCACTCCCCACTCTCATGCGCCAGCATCAATTGGAATACGGGACGCAGTTCGCTCGGTTGTCCCAGCAATGCCGCCTTGGTCGCTTGATCCAGCGGAATTTTGTCCAGCACTTCCGCCATCGGCATTTCCAGCATGGCATCGATCAGCGACAACAGACCCAGCAGAAATAAATCCGATTCCCCATGCCGCACTCGCGGCGCCAGCAACTCCCCAAACCGTCCCCGCACCAGCGCCGACAGCAACAGGTCGCTGGTCTTTTCCTGCCCTGCACTCACCGCCGCCACCAGCCGCACCCAACGCCGAATGTCCCTCTCTCCCATCATCGACAGCGCATGCCGTACCGAATGGATTTCGCTCTGGAACCCGAAGATCGCCGAATTCAGATACCGCAACAGACGGTAGCACACCGACGCCTCCGCCTTGATTAGGTTCTCCAGTTCGCCCAAATCCAGGTCCGGCCGAGATACCTCCTGCAGCATCCGCAAATAATTCATCTGGTTCGCCGGCATGTCGTGGGTCTTCATCATCTCCGGACGGCGGAAAAAATAGCCCTGGAAATACACAAAACCCTGATCCCGCGCCCGTACAAACTCCCCATGGGTTTCGATTTTCTCCGCCAGCATCCGGCAGCGCCACGGCCCGAACTGTTTGATCAATGCCGACCGTTGCTCCTCGGTCGTCAGCTGCATTTCCACTTTGATAATGTCTGCGATCTCCGCCAGCGCTTCGCGCGGATCGTTGGCCACGTAATCGTCCAGCGCGATCATGTATCCCGCTTCTTTCAATCTCCGGCAGGCCGCCACCACATCGGGGTCTGCCGGTACGTTTTCCAACACCTCCACCACTGTCGACGTCGAGGGCAGCAGGGTGACCAGTCCCTTGATCAGCGTATCCCGCGTGCAATTCACAAACGCCCGCCGCCCATCGCACAACACATCCAGTCCCATCAGCAGCGACCGGTCCAGCGTCGCCCGCGAAGCCTCATCCCGGTTTCCGCTGAACGCATTCTCCAGTCCGTCCCGAAACAGCAGTTCATAGCCGAACACTCTCTGGTCCCGGTCAAAGATCGGTTGCCGCGCTACATACCGCAACGGCTTGACGTCCTTCACCCGGGCTGGTGCCGCACCTTGTCCTGCAGAAATGTTGCCCACGTTCTTTACTATCGGCTGCAAATCCGAAAGCCTGCAGCCGGGAGCAATCGTCTCCCGTGGAATACGGTACCTTAGGGAAACGTAAGAACCTCCTCACGCAAGCTCGACTTTTCGAGTTCCCGCGCACCATTCGCTATTCTTCATTCGGATCTCTGATGCTCTGCAGCGCCCCGCGCCCGCCCAATATAGAATGATTCCCGCTCCAAAGCCTGACTCCTAAGGAATCCCTGTGCCCGATTTGCCCCACTCCGTCCCCAGTCCCTCCGCCGCCAGCCCCGGTATGCAGCGCCAGTTCGAGATCTACCAACTCGGCTTGGCGGGAAAGAAACTCTCCGTCCCGATTCCACTCTCTCAGCTCGAAAAAAAGGCCGCCGAAGTTCTTCCACCTCAGGCTTACGATTACGTCGCCGGAAGCGCCAGCGGCGAACGCAGCGCGCGCGCCAACCTCGCCGCTTTTGATCGCTGGCGGATTGTCCCTCGCATGTTGCGCGACGTTTCCCAGCGCGACCTCACCGTCGACCTCTTCGGCCATACTTTTCCCG
Organism: uncultured Acidobacteriaceae bacterium; assembly: GCA_963791515.1. Classification (GTDB taxonomy): domain Bacteria; phylum Acidobacteriota; class Terriglobia; order Terriglobales; family Acidobacteriaceae; genus Sulfotelmatobacter. The sequence continues at coordinate 286,232 of CAWBSS010000014.1, read as the reverse complement.
CGCCCGTTCTGCTCGGCCCCATCGGCGTGCAAAACATCATTCATCCGGACGCCGAAGTTGCCGTCGCCCGCGCCGCCGTATCCCTGGGTGTCCCCTTCGTTCTCAGTACCGTGTCTTCGCGCCCCCTCGAAGAAGTCGCCCACGCCATGGCCGCCGCCCCGCGGTGGTTCCAACTCTATTGGGGCAAAGATCACGAACTCACCGCCAGCCTGCTGCAGCGCGCGGAAAAGTCCGGCTACACCGCGCTCGTCGTCACTCTCGACACCGCCATGCTCGGATGGCGCGAACGCGATCTCCAACATCCGTACCTTCCATTCCTCCTTGGCCACGGACTCGCGAACTACTTCATCGATCCTGTCTTCTGCTCGCGTCTCCCGCAGTCGCCGCAAGCCGATCCCGCGTCCGCCATTCGCCTCTGGGCAACTCTGTTCTCGAACACCGCCCTCACCTGGAACGATCTCGCCTGGCTCCGCCGGCAAACTCGTTTGCCCATTCTGCTGAAAGGAATCCTGCACCCCGACGACGCCCGCCTGGCCCTCGACCACGGCGTCGACGCCATCATCGTCTCCAACCACGGAGGCCGCCAGGTCGACGGAGCCATCGCCGCACTCGACGCTCTCCCCGCCGTCGCCGCCGCAATCCAACAGAAAATGCCCATCCTCTTCGACAGTGGCATTCGCTACGGCGCCGACGCCATCAAGGCTCTGGCCCTCGGCGCTCGCGCCGTGCTGCTGGGACGTCTCTATGTCTGGGGTCTCGCCATCGCCGGCGAGCAAGGCGTGCGCGACGTGGTACAAAATTTCCTGGCCGACCTGGACCTGACGATGGGCCTATGCGGCTTCCGCTCTGTACGGGAACTGGACGTATCGATCCTGACGGAGCCGAGATGACCCTTGCGATCTTCGTGCGGGTGGGAAGAGACGGGACTGATTTTGACGTATGGGTGCGGGTGCCCCATCCTAGCCGCGTTCTTTGCGGCTAGGGTGGGGATTTGCTACGCCCTCTGCGGCGCCCCATCTTGCCACTTTTTTTGCGGCAAAAGCCTACCCTGAGCGGAGTCGAAGGGGTAGGGATTTCTCAAACCCTCTGCACTCCCCCTAGCCCACCGAGCGCCGCCACAATCTTCCCCGACCACTGCGTCACTTCATCCTCGCGCAGCGTCCTCTCGCCCGACTGAAACCGCACCCGCAACAGCACAGAATATTTCCCGGCGTCAATCGACCCACCACGGAAAATCTCCACCGGACGAAAGTCCTTTACCTCGCGGATGTCCAACTCAGCCACAGTTCTCCGCATCTCGATGAAGGGGATATCGTCGGGGAATACAAACGAAAAATCCCGTTCCACCGCCGGATATTTCCCCAGTGCTCGAAACCGTACTGGCCGTAAGCCAAGTTCGTATAGCTGCTCCAAGTCAAACTCCGCCAGAAACACATCCTGCCGCAGTTTGCGCTCCGCCGCCACTTCCGGATGGATCTGCCCAAACTGCCCCACCACCATGCCCTTTACCAGCGCCCGCGCCGACCGTCCGGGATGAAAATACTCCGCCGTTTTCCGGTCGTAACTCACCTCGCCGGCAAACGCCTCCATAAGAGTCTCCACATCGCCCTTGAATCCGCGAAATGTTTCCGTCGCCGCCGCATGCTCACCCTTGCTTACATCGAGAGCCCCACCCGAAGGCAAGGCTGCGCGCACCGCCGCCGCCGTCGCGCCCAGGCACGCGCGCTTGGGTTCCACGCGACCTTCCCCCGATAACCCGTAAACGCTGCCCATCTCAAACAGCCGCGCCTCGGCCACATCGCGATTCAAATTCCACGCCAGCATATCGAGCATGCCCGGCGCCAGCGAAGTCCGCATCACCGACGCTTCCTCGCTCAACGGATTCTCCAACTCCAGCACCCGCTCGGGTTGAGAATTTCCTTGGGAAGGGCCCGACCTCATTCGGGCCGTATCTAGCCTCTCTCCGACGGCCTTAGCCGCCGAGAAACCGCTTTCCGTGCCCGATTCAAATCTCTCCGCATCCGCGTGCGAAATAAATGTCAAAGACAAAGCCTCGTTATATCCCAGTGCCAGCGCTCGCTGGCGGAAAGTCGCATCCATCACCGCGTGCGGCAACTCGACCACCGCGCCGCTATACGCCGGAAGAGTGTTCTCAAATTTGTCATACCCGTGCAGCCGCGCGATCTCTTCGATCACGTCGATCTCGCGCTCCACGTCCAGTCGCCAGCTTGGAATATGCACCCGGAACTGCGCGTCGTCCTGCCCCTCCGGAATCAGCGTGAAGCCCAGCCGCTTCAGCAGGCGAAAGATCCGCCCCGAGTCGAGATGCCCGCCCAGAATGCGCCGCACCTCGGCCACGTGCAGCACCACCGGAGCCTGGTCCATCCGTTTCGACACCACGTCGACCACGTCGCCCACCAGTTCCCCGCCGCCCGATTCCAGAATCATTTCTGCCACTCGATCGCACGACAAGACAGTCGATTCAAAATCCGCCCCACGCTCGAACCGATGCGACGCATCGGTGTGCACTCCATGCCGCCGCGACATCCTCCGCACGATCCCCGGATCCCACCACGCCGACTCAATCACAACGTTCCGCGTCTTCTCCGTGATCATCGTGTCATACCCGCCCATCACTCCAGCCAGCCCCACCGGCTTTCTAGCATCGCAGACGACGAGATCTTCAGAAGTCAGCTTGCGCTCCACGCCATCGAGAGTCTTCAACGTCTCGCCGTCCCGCGCCTTCCGCACAATAATCTTTTCACCCTCGAGCAGATCCATATCGAAAACGTGCGTAGGCTTCCCCATCTCCCACAGAACGTAATTGGTAGCGTCGACGGCATTCGAGATCGGCCGCTGATCGAGCAGTTGCAACCGGTGCGCCACCTTCTCAGGCGACGGCTTAATGTGTGTTCCGCGGATCACCCGCGCCGAGAATCGAGGACAAAGCGAAGGCTCCTCGACGGTGATGGGAAATGGCCTGGCCTCAGCCGCGGTCGTGTCCGAGCTGTTGGTGGAAGAGCGGCCCTTCAGGGCCGCGTCAGATCCATTCGAAGTCGCGGCTTTAGCCGCTGAGGGCAGCTTCGGCTCGAGCGCTTTCAGCGGCAGGTCATAAATCGCCGCCGCCTCCCGTGCCACCCCGTAATGGTTCATCGCGTCGGGACGGTTCGTCCCGATCTCCATCTCAAACACGGTGTCGAGACCGGTCCCGCTGATCCCCTCGACCGCAATCCCAACATTGGTCAGGTCCTCAGCCAGACGATGGTCATCGACCGTAAGATCGACAAAGTCGCGAATCCAATTGGCAGAGAGTTTCATGATCTCTAGTGTGGCGCAGGCGCCCGCGAAAGCCGAAAGCCAAGAAATAGCAGCCAAGAGCCTCTCAAAGCGAACCGGTCGTTGAAAGAGCTAGAAGCTAGCAGCTAGATGCTTTCTATCCAAACTGTTGCAAAAACCTCACATCCCCCTGAAAGAACAACTGAATATCATCCACGCCATACTTCAGCAGCGCGAGCCGGTCCACGCCCATGCCGAAGGCAAATCCCGAGACCTTCTTCGGGTCATACCCGTTGTCCCTCACGAACTCAAACACATTGGGATCCACCATCCCGCACCCCAGCACTTCAATCCATCCCGTCTGCTTGCACGGACGGCACGTATCCGCCCCGCGCTTCCCACTTCCGCCGCAAATGAAGCAGGTGACGTACAACTCCGCGCTGGGCTCCGTGAACGGAAAGAACGAAGGCCGGAAGTGCGTCTTCACCGACGACCCGAACAGCGCCTTCATGGCGTGATCGAGCGTCCCCTTCAAATCCCCGAATGTAATGTTAGCGTCGACCGCCAGCCCTTCGATCTGATGAAACATCGGCGAATGGCTCGCGTCCGGAGGGTCGTTGCGGTGTACCGTCCCTGGAATCACAATCCGAATCGGCGGCCGCATCTTCTCCATCGTGCGAATCTGCACCGGAGAAGTGTGCGTGCGCAGCAGCAACCGTTCCCGCTGCGGCTTGTCCTGTTGCCCCGCGATGAACAGCGTATCCTGCGTATCCCGCGCCGGATGGTTCGGAGGAAAATTCAGTGCCTCGAAGTTGTAATAATCCGTCTCGACCACCGGCCCTTCAGCGACGGAATACCCCAGCTTCTGAAACACCGAGACGATCTCGCGCCAAGTGCGCATGACCGGGTGCTCGGCGCCAATCGGGCGCCGCACGCCCGGAAGAGAGATATCGACGCGCTCGGTTGATCCGGGAGCCTGCGTCGTAGTCTCCCATTCGAGATAGAGCCCCTCAGTTTTCTCGACCGCGTGCTCGACCGCTATCCTAATCTCATTAACCCGGCGACCAACCTCGCGCTTGGCGTCCTTCGAGGCTGCTTTCAGCCAAAGATCATTCACCTGCGTGAGGAGTCCGCTTTTTCGGGCAAGCCAACGATCTCGGAAAGTCTTCCAAGCGGTCTCGCTGCACCAGGCGTGGTCCGCCTCTTCCTTCAGCGCCGCGAGCAGTTGCGACACCGCTGTGTCCAGCTCTGCCGCCGAATAGTCCGTGAGTTTGGGAACGGTGTATGCCAAGGGTAGCTCTTCTGCCTGAGAATGCTTGTGTGGGGACAGCCGCCCTCGGCTGTCCGTCGGCTCGAAGAGCCGACAGGTGTTGATCTGCGGCGCCCGCGCACCAAGCACAATCTGTATATATTCTTGGCAGCTAAGCCGGGCCAAGCCCGGCCGGGTGCCCCATCCTAACCGCGTTCTTTGCGGTTAGGGTGGGGACTTTGACTCTCACGAAACGAAATCAAAACAGTGAGTCAAGACGGAAGCCGAACGCCGGAAGCCGCTTCTACGCCGCCCCGCTGATCGCGCCCTTCGCCTGCGTCGTCAGATTGGCAAATCCCGCCGGATCTTTCACCGCCAGGTCCGCCAGAATCTTGCGGTCCAGTTCGATCCCTGCCAGCTTCAGCCCGTGAATGAACTGGTTATAGCTCATCCCGTTCAGCTTGGAGGCCGCCCCGATGCGCACAATCCACAGCGAGCGGTACTGCCGCTTGCGCTGCTTGCGCCCCGAGTAGGCAAACTTCAGCCCGCGCTCCACCGCTTCTTTCGCCGAGCGGTACAGCTTCGACTTAGTGAGGAAGTACCCGCTTGCGCGGTCTAATATTTTCTTGCGTTTGGCGCGGCGTTTGGTTCCGCGTTTTACACGAGGCATGGTGTTCTCCTTTTTTAGTTCCACGTACCGGCGGCTGGAGGCAAGGACGATTCGCCATGGCGGCGATCTCTGGCCTCTTCACACGCCTCTTTACATGTGGTGCGGCCGCCCCCGGCCGCATTGGGCAGCTGTAACTCGCTGCCAGAAAACGCGGGCGAGGGCGCCCGCGCCACACTCCAACTTCTACTGATACGGAATCATGCGCTTCACTTTGCGCAAATCCCCGTCGCTCACCAGCGCCGGTGATCCCAGATTCCGTTTGCGTTTCTTGCTCTTCGACGTCAGAATGTGCCGCAAGTGCGACCGCCCTCGCTTCACCTTCCCCGTCCCGGTTAACTTGAAGCGCTTGGCAGCGCCCTTGTGCGTTTTCAATTTCGGCATAAAGTCCTCAACTCAGCAGTTCGAATTAGCAGTCAGCCAAACAAAATCCAGCCTCGGCATTCTCTCGACTGCCAAGTGCTAAGTTCCCATTGCGATTGATCGTAATCGATCGCGACCGCCCGGCTACGACGCCGGCTTGGCGATCTGAGCCGGAGCGCTCGGGCTGGGCGCACTCTGCGCCGCGGCCTTGTGCTTCTCTTTCTCTCGTTCCTTCTCCGTCTTCTTCGGCGCCAATATCGCATGAAGAGTGTTCCCTTCTTGGCGGGGACGGAATTCTACGATGCTGTGCGGTTCCACGTCTTTGATCAGGCGCTCCAGAATCTGGCGGCCCAGGCCGGTGCGGGTCATCTCGCGTCCGCGGAAAAAAATCGTCGCCTTGACCTTGTCGCCGTCATCCAGAAACCGCAGCACATGATTCTTCTTCGTCTCGTAATCGTGGTCGTCCACATTGATGCGGAACTTGACCTCTTTTACGGTGATGGTTTTCTGGTGCTTCTTGGCTTCGCGCTCTTTCTTTTCCTGCTGGTAGAGATACTTCCCGTAGTCCATGATGCGGCACACGGGAGGCTGCGCGGTGGGCGAAATCTCAACCAAATCCAGATTTTGTTCGCGGGCTTTTTTGATAGCTTCGTAGGGCGGCATGATGCCAAGCTGCTGCCCATCGTCATCAATCACGCGGATTTCGCGCGCCCGAATGCGATCGTTGGTGCGGATAAAACGCTTATCGATACAATCCTCCGTGCTCTAAACGACTGAGAATAAAGAATTATAGCATGACGATTCGGGTTGGTTTGTCCAGTCATCCTCGCGGGGACGACTGGATCTTGCGGTTACCATGCGAAAATGGCATTGAACGCCACGTTGCAAAAGTTCTGATACTCGAGGTCCCGACTGCCATGTGCAGAAACATCAAAACCCTCTTCAACTTCGATCCACCCGTGACCGACGAAGAAGTCCGCGCCGCTTCGCTCCAGTTCGTCCGAAAAATCACCGGCTTCAATAAACCGTCAAAGGCCAACGAAGCCTCATTCTTCGCCGCAGTCGAGGAAGTGGCTGCCATCTCGACTCGCCTCCTGCGCTCGCTGGAAACCGCGGCAGTTCCCAGGAATCGCGAAGAAGAGGCCGCCAAGGCAAAGGCTCGTGCCGCCGAAAGATTCGGGAGTTAAGGAAAAATCTTGGCTTCAAGCCTTTCTTGTGGCCTTCGCGGGGTCCCGGACTGCAAATTTTGGCCGTCGCATGCAATATCCTTTTTCTCATCGTCTTGCCCTCCCTTCGGTAATATGCCCCACAAAGAATCAAGGATTCTCGGGTTGACGTTCGTATCCCTTATGGGATAAACATTTTTTCCGGTGAAGGCATTCCCCTGAGGCCCCATGACCCCTGACGAACGAGAACGCATGCACATTCTGTGTGAGCGGATCGCAAAGGAACAGGACCACGAGAGGTTCGTAAAACTGGTGCAGGAGCTCAACGATCTCCTGGAGCACAAGGAGCAACGGATGGAAAATTCTTCAAAGAACGCATGATTAAGCGCGTCCGTTCTCGCAGCGCAGTGTTGCCAAAACCAAGATCTTGTCAAGAGGGCAAAACCACTCGATTCCCTCTATCCCCTAGCAAGCGAGGCAAATATAAAGTCGCCAAATTTTCCGGTTGGCCTGTGTGAAATTGATAAAATAGGGATATAGACTAAAAATTCTGAAGGGAACCAAAGGCGCAGCTTCCGGGCTTGCGCCTTTGGTGTTTTTGGGCCAAGTGGAATGAGGAAAAAGGGCAATTTCGCACCTTACAAGCGGCGCGGGGAATGGGTTGAGTTGATCTTCATGATGCGAGCGGCGGAGTTGGAGTTCAACGTTTCGAAGCCGTGGGGAGACTCGAGCCGGTACGACGTGTCGGTGGAGGACGGGGGGCGGTTCCGGCGGGTGCAGGTGAAATCGACGGACGTGCCGCGGGGAGACGGAGGTTACATCTGCTATTTGAAAAGAACGGGGATTCGGTACTACCGGGTGGAGGAGGTGGATTTTTTTGCGATCTATGTGCTGGAGAAAGAAACGTGGTTCATCCTGCCGTCGCGGGTGGTGCTGCGGTTGAAAAGCAATATTCGAGTGGCGCCGGGAATGAAGAAGCAGAAGTATGCGCGGTATGAGGAGGCGTGGCATTTGTTGCGGAGGAGCGGGAGGAAGAGCGCGAGGTAGTGCCGGCGAGCAAATACAGGTGACCCAGGCAATGAGCGGATGGCGGCTGGCCCACTCTTCGAGTCTTCGAGTGATGTTTCGTGTGCGCCATTTCACCTGAGGGTGCCCCATCCCTTCGACTACGCTCAGGGCAGGCTCTTGCGTTCTTTGCAAGGTTGGGTATGACGAAATCTACAGGGAGGCACGGACAGGTCGAGGTCGGTTGTAGCCGCGCCTTCGCAAACTGCGCGAAGGACGGGGCAGCCGTTGCGTTGGTGATTCCAGCGAGATCAAAAGCCTGGGCCACCCGCCCGGACTAAGACTGTGACGTGTGAACATCCCCACTCAAGCCAAAACCCGGCTTGAGTGGGCCACCCGCCTGACCTAACAGGGCGTCGCCTGCAAAGACTTTGTGGTGTAACATATTTGCGCCTGCGGCGGATGTCCCGGCACTGGCCGCAACGCTCAGCTTAGGAAAGGGCGGTCATGAATTATCAAGATTTTCGCAAAGACAATAAGAGTCCAGCGGTGGGTGTGTTGCAGAAGCTGTTGAATGCCAATGGGGCGCGGCTGGAGGTTGACGGTGAGTTCGGCAATGCGACCGAAAAAGCGGTGAAATCTTTTCAGCAATTGCGCCATATGACGGTGGATGGGATCGTGGGAAAAGATACCTGGTCGCGGTTGGCGGCGGACGGGGATCTTAAGATCGTGGACTGTGTCGATGTCTTTGATAAGAGCTTGTCGGATTTAGAGGCCACCGACATTGCGAACGTTGGCGGACATCCTCTGGTCATTGGTGGCGCGAGTAACGGGGTGGAGGCGGCGGTGAACATGATCGTGTCTTCGGTGCAAAGCGGCAGCGTTTTTCTGTTGCGCTTTCACGGGCACGGAGCACCGGGAGTGGCCGGGATTTCGTTCGGCCAGGGGGGCGTCGGCTTCGGGGAAAGAGCCGACATTGACAACGCCGATTTCGCCGAGATCCGTCCAGCGCTGGCGCGCTTGAGGCCGATTTTTGGCCCTTATGGGAACGTGCAATTCATGCACTGCGAGACGGGGAGTGGTGCCAAGGGCAAGGTGCTGCTGCGGTCCGTGGCGGAGACTATGGGCGTGCCGGCTACTGCGGCGGTGCACATTCAATATGGCGGCGGAACCGCGACCTTCCGCTTCGAGGGTCCTACGCATAGCGAATTTCCCAGCGGGATCTCGCTGCGCCAGTGGTGCCTGGCGCGGCCTGACTTCGCGGGTGTATGCGCTGCCTGAGGCTTGACGGCGAGGGAAAATTACGCGACGACTTCCCGAGGATTATGACGTTGCATCTCTGGGTTCGAAATAACTTCGATTCCCACTAGCGCTCCATCTACTACATTTTCGATGCGGGCGCGGAGCCAGCGATTTGGGGCGTGGCGTCCGCGGAGGCGGAGCTTCAGGTAGTTGTCGGTCAAGGCTTCGGTGAATTCGCCGGTGGCGTCGGTGCTCACGACATTCAGCGTGATCGCGTCGAGCGGTTTGCCTATGAAGCTGCGCATGAATGCTAACTTTCTCTCTGCCGCCAACTCACGCAGGATGCGGTTGCGCTCGCGGGCTACGTGCACTGGGACTTGATTCGTCATCGCCGCAGCGGGAGTTCCGGGGCGCGGGGAGTAGGTGAAGACGTGCAGGTAGGTGAAGGGCAGATCTTCAATCATCCGGCGAGTGCCTTCGAATTCAGCATCAGTTTCGCCAGGGAATCCGACCATCACGTCGGCGCCGATCGCGGCGCTCGGCATGGCGGCGCGGATCTTTTCGATCTTCTCGCGATAGTGCCAGGGACGATACTTGCGATGCATGCGGCGCAAGACCGTGTCGCTGCCGGATTGCATGGGGACGTGCGCGTGCTTGGCAATACGCGCCGACGTCGCAACCAGAGAGATCAGTTCGTCGCTCCAGTCCATGGGCTCGACAGAGGAGATGCGCAGTTTTTCCAGAGCGGTCTCGGCGAGGATGGCGCGGATGAGCCACTCGAGTGTGGGCTTCCGGCTCCCGGCTCTCGGCTTCCGGAAAGCATCTTCTGAATCAGAAAGCGAAGTCCGGAAGCCGCCAGCCGGCCGGGAACCGCTCCGATCTCGTCCCCATCGCCCCAGATTAATTCCGCTGATTACTACTTCGCGATAGCCGGACTCTACTAGTCCGTTTACCTCGCGTAGGATCCGAGCAATCGGCAGCGAGCGGCTCTGGCCCCGCACGAAAGGAATCACGCAGAACGAGCAGCGATTGTCACAGCCGTCCTGCACTTTGAGATTGGGGCGCGTGCGTTCGTTGGCAGCGTCGAAGACGGGGGCAGCTAATAGTTCGGTGTGAGCGAAAATGTCGGAGACGAAGATGGGGCTTCCACCTTCCGGCTCTCGGCTTCCGGGCGGCGGCGTGAGAGTTGTCAAAGGGACGAATGCAAGTGCCTCGGGGGCGGCGCTTACGATTTCAGCGAGTCGATGCTTGTGCGAGTTGCCAACGACTAGACTGACGCCGGGCAGGGCGGCGATTTCTTTGGGGGCGCGCTGGGCGTAACAGCCTGTCACCACGATTTGTGCGTCGGGATTCTGCCGGCGCACACGGCGGATGGCGGCGCGGGCGTCCTGATCCGCGCCTGCCGTAACCGTGCAGGTATTCATCACAACCACGGAGGCTTGTGCGGGAGTAGAGGCGCGAGATATTCCACACTCTTCGAACTGGCGTTCGAGAGCGGCGCCGTCAGCCTGCGTGGCGCGGCAGCCAAAGTTCTCTACATAATATCCAGGCACGTCCCTATGGTAACGCACACTCCGCGTCACCGAGGGAAAGCAAAGTCAAAAGCCGCGGGCGAGGGCCCCTTCGACTGCGCTCAGGGCAGGTCCGCGCCACATTTGCGATGGGTGCACACTCCCCCCGCAAAGAGACTGCGGCACCGCCGATCAGGCCGTCGCCGCAGTCCGGCGTGACTGGAAGCATTCACGGCAGAAGACGGGGCGGCCTTGCGTGGGACGGAAAGGGACGGTGGTTTGTTTTCCGCATCCCGAGCAGGTGGCCTGGGTCTCGACCTTGGTGTAGCGGTAAGCTTGTCCGGGTGCGGGGGGCACGCCGAGGACGGAGACCCGCTTGCTCTTGCAAGCCTTGCAGCGCTTGGGTTCGTTCTTGAATTGTTTGTCGTGAAAGAAAAGCTGCTCCCCGGCAGTGAAAATGAAATCACTCCCACAGTCGATACATTTCAGCACCTTGTCCTGAAATTCCATTGAGGATGGCTCCCTTCAGCCCGTTTCCGCGCGCCCACCCGCGGGGAAAGAACTGCGGTGGTACACCGAAAAAACAGGTCCTGTACAACTCCCCCTCTTGACAGCCCCTTGGATTCGGCCCGCCACGCGCCCAGGAGGGGCGTGGGTAAAAACTATTCGTGCAACGATGCCGGCAGAATGATGAGTATGAAATCCCTGCTGCAGCTCGAGATGGTGGGGGCCAGATCGAGCAGAGCCGCCCCGGGAAGGAGCGGCCCTTTGCTGCGTTAGTCCTGTTCTTTGCGCGTTTTCTTGCGAGCTCGCTTGCGAGCGAGAGCAGCCTTGACACGCTTTTTCTCGCCGGGCTTCAGGTAGAAGGAGTGGCGCTTGACCTCCTTGATAATGTCTTCCTGTTGCACCTTGCGCTTGAAGCGGCGCAGAGCGTTCTCGAGGGATTCTCCCTCTTGAAGTCTTACTTCTGCCAAACTGACACACCCCCAAACCCGTCCGGATGGACCGAATAGTTATTACAAGGATTTGACTGCAAGTCAAGGGGAAGGGTTGAAATTTTGGACAGTGGGTGCAGTAATGGGGGAATTGGGATCATTTTGAGACGATGGGGAGCGGGCTCGTTTTATATAGGTCTAGCCTGGCCGCGAAACTTTGCCGAGATTTGAAACTGCCAAAAACAAGAGGAAAAATTGTGCTGGGCGAGAAGCGCAGGTGCCAGTAGGTGATTTTACGATGGCTCAATAGCGGACGGGGTCGGCTGACCTCTAGCTATTCACCAAGTCCTAACGCGTACTGTCCTAAGTAATACAAGCAGAACCCCAACAAAAAGTAAGGCACAATGCGATTCATCAGCGATTCAAGGTCCTCGATCTGCAGTTTGCGGTAAGGTCTTTGGGGCGGAGCTATTTTCCAGTGTTGTCTGCGGCCAACCCGGCGAATCCCGAGGACCCTGCCACAATCGGCACAGGTCACCGTCTTCTCGGTCGTTACGATGGGTGAACCACAGAAACATCGAAGCTCGTACCCGACAACGTCTTCCGAGTCTACTACCGGTGTCATTTTCTTGGACTCCAACTAGACTGCTGACTGCATCGCATAGGCCCTGCTCTAACGAGCAGTGGAGATTTCTAGAACATCCTGTTCGTTCCCTTCAGCATGAAGCGCCTCCGTCACTACGCTGACATCTTAGACTTCCGCATACCGCTTTGCACTGGGTAAATCCGCGCTTGTGTCCGTAACGTCCCCTCGCACTTTGCATTCGTTTCTTACTCGAGAGCTGTAGAAAGCTGCACGCTTCCGCAGAGAAACGTCAGACTGCGCACTTTTATGGGAGTGAAAGATGCTCCGTCTCGTAATCTGTCTATTTAGTCTGTTAAGCTGTCTGGCGTCCGCAAGTCGTTGAAAACACTGATTGGAGACCGCACATCTGAGCTGTGATGCGGAAAGGACAACATGGCTAAATACGAAATTCAGAGCAAGCGTGGCGCGCCGCCGCGAGGGGCGTACTCCCAGGGATGGCGAGCTGGGGATTTCATCTTCGTGACCGGCACCGGTCCGATTGATCCGGCCAGCGGAGAACTGGTGGGCGATACGATTGAACAGCAGACCGAGCAGACCATCGACAACATTTCCGCCATCCTCGAGGCGGACGGCGCCTTGCTTCGCGACGTGGTCAAAGTTGCGGTCCACCTTAGCGACACCAGTCTTTTCGCGCGCTACAACGCAGTGTATGCGCGGCGCTTTTCGAAGCCGTATCCGGTGCGCACTACTGTGGGCAGCGATCTCGGGCATGCGCCAGGCATGCTGATCGAAATCGATTGCATCGCTTACAGCGCGGGAAAGAAAGCAAAGAGGAAGACGTCAAAGAGAAAGCGATAGTGGTGGATCCAGCAGGACGCACTGCCGCTCTGCGCGAGATCCTTTTCCCTTCGGCTGAAAAACGGCTCCGGTCAGGATGACGTCCCTTAGCAATGAGAGATTGAGCCTCGACCGTTTATTAACCGCGAAGGGAAATCGTTCTGTCTGACGTCTTCAGGAGCGGCGCCTCACGCCCGCGCGCCGACACGTTCTCGATCGACTCGATGTTGCCGTTCCGTACCAGCAGGGCACAATCGAAATTGTTTACCGTGGGGCAAATGTGTCGCGGAAGAAGATAAAGCGCATCGCCGACCTGTGGACCTGTTGCGTCTTCTTTGATCGCCATGGGCAGATGCTCTTCGCTGGGCGAAAGCGGCGTTAGTTCCGGATGTCCGAGGACGACGCAGGTGGGAACGCCGGCATCGGCGGATACTGCCTTGTGGCCAGCATCGCAGGTGACGATGCCCGGATGCGGACGGCTCACCACACGTGTCAGTACCAGCGCCGCCGGCCGGTAGCCGTATTCCGGCGGGAGTTGCTGGAGGCTCGTGGCGTCGCAATAAACGATGGTGCCCGGCGAGACGCGATGGATGAACTTGCCACAGCGAAAGCCTTCGTAGGCAAGCGAGCAGGGGAACGTGGGCGTGCCTGAGGTGATCACTTCCGGAACAGGGATGCTGGTACGTTCGAGTTCACTCACCATTTGCAGCAAACGGTCATAGCCGCGATGGGCTGCCTGCGTCCGTTCGGGCTCTGCCAGACTACCGAATTGGCCGTCGTAGTAATGCAGTCCGCGGAACTCCAGTCCGGCGGTGGCAATCGCGCGCGCCAAAGCCACAACGTCGTTGGTCTGGCTTTGGTCGATGCCGGTGCGATTCATGCCGGGATTGATGTCGAGAAAAATTCCCAGGCGGCTGCCGCGCCATTGCCGCACTTGTTCTTCGTTCTCGGCCAGAACGGAAATGCGAACGTCCGGAAACTGTTGTGCGATGTCCCGTGCGCGGCGCGCATTTGCGCCCATCGCTGGATACGCGAAGAGCACGTCGGCGGCGCCGCTCCGGCAGGCGACCAGCAACTCCAGCGTGGTCGCGCACTTGAAATTGCGGACGCCGCGCTCCACCAGCATGCACAGAGTGTGTCCCAGCTTCGCGGTTTTGATGTGCACACGCCAGCGATCGGCGTCGCCGGCCAGCAAATCCAAGGTGCGCTCGATGTTGGCGGCGATGAGATCTGGATACATCACCAGCGCCGGAGTCAGCACGTCTTCGATACCGGACACGGCGTAGCGCTGGTCCCAGTGCATTTCTTTCAGCATGGACTTCTGTGTTGCCATCGCGTTCCGATGATAGCGCGTTAGGACTCTCAGGGCCAAAGCGCGGGCGGCTTCCGCTTTCACAGTCTGCACTAGAGGGAAGCGCTGGTTGACGACCCACCGCGCTGAGAGTAGGCTCTCTGAACCTTCGGGAGCGCGAGGACCATCTGGCAGAACATAGCGAGCGAGCGGATCTGGTTCGTGGCTTAGGTCTGTGGTCTGCGACTGCGATCGTAATTGGCGACACCATCGGCACCGGCGTCTTTCTGGTTACCAGTGACATGGCTCGCGCGGTGGGTTCGGCGACACTCGTTTTTGTTGCGTGGATTGCGGGGGGCCTTATCGTGCTGTGTGGCGCCTTCTGCTATGCCGAACTGGGAGCGGCGTTCCCCAAAGCGGGCGGCCCTTACGTCTATCTCAACCGCGGTCTCGGTCCGCTCTGGGGATTTCTCTTTGGCTGGATGAGTTCGTTTCTTGAACGACCGGTGGCCATGGCGACGCTGGCCGCAGGATTTCTGCGGTTCGCGGGATTTCTGTTCCCCATCGTGGGCGCGCCGTTGTTCCGAGGACATCTCGGAAGTTACGAGTTCACGTTCACCGCGGCTCAACCGCTCGCGGCGCTGGTGGTGCTGGCTGTGACCGCGATCAATTATTTGAGTGTGCGGTTGGGTGGCGCAATCCAGGTGCTGCTGACCTGTCTGAAGATGGGAACGATCGTGGTGATTGTGATCGCCGGCGTTTTCTTTGGAAGGCAACATGGGATTGATGTTGCTCCGGTGATTACACATTGGGGTTGGGGAACGATCGGCGCCGTGCTGACCGCGCTGGTGCCCGCCATGTGGGCCTACAACGGTTTCAACGACCTGGGCGACTTGGGCGAAGAGATACTGCATCCTCAAAAGAACATTCCGGTCGCAATTATTTTGGGATTGCTCACGGTTGGCAGTCTGTATCTGTTGGCTAATGTGGTTTACTTTCACACTCTGTCGTTCGCACAGATCGCTTCTTCCCAGCACATCGCATCCGATGTAGTGCGATCGTTCGCCGGATCTCGCGGGGCGGCCTGGCTCACGGTAGCGATGGCCGTCTCGGCATTGGGAGCGCTGCACGTGGTAGTGATGACGGGGGCGCGCATTCCCTATGCCATGGCGCGGGACGGCGTCTTCTTCCAATTTGCCAAGCGGATTCAACCCTCTTTTCACACGCCGAGTGGCGCGCTGATTTTTCTTGGGTGCGTCGCGGCGCTGCTGGCATTGACGGGCACTTTTGAGGAGCTCTATTCACTCTTTGTCTTTGCGGTCTGGATTTTTTTCGCGCTGACTGCAATAGCCGTTTTTCGTTTGCGCAGAACTGAACCGGATCTTCCTAGGCCGTATCGCGCCTGGGGTTATCCCTGGACGCCGCTGATCTTTCTATTTGCGGCCGTCGCTTTGACCATCAACTTGTGGATCGTTCGGCCGCTGCGCTCCTCGCTCGGCTTGGTGGTCATCGTGGCAGGCATTCCATTCTTCTACCGCTGGCGCAAGTCGTCTCGGTCTTCCGCCGAGCCTGCGGCTTAGGTTCGGCGGTGTTTCCGGATGTTCGCAAACTGGCGCTCGGCTTTTCCGTTCGGACCACCTGAAGTCAAAGTCCCATCCTGTCTCTCAAAAGAACGGAGAGACAAGGCGGGCACCCCTTTCGTCACACCACTGTCCCGCTGTGCACCTAGAAGATAAATTTCAGCGACAACTGGACTTGCCTTGGAGCATAGGCGGCGTTGGGCTTCATGAAGTTGGTGGGCAGTTCGTAGTAGCCGGGGTATGGGGCAATGTTGGCGGTGACGGAGTTTTGCACGAATGTGGTGGCTGAGTTGACCAAGCCGTTGGAGGTGATGGTGACGCGCTGATTGTCGCGGTTGAGGAGATTGAAGGATTCGGCGACGAGGTTGAGTTTGTAGCGCTCGCCGAAGCGCACGGTTTTGGTGAGGCGGAGGTCGGTGGTGGCGTAGTCGGGGCCGGTGAAGGCGTTGCGGCTGTAGCCGGGGAGGCGGTCGTTGAGGTCGTTGCCGTCCTGATTGGGATCGCCGGCGACGGTGGCGCTGAAGGGGCGTCCGCTGCCGTAGTTGACCACGCTGGAAATCTTCCAGTTGTTAAAGATGTGGCCGAGAAGTTCTTGGCCACGATGAAAAGGGTGAGGCTCGACGGAGAAGGCGGCGACCAGGCGCTGGCGCTGGTCGGTGACGGTCGGTCCGCGTTCGGCGCTGGGCACGTAGGAATTCTGCACGGTGGCGGGCTGCCCGGCAACGAGGGCGTCCTGGCCATCGTCGATGGCGTGCGCATAGGTGTAGGACAGGCGCAGGTAGGATCCGCGAGCGACGCGGCGATTGATGGAGAGCGTGGCCCCGTTGTAATAGCTGGAGGCGGCGCTTTGGAATTCGTCGATGGCGCCAAGTTGGGCGATGGGGCGTCCGAGGGGGTTGATGCAGGGCGGCCAGGGACAGGTCAGCGATTGGGTGAACTGCCACGTCGCGAAGGAATCAACGGTATAGTAGCCGCCCGTGAAGACCGAGCCGGTGGAATCGAAGATGGGATAGGTGAGCGCGCTCGGCTGCGCGAGATTTACATCCAGCGCCCGGATCAGATGTTCGCCGCGAACATCGAGCAATGACAAAGCCACAGTAGTGTGGCTGACTATTTCCTTTTCCAGAGTCAGGCTGGCTTGCTGCACGCGCGGAGTGACGAAGTTGGGGGCGAAGGCGGAGACATTGTTGGTAACCCCTTCTGTAAATCCGGCGGGCAGCGCGCAGGTCGCCGAATACAGCGGACAACTCACGAACGCATTGGGATATGTGGGAAAGACTTGGTGGTCGTAGTAGTTCGAATTGTTGAGAAAGAGGCTGGCGTCGGTGATCCCGTTTTCGGTCTGGATGACCGAGTTGTAAATCTGGGGAATGCGGACATAGAAAATGCCGTACCCGGCGCGGACTACGAGGGGACGCGTTTTGCCGAAGGAGTAGGCGAATCCAGCGCGCGGGGCAAAGTTGTTGGGCTGGAAGGGAACTCTTGCCGGAGGGCGGGAACAGCGGGTTAGAGATGAGTCCGGCGGTGGTAAAGGTTTGGAGGTCCCAGCGGACGCCAAGACTCAGTGCAAGATGGTCGGTGACGCGGATGGTGTCCTGCGCGAAGGCGGCGTATTCGTTGGTGTCGGGGTGCGAGGTGGCGCTGCCGAAGTTTTGCAGGTAGTAGTGCGGGACTTCATGGGCATAGGCGCGGAGGGGCGAGAGCGGAAGGCCCGCTTCCATCGGCTCGAAGGTAAAGGGATTGACCTTGATGGGATAGAAAAGGTATTCGCCGCTTTGCTGGCTGGGGAAGAAATCGTAGATCCAGGTGAGAAGGCTATCGCCGCCGAACTTCCAGGAATTGCGGCTGCCTTCCAGGCTGACCGTTTCAGCGAGGTGCAGGCGATGCTCGCGCGTCTGGCGAGGAAGAAGGTTGGAGCGTCCTATGCCGTCGAGGATGTTGGGGATTTTTACCAGCACGTCGCTGGTGTTGCTGTAAGACTGCTGGAGGTCGCGGGAGAACTGGGCGCGGAGATGGCTGATCCAGCGCGGGGAAAGGCTGGAGGTCAGGGAAAGCGATCCGGTTTCGGTGGAAACGAGTTCCTGGCCGTTATCGCTGATGGAATCGTAGGTGACAGGGCTGGAGGGATCGAGGAAAACGTTGTTCGCTCCCCAGTAACGCGTGGTGTTTATACGCAGCGCGAGTTGATGGCGGGGCGTGAGATTGATGTCGAGCTTGGCATAGGAGGAGTTGCCGATTTGCGCGGCGGGATATTCTCCGGCGAGCGAGGTGAGTTGCGCCGCGGCGGCGAAGACCAGAGCTTGATCCGGAGGCTTCGTAGTCTCCGGGCGTATAGGGTCCGGTGCCGGCCGCGGGAACGACTTTCGAGGTGCCATCGAGGAATTCGACGACGTTGGGGGAGTGGAAGATGTGCTGATCGAATCCGGCAAAGAAGAAGATTTTGTTGCGCTTGAGCGGGCCGCCGACGGTACCTCCGAACTGCTGCTGGCGATTGTGCGGCTTGAAAGCCAGGAAAGCGTCGGCGGCGCCGAAAGAACTGTCGCGGAGATGGTAGAAGACGGTGCCATGCATGTGATTGGAGCCGGACTTGGTGACGACGTTGACGACTGCGCCGCCGGAGCGTCCTTGTTCGGCGCCGTAGGAATTGGTGGAGACGCGGAACTCCTGCACGACTTCGGTGGAGAACTGGAAGGGAGCGCGATAGCGGCCGCGAGCCTGGGAGAAGAAAGCGTTGTTGTAGTCGCCGCCATCGACGAGGGTGGTGTTCTGGAATCCGCGAATGCCGCCGAACGACAGATCGCCGTTGGTGGAGGATGTGAGGCTGCGAGGATCTTGTGTGACGCCGGGTGAGAACAGGGCGAGATCGGAGAAGCGGCGGCCGTTCAGAGGAAAATCATTGATGGCACGTTCGTCGAGGAGCGTGGAGACGGCGCTGGGCTGAGTTTCGACCAGGGTGGGCGCGGCGGAGACGGTGACATTCTCATGGGCACCGGCGATGGTGAGGTGGAATTCCAGGTTCGCGGCGGCGCCGACATCGACGTGCAGTTGGGGCGTGACTTGCGGAGACATGCCCTCGGCTACGACGCGAGCCGAGTAATCCCCGGGCGGGAGCAGGTCGAGCACAAATCCGCCTTCGGCGTCGCTGGTCGCGGTGTAGCGCGTGCCGGTCGCGATGTTCACAATGGCAATCGAAGCCTGGGCGATGCGGCTGCTGGTGGAATCGAACACGGTGCCGCGAATCGATCCGGTAGCGGAGTCCTGGGCGGCGAGGGATGCGGGCATTGCGATCAGAAAGAGGATGAGAGCGGGAAGAGAAACTATGCGCGTCGAAGACATGAGGTCGCCTCGGAGTGCCGGATGAAACTCGGAGGGCGGCCCGACGCGCGTTAACCGGACGCGAGGCGGGAAGTCCGCGGAGAAGTGCCGGGGGCGCGTCATAGGCGAGCGCGGCCGGAAAGCTTCTCCGCGGGATATGGGGAACCAAGATTTGTATAGCATGCGAAGGAAGAAGAGTTCAGTGATGTGAGCTGGACTTTTTTGGCATGATTCCCGGAGTGGGAATGGAAGGCCTTGCTCACAGAGGGCGCCCTTCGACTGCGCCCAGCGCAGGCTCCGGTACACAGGGAAATTGGTTGAGTCTTACGCCGGGGTGCGTTCTCGTGGTATTTTCAATTTCCTTCCGAAACTATGATTCGATCCTATAAAGGTGTGAGACCGACGATTCCCGAGACGTGTTATGTGGACGAGTCGGCGCAGATTATTGGCGACGTGGTGCTGGGCGAGCACGCTTCGGTGTGGATGAATGCGGTGATCCGTGGGGACGTGCATGAGATACGCATTGGGGCTCACTCCAATGTGCAGGACAATAGCGTGCTGCACGGGATGAAACAGCAGTGGGGCGTTTATCTGGGGGAGTACGTCACGGTGGGGCATTCGGTGACGCTGCATGGGTGCGTGATTGAGGATCGGTGTCTGATCGGGATGGGATCGATTATTTTGAATGGGGCGCGGATTGGGGCGGGATCGATTATCGCGGCTGGAACGCTGATACCGGAGAACACGGTGGTCGAGCCGGGGTCGTTGTGGATGGGGTCTCCGGGGAAGTTCCGGCGGAAGCTGGAGACAGGTGAGGACGAGATGATCATGCGGTATGCGAGGAATTATCTTGGATATAAGGATGAGTATTTGAGGGAGAGGTGAGAATTAGACGAATGCTGCATAGCGAGAGCTGTCATCCCGAGCGGAGGAAACCGATTCGCTTTGCGAATCGGTTTCCGGAGTCGAAGGATCCCTGGCAGACGTGTGAGTCGCCCGATGTGTCAAGGCATTCTCACCGTGCCGTCGATAACGTGCGAGCGTGCCGCGAGAACTCCCTGATACGCTTGTAGCGCTGTGCGAGTGGTAGGGATCCTTCGGCTGCGGTTGCTCAGGACGACAAATCTCTTTGTTGAATGTAACGACGACTGGGAGCTAGATGATCAAAGCGGTGCGAGGGACGCGGGATTTGCTGCCGCCGGAGACGGCGCTGTGGAATTTTGTGGAGGCGGCGGTGCGGGATGTGTTTCGCGCTTACAACTTCCAGGAAATTCGCACGCCGATTTTCGAGGCGACGGAGTTGTTTGCGCGCGGTGTGGGGGAAGAGACGGACATTGTGGCGAAAGAGATGTACACATGGGAGGATCGGTCGCGGGCGGCCAGCGAGAAGGGGCAGTCGCTGACGCTGCGTCCGGAAAATACGGCTGGCGTGGTGCGAGCTTACATCGAGCACAAACTCTGGGATCGCGGGCTGAACAAGCTCTACTACATCGGGCCGCAGTTTCGGCGGGAGCGGCCGCAGAAGGGGCGGTACCGGCAGTTTTATCAGATCGGGGCGGAGGTGATCGGCCCGGCGTCGGCGGGGAGCGAGTCTCCGGCGCGCGATGCGGAAGTGCTGGAGATGCTGGCGACGTTGCTGGATCGGCTCGGAATCACGGATTGGAATCTGGAGTTGAATTCGGTCGGGATGTCCGAAGGACCGGGCGGCGTTTAATGAGGCATTGCGCAAGGCGCTGGAGCCGGTGGTGGGGAAGATGTGTGCAGACTGTCAGCGGCGGGCGGTGACGAATCCGTTGCGCGTGTTTGACTGCAAGGTGCCGGAGGATCAGCCGATCATCGAAACACTGCCGCGCATCAGCCAGTTTCTGGATGAAGGATGCCGCAAGCACTTTGACGCGGTGCAAGAAATTCTGACTCAAGGTAGGAGTTCGATTTACGTTGAACGACCGGCTGGTGCGCGGGCTCGACTACTACACGCGGACGGCGTTCGAGTTCACGCACGGGGCGCTGGGAGCGCAGAACGCGATCCTGGGCGGAGGCCGCTATGACGGACTGTCCGAGGCGCTGGGCGGGCCGGCGGCTCCGGGGATTGGGTTCGCGATTGGGGAAGACCGGCTGGTGATGTCGCTGAAGGAGACGGCCGAGGGCGTGCTGCGGAAGCCGGACGTGTACGTGGCTCCGCTCGGAGCGGGGATGAACGGCGAGGCCGCGCGACTGGCGCGGGAATTGCGGCGGCATGATCTGGTGGTCGAATTGGGAGACGAGGGCTTCCGGCTGAAGAAATCGTTTGAGGCGGCGACGAAGGCGGGGGCGAAGTACATCCTTATCGTGGGCGAGAATGAAGTGAAGGCGGATGCGTTTGCGTTGAAGAATCTGGCGACGGGGGAGCAGGTTTCGGTACCGCGCGGAGAACTCGCGCTTAGGATTCAGACGGAGTGACGAAACTCCGAATCGAAAAGTCAAAGAAGAGGATCGAGCATGAACTGCCGTTTGGCTATCTTCACTACTTTGCTTTGTTCCGTAGTTCCGCTGTTCACCTTCGGACAGGCTGCTGCGCCCTCCAAGCCCCTGACTCCTTTGGAGCAGACACTGATTGATGCCGAGAAGAGTTTTGTGGAGGCGGCAAAGAAGGGGGACATCGCATTTTTCAAGCGCACCCTTACCGATGATTTTTCTTTTGTCTCGTATGACGGGCAGTTGTCTAACCGGCAGGACATGATCGACCAGTTTGGGGATGGCGGTCTGAACTTGCAGCCGTACGATATGAAGGTGGTAACGGCGGGCGACGGCGTAGCGATTGTAACCTACAATGTGGTGCTGCGCGTTCGACCGTCGGAGGATCAAGGGCCGCCTCCGCGTTATCAGCACTTCAGCACGGTCTGGGTGAAGCAAGGGGACGCGTGGAAGATGAAGTTTCAACAGATGACGGCGTCGCATTGGGGAGACTGGTAGGGACTGATGATTTCGGATCGATGATTGTTGAGTGTTGATTGTTGATTGAAAACCGTATGGGACTATGGTTGACGCGCGCTTGAAGTGAGACTACTATTTTCGCCGCAGCCGCGGCTGCTCTTCAATCAGCAATCAACAATCAGCGATCAACAATCAACCTACGAGGCGCGCGATGAAAACCATAGCGATAATCTGTGCGGGGTGGCTGGTATTGGCAGTGGCGGCGGCGGCGCAGACGGAGATGCCGAAGCCGGGACCAGAACACAAGAAACTCGATATGTTCGCAGGTTCCTGGACGCTGGAGGGCGACATGAAGCCCAGCGCGATGGGTCCGGGTGGAAAGACGACGGAAAACGAGAAATGCGAGTGGATGGAAGGCGGGTTCTTCCTCGTTTGCCATACGGATTTTAAGACTACGATGGGAAATGGGTCGGGAATTTCAATTATGGGATATTCCACCGACGACAAGGCCTATACCTACCGCGAATTCAATAGTTGGGGGGAATTTGACGACTCCAAGGGCTCGGTGGATGGCGACACCTGGACATGGACTAACGACGAAAAGATGGGCGGCATGACGATGAAAGGGCGGTTCACCATGAAAGTGACTTCGCCGGCGTCGTACAACTTCACCTACGAAATGTCGCCGGATGGAACGAAATGGTCGACGGTAATGGACGGTAAGGCGACCAAGGGAAAGTGATGGCGGGCGCGTGACAATTGTCATGGCAGGCAGCTGACGAATCGCACTGGGCAGCAGACTCTGGTCCCACTACGATCCTTGCGAAGGACTTCCAACCAAGGAGCACACACGTGGATCTGAAGACAATTCTAGTTTCGACTCTGGTTCTGTTTACCGCGTCTGCCTGGGCACAGATGACGCCTAAGCCCGGCCTGGAGGTGAAGAAGCTCGACTACTTCGTGGGAGCATGGACTGTCGAAGGGACAATCGCGCAAGGTCCATGGGGAGCGGGCGGAAAATTCAGCTCGACCGACACCACGGAGTGGATGCCGGGCAGTTTCTTCGTGGAGGGTCACTCAGATTTCAAGATGCCGCCGGAAGTGGGCGGCGACGGCAAAGCAACCTCATTCATGGGGTACGACACGGACGAGAATCTGTATACCTATAACGAGTTCAGCAGCCAGGGACGGCGCGAGGTCTCGAAGGGCACGGTCAGCGGCGATACCTGGACGTGGACGAGCACGGCGAACTACGGCGGGCAGGAAATCAAGCAGAGGATGACGATGAAAGTGCTGTCGCCGACGAGCTACGGTCTGAAGTTTGAAGTCTCACTGGATGGTACGACTTGGATGACGTTCATGGAGGGAAAAGCAACGAAGAAGTAGGTCCTTGGCGCCGGGGATTGGAGGCTTCAGCCGCGTGGCTGGAGCCTTTTTGTTGGGGCAGTCAGAACTGGCGAGAGTCAGTTCGGCGCACGCGTGTGGGGGCGGGGACGCCCCCACGATCCCAGATCTCAATAGGCTTTCAGGCGACGCGCTTCGCGGACCACGTCTTCCACCTTGGGCAAGTAGTGATGTTCCTGCGGCGGGGAAAAAGGGACCGCAGAATCTAGCCCCGCGATGCGGATAATGGGACCGTCAAGATCGTCGAAGGCTTCTTCGTTGATGATGGCGGCGATTTCGCCCGCCAGGCCACCGGTGCGCGAATGCTCGTGAAGGACGATGACCTTGTTCGTCTTCTTCACGGTTTGTGCGATGGCTTCGCGATCTAACGGCGAGACGGTGCGCAGGTCCAGGATCTCCAGATCGATTCCTTCTTTTGTCAGAGTATCCGCCGCCTCGAGCGCAGTGTGGACCATGGCAGCGTAAGTAACAACGCTGAGGTCGCGGCCTTCGCGAGCGACGCGCGCTTTGCCAATCGGGACGACATAATCCTCCGCGGGTACTTCCTCCTTGATGCGGCGGTAAAGATATTTGTGCTCGAAGAAGATGCAGGGGTTGTTGTCGCGGATGGCGGCTTTGATCAGGCCTTTCGCATCGTAGGGCGTGGCGGGGCAGATAACCTTGAGGCCGGGATTGTGGACGAACCACATCTCGGGATTCTGCGAGTGGAAAGGACCGCCGTGGACGTATCCGCCGCTGGGTCCGCGCAGAACCAGCGGTGCTGGCGCGCCCCAGAGGTAGTGCGTCTTCGCGACCATGTTGGAAATTTGGTTGAAGGCGCAGCCGATGAAGTCCATAAACTGGAATTCGGCGACGGGGCGCATGCCGGTGAGCGATGCGCCGAAGGCCGCGCCCACGATGGCGGACTCGGCAATGGGCGTGTCGATGACGCGCTCGGGGCCGAAGCGGTCGATGAAACCGTCGGTAACTTTGAAGGCGCCGCCGTAAATGCCAATGTCCTCGCCGAGGCAGAAGACAGTTGGGTCGCGGTCCATTTCTTCCCATATTCCCTGGCGGATGGCTTCGAGATAAGTTAGCTGCATAGGTTAATTCGATTGTGTGTTTGGTCCCGGCCCTTTGACGAATTCCTTGAGGAAGCGATACATGATGCGGTCTAGTTCCCAGCCTCTCACAATCTCCGCTAAGTCATTCTTCGCACGAGCTAGCTGCTCATCAGTTTGCACATTACACCTCGTCACGTGTCATCCCGAGCGAGGATGCTCGGTCACGGAGTGAACGAGCACCGCAGTCGAGGGACCTTGCGTTTCGTACCACTCTGCTGCCAAATCCTTCCAGCCGGGGTTCTTTCGTTCTATCAGCCAGATTTTCTTTTCGCGACGCCAGCGCTTTAGTTGCTTCTCGCGATCGATTGCATTTGCAACGTCATCGAAGCTTTCCCAATATACGAGGCGCGTGCAATTGTAGTCGTCGGTGAAGCCCTCGAACGCGTGGTTCTTATGCTGCCACACGCGTTTGCGTAGATTGTTCGTCATGCCGATATACAGAGTTCGACGCGAAGCGCTCTGCATCATGTACACGTAATAGATGTACTCGTCGCGCATTTGGGCCCTCCCGGCTGAACACAAGGTCCCTCGACTGCGCTCGGGATGACAATTCAGGAGGAGCATTTCACAACATTTCGCTACGTGTCTGTGACAAGTGACCATACAATCCACAAGCACTTGTCACTTCAAATGCACAGCGGCTTGGGTTTGTTTGAAGCTTCCGGTTCCCTTCTTTACTTTTGGCATGCCGTATTTTGGTTTGATTTCGTGGCAGCCGTTTTCGCAGAAGACGCCGCCTTCGGCTGATTCCGGCGTCGGCATCGGCGAGTTCACGGCTATCTCCCGTTCTGCTTCGATGACCTCTTCTACTTCTGCGATCAGCGCTTCGTTTTCTTTTGTCGTTAGCCACTTCTTTTCTTTCACTACGTAATTTTCAAAGCGCGCGATTGGGTCTCGCTTCTTCCAGAACTCGAACATCGCCTTGGGCACGTAGCCGGCGGCGTCGTGGATGGCATGGCCTTTCATGCGCATCATCTTGGCTTCGATCAGTGTGGGACCTTCGCCGCGATGGGCGCGCTCGACGGCTTCGTGAGCGGCGTCGTAAACCTGGCAGGCGTCGGTGCCGTCGACGATCACGCCAGGGATGCCGTATCCGATGGCGCGTTCGGCAAGGTCCTTGCAGCGGTACTGCATTTCCGAAGGCGTCGAGTAGGCCCAGAGATTGCTCTCGACGAAGAGCACGAGGCCGAGATTCTGCACGGCGGCGAAGTTGATGCCTTCGTAAGTGACGCCAGTGGACTGGCCTCCGTCGCCGATGTAGGTCATGACTGCCAGGTTGCGTCCCTGCAGGCGCGCGCCGAGCGCAACCCCCGATAGCACCGGGATGAGATCGCCCAGCATTGAAATGGGTGAAACCACATTGCGTTTTTCGATGTCGCCGAAGTGCGAGGTGCCGTCGCGGCCCTTGGTGGGCGAGTCGGACTTGGCCATGTACTGCATCATGGTGACGCTGGCGCCGAAGCCGCGGACCAGCAGCGATCCCTGGTTGCGGATCATGGGCGCGAACCAGTCGTCCTTGTCGAGCGCGTAGGCGGAAGCGCAGGAGCAGGCTTCCTGGCCGAGTCCGAAGTAGACTCCGCCGACGACTTTTCCCTGCTTGTAAAGGTTTTCGAGCGCGACCTCCATTTTGCGGTTGAGCAACATCCAGCGATAGATCTCGATGCATTGCTTCTTGTCGAGATACTTGGAGTCGCGAATCGGCGGGACGGGCCCGTCGAGGTCGCCTTCGACCTCGTAGCGAACGTGCTCGGCGCCCTGACGGTCCTTTTCTATATGCTGGCGGACGGTGAAGTCGGGGTGCTCCAGGCGATAGTCGGGAATGGAGTAGGTGCGGACGTCCCAGTTACTGGAGGCTTTCGAGTTCGAGCGGGATGAAGCGTGGCGCGAGCGATTCCCATTGGAACTGGGTGTGGACTTGATTTTCTTGTTCCCCATGTGAAAGCGGCGCTGCGAGCGCGATGTATTGATGGTATCGCGAGTCTGGGGGATTGGGCTAGGGCGTGCTGTATCAGCTGAGTAGCCTGGCGAATCGCCCGCCGAGTCAGAAACCTGAACCCGCACAATTCATGATCTCCGGATCAGGCCCAAGTCGTGTCGTCTTCTTTGTGGAACTGGCGGATTTCTGCAGGCGGCTTCATAGGCACGCCTACTGCGCGGCCGAGCAGGGCGTCGAGGGTTTCGATCCAGAGGATTTGGCTCGAGAACACTACTCCGAAATTGCGGGAGATGGACTCGGCGACGGCGTTCAGGTCGAGTGGTTCGTCGAGTTCTCGCTGCATCGAGGTCACCGGCTTTGACGTTATACCGCAAGGGACGATCAAATTGAAGTAGCTGAGGTCGGTGTTCACGTTCAGCGCGAAGCCGTGCGAAGTGACGAAACGGGAAATGTGGATGCCGATGGCGGCGAGTTTGGCTTCGGGAGTGTGCCGGGGGGCGCTCGCTTCGCTTCGCTGGACGGCCGAGGCGGCCGTTCCCACATGAGCATCGGCGCTTGCGACATTCGTCCAGACGCCGGTTAGGCCGGGGATGCGTTTGGTTTCGATGGCGAAATCGGCGCAGGTGCGGATCAGCACTTCTTCCATGCGGCGCACGAATTCCACCACGCCTAGAGTTTTGCGTGTACCGCCGGGCTCGGCAAAGCCGCGGAGGTCGAAGATGGGATAGCCGACGATCTGCCCGGGCCCGTGGAAAGTTACGTCGCCGCCACGGTCGCATTCGAACAGCTCAACGCCGCGCTGGGCGAGGAGTTCAGGCGAAGCGATCACGTTCGCCAATTTCGCATTACGACCCAGGGTGATGACCGGCGAGTGTTCGAGCAGGAGCAGGACGTCGCCGATCTTCTCATCTTTGCGCAGCGCGACGAGCTGCTGCTGCAGACGGAGGCCTGTCGCGTAATCAACGGTGCCAAGTTGAACGACGGAAATCATAAACGATTGGGCGATTGGGTAATTTTGTAATTGAGTAATTGAGAAACCTTCATGAGCCCGGAACCGCGAGGTGATCCTCAATTACTCAATTTTCTCGATTCTCCTAAGCGTTAATCGCGATCCCGTACACACTGTTCGACGCATCCAGCATAGCCTCGGCCAGGGTCGGGTGGGCGTGGATGGTCCACATCAAGTCTTCGACGGTGGCTTCGAGTTCCATGGCGGCGACCGCTTCGGCGATCAGTTCGGTGGCCTGCGGGCCAATGATGTGTACGCCGAGAATCTCGCCATAGTCGGCGTCGGAAACGATCTTGATGAAGCCGTCGTGCTGGCCGATGATCGATGCGCGCGAATTCGCGGTGAACGGGAACTTGCCGATTTTCACGTTGTATCCCGCCTCGCGGGCCTTGGTTTCGGTGAGGCCGACGCTGCCAATTTCGGGATGACAATAGGTGGCGCCCGGAATGTGCTCGGGATTGATCGGCTTCCCGGGCTTGCCCGCGATTTTCGCGACGGCGACGAGCGCTTCCATGGCTCCCACGTGCGCCAGTTGCGGCGTGCCTAGCACGATGTCCCCGACGGCATAAACACCGGGTTCGGCGGTCTGCATCCAGGAATCGGTTTTGATAAAGCCGCGATCCGGTTTGATTTTCGTCCGTTCCAAACCGACGTTTTCCGTGCGCGGCTTCCGGCCAACGGCGATCAGAATCTTCTCGGCTTCGATCTTCTGCTGTTTGCCATCGACCGTGATGGTAACGGCTATACCGGATTTCGTTTTCTCAACTTTGTCGACTTTCGCTCCGGTGTGGAAATTGATTCCACGCTTGCGGAACACGCGGGCGAGTTCCTTGGAAACGTCTTCATCTTCCACGGGAACCAGACGCGGCAGCATTTCGACGATCGTCACTTCCGCGTCGAACGATCTGTAGATCGAAGCGAACTCGACCCCAACCGCGCCGGCGCCAACAATCACAATCGACTTCGGAAGCTCTTTCAGGCTGAGTATTTCGATGTTCGTCAAGACGCGGTCGTTGGCTTCTAGGCCGGGCAGCATGCGGGCTTCGGATCCGGTGGCGAGAATGACATTTTTCGCTTTGAGCTGAGTGGCCTTGCCATCGTTCGTGACTTCGACCGAATGTGCGCCGTTTTGTGCCGGGCCCGTGAGTTTGCCGTAGCCTTTTACCGTCTGCACCTTGTTCTTCTTCATCAGGAACTCAAGGCCCTTGGCGTGCTTAGCGACGATCTTCCCTTTGCGTTCCTGAATTGCAGTCCAGTTTAGCTTGCGCGCCTCCACGCCATCGATGCCGAACTCCTTGGCCTCTTTCAGGTGATCCCAGAGTTCCGCGTTGAAGAGCAATGCCTTGGTCGGGATGCAGCCCACATGCAGACAGGTCCCACCGAGGAATCCGTCTTTTTCGATGAGCGCGGTCTTCAAGCCATATTGGCCAGCGCGAATCGCGGCCGTGTAGCCAGCAGGTCCGCTGCCGATGATGGCTACGTCGTAGATGGTTTCGGGCAAAGTAGTAATCCTCAATAGGAAGAGATGACAAAAGGCAAACGAATGATTCTAGAACAGCGCAGCCAAAGGCACGCGCTTCTGCCAAGAAAATAAAGCCGCCTCGAGGGGCGGCTCAAAGAACCTGTTCACCTGCTAACTTCAGTTGTTTTCGTTGCTGGCGCGCTTCCACGAAATCAGCTCGCCGATGGTCGAACTCGTGCTGGAAACCGGCTGCTTATAGGCTTCCACTTCCGAGCGCGAGGCTTCTTCGCCCACCGCGCGGATGCTGAGTCCGACTTTTTTCTCTTCCGGATTCATCTTGATTATCTTGAAGTCGTGCTCGAGGCCCGGCTCCAGATGAAGCGGCTGTCCGTTTTCGTCGGTCGCTTCGGACTTGTGGCACAAGCCTTCCACGCCCTCCGCGATTTCAACAAACGCGCCAAACGCCGCCACCCGCAGCACTTTGCCGTGAACCACGTCGCCGACGTGATGCGCCTGGAAGAACGACTCCCAAACATCCGGCTGCAGCTGCTTCACGCCCAGCGATAAGCGCCGCTTGTCCGGTTCGATCGCGAGAACCACCGCCTTCACGCGGTCACCCTTTTTCAGCACCTCCGAAGGATGCTTCACCCGCTTGGTCCAACTCAGGTTACTGACGTGTACCAGCCCGTCGATGCCGTCCTCAATTTCAATGAAGGCTCCGAAGTCCGTCAGGTTGCGCACGCGCCCTTCTACCGTCATGCCGACGGGAAACTTTTCATGCAACGAATCCCACGGATTGGCTGCCAGTTGCCGCATCCCGAGCGAAATGCGGCGCTCGGTCGGGTTCACGTTCAGAACTACGCACTCCACCTGATCGCCGACGTTGACCAGCTTCGACGGATGCTTCATGCGCTTCGACCACGTCATTTCGCTGACGTGAACCAGCCCTTCAATGCCCTGCTCCAGTTCTACGAATGCTCCGTAGTCGGTCACGCTGATCACGCGTCCCGCCACATGTGCACCCTCGGGATAGCGATGCTCGGCATCGAGCCAGGGATCAGGCGTCAGTTGTTTAAAGCCCAGCGAAACGCGCTGCTTCTCTTTGTCGTACTTCAGGACCTTCACCTGAATCTGGTCACCAACATTCACCAGATCTTTCGGGTGAGTCAGGCGCCCCCACGACATATCGGTAATGTGCAGCAAGCCATCGAGCCCGCCGAGGTCGACGAACGCGCCATATTCGGTGAGATTCTTGACCACCCCGGTGAGCACCGATCCCTCTTCCAGGTGCTCCAGGGTCTTGGAGCGCTTTTCGTTCTGCTCGCCTTCGAGCAAATCTTTGCGCGAGACCACGATGTTACCGCGCTTCTTGTTCAGCTTGATGACCGCGACTTCGAGCGTCTGGCCCTTCATGCCATCCAGATTGCGGATCGGCCGCAGATCCACCTGCGAGCCCGGCAGGAAGGCATGGGCACCGAGGATATCCACGGTAAGGCCGCCCTTGATGCGGTCGATCACCACGGCATGGATCGGCTTCTTTTCGTTGTACGCCTTCTCGATTTCTTCCCAGGCATGAATGCGCTGCGCCTTCTGGTGCGAGAGGTTGATGTAGCCTTCCTCCGCCGGGCCCTTGTCGCGCATTACGTCGATCTCGTCGCCGGGCTTGAACTTCGGATTGCCCGCGTGATCGAGCACTTCCGCCAGCGGCAGCATCCCTTCCGACTTGGCGCCGATATCGACGACCACGTGCGTTCCGGTCAACTTCAGCACCGTGCCTTTAATGACGCGGTCTTCACTCACCGCCTCTTGGGCTTCTGTGGTGAAGGTCTCCAGCACCGAGGCGAAGTCCTCGCCGGCTGCAGTCTTGTCGTCCGCAGCGGAGGCCGCAAGCGTCTCGGTGGAATCGTCGGTGGTGGCGGCAGCCTGCGTCTGTTCAGGCTGGTGCTGCTGTTCTGTCGTCGGTTCGGCTTCAGTTACGACAGCGGAGGTGGATTCGGAGTTGTGGGCGGTGGTCTCGTCGAACAAGGTTATGCCTCTCTGATGATCGGATGCGGGGCCTGCTTTGCGGACTGCTGGATGAGTCGTTTGGTTGTGGTGGGCCCACCCTGGCGAGTGAGCTTGGACAATCCCAGCTGTCGGACGTTATACAGAGAACCCGCGTCCAATGGGAACTCTTCGACTATAGCAATCGCCCGCGAACAGTGTCAAACGCAAATCGCCCTAATGTTACAGCCAGGTTTCAGCGTTTACCGTATCGGAAGTTAAAATTTTCCGAATGCGCGGTAGCCCCCGCATCTTGCCCGCTGTCCAGACAGCCTGCCCTGAGCTTGTCGAAGGGGCGCCCCCCCCGGGCTTCGACGGAGCGGAATACCCGCGCAGTTTTGCGCCGCACCCTGCATCTGCTAACCTGCCCTGCTATGGATTACCTCTGGACCCCGTGGCGCTACGCCTATGTCTCCACCACGGAAAAAATCGCCGGATGCGTCTTCTGCGATGCGCCCAACGAAAAGGATGACGCCAAGGCGTTCATCGTGTATCGCGGCCAGCATTGCTTCGTTATCCTGAATGCATTTCCATATACGCCCGGCCACGTGATGATCGTTCCCTACGCGCATTTAGACGAGTTGCAGAAACTCCCAGCCGAGGCCGCCAACGAGATGATGGCGCTGTCCCAGCGGATGGAGTCCGTCCTTCGCGAACTGTATCGTCCGGACGGCATTAATCTCGGCATGAACATCGGCAAGGCCGCCGGCGCAGGCATCGCGGGACACATTCACATGCACATCCTGCCGCGCTGGGTCGCGGATGCGAATTTCATGTCGGTCGTCGGAGAGACGCGCATTTTGCCGGAGACGCTGCATGTGACCTGGGCCAGAATGACTCAAGTGTTGGCGAAATCAGGTTAGAAGACTCGCGCTTGTCTATTGTGACGCGATCATAACCGGCTGCAAGAACGTTCCGGGATTGGCCGGATCCTGGAAGCGAATTTCGAGGCCGCTCGACACAATCACCAAGTCTTGCCTGCCGTCACCGTCTATGTCCCCCGCGGCCACCCAGCTCACAACACCACTGTCGTTGTAATTGGTCGCGGCTTGAAATGTACCCGCGGCCGTGGGGTTCTGCAAAAATACCGACACGCTTGCTCCTGTAAATGATCCCATGTTGCCCACCGCCAGATCGGGCTTGCCGTCGCCATTCAGGTCCGCCGCAGCGATCGTCCAAGAACGGATACCGGTTGCATAGTTGTTCGCCGGCAGGAAATTGCCCGGGTTAGCAGGATTCTGCAGGAGAACGGAAAGGCTCGCCGCTACGGTGCCGTCGGCACTGCCCAGATTCGCGACGGCAACATCTGGACGTCCATCGGAATTGAGATCCTGAACCGTGACCGCATACGGCTGCGCTCCGACCGTGTAGTGCGAGGGGGCGAGGAAATTCCCGGGTCCGGCGGGGTCTTGCATAAGAACAATGAGGTCAGAAGAGGTGGCTACGAGATCGGGCTTGCCATCTCCATTCACATCAGCGATCGCAACGCCGGCTGTCCCCCCTGACCCAACTGCAATTGTCGTCAAGGGAAGAAATTGCCCGGCGGCCGCTGAACTCTGCAGAAGTATCGAAATTCCCGTCGTATCCGCGACCGCAAGGTCAGGTCTGCCGTCTCCGTTCAAATCTCCAACGGCAACGCCGAATGGCGCGAATCCCGTGGGATATTGCGTCGCTGAAAGAAATTGTCCGGCATGAACCGGATCCTGCAACAGCACCGAGACGCTACTCGATCCCGTTCCGTGCGCACTCAGGATCGTGTTCACTGAGACAAGGTCCGGCTTGCCATCGCCGTTGAGATCGCCCGCTGCAAGAGCGACAGGGTCATTCCCCACGTTGTAATTCACCGGGATGAGAAAGCTTCCAGAATGGGTGGGATCCTGAAGATAAACAGCAACCACGCCCGGATGCGGCGGAGCACCGGCCATCGTCGAGTAGCTCACCGCTACGTCGAGCTTTCCATCGCCGTTGAAATCAGCAACGGCACATGATGTGTACGAATTGAAGGGCGGCAACGCAGAAGCCTCATCTCCGCTCGCTCCAAAATGTCCGCAGGACGTGACACCTGCAAGCGTGAGCGTGGCAAGACAACTCAGAAGTGATTGTAGGGGCCAGAGTCGGAACATGGATGGGCTCCGGAGACGCTGTTACGACTCACCCTGTAAGCTGCTGCCAATGACCCAGGATGTCAGTGCCTTGAGGCACAGATGCGAGTGACCCAAGTCACCCGGAGGCCTACAGTTCGGCAGGACTTATCCAAGGCTCGAGTTCGCGGACGAATTGCAAATCTTTGGATGAAGAAAATCCCGCTTCCTATGGGGCTTTTCGTGGTCGCCGATTTGCCTCGGAGCCTGATCAGCCAGCGAGTCGCTCCATCTCATCCTCGCCAATCACCTCGATACCCAGTTGTTTGGCCTTATCGAGCTTCGACCCCGCGTCCGCTCCCGCCACCACGTAATCCGTATTCTTGCTCACCGAGCCCGAGACCCTTCCACCCGCGTCCTCGATCATCTTCTTCGCCTCGTCCCGCGTGTGTTTGGCCAGCGTGCCCGTAAGAACGAATGTCTTCCCCGCGAGTTTCGTGCCACGCTCCTTCTTCTTGCCTTTGAACGCAAGCCCGGCTTCGCCCAGTCGCTCCACCAACTTGCGATTTACAGGAATACTGAAGAACTCCACGATGCTCTCCGCGATCCGCGGCCCCACTTCGTTGACGTTCTGCAACTCCTCGATTCCAGCGCCAGCCAGCGCTTCCATAGATCCAAAATGTTCAGCCAGAAACTGCGCAGTGCGCGCCCCGACAAAGCGAATCCCGAGTCCGTAGATCACCCGCTCCAGAGACAGCTTCTTCGACGCCTCAATCTCGTCGAGAATGTTCTGCGCGGACTTGTCGCCCATGCGCTCCAGGCTGAGCAGGTCGTCTTTCGTCAGCTTGTAGATGTCGGCAACGTTCTTCACCAGACCGCGCTCGGTCAGTTGCGTGACCAGAGCGTCGCCCATGCCGTCAATGTTCATCACCCCGCGCGAGGCGAAGTGCAGGATGGTTCCGAGAAGCTTCGCTGGGCAGTCGGCATTGACGCAGCGGTAATCGACTTCGCCCTCGGTGCGGACGACTTTGTTTCCGCAGACCGAGCACTTCACGGGATCCTCGACTTCTTTTTCTCCGCGCGGATGATCTTTATCGACCTCAACGACCTTTGGAATCACATCGCCGCCGCGCTCGACGCGGACCCAGTCGCCGATCTTCACTCCGAGACGGCGGATTTCGTCCAGGTTATGCAAGGTTGCATTGCGAACGGTAGTTCCGCCGATCGGAATTGGCGCCAATTCCGCGACGGGCGTCAGTTTGCCGGTGCGGCCAGTCTGCCAACGAACGTTCTCCAGTTTCGTGACCCCGCCGCGCGCGGCGTACTTGTAGGCAATCGCCCACCGCGGAGCTTTGCCGGTGAAGCCGAGTTCGTCCTGCAAGGCGATGCGGTCGACTTTTACGACAATGCCGTCGATCTCGTAGGGCAACGAATCGCGCTTGGCTTCCCACTCCTGAATGAAGGCCCAGACTTCGTCCATTGAATGGACCATCCGGCGGTGCTGGTTGACTTTGAATCCGGCGGTGTTGAGCGCGGCAAGAGTCTTCGAGTGGTGATCGAAGAAAGTGCGACCATCGACCAGCAGCATGTAGGAGAAGTAGTCGAGGCGCCGCTCGGCGGTGACGTTGGCGTCGAGCTGCCGGACGGTACCGGCGGTGAAATTGCGAGGGTTGGCAAATGTGGGCAGCCCGTTGCGCTCGCGTTCTTCGTTGATTTTCTTGAACGACGCAGTGGGCATGAGCAATTCGCCGCGAACTTCGAAGTCCACAGGAATCCACGCCTTCTTCAACCTCTCCTTCGGAATCGACAATGGCACCGACCGCACCGTCCGCACGTTGAGCGTGACATCTTCCCCCACCGATCCGTCGCCGCGCGTCACGCCCCGCGCCAGCCGGCCGTCTTCATACACCAGCGCCAGCGACATGCCGTCGAGCTTCAGTTCGCAGACGTAGTCCACGTCGCTGCGCCCGCTGAGTTCGTGAACCCGCCGTTCCCAGTCGCGCAGTTCTTCTTCGTTGTAGGTATTGTCGAGCGACAGCATCGGCGTGGAGTGCCGCACTTTGACGAATCCCTCGCGCGGCTTGCCCCCCACGCGCTGCGTAGGCGAATCCGGCGTAACGAGCGCCGGATGCTCGTTTTCCAGATCCTTCAGTTGCTGCATCAGCTTGTCGTATTCGGCGTCGCTGATCTCGGGATTGTCCAGAACGTAGTAAAGATGCTCGTGGTGGCGAATTTTTTCGCGCAGAGCTTCAATCTTTTTTTGGAGGTCCTTCACGGCAGGCATGGCAGAAGATTATAGGCAAAACAAATCACGGAGGGACAGCCGAGGCGGCTGTTCCTCCGTGAGTTTTCTTCACACCAGATCATCCAACTTCAGCGCTTGCGCCCCACCCTTCCAGGACGCCTCAAACTGCTTCTGAACAAATCCGGCGTCATACTCGCGCTTCTGCTGCAGCAAGGCCTGTCGTAGTCCCCACAGCGAGCGCGGGTTTCGCGGATTGCGGTCAAGATCTTCGCGGAATACTTTCTCCGCACCCGCTGCATCCCCGTTCAAAAGCACCGCCGCCCCCAGGGATTCCCGCACAGGGAAGAACCAATCAGGCGGTTCGCCATATTTGAGTGTGTCCTGAATCGCGACAGCTTCCCGGAACTGGGCGATCGCTCCGTTGGTGTCCTTCTTCGCCATGGCAATCTTCGCGCCCAGAACATCCTTCGCAATCTCCAGAATGTCCTTGGTCTTGTTATTGATGGGCGCGTTGAAGATTTCGTCGGGCGGAGTCGCCGCCTGGGCGTCCGAGACAATCTTGTACTCCGCCTCGGCCTCGCTAACCTTGCCGGTGCCGGCCAGTGCCACCCCGCGCGCAAAATGCCAGAAGCCGGTCGTAGCTTTCATGGCCGGATCCGGCGCGGGCATCTTCAGAATTTCGTTCCAATGATGGAAACGAAGCTCCACCGCCATGGGGATGGTCATGAACCCCTCGAGCGGCGGCATCTCCTTCACATGCGGCCCCACGTTCGCGGCCAGCAGATCCGCATTCTTCCGCGCCTCCGCGTAGTGTCCGTTCATCGCACCGCACATGGCGATGAAGTGCAGGTTGTGGCTGTAATACATCATCGGGTAAATGCCCTGCACACCAGTCGCCTTGATGTAGGCGCGATCGACAGAAGCCGCTTGCTCGTTCGTCTTGACCGCAGCCTCGTAGTCGCCGGTACGAATGTAGACGTGCGCCGGCATGTGAACGATGTGCCCCGCGCCTGGTGCCAGCGCGGCAAGTTTGTTCGCTCCAGCTAGTGCGCGCTGGGGATTATTCGAAGCCTCCACCGAATGGATGTAATAGTGGATCGCGCCCAGATGGTTGGGATCGCGCTTCATGACCGATTCCAGCGTCGCCACGATTTCGTCGGTGCCGGCCTCGGGCGTGCCATCCTGATGCCAGAGTCCCCAGGGATGCAGATTCATTCCCGCCTCGGCAAAAAGTGTGGCCGCGTCCAGGTCGTCGGGAAATTCGGCCGACACTTGCCGCATGGCGTCGTGATATTCCTCGGCGGCTTTCTTCAAATCAGAATTTGGATCCGCGGGGAACCGCTTCGCCATCGCCTGGATATAGGCCTGCTCATTGGGCGGAGCACTCGCGGACAAATCCACGGCTTTCTGCACCGCATCATGCGCGTGCTTGTAACGCTCGGGATCCGCGGGATCGTTGTAGTTCGGTCCGACGGCCTCAGCCACTCCCCAGTAAGCCATTGCCAGTTTGGGATCGAGTTCCGCAGCGTGCTGAAACGAGCGTGCCGCCTCGTCATGATTGAAGGCATAGATAAAGCGCAGCCCCTGGTCGAAGAACTGCTGCGCTTGCGGATTGTGAGTGGAAACCGGGTGATGAAGATCGCCCAATCCCGTCACCAGCGTGACCGGATGGGTCTGCACGTGGGGGGCATGATCTTGCGCCGTTGCGCCCAGGCAGAGCAAAGCACCGCACAGCATTTGCGCCAGAATTTTCATCTGGTCAACCTCCTGAATTCAAGTTTGAAATTCGAGCCCAAACTACTGAGAAACGACCGGAGAGACGCCCCTTGCAAGTGCGCCAAGCTTATGCCAAATTTGGCGCCTTGCCAAGTCGTTCGCAGCAAATTATGCGGAACGCCTCAGGTACAATCCAACTTCGACCACGCTATGCGCAAGGCCGCATTGCTCTACAACCCGGAATCCGGCGGCAGCAAACAACGCCCGCGGGAATTGGAATCCGCCCTCGCGGTGCTGCGAAGCGGGGGCGTTGAAGCGGATCTGGTTCCTACGGAGTCTCCCCATCACGCCGCCGAAGAAACCCGCCGCGCCGTCGACTCCGGTTGCGACACGATCTTCGCCGCCGGCGGCGATGGCACCATCCACAACATCCTTCAAGTCCTCGCAATCTCTTCCACCGCGCTGGCAATTCTGCCCATGGGCACCGCCAATGCCCTGGCCCACGACCTCAACCTTCCCCTCAAGGTGGTGACTGCGGCCAAGGCATCCCTTCAGGCCACGCCACGCCGCATCGCGCTGGGCCGCGTCAACTATGCCGATCTCCAGGGCAATCCCGCCACGCGTTATTTCGTGGTCGCCGCCGGCGTTGGAGTCGATGCTCATCTCTTCTACAAGCTCCATAGCGGGACCAAGCAGCGCATGGGCATGGCCGCCTACTACGCCAAAGCCTGGCACCTGTGGTTCAGCTATCCCATGACGCGCTTTGTGGCGGAGTACATGGCAGCCGACTCAGACGCCGTCCGTCGCGTCGAAGTCACTGAACTGATGGCCGTCCGCATCCGCAACTTTGGCGGAGTCCTCCAGGAACTCGCCCCCGGTGCTTCTCTCGACCGGGATGACATGCGTCTGGTCTTCTGCCGCACCGCCAGCCGCCTGGCCTATCTCGCCTATGTGACTCGCGGCCTCCTGCGCCTCCCCTGGACGATTCCTGGCATTGACCTGTCCCACAACACGAGAGTCTCTTGCCAATACCGATCACCCTCTTCCATCCCGCAAGAGCAACGCAAGATTTATGTGGAAGCCGACGGCGAACTCCTGGGCACGCTCCCGGCCGAAATCACGGTAGTCCCGGACGCTCTGACTCTTCTGGCTCCGCCGCGCTGAGCCTATGCCGGGGGGTTTTACCCCCACGAATTACTTTGCGTCTTCACTCCAATTCCCGCGTCAAATTAACTTCGCTGAGTCTCCCGGTCGCCTCTGGTGGCGCATCTGGGCGTGTCAGAATAAAATTCTGCAACCCACTTGGAACCCCTCACCCACTTCCTGACTGGCGCCTGCATGGGGCGCGCTGGCCTCAACCGCAAGACCGCGCTAGCCACGCTCACGCTGACCCTCGCCGCAGAAGCTCCTGACCTGGACATAATTGGCGGCCTTCTTCGCGGCCCGGCATTCGGCTTCGCCCACCATCGCGGATTCACCCACTCTTTTCTGGGGGTCCCGCTCGACGCCTTCGTCGTAGTCGGCCTCGTGTACTTGCTATGGCGCCTCCGCGGCCGCAAAATCAAGGACTCCAAGTTGCCCCCTCGCTGGGGCCTGCTCTTCCTCTACGCCTGCCTCGCCGGACTGAGTCACATCCTGCTCGACTTCACGAACAACTACGGCGTACGCCCTTTTTGGCCCTTTTCCGAGAAGTGGTATTCGTGGGACATCGTCTTCATTGTCGAACCAATCATGCTCGCCTTTCTGATTCTGGGATTGATCCTCCCATTGCTCTTCGGTCTCATCGACAGGGAAATCGGCGCCCGCCGCCGCGGTCCCCGCGGACGAGTTGCGGCCATACTCGCGCTCGCCGGCATCGTTCTCCTGTGGGGCCTGCGCGACTATGAACACCGCCGCGCCGTCAACGCCCTCGAAGCCCGTACCTACAACGGCGCCGACCCCGTCAGGGCCTCCGCTTATCCCACTTGGATCGATCCTTTCCATTGGTACGGCGTTGTGGAGACGCCCGCGTTCTTCGCCCTCGCGTCGGTGGATTCCCTGGCCCCCGAAGTCGATCCCCAAGACCGCCTGGAAATCCGCTACAAACCGGAAGAAACGCCCGTCACTCTGGCTGCCAAGAATTCCTACATCGGACGCGTGTTTCTGGATTGGGCGCAGTATCCGATCACGGAAACCGAAACGCTCCAACCTCCGCAGCAGGGTTTCTCCGTCCTTTTCCAGGACCTGCGTTATGCCGGAATTCCACGCTCCATCACCGGAAGCCGGGCTCGCGGCGCGCTGAGCAAAGCCGTGCAGCTGGACAACAACCTGCATGTGGTCGGCGACGTCTACTACACCCCAAAAGGTCAGGTCGTCGTCCCCGAACCCGGCCAGCGTTAGCGACCCTCACAATTGGCCGCTGCAGCGAACCGTTTCTTATGCCCCGCCGTGCTCAAGAAACTAAATTTCAAGCTCTCCCGATCCTCTCTTGACGCCAGCCTCACCAGCGCCCAGAATAGAATGCGTCTCCGAGGTGATCATGCTGGCATACGTATTCATTCTCTTCGCCCTTGTGTTCCGCTTCCTGCCCCATCCCATGGCCTTCACTCCGGTGGGCGCTGCTCTCCTCTTCTTCGGCGCGCGCCGTCCCCGCCGCCAAATGTGGATCCCGCTTGTGCTTCTCGCCGCATCTGACGTCGTCCTTACCACCATGATCTACCGCTATCCCTTCAGCTGGGATCACTTCGTCACTTGGGCGTGGTATGCCGGGATGCTTTGGCTGGGCACCAATCTCAAGCAGAACGCGGAAGCAGTCCGGATTCTCGGCTCCGCGCTGGCAGGCTCTGTGT
The DNA here is from genome assembly GCA_963791515.1 of uncultured Acidobacteriaceae bacterium. Taxonomy (GTDB): domain Bacteria; phylum Acidobacteriota; class Terriglobia; order Terriglobales; family Acidobacteriaceae; genus Sulfotelmatobacter. The sequence goes on along the minus strand of CAWBSS010000014.1, from coordinate 246,469 downwards.
CATTCTTTCTGGCGAGCAACTTTGCGGTTTGGGCCGCCTGGGACATGTACCCGCGAACCGTCGCCGGCTTACTGACCTGCTACGATGCCGGCCTGCCCTTCTTCCGCCACGCTGTCGCCGGAGACCTGCTCTTCACCGCAGCCATGTTCGCCTCGCCGGTCCTGTTCCACGCCGTTTCCGGATGGCTGCACAAATCCGGCGACCACACCGCCGCCGCGTAATAAATCGGAAAAGAAAAAGCCCGCGATGCTCGCAGACCGATGCAAATGTGGGGACAGCCGCTCTCGGCTGTCCAGGTCGCGACGCCTTCTGTCGCGGCTGCGCATTTCGTTCCCGCTTCCATCTTGCATCCCGAGTGAAAATCCTGCGCGCTATTAAAACCGTCGCGCCTGCGGACGCTGGTGGATCATGAGGTGAGCCCAGCGCGTTCCGGCATACATAATCCACTGTTCCTGTTCGCTTAGCCGTCGTCGGCAACCCCGAGATCGCCGGGTCGAAGGGCCACATGATCATCCAATGAGGCGGTTCTTGAATAGGAGTGCCGCTGCCCGGGCTCCGTTTGTGCCTGCTTGCCGCCAAAAGTACACGATGGGACCCGAGACGGCTGTCCGATCTGCTTTCTGACCTATCGATACAACAAGTTGCGCAGCCGAGGCAGAGGGCCACTCAAATGCACCAGTTACAGAGAGGGAGCATCCTTCTCCTCTTTCAGGTTCCCTGAAACTAAGTCAGCCATCTGAAGTTCTCTTCTCTTAGCGAATACAACCCTTAGGAGGTTGAATATGTTTGCACGCAATATCTCATTCCGTCTGAAATCGAACATGCTTTCTGACTATACCCGGACCTTTGAAAACGAAATTCTTCCTCTACTTCGCAAGCAGAAGGGCTTTAAGGAAGAAATCACGATGTCCAATCCTGGCAGCCAGGATGCGATCGCGATCAGTCTGTGGGAGAACAAAGCCAATGCGGATGCGTACAACACGAACACCTACCCGGAAGTGTTGAGAACATTTGCAAGAATGATCGATGGAACGCCCAAGGTTCAGACGTTTGAATCCGTGACGTCGACCTTCCATAACGTCCTTGCAACCGTGTAAGGGAGATCGTTTGCCGATTTTTTGGGGCGGCCCCTCGTTGAAGGGTCGCCCCTTATTTAGTAGGGCGCAGTAATGCTCACCAAATGCAAGTCATCGTGGATGCCAGCCAGGCAGGCGATAGCATCAACTGAGATTGGCTTCCCCGTCTTTACTCCGTGCCCTCGCCTCGTCCGCTCTTCCCCGCCGCAGCACCAACCACAAGCAGACTCCTCCCGCGATCACTCCCAAAACCCAAACCCAATGCCGCTGGAACACCCCGCCGAACAGTCCCACAATCTGCGGCCCGAACCAGAGCACCAATACCGACAGCACCAGAAACCGTACAAACCTTCCCAGAAAAATCGCCACCAGAAAGTCGCGAAAGCGCATTTCAAACACCGCCGCACCCAGCACGAAGATCTTGAATGGCATCGGCGGTGGCAGCATCCCCGGAAACATCAGCGCCCAGAATTCGTGCTGCTCAAACGAACGATGAATCTTCAGAAAGCGTTCTTCTGAAATCCGCTTGCGCAGCACTTTCTCCCCGCCCAGATACCCCACGATGTACAGCGGAATGCTGCCCAGCGCTGACCCCATCGACGCCATCGCAATGTACAGCAGAAGCCGCCTGCGATCCCGGTATACGTAGGTAGCAACGACAAAATCCACCGGCATGCCCAGCAGCGCGCTGTCGGCAAACGCAACCACAAATACGCCCCAGATCCCGAGCAGCTTCATCAGCCCCAGGATCCACGCCGTATAGCGCCCCAGCATGTGTCCAATCGTCTTCAAGGGAAACAGTTAGTGTACGTGATCGGAAGGGATGTGTCAGTCCTGCGTCTCGGGGTGCGGGCGGTCTTGAATTTTAGTCTCCAATTGCAGCCACAGAGGGATTGCTGTGCGCGCTCTTGATCCTGCTGACGTAACACTCCTCGTGCACCGCTTTACCGTGTTCATCGGCATTCAAGTCGGATCGTAAATCTAACGGTTTGCCGCAAAGTATGCAGGATGTTTCTGGAAAGGGGCCGCTGCCCATAAACGCCTCCTTGGGAGAGCCAAGAACATCTTAGCCGCCACCGTAAAACAAAGCTGAGCAATACGGCTCGTTTCCGACTTTCGACTGCGCGGCGGGCAGCATTGAATTTTTGCTTCTGCCTCCGCAGATTTGCTGAAAGCCACACCGGTCCCTGCTATCATCGCTAGCTTCGGAGCCAACATGCGCAAGCTGATTCTCTGTCTCGGTCTCCTCCTGCTCTCAACCTTCCTGACGGCGCAACAATACGATCTCGTGCTCGAAGGCGGCCGCGTCATGGACCCCGAGACCGCCCTCGACGCCGTACGCAACGTCGGCATCCGCGACGGAAAAATCGCCCGCATCTCCGCCGCCCCGCTCAGCGGACGCCGCGTCATCCCCGCCGCCGGCCTCGTCGTCGCTCCCGGCTTCATCGACCTGCACCAGCACGGCCAGGATCCAGCCAGCCAGCGCGTCAAAGCCTTCGACGGCGTGACCACCGCTCTGGAAATGGAGATCGGCGCCCCTGACGTAACGCAGTTTCTAATTTCCAAGCAAGGACGCTCGCTCATCCATTACGGCACTACCGCCAGCCACGTCGCGGCCCGCGCCTTGGTTTTCGGCGCGCCCCTCTCATCTCCAACGATAGGCCCTCATGCCGGCATCCCTGAGATATTGCCCAAGAGCGGACCAGCCACCGACCTTTCAGCTACTCCCGAGCAAATCGAACGAATCCAGCAGCGCCTGCGCGACCAGCTCGACGCCGGCGCCCTCGGCATCGGCATGGGTATTGCATACACTCCCGGAGCCACGCGCATTGAAGTCATCGACACGTTCCGCCTCGCCGCCGAACGCAAGCTCCCCGTCTATACCCACGTGCGCAGCGCCGGTCGCATCGAACCCGGCTCCGCCATCGAAGCCGTCGAAGAAGTCATCGGCGCGGCCGCGATCACCGGCGCGCCTTTGCACATTGTTCACATCAACAGCACCTGCCTGCGCGATTCCCTCGAATGCCTCTCGCTCATCGCCGGAGCGCGCGCCCGCAACCTCGACATCACCGCCGAAGCGTATCCTTACATAGCCGGCATGACCGCCATCAACTCCGCGGTTTTTAATCCCGGATGGCGCGAACAACAGGGCATCGACTACAGCAATCTCGTCCTTCCCGACACCGGCGAGCACCTCACCAAGGAGCGCTTCGAGGAACTGCACAACTCCAGCAAGCCACAATGGGTGCTGGTCTTCGCCAACACCCAGGAGATCGTCGACGCCATCATTCCCCACCCGCTGGTCATGATCGCGAGCGACGGAGCCGAAGGCCATCCCCGCAACGCCGGAACTTACTCGCGCGTCCTGGCGCAATATGTGCGTGAGAAGAAGACTCTAACCCTGATGGAAGCTCTGAACAAAATGACGCTCATGCCCGCGCAAATGCTGGAGCGTTCCACTCCGGCCGCGCGGCGGAAGGGAAGATTGCAGGAAGGCGCCGACGCCGACATCGTAGTCTTCGATCCCCAAACCATCACCGACCGCTCGACCTTCCAGAAGCCCATGGAGCCAAGCGTAGGCGTTCATTATTTGCTGGTAGCCGGAACTCCCTTGATCGACGAAGAAAAGCTAGTCCCCGACATCTTCCCCGGCCAAGCCTTGATGGGTCCCGGAAAAACAAACGCACCCAGTAGCCGCTAATCAGATTGAGAGAGATATGTCTGTGTAGCAACGATGCCCATGTGGGGACAGCCGCCCTCGGCTGTTCGGCCGCGACGCTTTCTGTCGCGGCAGCGTCTTTGGAAACGCGATCATGGTAGGGTATCCCCCTCCCCCCAGTTGCTGAGAAGCGACGGTCAAAGTCCCCTCCCTAGCTGCAAAGAGCGCCGCTAGGATGGGGCACCCGATTTGTCTTTCGGCTTGGTGGGCTACACGCCCCGGGACGAATGCGTCCGGGGCTACGTGTCCAACTCACCTGTTCAATCCCGAGTCCAAAACGCAGCCTTCCGCATCCAAGCGAGGCATGGAGGTAACTTTATGTACGTCGTACTGGGAGCAAGCGGCAACACCGGACATGCAGTGGCGAACAACCTTCTTGCCGGCGGGCAGAAAGTTCGTGTCGTCGGAAGAAACGCAGCCCATTTACAGCCTCTCGCGGCGAAAGGTGCGGAGACGTTCGTCGCCGACGTCACCGACGCCGGGGCTCTCGCCAAAGCCTTCGACCAGGCAGACTCGGCCTACGTGATGATTCCACCCAATCCCGCGAGCACAGATCCACTTGGCTACTCGAATCGGGTAAGCGACGCGATCGCCGCCGCAGTGCAAACTGCGGCGACCAAGAATGTGGTTGCGCTCAGCAGCATCGGAGCCGATAAAGCCAGCGGAACCGGCCCCGTGGTCGGCCTTTACAATCTCGAACAAAAGCTCAACCAGATCGTTGGCGCGAATGTGCTCTACCTGCGTGCCGGCTACTTCATGGAAAACACCCTCCCTCAGGTGAACGCGATCCGCATGATGGGCAGCGTCGCCACACCTCTCCGTCCGGATTTGAAGCTTCCCATGATCGCCACTCGCGACATCGGAAACGCGGCCGCCGAAGCCCTGTCGCGCCCATCCGTCCGCGGCAAACAAACCCGCGAACTGCTGGGCCAACGCGATCTCACCTATACCGAAGTAGCAACGATCATTGGCCGGGCTATCGGCAAGCCGGACCTCAAATACGTCCAGGCGCCCGACGATCAGTTTCGGAGTGTCCTAGTGCAAATGGGAATGTCCGAGCAATTTGCCAGGCTGCTGCTGGAGATGACGGCCGCACTTAACTCCGGATACATGCGCGCCCTCGAACCACGCACAGCACAGAACTCCACACCAAGCAGTTACGAAACCTTCGTAGCCGAGTCGTTTGTGCCAGCGTATCAACAACAAGCCGCAGCATAACCATTGTGACTTCACCAAAGCGAGTGCCCCATCCTAACGTCGCGCATCTTGCGACGTTAGGATGGGGATTTTGACTTTAGCTTCGAGTGCAGTGAGAATCAGAGTCCCATTCCTGGTCCTCAACGGGCGCTCCCGCCAGATTCAACGAAAATTCACCAGTGAGTCACAATGCCGTAACATCCGCCAGAAACAATAGACGACCTTGCAGTTAACAAACCAGAGGAGATCGTCTGTGAGAAAAAGTTATATTCGCACCGCATTGATCGTTCTTGCGCTAAACCTGTTGGCTGTTGGGTCGTCCAGCGCCCAGGTTACCCTACTGGCCACCGGCACACTCGACCAGTCCCGTGCCGGTTCCTTCGCCGATCTTTCCGGGCTTACCTACCCTCTCGAAAACGGCGTTCCCGCCAACTCGCTGGGCGGTTTCGGTTCGGCGATCACTTACGCAGGCGATAACACATTCCTTGCGCTCCCCGATCGCGGCCCGAACGCGGTTCCATTCGACTCCAACATTGACGACACGGTCAGCTACATCAATCGCTTCCACACCGTCACCATGGACCTGAAACCCAGCAAAGGAGGCGCCGCTCTCCCGTTCACCCTCACCCCCACCCTGCGAGCCACCACCTTGCTCTGGAGCCTGTCTCCGCTGGTTTATGGTGGCGGCGACAACATCGTGGGCCCGGGCGCCCCTCCGCTCAACAACTTCCTCTTTCATTTCTTCACTGGCCGCTCGGATAACATCGATCCCAGCCAGAACTCCGGCGATCCCAAGGATGCCCGTTTCGATACCGAAGGCCTGCGCCTCTCCAACGACGGACGCAGCATTTTCATCTCCGACGAGTACGGGCCTTACGTTTACCAGTTCGATCGGCTCACCGGCCTGCGTCTCCGTTCGTTCCGGTTTCCTTCGTGCACGCAGCCGACACCATCGTGTTTCTTCGTCTCCACTCTGTCGTCGATGGGCGCTACCGAAATCGCCAGCAACACTATCGGCCGCGTGGCCAATAAAGGTATGGAAGGTCTGGCCATCACGCCTGACGGACGCACGCTGGTTGGCATTATGCAGAACTCGCTTATCCAGGACGCCGCCGAGGGCAAGGCTCAGGGCAAGCTACTCCGCATCGTCACCTTCGACATCGCTTCCGCTACCGCCACTCACCAGTACGGATACCTGCTCACTGCCGGGACGGGCGTGAGCGAAATCGTTGCCCTCAACAATCACGAATTCCTGGTCGACGAGCGCGATGGCCACGGCCGGGCCAACGGTGACGATGCCGTCGTCAAACAGTTGTTCAAGATCGATCTGACGAATGCCGCCGACATCAGTGAAATGGACGCGACCACTGCCCTGCCATTTGCGGTCAGCAAGACTCTGTTCCTGAATATCGTCCAGGTCCTCGAGGCAAACGGCACCCTCGCCGGCAATATTCCCGCCAAGATCGAAGGCCTCGCTTTCGGTCCCGATGTCAAGCAGGGCCGCACAACTCTTCACACCCTGTGGGTCGCCAACGACAACGACTTCCTGCAGACCGTCCCCGATGCCAGTGGAAACCAGATCCCCAATCCCAACCAGTTCTTCGTCTTCGGCTTCACCGATGCAGACCTGGGCGGCTCGATCTTCGTGCCGCAGCAGTTGCAACGCTGGTAGCGAAAAGGCGGGTGCCCCATCCTAACGTCGCGCATTTTGCGACGTTAGGGTGGGGATTTTGACTTGAGGTTAGAGCGCAGAGAAAGTCAGAATCCCCACCCTAGCCGCAAAGAGCGCGGCTAGGATGGGGCACCCAGATTTTTCTTTCGGTTTAGGCGGGCTACCCGCCGTGAGGGCGCGTTCTTTGCGCGCATCATCCTCTCCCCTCCACGGGCACCTGGTACCTTCGTAATCCCTCCCTCGCGAATTCGCTAGGGTACACGCATTGACCCAGCAAATACTTCTGGGATGAAGAACCTTTCCATTTTCGCCGCGCTGCTGTTCTGCGCCTTGGCCGCGAACTCGTATGCCCAAAATCAGATTGTCTGGACTGCTGCCAACAGCGAGACGATCCCTTTGGAGCCCGCCAGCCTGCACGCCGGCCGCGTCTACTCTCCCGCTGTCGGGGGCGGCGACATGCATGTGCAGATCGACTCCAGATACCCGGTGACCGTGGCCATGGCTTGGGCCGACGAATGGAACGCCGCCATGCGCCCTGGAGCCCCTGCGAATTTCAGCTTCCTCTGCGTGAAGGAGCATGTCACCAGCACGATTTACGAGTGTCATCTTCCCTCCGATCGGCCCATGATCATCACCTTCCGCGATGAGCGCAGGCCCGAGAAGCCCGTCGTGACCACCATTGGCGCCATCCTCGGACCCGGAGTGCGGCAATTCATTTCGCCCAACGATCTCCACATCCAGTACTACAATTGCATTCAGCCGGAGTTCCACTGGCGCCGCATCCTCGACGAAAAATACCAGATAACGCCGGTACCCAAGGTCTACAGTCTGATGACTCCAGACCACGACGGCCAGGAACTCAGCGTGAAGATCAAGTCGCCTATCCCCCTGACGGTCGCTCTGCTGCCATCGCATCTTGCCGACCAGGTCTACGACAAGACCGTCACCCTCACCGACGCCCTCGACCAAACCGGCTGCAAGGAACGTGGCGTCCAGTCCATGAGCTTCAACTGCACTTTTAACGTCGCCAATGGCACGCAAACGCTGCTGATCCTCCCCGAGATCGATTTTTCCGGCCACAAGAAAGCCACTGTCGAGGCCAACACGGTAAAGTGCGTCGACCATTGTGAGCTATTGAGCCCGCCTCCGAATCCGTAGGGAGATCATGTGAGGGTTGCGCCACCCTCGTCCTGCCCCCCCCGTTTCAACGACCTGAAAACCGGGGACGGCCGTATTTCCGTATTTCCCGTATTTCTATAAGGGCATCACACCCTACCTGCCTTGAGCAACCGCATTTGGAGACCGAGACTGACCAGGTACGCTCCAATAATGAGAAACATCAGGTTTTTGTTGCCCATTACCATGCTGAGGTACTCACAGAATCCGCCGATCATCGCTCCGATCAGGTTTGCGCCGAAGAAAGAGGATGGGTTCAATGCTTGGCGGAAGGTCGTAGAGAAGATCAGTCCGGCAAAAAAGATCGGTAGGGGCACCACGAGAAGAGACCACAGTAATCGTTCGTCGAAACTTAACGCCAGAACGGAGTCGCGCTTAACGAAGTAAAGCAGAAGTAGAGTTGCGATGAGTGGCGCGTACAGCCACGTCCGGAAACGGCTCATGCGCATGGCCACCATGTTTGCAGCTAACACCATCAGAAGAACGCCCGCCACAACCACCATGGTTACAAACCAGGTGGTGCCGAAATAGAGAGAACAGTCCGAGATGCTCTTCGTCTCCAGCAGCAGAAAACCTAGCCCCAGAAACAGAAAGTGGCCGTCGTTCATGCCGAACCCTCGGCCACGCAGCATGAACACGGCCGGTATCGTGATTGCCAGCAGAATTCCAATCACGATCAGGTAGTCAGCCGGGATGGTTTTGCGAGAAAGGTAAAGAAAGGGCCAGTCGTCTGTAGGAGCGACGGCATCGGACAAGTCGTCGCCTGCGGGCAAAACTGTACGCACGAATCGGCCGTATTGAGGGGGCGGGTCCGGGTGCTGACCACGGAAGGCGCAGATCACCACCTGTCCCTGACTTTCATACACAACCGGCATCTGGTTCGTGGCGAGTGCAACCATTCGCACCAACTTGCGGGCGAGCCACTCGTGCCCGGCCATGAAAGAAAGCGACAATACTCCGTTGTCGTTCAGCAACCGGAAGGCCGACTGCATACTCTGCACGGTGTAGATATAACCGTCTAAGCGGATATTACTCATTGAGCTAAACAGCGTTTGTGAGTCTAAGAAGCCGAAGACCACCATGTCGTATCCGCCGCTTGAACGCCGGAGAAAAGCTCGGGCATCCTCGACGTGGACACGAACCTTCGGATTCTCGTAAATTCCCGAAGCATTGAATCGGTTCGACAGCTTCACTAACATCGGGTCGATTTCCACCGCATCTACCAGTTCGGCTCCGTTCAGCACCGCGATCTGCGTGTCCGTGCCTCCTCCCGCCCCTAACATGAGCACCCGTCGGTGGGCCGGAGCCAGCGCATACGGCAGATCGTATTGCAATCTCGCGTCGAGAATCTGGGTTCTCTTCAGCGGAGGATACCGGCTTGGGTCGAAGGTACCGTCGCTCTGAAGAAAATAGTGATTTACCCGCACATCGTAGATGGGCGGATCCTGCATCGTGCGCAGCCCCGGGTGTGGCTCTCGTATGGGAGCATCCCCGTGCTTATCGCCCTGCAAGACCACGACGATGTAGTAGTACGGTGACCATGCGGCACTTTGACTGACCGAAAAATACACCCCCGCCAGCGACAGAACCAGGATCGGAATTGATCGCAACCACTGGCCGCGCCGAAGAAGCAAAATAATCGCGAGAGCCACGAATCCCATTCCAAGCATCGGCGAAAAGTACTTCAACGAGAAAACCCCGAAACACAGCGTCCCCGCAAGGCTCCCACCCAAGTCCCAGGAGTAGGCCAGCAAGGGGGGCAGAGCTTCAAAGAGCGATCCGATCCGCTGACCCAGCGGTACGAACACTATCGCGTTGCTGACGAAGATACCCACCAGGCTTACATAACGCACGAGTTGAGGACTAGGTGTGTAGAACCTGCTTTCCGAAGTAGTCGTCGGCAGCGTGATGAAATGGGCAATCAACAGCCATACGACGTTGATCAGCAGCAAAGCTGGCAGCCATCCAAAAAGCGACTTTCTTGTCTTCCCAACGATCGCTCCCACACCCAGACCGAGGAAGGAACTGATCAACATCAGATTGGCGTAATAAGCGATCAGTCTTACGACCGCAGGCTCCCAGCGAATCACCATCAATTCAAGAAAGAGAGCGAGAAATGACAGACAGAACAACTCCAGCCCGCGCCGCCGTCTGACATGCGAATCCGTCGCTTGAGACAACGACAGAGCCGGTATTTCGCTCGAAACCATGCAAGCTTCTCCTTCGGGATACCAAGACGCGGCGGTGTTGAATGGCAGAATGCTAATTATAATAAATCCGCTCGGCAGCAGACCCCGCGCGTGACGCCTGAGGACAAAGATGGGGGTATGGTCGGACTTAGCTGCCGTTCAGAAGCGAAGTCCCTCAGGGGCTAAAGCCCGTATCCTTTGCCGCCCTAAACGGCACGGCATATAGCCAGCTTTGGGCGCGGCCTCCGATGCAACGCATCATCGATCTCGCAAAAGCGAAAAAGATCGCGGTCGAAATCAACGAAGAGGCGCAACGTCCCCGATGAAAACTTCATTACGCTGGCAGAACAAGCCGACCTGAAATTCACCTGTCGTCACCGATCCCCGTAACCAAAACGCCGCGCCAGTGCGGATTACGCCCACCAGACAGCCCAAAAATGCGGGCTGACCGAAGCGGACATGTTCGTGCCGAAGAGACAGTAAGCAAAAAACAGAATGGCCGTTCGGAGAGCGCGTCCTCATCCTAATCGTCTGCCGAATTTTGCGACGTAGAGCCTGCCCTGAGCGCAGTCGAAGGGGTGGGGATTTCGACTCGAGGTAAGAGTACAGTGAAGTCGAAGTCCCGGCCCTAGCCGCAAAAGCGCGGCTAGGATCGGGCACCCAGATTCTGGTTCTCCGAGTCTGGTGAGCTTCCGCCCTATACTTGAGCCAGCAACGTACCTACTCTTCGACACACTTCGCGTGCAGTACCACGGCCCAGCGGGGCTTCACGATCCGTGCTCGGGATGGGGACGAGTTCATCGTCGCCCGACGCGAGCTCGCCGAGCTTGGAGAAAGCGCCACCGCCGCTTGACTGGCGAATATCGATGTCAGCGGGTCGCACCGGAGAAGGCGGTGAAATCCTTCGAGCCTACAAGCACATCGACAATGCGCGGCGTGCCAGCCTTGTAATCGATCTCCTGATCGAGCGACGTGCGAGTCTGGTTGGCCTGCGTGTCTGCTGGATCGACACAGGTCTCGCGTCGATGCTCGTCCCCGTTACGACGGATCTCAAAATCGACCGGTGAAGCACGTCGACGGCGATGACGAGTGCCTGCTGCCGTAGCGTCGGACGAATGAGCAAGAGCGTCGCGTCGGTTCATGAGCGATTTTCGTGTCTCCACTCGCATGCTACGCAGATCTTCGCAAGGATCGCTGCATATATCGCACCGACAGACCTGGACGCGGTTCAGATCGTATCCGAGAACGATGAATCTAACAGGTGATCCAGTCGCTTGTTCCATGTCCATACCCGGCCACAGCCGGACCCGACCGTCACCTCGAGCCTTTGCGGTTTCAAACGAGCCCGTTACGTAATCGCTACGCGCCCGGATTGAGATGCCCCTCGCTGTGATCGCGGGAGCAGGCCGTCGTAGCGCGCGCGTCATCGCGGCCATGCTCCGCACTAGGGCTAGGCGATCGCAAATCAAATTCAGCTGACGCTCCACATGTTCAAGCACAAACGGAAAAGGCCACGCTCATTTCTCAGACGTGGCCTTTATTTATGCCGGCAACGACCTACTCTCCCACACACTTTCGCGTGCAGTACACATCGGCCCAGCGGGGCTTAACTTCCGTGTTCGGGATGGGAACGGGTGGATCCCCCGCGGTAAGATCACCGACAAGTCGTAGCTGTCAGCTATCAGCCGTCAGCTCTCAGCAACTTCTTGCCGGGCTAACGTTTCGTGCTGATGGACAGCAAACTTGGTGACTCCAGCCAACAGCAGGTCTCCTCGCTCCGCTCGGAATGACTGAGTCATCGCTGAAAGCTGATAGCTGAGAGCTGAATTTCAAAGAGCGTGAGGTTCGATACCTCACAACTGAATAGATTGGGTGTGGCTTACTTTCATCTTGCTTATTTCCGATTTCAACCACGTGTATTACTTCGGCTTTTCGTCGGCGCACAGTTGTCAGCGTACTTCCTTTCTCACCGCCCAATTTCTGGCGGCCGAGAGAAACTCGCTCTCTGCCCAGCTCAGTTTCTAGCTGATGGCTGAAAGCTGAGAGCTGACAGCTGTTTTCTGCACCGAGTAAATTTTATGGTCAAGCCGAACGGGCGATTAGTACTGGTAAGCTACACGCATTGCTGCGCTTCCACCTCCAGCCTATCAACCAGGTAGTCTTCCTGGGCCCTTCTTATCCCTTACGGGTTGGGAGATCTCATCTTGAGGAGTGCTTCCCGCTTATATGCATTCAGCGGTTATCACAACCGAACTTCGCTACCGAGCGGTGCCATTGGCATGACAGCTCGAACACAAGAGGTTCGTCCATCCCGGTCCTCTCGTACTAAGGACAGGTCCTCTCAAATCTCCTGCGCCCACAACAGATAGGGACCGAACTGTCTCGCGACGTTCTGAACCCAGCTCACGTACCGCTTTAATAGGCGAACAGCCTAACCCTTGGAACCTTCTACAGCTCCAGGATGCGATGAGCCGACATCGAGGTGCCAAACCGGAGCGTCGATATGAACTCTTGGCTCCGATCAGCCTGTTATCCCCGGCGTACCTTTTATCCGTTGAGCGATGGCCCTTCCATGCAGAACCACCGGATCACTAAAGCCTACTTTCGTACCTGCTCGACTTGTAGGTCTCGCAGTCAACCACGCTTATGCCTTTGCACTCGTCGGCTGATTTCCAAACAGCCTGAGCGTAGCTTCGCGCGCCTCCGTTACCGTTTAGGAGGCGACCGCCCCAGTCAAACTACCCGCCTTACCATGTCCCTCTCCCGGTTCACGGGAGTAAGTTAGAACCACAGATCTCGCAGGGTGGTATCTCACCGTTGGCTCCTCCAAGCCCGAGAGCCTGGAATCAAAGCCTCCCACCTATCCTGCGCAGCAAGGGCCATAGTTCATGGTAAAGGTATAGTAAAGGTGCACGGGGTCTTTCCGTCTAGTTGCGGGCAACCGGCATCTTCACCGGCACTACAAGTTCGCCGTGTCAGTCGGCAAGACAGTCGCACTTTCGTTACGCCATTCGTGCAGGTCGGAACTTACCCGACAAGGAATTTCGCTACCTTAGGACCGTTATAGTTACGGCCGCCGTTCACTGGGGCTTCAGTTCGAAGCTTCACCTTGCGGTTGACCTCTCCCTTTAACCTTCCAGCACCGGGCAGGCGTCAGCCCCTATACGTCGTTTTCGACTTTGCAGAGACCTGTGTTTTTGTTAAACAGTCGCAGTGCGCATTTCGCTGCGGCCTCTTCGGGCTATGAACCCTAGTGAGGCACCCCTTCTCCCGAAGTTACGGGGTTATATTGCCGAGTTCCTTACCAACTGTTCTCACGAGCGCCTTTGGATATTCTCCTCGTCTACCTGTGTCGGTTTGAGGTACGGTTCCCTTACGTTCTCCTTAGAGGTTTTTCTTGGCAGTGTGGAATCGGCAGCTTTCACCCATACGGGTTACTGCTTTGCGTCTCAGTGATAACTTCCTGGCGGATTTGCCTACCAGAAACACCTTACACGCATCGACCGTTATAGCCATAGAACGGCCTGCTTATCCTACTGCGTCACCCCATCGTGATAACGAACACAAGGGAGGTCCGGAATATTAACCGGATGTCCATCGGCTACGCCTTTCGGCCTCGCCTTAGGGACCGCCTGACCCTGAGCGGATTAACCTTTCTCAGGAAACCTTAGACTTTCGGCGCGGAGGGTTCCCACCTCCGTTATCGCTACTTATGCCGGCAGGGTCTCTTCTCAACCGTCCACCAGTCTTTTCAGTCTGGCTTCAAACTGTTGGGAATGCTCTCCTACCACGCACACCCGTTAAGATGTGCATTCGCTGCTTCGGTAACAAGCTTAAGCCCCGTTAAATTGTCGGCACCGGACCGCTTGACCAGTGAGCTATTACGCTTTCTTTAAAGGATGGCTGCTTCTAAGCCAACCTCCTGGCTGTCTGGGCGTTCCGACTTCCTTTCCCACTTAGCTTGTATTTTGGGACCTTAGCAGGCGATCTGGACTGTTTTCCTCTCGACGACGAAGCTTAGCCCCCGCCGTCTGACTCCCGGATTGGTTGTTCTATGGCATTCGAAGTTTGATTGGATTCTGTAAGCTGGAAAGCCCCATAGTCCATTCAGTTCTCTACCACCACGACAAATCATCCGAGGCTAGCCCTAAAGCTATTTCGGAGAGAACGAGCTATCACGGAATTTGATTAGCCTTTCACCCCTACCCTCAGCTCATCGGAGCTTTTTTCAACAAACACCCGTTCGGCCCTCCAGTGGGTGTTACCCCACTTTCAGCCTGGCCAAGGGTAGATCATCCCGCTTCGCGTCTATTCCTGCCAACTTATGTTCGCCCTATTCGGACTCGCTTTCGCTACGGCTCGCTTTCGCTTAACCTTGCTGACAAGAATAACTAGCCGGCTCATTATGCAATAGGCACGCGGTCAGACTTTCGGCTTGCGCCGCATAGTCCTCCCACCGTTTGTAGGCACACGGTTTCAGGTACTATTTCACTCCGCTCACAGCGGTTCTTTTCGCCTTTCCCTCACGGTACTGGTTCACTATCGGTCAGAAGCTAGTATTTAGCCTTACGGAATGGTCTCCGTAGCTTCCCGCAAAGTTTCTCGTGCTCCGCGGTACTCAGGTATCGGCTTCGAGTCTGGTTCGTTTTCACCTACGTGGCTATCACACTCTATGGCCCCTCTTTCCAGAGGGCTTCGGTTAACGACTGGATTGGTAACTCTACTGTTGCCGACCCTACAACCCCTGCTAGACCCGAAGGTCGAACAGGTTTAGGCTGTTGCGATTTCGCTCGCCACTACTCTCGCAATCGAGGTTTCTTTCTTTTCCTCCTGGTACTGAGATGGTTCACTTCCCAGGGTTCGCTCGTGCCCGACTATGGATTCATCGGGCCGTACGGGGGTTTTACCCCCGTGGGTTTCCCCATTCGGAAATCCCCGGATCAAAGCCTGCTTGCGGCTCCCCGAGGCTTATCGCAGCTTGCCACGTCCTTCATCGCCTGCTTCTGCCAAGGCATCCACCATGCGCCCTTAGTAGCTTGACCACAAAATTTACTCAGACACACGGCAGCTTTCGCCTCACTCAAACCATTCAAACATCGACGCTTGTCATTCCGAGCGAAGCGAGGAACCTGCTTTCCTTTCGGACAGCAAGAACCCCTTGCTCAGCCACCACACGCCGCTTAAATTCTATGGGCCTAGTTGCCTGCTCATCGCGCGCAAACGCCTATCCGTGTTTCGCGCACCAGCAGGCTAAATTCAGGCACTCATAAAAATTTACAACGCCTTGTAATTTGCCCAATCTATTCAGTTGTCAAATATCGTCCTCGCTGGCTCTCGCCAGCTAACCCCGCCTCAGCAGGTATGGGTCTTACTAACTCCAGAGTCGTGCAAACTCCAGAATTCCTCCAACCCAATGTTCGGCGCCAAGCAACTTCAGACCGTGATTGACGCCCAACATCAGATTGAATCTTGGTGGAGCTGACCGGGATCGAACCGGTGGCCTCCTGGTTGCAAACCAGGCGCTCTCCCAGCTGAGCTACAGCCCCAACCGCAAGTTTCAAAGCTTCACGTTCCAAAGTTTCAAGATCTTTGAAACCTTGAAACTCTGCAACCTTGAAACCTGATCTTTGGTGGGCCTGGATAGACTTGAACTATCGACCTCACCCTTATCAGGGGTGCGCTCTAGCCACCTGAGCTACAGGCCCGGTCTTCACCGAAAATCCCGGAGCCCAGATTTCGATCCAGCTCTTAGCCTCTAGCCGCAAGCTCTTAGCCAAACCAGTTGGGTTTAGCTAAAAGCCAAGAGCTAATAGCTAAAAGCTTGATTTTTTTTCGAGGACAAGGTTGAACGTGCGCTCCAGCTAAGCCGGAGCTGACCATCATGCGAACGAAGACGAGAAAGAGAGGTCCGAAACGAGACTCCCTCGCCAAATCCTCAGGTTAGTGGTGGACTTGGCTTGGGGTACATGGCAACATCCCACGCATTTTTAATCCCCATTGTTCTGGAGACCGAAGTCTTCAAAACGGGGTCGCGTGAGTGCCATGACGTTCTCTCTTAGAAAGGAGGTGATCCAGCCGCAGGTTCTCCTACGGCTACCTTGTTACGACTTCACCCCAATCATGAGCTGTACCTTGGACGGCTGCCTCCTTGCGGTTAGCACACCGGCTTCTAGTACGGCCCACTTTCGTGATGTGACGGGCGGTGTGTACAAGGCCCGGGAACGTATTCACCGCGGCGTTCTGATCCGCGATTACTAGCGATTCCAGCTTCATGGAGTCGAGTTGCAGACTCCAATCCGAACTGAGGCCGGCTTTTTCCGATTAGCTCCCCCTCACGGGTTTGCGACGGTTTGTACCGACCATTGTAGCACGTGTGTAGCCCTGGACATAAAGGCCATGAGGACTTGACGTCATCCCCACCTTCCTCCTCGTTATCCGAGGCAGTTTCACTAGAGTGCCCGGCTTGACCCGATGGCAACTAGGGATAAGGGTTGCGCTCGTTGCGGGACTTAACCCAACATCTCACGACACGAGCTGACGACAGCCATGCAGCACCTCCGCAGCAGCCTTTTAAGGGGAAGGGATATTTCTACCCCGGTCCACTGCGCTTCGAGCCCAGGTAAGGTTCTTCGCGTTGCGTCGAATTGAACCACATGCTCCACCGCTTGTGCGGGCCCCCGTCAATTCCTTTGAGTTTCAGCCTTGCGACCGTACTCCCCAGGCGGATTGCTTATCGCGTTAGCTGCGGCACAGCAGGATTGGGTACCTGCTACACCAAGCAATCATCGTTTAGGGCTAGGACTACCAGGGTATCTAATCCTGTTTGCTCCCCTAGCTTTCGCGCCTCAGCGTCAGTTATGGTCCAGTGCGCCGCTTTCGCCACAGGTGTTCCTCCCGATATCTACGCATTTCACCGCTACACCGGGAATTCCACGCACCTCTCCCATACTCCAGCACCACAGTTTCGCCTGCAGGCCCCGGGTTAAGCCCGGGGATTTCACAAGTGACTTGTGGCACCGCCTACGCGCCCTTTACGCCCAATAATTCCGAACAACGCTCGCACCCTCTGTATTACCGCGGCTGCTGGCACAGAGTTAGCCGGTGCTTCTTCCACCAGTACCGTCATTATCGTCTTGGTCGAAAGGAGTTTACGCCCCAAGGGGCTTCATCCTCCACGCGGCGTTGCTGCGTCAGGGTTTCCCCCATTGCGCAAAATTCCCCACTGCTGCCTCCCGTAGGAGTCTGGACCGTGTTTCAGTTCCAGTGTGGCCGTGCGCCCTCTCAGGCCGGCTACCGATCTTCGCCTTGGTGGGCCGTTACCCCGCCAACTAGCTAATCAGCCGCGACCCCCTCTTCCAGCGCATTGCTGCTTTGATCTTGCGATGTTATGCGGTATTAGCCTCGGTTTCCCGAGGTTATCCCCCACTCGAAGGTAGGTTAGTCACGTGTTACTCACCCGGTCGCCACTTTACTCATGGATTGCTCCACTTTCTCGTTCGACTTGCATGTGTTAGGCACGCCGCCAGCGTTGATTCTGAGCCAGGATCAAACTCTCGTTTGAAACCTGATGTCTGCCGACGGGTAGTTGGCAGACTGCCATCGCCGCGTTTTCCGAGGGCAGCTCGCTAAAGCTGCTTCCGGTCCAACAACGCGGGATGGCGCCACCATTCAGCCTCCACTCTCCCCCGAAGAGGAGAAAGAAGTTCATGGTGGTCTATCTTGTGAGATCGTTTCGGACTTATGCCCGAATCCGTTCTCTCACGACTGGCACGTTCAACCTAGTTGTCAAAGACCGATCGCTTTCCGCCTGAGCGGCGCGCTTCAGTCCAGGCGAACCCGCACTAGAGCGAATCCGACTGTCCTCGAAACCTTTTAAACATATCGTTCGCGCGAGACCCTGTCAACCTGCACATTCCACAGCATTTCCACGTGTTTTCCACATGTGGAATCCTGCTCGGGAGGTGGCCCAGGAGAGCTCAACCACCCAAAAGCTCTGTCATTCCGAAGCGGCATTACCGCGAGGAATCTGCTGTTTGGGGAGCTCAAAAGCGCGCAACGATATCGCCTTCCGCTCTGGATTTGCAAAGACGCCGATTTCTCGGCGCACGCCGAAGCGGAAGACAGAAAATTGAGAAAAGATCTTAGTTGGAGGTCCTTGCTTTGAAGGTACCCTTCAGAAACCTACAAGACGTTTCCGAATCAAGTCCCGTGGCCGGGACAATTGAGAACTCTACACTGCTCTCTGAATACTTAGATGCCGGACGGACACGAGAGATTCAAACAAACTACGACCGGCTGCCACACTTCTGCTCTCGGTGGATTGTTTATAGCAGATGAATGCGGAGAAGCGCAAGAGGGAATTTGAAAAATGCGCAAGTTTACTGAAATGGTGCCGGCAAGGCCGTGGCGAGCTCGAATTCAGCCCTTACTCGCGAACGGTTTCTTCTGGGCTGAGATAATCAAAGTCCCATTTGACCATTGTCCTCAGGTCGTACATGGAGAAGTCCATTTCCGATACAACGTCCGCGTCTTCAACGCTGATGTCGGGACATTGCGCCAACAGTTTCTGAACCTCTGCCACGACGCTAAGCGCACGCCTTTCTCTTACCTCATCCTCACTCGCTTCCGCAGACACAACCACGCGGACGATAATCCGGTACGGCTCTCCATCTCGGAGTTCGTCCACTGAATTGAATCCGAGATAGACGCCCAGAACATCTTCTCCTTCCCGCTCCAGTTTCTTGCTCATTTTGCTTTTTGCCGCGTTAGATACCCGGTTCAGAAACGCTGTGGGGAGGGAGGGCCGATGGTACCGACGCATTGCCCATTTGCCCAAGTTCCGAACGTCTGCTGAGTTGATGGTGATTGTCTGGTCTCGGGTGCCTCCCTCTAAAGTCCTGCGCGGTATCCGGTACTTTTCGTGAACGTCGACTTCGTAGAGACGGCGCGCTCCACTGTCTTCCGCGAAGAACTGATACCGACGAGGATTCTTGCCGTTGAATAGTCGCCCGTCCCGAGCGGTATCCGGCATCAAGCGAGCGACAAAAAACTCGACGTAAGGTTCGGCTTCGTAAGACGCGTTGACAAGGTCGCAGTCGTGCGAAATAACAACCAACTTGGTATCGATGGTTGCTGACGCGGGCAGAGCACCCTCCGGCACCAGTTTGTGCGGAAGGACTGTCCCTTGTCGCCACTCGGACTCAAGCAGAGCGGACTCACTTGACAATTGAACAAAATCCTAAGCAAACAGTCTCGACTACAAGTCAACCTCGTCCTTCGACGCCCAATTTGTGATCGGTTGCGTCGGTGCCAGACTGAAACCGCGCCGTTTTGCGATCTCGGCCGCGCTCGAGCGGCGAGCCTTACGGCTCGCGGCCTCTGAGATTTGGATAAAGGCGCTCTGGATTGCAGGCTCATCGAGGGACTTAGCGGAGAGCAACTCGAGGAGGGTCGCGCCTGAGTTCAGCGGTCGAGACATGAATTCGCCGATAGGCTGATTTGAGATCGATCGCCACGACCTAGCAATCTCGTAGATTTCATCTATCCTTCTAGCGTGATTTGCCCGCAGGCCAGGATCATCTCGAAGCCAGGAATAGACAGTAGGTCGACCAACGCGAAAGATCTTTGCCATATGGGTTACGTTAGCGGAGAGGTAGTGACGAATTCCCGCTAGCTTTTCCTGTGTATCCAGTAAGTGTTGCGCACCGACGCCACCGCCAAGTTCTTGCGCGCTCCGGACAACACTAGGGGCGCCTGGCGCGTAATTCAGAGCTTGGGCGGTTGCGAATCCGCCGGTGCCTACAAGAAAAACCGCCGCCAGCACAGCGTTGTTCCACCTGAGAGAAAGGACTGAACTAGGGGCGCAAGTTGACGTCGACCCCGTTCCTGCGCCGGGGATGAATCTGTCAGTGGTGCTTTGCATTTTGCTCCTCCACTCGGCCCCACTTTCTTAGCGCGTTTGCGGTGACCGATGTCGCGAACACCAAATCTAGGCTCTCGTGAAGCGTCTCCAAGGTGGAGACTGCCTCCGAAACCTTGAAGTCCGAGACACCTTCCATGAAGTGATCGAAGTCTAGGGTCGTTACAATTTCGCCCTTTGCAAGTTCTAATGAGTACTGCAATGTGTTGGTGAGCAGGTCAGGAGGAAAGGGCAGTTCGGACTGCGAACAGCGAATTACCAGCTTTCCAACCTCGGTAGAACCCAGCGCCTCCGATCGGCTCACCCAGTGCTTGACTCCGACGGAGCGGGGATCCAATCCTAGAAGTCCTTCGTGGACGTAGTCTGCCCATTTTTCCCCTTGTTGTAGGCGAACCAGGTTAACGTACCGCAGGCCGATGCGCTCGGTGAGGCTGATGCCCGCGACTCTGTGTACAGCCATTAATGCAGTCTTGATTTCCTCCTCGAATGCTTCGTAGTTGGAGTAGTTGTTCGTGTGAACAGCCAATGAGTTTGACTGCAGCACAATGCCGAGGCGTGCGTCTTTGTCTTGGAACTCAAATCGTTCTACCGTATTGAACTTTGGGGTTCCGTCCGGTTGAATCGTGATTTCCGGAATTTGTCCTCTCACGAATCGCGGAAAACCCTTGTGACGAAGTTTTTCTTGAATTTCCGGCACAAACTTCTCTATGGCGACGATGGGTGAAAAGCGTACCTGGGCTACCACATAAATCAAGGGAGCATTTCGCAGGTGCAGAGCGGGAAAATTTCGCTTCACGGTTCCAACTTTACACCTAACTTTACACATACACAATACCCTTTCTTGATTACCTGCGTCACCACTCAGATGAAACGAGAGCTCATTAGAGCGGATTAACGCTTGAGCAAATACCAAGAGTGTCTTTCCACTCAATCATCTTCTGCGCCGGCAGTCCCACAGCGGCTGAAGCCGGGGACAATGGTGGTGCTTGGGGCACCCTTCGACTCGCTTCGCTCGCTCAGGGCAGGCTACGGGCTGAAGTCGTGCCCTTCCCGGTTTCTTTTCTTCCCGGTTCGTGGTGATGTCGGCGAACTTCCCCGCTTCTTGCAAAGGACGCGAGAAACGGGGCACCCGGCGTCTTCGCGTGAGAACTCCTTTTTGAGCCACAGTTGCCGTTGAGGGGATAGGGATCCTTCGACTGCGGAGCGCGATTCAAAGAGCGAATCGTGCTCCTTCGCTCAGGATGACAATCGAAGCGGAAGAAGTGTCCGCTCCAGATGAGCATCTTCTGCGGCGGCATTCCCTCAGCGGCTGAAGCCGGGGACATTGTTGCTGCTTGGCGGCACGACTGAAGTCGTGCCCTTCCCGGATTTTCTCATCGCAACGCGCGGTCTGTGGCGGTCTCCGGCGAAAGGCAGATTCCTCACTTCGTTCGGAATGACAAATTCAATTTTGGGATCAGGGCAACAACAAGAGCAACACCCACAGCAAAAGCAGCGGACAGGAGTGTCCGCTCCACACGGGCATCTTCTGAGCCGGCATTCCCTCAGCGGCTGAAGCCGAGGACATTGGTGGGTGCTTGGGGCACCCTTCGACTCGCTTCGCTCGCTCAGGGCAGGCTACGGGCTGAAGTCGTGCCCTTCCCGGTTTCTTTTCTTCCCGGTTCGTGGTGATGTCGGCGAACTTCCCCGCTTCTCGCAAAGGACGCGAGAAACGGGGCACCCGCTGCATTCCTCCGCCGCTTCGCGGCTTCATCTCAGCTTCTTCAATCGACATCCATCATGCATCGCTAGTTCTCATCTGCGAGGTGTCATCGTTGCATCGTCATCGGTAGCGCTTCAGGAGGTGCCAGGCTTCCTGGTATTTCCAGTACTTTGATTTCGGGCGGTGCGGGGTTAGGAGGATGTCGGGCTGGTTGTTTGTGGCTTTGAGGGGGAGGATGTACCAAGTGTCGGTGGGGATTACGTAGGCGGCGAAGAAGTCGATTTGGGTGGGGCGGTAGGGGACTCCGTTGGAGTCGAGGTGGCATTTGTAGGAGTTGCCGCGGTGGTAGATGGTGCATTTGACCTGGACGCGGGCGAAGTGGCCGCGGTGTTCGAGGGCGAGGTCGAAGGGGGCCATGTCTCCCCAAGGCTTGGTGACGCAGAAGCCGAGTTCGGTGGCGCGGGTCATGAAACGCAGTTCGGCCCACTCGCCCCGCGCCTTGGGGTGGCGGATGTTCATACCTGGATTTTTCAAATTGGTGCCCTGGAGATGAGTTTGGAGAAAAAAAACGCGGCCCGAGGCGGCCGCGTTGTCTCTTGTCTCTACTTCTATTTTATCAAGTTGGGGGGAGTGAACCGGAAACGGATTGGGAAATATATCTGGCTTGGAAACTTCGAGTTAGGGGGAATTAGGGTGGTTTGGGGGCTTGACAAGAAATGGGGAATCGGGCGTTTCGGGCACTCGTCGAACTGCCCTCGACGGACAGCCCCTTCGGCTGCGCTTAGGGCGGCTTGGGCGGCTGTCCACACATGAAATCTGGCTCAAAGGGAAGGGGGGAGGGACCATTTCCGAGCAGGCCTGCGGCAGTCGCGGGCGGGGGCGGGGGCCCCACATGAATCCACACACCAGGCATTCTCAGTCCCGAAGAGTCTCAACACTTGGACGCCCGGGGCACCGACTCGAACCGCAGCGTCATCAAGAGTCGGATCGATAGGTGGTTCGTCTCTCTCTAAATATGAACGGCAATGTGAGCGCTTTGGAACAGACATTCAGATTCTTACGCAGTAAGGTTGTGTAGTTTCACTTGGTTGTTCCAAGTTCTCCAGCCGGGGCCCGCACGCGCAAGACATCGACAGAGAAATCGGAAGCACAATCAAACCCAAGCGGAATTCAGACCGCCGCAAGGCGAGACTTCTCGGAGGATTCCATGAAGAAAGTATTCCTGCTGATCGTTGTACCAGCCTTGCTGGTCGCGATGGGGTTTGCACAGACTCCCGCGGCGAGCGGCAATACAGACCAAGTCACCATTAAAGGTTGCCTGGGTGGCTCTGACGGTAGCTACACCGTTGCGGAAGATAACACTGGCAAGATTTTCAAGATCACTACCAGCAGTGCCGATCTTAAGGCGCATGTTGGCCATGACGTAAACATCACCGGGCAAAAAGCAGGTACTGCTGAGAACAGCCTTGCCGTCACGGGAGTGAGCATGATCTCCGACCACTGCACTGCGGCCGCGGCTGCACCGGCTGCGAGCGTCAGCGCACCTGCGGAGACCGTCAGCGCACCTCCTGCGGCTGCTGCCGCACCTGCCGCGGCTGCTGCACCTGCCGCCGCTGCACCAGCCGCCGCTGCACCCGATGCGACGGTCAGCGCACCTGCAGAGACTGCCAGCACACCTCCTGCGGCCGCCGCACCCGCCGCCGCTGCACCCGATGCGACGGTCAGCGCACCTGCGGAGACTGCCGGCGCACCTCCTGCTATCGCCCCTGCACCAGCCGTGGCACCCGCTGCGACGGTCAGCGCACCTGCAGAGACTGCCGGCGCACCTCCCGTTATCGCCGCCGCACCTTCGGCCGCACCCGATGTGACGGTCAGCGCACCTTCGGAGACTGCCAGCGCACCCGCTGCCACCGCCGCTGTTCACCATAAGCGGCCGTCAGCGCGGGCTCGGAAAGCGGAGGCTGCCGCGGCTGCACCCGCTGAGCCCGTCGCCACACCGGTCGCGAACGCGGCTGTACCCGTCGCGCCTGCCGGCCCGCCTTCGGACACTGCCAGTACCCCGGCTGCACCTGCTGCAGCTGCAAAAGTCTCCACGAGCAAGTCCGCAGGGATGTTAGTTTCTATTGTCGTGGTGGTGCTCCTCATCGGCGCAGGGGTCCCTCTCTACAACCGGTGGAGGAAGCGAAAAGTATTGGAGGAGGCGAAAGGACAGAATCTCTCGTTTACGAAGGACGCGAAATCCGATCCGGGCAAGAGCGACACGACCGGAGGACGTAAAGCTGCCTAGGTTGATGCGGAGTACGATTCTCAAACTTTGGTCGCCGGCAGCAACTGCTGCCGGCGATCTCTTTTCTGCTCGACGGGTCGCCAGCCGGGGGCTTCTCCGGGGAAATCTGTTGCTCACGCGCCTTGGAGAGCGCGGCTTGCGAAGAAATACTTCTCCTCCAGAATCTTGCGGTGATGCAGCTCATGGCCCGCAATCGTGTAGGCCAGGGCGCGCACGCTCACTTCATTCTTGTTGGCTACGCCGCGGCGCGTCCACGCGGGCTCATCCAGATTGCGTAGCAGCGTGAGGGTGGCTCGCCGCACTGAAATGTAATCCTCAATGATCTCCGCCAAGGGGGCGCCGGCGAAGGGACCATTCCGCACGTAGTCGTCCTGCTCGTAGCCCTCGATCGGCGTCTGATCGCCGCGCGCAATGCGCAGGGCGCGATAGGCAAAGATGCGCTCGGTGTCGCAGACGTGGCCCAGCACTTCTTTCGCGTTCCATTTGTCGGGCGCGTAGCGAAAATCTCCATCGCTCTCGTTGCGGCCCGAGAGCAGCATCATGGTCTGCCGCCTCTGCGCGTCGAGCGTTGCCAGAATGTCGGATCCTGGTACCAGCGAAATATATCGGTCGTAATAAGGCGCGTATTCGCCCGGCGCAGGACGCGCGATCGTCAATGCTGCTGGAATCACTACGGCTGGTTCTGACATGCTTTGCTCCACTCTCGGCTGAATTGCGGTTTCCTGGTCTCCTGAACTCGACCCGACTGGACTTTGCAGTCCGTACTGCCAGAATTAGACTCCCTACGTCGAATTCCGTTTTCGGCGAATCTTCGGCCCACGAGCATACTCCGCATCCCCGTGGAACGGGAGGGATCGGGCAGTTTTTCCGGGAATCGTTACACGCCAGCAAGCAGAAAGTATGCAGTCCGATAGGCGATCCTCGGCCGCGCAAGCACCAGAGGGCGTATCCTCCAAGGAACTCTCGATTGAAAATAAAGGATTTTCCACAGCGCTTCCGTGAGAGGCGGGAGTACAATTCGTTTTGGTCACGAAAGTGCGGCCAGTGACCCCTAATCCCAACAAGGAAAGGATCTTTTACCCCATGTGGAAGCCGACCAATCAACCTCAGACGCCTGCCCGCCCTGCCGAGCCGGAACGCCCGACTACGTCCACGCCCAGCGCGCCAACCATGACTTCGACGGCGAGTGAACCCGCCGCTCCCCGACCTCTGAGTACTACCACGGCGGACCAAGCCACGATTGGCAAGTCGCTGGTTATCAAGGGCGAAGTGACCGGTTCGGAGTCGCTCTACATTGACGGGCGGGTGGAGGGTTCGATCAATCTGTCCGGTAATCGCGTGACGGTGGGGCGCAACGGGGTGGTTGCGGCCAACATTAATGCGCGTGAGATCGTGGTGCTGGGCAAAGTCCGGGGAAACCTGACTGCCAGCGACCGCGTCGACATTCGCAGCGACGGGTCTCTGACCGGCGACGTCATCGCCGCTCGCATCTCGATTGAAGACGGCGCATTCTTCAAGGGCGGCATCGACATCCGCAAAGGCGGACAGCCGCAGCAGCAGAAGGCCAACGGCGAAGACAAGACGGTTCCGGCGGCAGAGCCCGCCGCAGTCGGCGCCCGGGCATAGGTTTCGCGCAAGAAATTGGCCGGTGTTCAGCAGCGGGCATCCGCAGGGATGCCCGTTTTGCTTTTTCAGGTAAACATGCCGGACCGAAGCCTCCACGGCCGGCGGCCCACTCGATCAGTCCCTCCTGAAGAATTGATGCCCGTTACTGCTGCTGCTTGGTATACTCGTTCCCATTTTTCTGGACGTGACACGGCACACCTATGGGACGAATCATTCTCGTATTCATCCGGCGTTTGTGGCTACCGCTGCTGGTGCTGGCGGGCTTCCTGGGAGTGTGCGTCATCTTTTACATGCGGGTCGAAGGACTTCGGCCGCTGGATGCGCTGTTCTGGGTCATTCATCCCCATTCGATTGAATACCGGGCAGTCCACAAGTCTACGAAGATTTTTTCAATGTTCGTTTACGCGGGAGTATTCGCGCTGCAGATCTGGATCGCCGAGCGCGTGCTACTCACTATTTTCAGCCGCCACGGCGTGGAGGCCTGGAGAACCATGGTCAACGAAGTGAACGTCAATCGCCTGCGGGACCACTTTATTATCTGCGGCTACGGCCAGGTCGGCCGCACCGTTGTCGACCAGCTTCAGCGGCTGGAGATCCCCTTCGTGCTCATCGAGACCAACGATGGCCTCTACCGCGAACTGCTGAACGACAAAACTCCGGTCATTCAAGGCGATGCCAAACGCCACGACATCCTGCTTCAGGCCGGGATCGAGCGGGCGCGGGGCATCTGCATCGTCATCGATAACGACGCGGATAACCTCTACATCACCGTGACGGCACGCTCGCTCAATCCTAAGATCAAAATCATCACCCGGGCCGGCCAGCAACGCTACGCCAACGCCATCCGAAGTTCCGGGGCGGATGAGGTCATCATCCCGGAATACGAAGGCGGCCTGATGACCGGGCGAATGATCCAGAAGTATTATCCGATCTCACTGGCCATCAAATAAACAGCCTAGAGGCCGAACCCCCGTAGAATTCGGTGGCATGCAGAGTTCCCTGACCGCGCTGGCCTTGGTGCTCATCATCGGAAGGGCGGAGCGGTTTCAGGGTGACAAGCAGATCGCGAGCTATCTGGGACTGGTGCCGTTGGAGGAATCCAGCGGAATCGGCGACGGCTGGGATACATCAAGCTAACGGGACGGATGGTGCCTATCCGGCAAGCGGTCTGAACGTGGACCGGCGGACTACGACAGAGTTGGGGGGCCTTTAGTCCTTTCGCTATCCCTACGAGAACACGATCAAGTCTCGGGATGGTTGCTGGCTATGGAGCGAGAGGAGTCGTCTTAGTTTCAAAGAACGGCTTCCCCGGGATGGTCACTGAGCCAAGAGCCCCAGAACCAGCGTCGCTCACGACAATACGTATTTCAGTAGCTTGAGGATTAATTGTCATGTGGTGTTCAAGGACCATTCCAGCCTTGGCAAGAAACTCGTATTGAGCCTGGGGCAGATTTAAGTCAAGGTGCTGTTTTTCGGCCGACAGAATTTCGCCCGCCGAATCACGCTGCACAAAGAGCAGGTCCACGCTGCCTTTTTGGTGACTGTGAGAGTCCTGCAGGAGCAGTTGTTTGGGGTCGATACCAATGCGCAATTGAAGGTTATGCGCGGAAAGCGGCTCGATCGGTGTGCCCTCGACGATCATGCCCAGGGTGGTTGCTTCCAGAGGGCTTACGGCAGTTTCTTGTAGCGCAGTGTCGATATCTTTACTGCTTGCGACCTGATAGGCCAAAGCAATATAGCCCTTGCGATAGCGTAGTCGAGCGCCATCCACTTTCACACGGATCTTGATCTCACGGAACTTGCCGTCCCACTTTCCATGATCGGGATAGAATCCGATGGTGTAGCCGTGGCGACCGTCGTCCATAGCGCGATGCATAGCGTCGCCGAGATTGTTACTGCCAAAGTAGGCCAGGCCACCGGTGCGGTCCGCCAGAAGCTTGGACGAATCGCGAGACTCTTGTTCCTTGGTAAGGCTGGAAGTGTCTTGCGCGGTGGTGGCGCTCCGCTTGTCGGAACTGGTAGTGGGTTCCAATTCGACGCCGCGGGCGTCGACCGGATAGATAGCCATATTGGCGCGGTTCAGAGCCAAAGCCGCTCGGTTCACAACCGGCTCGAGAGACCGGTATTCGCGATCGGCGCGATTGAGTTCGTTGGTAGCATCGCCGCCGCCAACCGGCGAGTGTTGGCCCATACCGAGGGATGTTCTTGGATCGTGCCCGGATCCGGCGGTGAGATTGGCCATATCAGTCCGACCGATGGTCGCCGTGCCAATCTGTATCGGAAATCCGGCTGAAACCCAGATCAAGCTCTTCGGTCCCGGAATCGTTGCGACGTGATCCGCGATCGCTTCGATCGCCGCCGAGGTTGTGCCTGCGCGGTCGATTGCGCTCTGGTCGCTGATCATCCCATTGGCATTGTTCAGCGCGTTTTGAAAGCCCAGCCAATCGACGTCGCCGGTCATGCCAACCAAGTCGACCTTTTCGGTGTTGGAGGCGTCATAGCTTGCAGACTCGTGGGGAACGAAGTGGCTCGCGGCACTGACCAGCGCCGAAATATCTTGCGTGAATTCGTGCAGAACGACGAGTTGCGTGGTGAGAGCATAGATCGCAACGCGGTCCTGCGGCTTCAGCGTTTGTAGAAAATTAAGGATGTGCTTGCGAACATAAATGAGATCGGGGCCAGAAGTGTTGAGCGCATCAAAAAGAATGACCGTCACACTGCCCGGATCTTGGCCTTTCAGGTCAAAGCGATTGGTGAAAAAGTTGTTGGGTAGCGGATGAGCAGGTTTGGGAAGAACCGGGGTCTCGGCTGAAAACACCGCTATGTTCTGCGGTCTGCCTTCATCCAAGACCGTAAAGTCCTCGCTCTTGAGGCCCGTGATGGGCTCACCCTTGGTGTCCTGAACGACGACCCTGACTTGCACAAGGCGCGCGGTAGAGCGGATGACGAACGATCCCTGAGGTGGTGCGGCGGCGCCCGACGCTTCCGGCGCTTGTGGGGCAGCGTTCAAGGCAGGACACAAAATCGAGAAAAGCGACAAGCCGAGAAGGGCTGAACGCGCGAGCATAAGAGCCTCCGAGCACTCCGACACCAATATGATGCCGGAATCAGGGCGGCGCATAATTCTGGAAATATACCAAACCTTTAGGTCCTCTTGCGCACCGGCTGCTCCAGGGCTGAGCGAGCCGTACCGCCGTCCCAGGCCCCGCGAACAGGCCACTGCGCTCACGACCGGGGCAAACATCGGCGGCTGATGTAACCGCTGTCTTAATCGCGGCCGTTACACTCAGAACCGCTACTCCACGAACATGCAATCCCCATACGAATAGAACCGGTAGCGCCGCGCTACGGCATGCCCGTAGGCGCGCATCACGTTCTCCTTCCCAGCCAGCGCGCAGACCAACATCAGCAGCGTCGACTGCGGCAAGTGAAAATTGGTGAGCAGCGCCTGCGCGATCTGAAACCTGTATCCGGGATAAATAAACAGATTGGCCTCCCCCGAAGCTGCACGTATTTCGCCCGCACTTTGCCGGGCAGCATATTCCAGAGTGCGCACAGTGGTCGTGCCGACCGCGACGACGCGCCGCGATTCGCTGCGCGCCCGGTTGATCGTCTCCGCGGCCTGGGCAGAGATGGAATAGGCCTCCGAGTGCAGTTGATGTTCTTCCACCCGCTCGCTGCGCACTGGCTGGAACGTTCCCAAGCCGACGTGCAGGGTGATTTCGGCGGTTTCAATCCGGCGCTCTCGCATTCGAGTCAGAATCTCGGGGGTGAAATGTAGTCCGGCAGTTGGAGCCGCCACCGATCCACGCTCCTGTGCGTATACCGTCTGGTACCGTTCGCGATCGGCGTAAGAATCTTCGCGCGCAATGTAGGGTGGCAGCGGGACGTGTCCGATCTTCTCCACTCGCTCGAAGAAATCTTCCACGGGCGCGAACCGGATTCGGCGCTCGCCAAAGCTGCCGCGCGCGATTACTTCAGCCTGAAGTTCATCGTATTTTCCAAAGAACAGCTGTTCTCCCACCCCAACCTTCCGTCCCGGCCGGACCAGGCACTCCCATTCATTGGGGTTCTGCTGCAATTGCCGCGCAAGCAGAACCTCAACGCGCCCCTGAAGAAACTCCCGAGCCGCGGGATTGCGGGCACTCACCGCCTGCGACCGCAGTCCGCCTCGCCGTCCGTAAAGCCGCGCTGGAAACACGCGAGTGTTGTTAAACACCACAAGGTCGCTCGTCCGCAGCAGCTCCGGAAAGTCGCGGAACTGGCGATCCTCTAGCCGGCAGCCCGGCAATTGTCCCGCCGCACAGTCCACATGCAGGAGTCGCGACCCCGCGCGGTCCGCCAGCGGTTCCTGCGCAATCAATTCTTCGGGAAGCTCGTAATGGAAATCGGAGACCAGCACGCCCTCAGATTATAGAGACACGGGTTATGGGGATACACGCTCGATCCGCGCCGCTTGCGGCATTGGGCCAACCTTGTCAGCTTTTTCCCGAAATTTGGATTGTCTCGGCAAGGCGCCTGCTGATACTATGCGAGTGCTTGGAGTGCGGTCTGCTTTTTGTCATCTCCCCCAAGGGTAACCATGCCTACGGAACGCAAATATAGGGAAGAAATCGTTCGCTACGGACGCATGCTCCACGAACACGGGTTCGTGGCGGCTATGGACGGCAATCTCTCCGTCCGACTCAAGGGCAACCGCGTCCTGGTGACTCCCACGTGCGTCAGTAAAGGCGCAATGCGGCCCACGGACATGGTCATCGTCGATTTGGACGGCCAGCAGGTCGCCGGCCGGCGCAATGTAACCAGTGAAATCGGTATGCACCTGCTGATCTATCGCACCCGACCCGATATCCAGGCGATTGTGCACGCCCATCCACCGACCGCGACCGGCTTTGCCGCCGCTGGCATCCCCCTGACCGAGCCCCTGGTTTGCGAAGTGGTAATGGGTTTGGGATGCATTCCTCTGGCGCGCTACGGCACGCCCGGAACTTCAGAATTGGCTCAGACGCTCGAACCGTTCGTTCCCGGCTACGACGCGATTCTCATGTCGAACCACGGCGTCGTGACCTATGGGGACACTCTCGAACACGCCTACATGAAGATGGAAACCGTCGAGCACTTCGCCCAGATCGCCCTGGTCACGCACTTGCTGGGGCGCCAGCAACCGCTGAAGGAAGTAGAAATCGAGAAGCTGCTTATGGCCCGTACCAAATATTTTGGCGCGAAAATAGCCGGTTGCATGCCCCTGCCCCGATCGCCGCAAAAAATCAGCTAAGTCGCCAGCCTATTCGCCGCCAATCCGGAATCTGACTCCCGCCCGGAGATTAATCGGCAGCGCAGGATACCCGACCACTTCGTTATACCTCCGGTCCAGCGCGTTCTCCACGTTCACATAGGCGGTAACGCGCGGTCGTACCGCGTACCATCCCCCAAGGTCCGCGCGCACGTATCCCGCCGCATGATCAATGCCAAAGCCATAGAAGTCCGAGTCCGCCCGGCGGCCCACGAAGCTCGCGCCGACGTTCGCCCCCCAGCGCGAACCAAGATAAGACAGCAGAAGAGTGCCCGAATGTTTCGGACGTCGAAGCAAAGGCTGGCCCGGATCGTATACGGCATCAAACGGCGCAGGGTTGTCGAGATACTGCGACGAAGTGTAGGTGTAGGCGGTATTCAACAATAGCCGCGGACGAAGCTTCGCCTCGATCGTCACTTCCGCGCCCTGGGCGAACGCCTCGTTCACATTTACGTATTCCCCTATGAAATTCACCGGATCGACCGTCACGTAGTTGATCTGTTCGTGAAACAGGTTATTGAAATAAGTAGCGTTTAGCGCAACTCTTCCCCGGAAGAAGTCCTGCAGCAGGCCCGCTTCAAACGAGCGCGAGCGTTCCGGTTTCAGACCCAGGTTGGGCTGGGTATAAGGAGGACCAGCAAACGTTTCTTCCAGACGGGGTTCTTTGAATCCGGTCGCATACGAAAATCGCAGCCGCGTTCCCGAGAAGATCTCTCCCCCTCGCAGAGCCTGCAAGCTGAGCGCAACTCGCGGCAAGCCCGTGTTGCCGAAGGCGCTGTCGTGTACAAACCGTCCGCCCGCGATCACCGACAGCCTTCCCAGCGTGAGCTGCTGTTGCAGATAGACGTCGTTGTTCAGTCGCTGGCCGTGGGTTTGCGGGGGAAAGTCGATGTCGCCCACAAATCCGTTCTCATTCTCAATTCTGTACCCGAAGGTCGTGTGCGCCCGCGATCCTTCCAAATAATCGCCCTGATATTCGAATCCCGCGCGATTGATGTGGTCGACTTCGTGGGAAGCAAAGTCAATCGGATCTCCGAACGGGTCGGTGCGCTGCGCATCGCCGCTCAGGTTCAGCTCGTTGTAGCGGTACAAATAATCAAATCCACTGAAGCGGTGCTGCCATCCGCTGGGCACAGCAACAGTCAACTCCACGCTGCCCAGCAAATTGTTCAGCTGCGACCAGTCGTTCGCGTCGGGTTGCAGCGGTAGCAGAGGTTCAGACGGGCCGTTCGCCGGTACCAGCGGCACGTAGCCGTTAAAATTCCATTCGCCCGGCAGGCCGGTATGACTGTTGGCATGACGAAATCGAACGCGCAGCGAAGCCGAATCGCTGAGCGTCGCGCCGACGTTCGCGCCTTCCAGAGAATCCGAGTACGCGTCATTCACGCCGGACCCGTTGCTGTTGAATTGGTCGCCGAAAACGTTGTAGTCGTAGCGCCCGCGAGCTCCCGCCAGTGAAGCGTGGCCGCTGGCGGTTCCCAGATTTCCCCCGTCCGCCGCGAAGCGCAGTTCGGGAACGCGGCCGCTGCCCGCGCGCGTCCAGACCTGGACTACGCTCGTCATCGCGTCCGATCCATACAACGTACTCTGCGCGCCACGAACGAATTCCATCCGGTCGCCCTGTGCCAGCGACAGCGTTCCGAAGTCAAACGTCCCGCCGGGCTCGTTCACGGTGACGCCGTCGACAATCACCTTGTTGTAATTCGACTCGCCGCCGCGCACGAACAGTGACGACAAGCCTCCGTGCTGTCCCGCGGTGTTGATGACCGCGCCCGGAAGAAAGCGCATGGCGTCGTTCGCCGCGACCGGCTGCATGGTCGTCAATTGCGCCCCGCTGAGCGTCTCAACGTCCGCTCCCGCGGCTTCCTCGGGCACCGGCGTGCGCGTCGCGCTCACTACCACCGTTTCCGAGGCAGTCGCCAGCCGGAGCCTCACGGTGAGTTCGGTCTGCGAGGAAACCTCGACCGTCTCTGCCGCAAAACCTGGCGCCAGAACCTGAATCTGATAGGTTCCTGCGCCTGGCATGGGAAAGATCGCAGTGCCTTCCGCGGATGTGCTCTGCGTGGCCAGAACCTTGCTTTCGTTCCCGCGCATCAGCGATACCTGAGCGCCCGCCACGGCGGCGGATTGCGGATCGACTACTTTAATTTTGAGATCGGCGGCCGAAGCAGCCGCGGAGAGAATCAGCCCAAGAAAAACGCCCACGAATACGCGCATACCTTCCTCCTTTGCACGCGAAAGAGGTTGAAGTAGACGGATCGCGCCGGTCTCCTGGCTTCGCGAGTAAGGATGGTTACATCATCCGTAGCGCCCGCGACCTTCCCGGGATTTCTCCCAGTGGCCAAAGGCAGTTTCCTCGCTTACAGTTGCGCGGCAGCGCGGGATTTGCACCCGCTTCCCTGTCTTCGCCGAGCGGCAAAGACGCGCGTTCCAAACGAGATTGCAAAGAACAAAATAACAGTGCAAAGAATCTAACGGCTGAGCATAGGGAAGTCAATCCCGAACGACGCTCACCGTCTCCACCTCCCGACCACATACAACACAATGGAAAGCACTACGCTTACCAGCAACGAAGTCGCCAGCGGAAAGTAAAATGTTGTGTTCTTTCCACGGTAGACAAGATCTCCCGGCAATCGACCCAGAGGCAGGTTCGCCCGCCCGAGCACCGTCAGCACAACTCCCGCCACAGCCAGCAGGACCCCGAGGAGAATCAGCAATTTTCCTAAATCCGTCAAATCCTCAGCCCCTTACCACCCTCGTTCTGTTGTCAGGATTGTAATCGAATGAGATAAGTGCCGGAACGTCAGCACTCAGGACTTGACACCTGCGAAAATCCGATTCGTCTTTGTGTTGCAAAGTACTTGACACTCACTATACGCCCGATTACTATGTCGCTATGTTCGATCCGCGACCGCACCGCCTCCGGCGCTTCCATCGCTCCCTCCGGCCTTCGCCGTCGCGGACCGCCCCGGAAGTCTTCGAAGATCTGCGCTTCATTCGCGACACGATGGAGCGCTCTGCCGCCTTCACGGCCGTCTCTGGCTGGGGGCAGGTGCTTCTCGGCCTCACCGCTGCCACCGCCGCGTGGCTCGCCGCCCAGCAGGCTTCGTCCTTCGCCTGGCTGCGCGTCTGGCTGGCGGAGGGCCTTCTCGCCGCCGCCATCGGATTGCTCGCGTGCACCTGGAAGGCGAACCGCCGCGGCTTGCCATTATTTTCCGGACCGGCCCGGAAGGTCGCCTTGGGACTCGCGCCGCCGCTGGTCGCCGGAGCCTTCCTCACATTTCTCCTGTTCCGCGCAGGGCTGCAGTCGGCGCTGCCCGCTACATGGCTCTTGCTCTACGGCGCCGGCATTATGACCGGAGGCGCGTTTTCCGTTCCGATCGTCCCTGTCATGGGCCTGTGCTTCATGCTGCTTGGCGGCCTGGCCGTGCTTGGTCCTGCGGCATGGGGCAACTGGTTTCTGGCTGCGGGCTTCGGCGGCCTGCACATCGTCTTCGGACTTCTCATCGCCAGGAGGCACGGTGGCTAGAGTGCTCCCATCGCACCGTAAACCCGCGAAACCCGAGCCCCAGCGTCGGGAGAAGGCTCGTGAACAAACTCGCGGAGAGGCTCGTGAGCATACGCCCCCTCGCGCTCCCGAACTCCCCGAACTGGATCGCCTGATTCACGAGCGCATTCGCCTCGGTATTGTCAGCGCTCTCGCCACCAACGATTCGCTCAGCTTCAACGACCTCAAGCGTGTGCTCAAGACCACCGATGGCAACCTCAGCGTTCACGCGCGCAAGCTCGAGGAAGCCCAGTACATTTCCTGTGTGAAGTTTTTTGAAGGACGCGTGCCGCGCACCGAATATCGGCTGACCGGGACCGGCCGGCGCGCTCTCTCCGAGTATCTCGATCAGATGGAGGAATGGATCCGCGTCACCCGCGAAGAGTAGACGCAAATTTTTTTGTCCTTAAACTTTGCAGCGTAAAGTACATTGTATCAAGGAGAGAGGCATCATGTGGAGCGCTCACATCGCCAGCAATATGAATTTTCCCGCCCCGCTCGCGGTCTTTGGATTCGTGGCCGCCTGTGGCGGCCTTTTTCTCGCCCTGGGCTCGGCCGTCATCTTCTGGTTTGCCCGCAAGCCAAAGGTTGTCCGGATCGCCACGATCGGCATGGGAGCGGGCGCCGTCGTCTATTTTGCTCTGCTGTTGGGATTCTCCGCCGGCAGCCACGAAAGCGCGCTCGCCCGTGGGCAGGAAAAATACTTCTGTGAGATCGACTGCCATCTCGCCTACTCCGTGGTCGACGTCAAAACTCAAGCTAGCGGCCACTACATCATCACCCTGCGCACCCGCTTCGACGAAAGCACCACATCGCCGAGCCGCCCCAAGGATGCGACTCTGACTCCTTCCCCACGCGAAGTGCGACTGCTGGACGGTGCCGGCCACGAGTACGCTCCGGTTACTTCGGCAGGCACCCCACTACTCACGCCCCTCAAGCCCGCCGACTCCTACACCACGCAACTCGAATTCAATCTTCCCCAGGACGCCACCGGACTGCGTCTTCTTATCAAGACCGCCCCGCAATGGCCCGACCACGTCGTCATTGGCGACGAAAACAGTTGGCTGCATAAGAAAACCTACTTCGCGCTATAAAACGGTTCGGAGAAACGTAGATGCAAAGTCCCCACCCTACCTCGCCAAAGGGCGGAGAGAAAGGGGGGCACCCGCCCGCAGCCTCTCACAAGCATGTACAATCCCCGCCATGAAACACTGTATTTGTTTTCTTTTTCTGACCGGCTTCCTCACCGCGCAAAGCACGCAAGGAGTGGAAATCACTGCCGAGCCGCACTACCAACTAGTCCTCACCAACGATCAAGTCCGCGTGTTCAACGTCGACGTTCCCCCGCATTCCGAGACTCTGATGCACTGGCACCGTCACGACTATATCTATGTCGTGCTCGGCGCCGCCGAGATCGTCAACGCCGTCCAAGGCAAAGACCCTGTCACCCTCACGCTGTCCGACGGAGATGCCCGCTTCGTCTCGGCGACCTTCGCCCACATTTTCCGCAATGTCTCCGGCCAGCCCTTCCGCGACGTCACCATCGAGCTTCTGCAGGACGATAAACTTCGCCAATCGCCCGCCCACTGGGACCCCGCCCATCCGGAGGAAGACCGCGGCCTCGACATCCTGAATGGCGGCACCAAAGAAATCCGGTTCGTGAAAGAAGGCGTGCGCGTCTCCGAGTTCGAACTCCAGCCTGGAGCCGTCGTCCCCTTGCACCACCACGGCGGTCCGCACCTTGTCGTAGCCCTCACCGATTACGAGTTGCGGAGCGACGTCAAGGGTAAAGGCTCCCGCATCATCCCCATGAAGCGTGGAGAGACTCAGTGGGCGGCTGGAGGCTACTCTCACATCCTGACCAACACCAGCGACCATCCCGCCAGGTTCATCACATTGGAATTTAGATAGAGAAACCGAAGACCGAAGGCCCTACTCGACCAACACGATCACGGGATGCGCCGGCGTGGCCCCGCCGCACGCCAGTGCGGTCCGCCACTGGCCCAGCGACTCCAGCAATGCGCTCACCCGAATGCTCCCAAACTCCTCCGGACACGCCGCCAGATTCTTGCGCGATCGCTCCATCAGCGAGCAGGCCCCCGCGACATTCCCTGTCGAATGATGATGAAACGCGACCGCCGCCTGGATCAGCCCCTGCAGAAATCTCTTTTCCACCCCTTCCGATTCCCGCCAGACGTCTTCCCAAACCTCATGCGCGTCATAGAACTCGCGCGAATTGAAGAGCCGAATCCCCCGGTGATAGCCGTCAGCGTTCACTCGTGACTCATATGCAAGTGGAATCTTGCCCTGCCCTGAGAATACTACCGGCGAAAGTGGAATGATCTCGTGCGGGCGGATTCCTCGTCCCACGCCTTGGTTCTTGATCGTTGCTGTTGGTTTTGGCTCAGGAATGGCCTACGCCTCCCATGCCGCGAAGCGGCGGCATGCAACGCTTGAAAGGGAAATGCCCGGTAAAAGCGGGAAAGCTCAACGAGTCCTGTCGCGGCTTTTTTCCGCCGCTTCCTGGGCTTGCCCATTTTCCAATCGCCATCAAAGCTTGCGCCGTGGGCCTGCATTCTTTCGCCGCTTCGCGGCTGGGGGCAGCGCGTTGTGCGAACTGCTAGGCCTGCGTCTCATTTCGCCAGTTTTGGGACTGGCGATTGATGATTGCATAACACTCACACGCTATGAACTTTCCGAAGAAACCCGACGGAGTTTTCGCGACTATGCTCCTGCGCAGCCCAGATGTATGAAGTAACTCTTAATACTAGCTTAGGTTGTTAAATTATCACGAGCGACTTAGACCAGACGGCGGAATAGGTATGCTCGTGAGGTATGCTGATAGCTGACAGCTTCCCCATGCTTTCTGATTCGATCATCCTGAAGCACATTGCGAGGCAGCCTAAGCGCGCGGCGGGATTCAAGCAACTGGTGCGCGAGCTGGGGTTGCGAGGCGACGAACGCCGCGACCTTGATGAGCTCTTGCGGAAACTGGTGGCCAGCGGAACGCTGATTCAGAGCGACTCGGACCGTTACGCGCTGCCGCAGGTCATCGCCGACAAGAATCTGGTCGCGGGACGGCTGACCATGCACCGCGATGGATTCGGGTTTGTCATTCCAGACGCGAAGTCGCTGAGCCCGACGCTCAAGGCGCAGCTTACGGGCGATATCTTCATCGCCCCGCATCTCATTGGCAACGCCATGCACGGGGACCTCGTGCTGGTCGACGTGAGCAACGTGCGTCCGGACGGGCGCGCGGAAGGACGCATCGTGCGGCCGGTGATGCGCGCGCATCCGACGGTGGTCGGCATCTTTCATTACGGGAGCCGGGGTGGCTACGTAAAAGCTATCGACAGCAAGATTACGCAGGAGATCGTGATTGCGGCGGGGATGGAGTATCCAGCCGCGGATGCAACTCTTCCGTCCCCGAAGACTGTTCTGGGGGCGTCTCGTGCCCACAACCGAGGGCAGGATGCCCTGTCGACAAGCTCAGGGCAGGCTCTGGGGACAGCCGGCGAGACGCCGGCGCTACGAACAAAGAAACAGTCCGTGGACCGCGTGCTCGGCGACGAAGTGGCGCGGCGGACGGAGTGGGAGGATCTGGAAGGCGTCGTGGTTGACGTCGAGATTACCGATTGGCCTTCGCCAACGCAGAACCCGCGGGGGCGTGTGATCGAGATTCTGGGGCGCGAGGATGATTTCGGCGTCGATGTCGAGATCACCATTCGCAAGTTTCATTTGCCGCATCATTTTCCGGCGGCGGCGCTGCGGGAGGCACAGGATACGGCGGCGGTCATCCCGGCGGGGGAACTGGAGCGACGGCACGATTTTCGCGGGCTGCCGATTGTCACGATCGACGGCGAGACGGCGCGGGACTTCGACGACGCTGTCTACGTGCAAGTGTTGGCGAATGGCAATTTCGAATTGCAGGTGCATATTGCGGATGTGGCGCAATACGTGACGCCGGGGTCCGCCCTCGACCAAGAAGCCCGGCTGCGCGGCACCAGCGTTTATTTTCCCGACCGTGCCGTGCCTATGCTGCCGCTGGAGCTTTCGACCGATATCTGCAGCTTGCGGCCACAGGTGGAGCGGCTAGTACTGTCGTGCGTGATGGAGATGGACCATCGCGGCGAGATCGTGAGCTATCAGTTGAGTGAGGGCGTGATCCGGTCGGCGGAGCGCATGACGTATACCGCGGTGAACGCGGTACTGGAAGGCGACGATGCCGCGCGCGAGCGCTACGCGCCGCTGGTGGCGACATTTGAGCTGATGCGCGACCTGGCGCTCATTCTGAATCGCAAGCGGCAGCGGCGAGGGTCGATTGACTTCGACCTGCCGGAGCCGGTGATCGAGTTCGACGAGTTTGGACTGATGAAGAACATCGGTCGTTCGGAGCGCAACATCGCGCACCGGCTGATCGAAGAGTTCATGCTCTCGGCGAATGAGTGCGTGGCGCAACATTTGGAATCGATGCGC
This sequence comes from uncultured Acidobacteriaceae bacterium, assembly GCA_963791515.1. Lineage (GTDB taxonomy): Bacteria > Acidobacteriota > Terriglobia > Terriglobales > Acidobacteriaceae > Sulfotelmatobacter. The sequence continues at coordinate 207,590 of CAWBSS010000014.1, read as the reverse complement.
ATTGCGTCACTGTATCGCATCCACGAGAAGCCAGATGCAAAGCGGGTTTACGACTTTGAAGTGATCGCAGCGACGTTCGGATATTCGCTGGGCGTGGGGCCGCTGCCAATTCATCGCGTGCAGATGAAGACCGATCGGCGCGCGGCTTATGGCACGGGCAAGCGCGTACGGGAGATCGAGGTACCGAAGGAAGTTCACATCACGCCGCGGATGTATCAGAAGCTGACCGAGAAGATTGCGGGCAAGCCGGAGGAGCGCATTCTGAGCTACCTGATGCTGCGTTCTCTGAAGCAGGCGCGGTATTCGGAAGAAAATCTGGGGCACTTTGCGCTGGCGGCGACCAGCTATACGCATTTCACGTCGCCGATCCGGCGGTATCCGGATTTGATCGTGCATCGGATTTTGAAGGAAGTGTTGAGTCAAGATTTCCACCCCTTCGACAAGCTCAGGGCGGGCTCTGTCGCAAAAGGCGCGACGAGGGTGGGGCACCCTCATGATGACGAGAAGCCTTCGCCCTGGTCCAAGCGGCGCGATCATGCGGCTCAGCGGGAAGCGCTCGAACCCATCGGTGGGCCGATCGCGTTGGACGAACTGCATGACATCGCGGAAGAGTCAAGCCGGTCCGAGCGGCGGGCGGACGATGCCGAACGCGACCTGATGGAAGGGAAGAAAGTGAAGTTCATGCAGGACCGCGTGGGCGAAGACTTCGATGGGCTTATTACCAGCGTCACTAAGTTCGGGTTTTTCGTGGAGCTCAGCGATTTGTTCGTCGAGGGTCTGGTTCCGCTGAACACTTTGATCGACGACCGGTATACCTTTCATGAGAACACACGCGAGATCATCGGGCAGAGATCGCGCAAGAGGTACCACCTGGGCCAGAAGATTCGCGTGCTGGTGGACCGGATCGATCCGGTGGAGAAGAAGATTCAGTTTGCGGTGTTCGAGGAAGAGCCGGTTCGGGCGGGGGGCAAGCGGCGGAAGCGGCAGTAAGTCAACGCAGGTCAGAGACCAAAATCTTTCGCGTCCGCTACACTCCGAGCGCTTTCTGAATCTCAGCCGCGATTCCGGCTGTCAGCGATCGCATCTTCTCTTCGGACTCAGCTTCGACCATGACGCGCGCCAGTGCCTCTGTGCCGGAGTAGCGGACGACTACGCGTCCCTTGCCGTTGAGTTCGCGCTCGGCCGCGTCAATGACCGCTTGTACCGTGGGGACCTGGGAGAAGGGGATCTTCTCACGCACGCGCACATTTTGAATTTTTTGCGGAAACACTTTCAGGTCGCCGACCAACTCCGCCAGGGGCTTGCCGGAGCGCACGACAATGTCCATCAGACGGAGCGCGGTGAGCAGACCGTCGCCGGTGGTCGCATCGCCATCACGGAAAATAATGTGGCCCGACTGCTCGCCGCCGAGAGTGGCTCCGGTCTTGAGCATTTCCTCGAGCACATATTTGTCGCCGACGTTGGCGCGCAGCATGCGGATGCCTGACTTCTTCAGCGCGATCTCCAGGCCCATGTTCGACATGGTGGTGGAGACGACGGTATCGGCCTTCAACTGTCCTTGCGCATGCAGGTCGCGAGCGGCGGCCAGCAGGACGGCATCGCCATTGACCACGCGGCCGCCGGCATCGCAGAACAAAGCGCGGTCGGCGTCGCCGTCAAAGGTCACGCCAAGATCAAACTTGTCGGAGGACTCTGCCACCAGTTTTCCCAACGTCTCCGGGTGCAGCGCGCCGCAGCCTTCGTTGATATTCCTGCCGTCGGGCGAAACATGGACAAAAGTCGCCTGAATTCCGAGAGTGCGAAACAGCTCCGGCGCCTCAGCGGTGGCCGCACCGTTGGCGCAATCCACCAGCACTCGGAGCTTGCTCAAATCGGACGGCACACCCGCCCGCAGTGACTTGACGTAGGCGTGGCGCAACTCGGCTTCGCCCGGCAAAGACGGCCTCGGAAGCTTGAGCGCGGTATCGTCGGCGGCAGCCGGATTCTGTAGCAGAGCGAAAATTTCTTTTTCGATGGCCAGTTCGCGGGCGTCAGTCAGCTTGAAGCCGTCCCCGGAGAACACCTTGATCCCGTTATCGGTCCAGGGATTGTGCGAAGCGGAAATCACCACGCCGGCCGCCAGCGCTCGGGAGCGCGCGAGGTACGCCACTCCCGGAGTCGTAATCACGCCAGCACTGTGGACGTCCACGCCCACCGCCGCCAAGCCTTCGGCGACGCGGTCCGCGATCCACCCACTTGACTCGCGGGTATCTTGGCCAATCAGGGCTTGCGGGTTCCGCATCGTGCGCATCAGGTCGTGGCCCAGAGCACGGCCTATTAAATACGTGCTTTGTTTAGTGAGCGGAAACTCTCCCGCCACACCACGAATACCGTCGGTCCCGAACAACTGCCTTTGCTGGCTCATAAGAAAATTCAGGAGAATCCGTGAAAAATGAGGACTAGAGATGATAAATGAGGACGCGTCAAAGAAGCCGGTTCAGAAGACAGAAATGCCGCGGATGGAGAGAAAGGTCCGTCGCAGGCTAAAGCCCGCATTTTTAGTGGATCGCCAGGCACGGCTGGAAGCCGTGCCTTTCCCAGAGCGTTTGCCTGTGACCGCCAGGAAGCTAGGCCTTTAATGCGCAGAGGCGCTTCCCACTCTCTGCACAAGCACAGTCACACGAATTGAGGTTGTCTGCACGACTTGCACCAGCGGGTCTGGAACATACACATTCGTGTTGAAGAGGGCGCTGCCGCGCGTGCCCGTCGCGTCGATGGGATCGGTCGTCGCCGCATCGATCTTCTCCACGTGGTGCCGGGGGCCGGTGATGGTAATGCGGGGCGGATCGGCATCGACTTTGACAATCTGGTCGCCGTCGGCAAAGTTCCCGGTCACCCGCGGATGAATCTCGACGTCACGAGTCAGTCGCGTATCAAACGCGAGGTGCAACTGGCTGGGTACGACCTGCACAATGGTTACGCCGTGGGGATGACGCACCTGCAGCGAGGTCAGATCAAAAGTGCGTTCGCCCGGCTTGGCATCCGCCAGTTCGATTTCCGCGTGGACCTCATTCGCCTGTAATTGCCGGATGACCCGCTCCGGCCCGCGTACGCGGATCTGCGCCTCGGGAATGAGTTCGGAACTGATCTCGAGCTGCGCCGGAACGTGCTGAAAAACGATGGGCGCGCGCACCGCAACTTCCGCGGGCTGCTCGTCGGGAGAAATGAGAAACCACAGACCCGCGGCCAGCAACAACGACAAAACTTTCAGCCCGAAATTGTGAAACACGTAGCGCTGAAACAATCCGATCATGACTGCGGCTCCGATTCCACACCAGATTCGGATTTCCGCTGCGGCGCCGGTTCGCTCAGAGGAGAGTCCAACAGCGGGTCGGATTCATCGTCCCCGTGCGCGATGGGAGTGGGCAGGGTTACGGGGGCCATGAAGCGCCGGAGTTCGCTGCCCAGTCGCTCGCGCAGTTGCTCGACCGTCAAGTCGCGCTCGATTTGGCCACCGATGGCGAGGCTGATCGCTCCGGTCTCTTCGGAACAAATGACCGCAATCGCGTCGGTTTCTTCGGTGATGCCAATGCCGGCCCGATGGCGAGTGCCGAGTTGGGTGGAGAGCAGAGGATTCATGGAAAGAGGCAGAAAGCATGCCGCGGCGGCGATGCGGTCTTTCTGCACGATCACGGCGCCATCGTGCAGGGGAGCGCTGGGACGGAAAATAGTGGCCAGCAGATCGTAGGAAAGGCGGGCGTCGAGAGGCACGCCGCTTTCGATATGGGTGCGCAATCCAATCTCGCGCTCAATCACAATCAGCGCGCCCGTCTGGTGCTGGGAGAAAAGATTCGCGGCCAACACGATGTCGTCGTAGGAATCGCTCTCGGCGGAAGAGCCACCGAGAAAAGTCAATCGCCGTCCCAAGTCGGCGAGCACGTGACGGATCTCCGACTGAAAGACCACGATGAGCGCAAATACCAGGTAGGGGAGCACGTGGCCTACCACCCAGTTCAGCGTGGTGAGTTCGCCGATGCGCGCCAGGTAGAAAATCACCGAGACGACCACCAGTCCCACTAGCATGGGGGCGGCGCGGGTGCCGCGGATTATTACCAGGACCTGGTAGATGATCAAGGCCACGAGGAGAATATCGAGCGCCACCCATGCGCCTTGCGTCCATGACGTGATGACTGGCATCAGTCGAATCGCTCCTGATGTAACCCTGATCCCGAGAACCCATTGTAATCCAGCGGATTTCCGCGTTTGGCAGTCTTACGAACTTTTGCAAGGCGCCATACGCAGGCAGTTCTGCGGAGGCTCATCCCTGCTTCTTGGTCACTGCGGCCTGGATTTCGCCATGCGCCAGGCGCGCAGAAATTTCATCGCCAAGGTTCAGGCCGCGCACGTCCTTCAATAGCCGGCCCTGAGAATCAAACACCAGCGCGTATCCGCGCTCCAGAATGGCCAGAGGGGACAGCGACTCCAGCGCGGACTGCAGGCGCTCGCTGCGCACACGATATTGCAGGAGCGCGTTGCGCATCACGGCAACCAGCGCGGCAGTTCCGCCCTCCAATTCCTTTCTGATGCCGGAAAGCACCAGGCGCAAATCGTAATGCCGGACGGCTGCCGAAATCCTTTCCCAGCGGCGGAGCATCTGCTCCAGCAACTGGCGCTCGGCCAGTTCCATGCGGTGGGTTAGATCGTCGAGCTGCTGCTGGCGCTGGCGGATCACTTCCATCATGCGTGCGAAAGCGCCGTGCTGCGCGAGTTCGGTCAGGGCCTGCCGGCCCATCAGCAGGCGGTAGCGCATGGCCCGGCTGAGGCGCTCGCGCAAAGCGGCTGCGTGATCTTCCACTTCCTGCCGCGATCGAATCACAAGTTCCGCCGCCGCCGAAGGCGTGGGCGCGCGCAGGTCGGCAACGAAGTCTATGATGGTGAAATCGGTTTCGTGCCCCACCGCGGAGATCAAAGGAATCTCAGAAGCCGCGACCGTCCGAGCCAGGACTTCGTCATTGAACGCCGCCAGGTCTTCCGCCGAACCGCCGCCGCGCGCGACGACGATCACATCGACATTATCGTGCTGGTTGAAAAAGCGCACTCCGGCCGCCACCTCGTATGAAGCCGCATCGCCCTGCACCTGGGCCGGATAGATCAGCACATTCACGGAATGATGCCGACGCTGGAGCACGTTCAGAATGTCGCGGAGCGCTGCCGCCTGGGCCGACGTTACAACGCCAATGCGCGACGGCAGTGACGGAATCGCCTTCTTGCGCTCTGCCGCAAACAGTCCTTCGGCCTCGAGCTTTGCCTTGAGTTGCTCAAAGGCCAACTGCAGCGAGCCGGCGCCCTTGGGCTCGATGTATTCCGCCGAAATCTGCAACTCGCCGCGTTCTTCATAGACGGTCACCCGGCCGCGCACAACCACCTGCAAGCCGTCGGCCGGACGGAAGCGCAGCAACCGCGCCGACGAACGAAACATCACTACGCGAATCTGCGCATTGCCATCTTTGAGCGTGAAGTAAAGATGACCGGAATCGGGCGCGCGAAAATTGGAGATCTCGCCTTCCACCCACGCGTCGGAATACTCGCGTTCGATATACGAACGCACCGCCGCGACCAGATCGCGAACCTTCCACAAGCGGCGATCCGGCGGGCGGAAGTTAAACCCCATCTGATCGGCGAGAGAAGACATTGTGGGCAGTGTACCGCAGGAAGAGTAATTGTCGAGATGCTGGGTGGAACGAGGGGCCCGGGGGGGCCAGAGATCCCCCGGGCGCGAAGTGGCAAGCGTATGTCTTCTAGTTGATATCGAAGTGGAAAACATCCACGATCTGAAAGTTCGCACGGTTGAGCAGGACCAGATTGCCGCCGATCACAACGTGCGCATAGTGCGGCGGGGGAGGCGGGAGCTCCCTTTCCAAGTCGGGAGGACAAGGACGCATTTGTTTCTGAAGCCCTGGCGGCAGAGTTCCGCGAACCACCAACTGGCGCTCTAGTCCGGGAGGAAGGCGATCGCGCTTGGCCAGACCTGGCGGGAGATGCCTGTAATGCGTACGGTACCAACCGCGGGCCGCATCGCGGTCATGATCGGAATAGCGGTTGTGTCCATGGCCGTGATCGTTTTCATGGCCTCGGTCATCACGGCCGTCGCGGTCGTGATTCTCGTGGCCCTGCCCGTGCTCCTGGGCGACGGCGATTGTGGTCGAGAGGGCCAGTGACAGAACTGCCGACGCTGCGGCTCGAAACCAGCTCTTGGATGACAATTCGCACTCCTCCTGATGAATCCCACGACCAGCGTACAGAAGCGACCGCACCGGCAACAGATTACGGTGGGCCAAGGTGCAGTGTGTGCGTTTTCCCCTCAGGCACCTCATTTAGTCTGTAGTTTCTGCGTCTTAGAACGGCCCTAGGCCCGCCCCGTATATCCGTCACATCCGCCGCCCCCTCCCACCCGCTATAATTTCCGCCCATGGACTTCGAACAAAAAGTGGCCGAACTGAAAAAGCGGAACCAACTCGCCGAGGATGGCGGAGGTGCCAAGCGTCGCGAGCGGCAGCATAAAGAAGGCAAAATGTCGGCCCGCGAGCGGGTGGAGTTCCTGCTCGATGAGGGCACGTTCGAGGAGACCGACAAGCTCGTGACCCACCGTTGCAACGACTTCGGCATGTCGGAGCAAAAGATCTACGGCGACGGATTCATCACTGGCTACGGGCGAATCGAGGGCCGGCTGGTCTACGTTTTTGCGCAGGACTTCACCGTGTTCGGCGGGTCGCTCTCGGAAACCAATGCCGGGAAGATCGTGAAGATCATGGACCTGGCGGCAAAGATGGGCGCGCCGGTGATTGGACTGAACGACTCTGGGGGAGCGCGAATTCAGGAAGGGGTTATGTCGCTGGCGGGCTATGCCGACATTTTTTTGCGCAACACGTTGTATAGCGGTGTTGTCCCGCAGATCTCGGCGATCATGGGACCGTGCGCTGGAGGAGCCGTGTACTCGCCGGCCATCACCGACTTCGTGCTGATGGTCGACAAGACATCGTATATGTTCATCACCGGGCCCGACGTGATCAAAACGGTGACGCTCGAAGAAGTCACCAAAGACCAACTCGGCGGCGCCATGACCCACAACGAAACCTCAGGTGTGGCACACTTTTTGGCGCACGACGACGCGGAATGCCTGTCGATGGTGCGCGAGTTGCTGAGCTTTGTGCCATCGAACAACCTGGATGATCCTCCACGCAAAGCCTGCACCGATCCTATCGACCGCGCCGACGCTGCGCTCGACAAGATCGTTCCGGCACAGTCGAACCAGCCTTACGATATCAAGGACGTCATCCACGGAGTGGTCGACGATGCTTATTTTTTCGAAGTGCAGGAGCATTACGCGAAGAACATTGTCGTGGGATTCGCGCGCCTCGACGGACGGCCGGTCGGCATCGTGGCCAACCAACCGTCGGTACTGGCCGGAACGCTGGACATCAACGCGTCGGTGAAGGGCGCGCGCTTCGTCCGCTTCTGTGATTGCTTCAACATTCCGCTGGTGACGTTTGAAGATGTGCCAGGGTTTTTGCCCGGCACAGCCCAGGAGTACGGCGGAATCATCAAGCACGGGGCCAAGCTGCTTTTTGCATTCGCCGAGGCCACGGTACCCAAGGTCACCGTAATCACGCGCAAGGCATATGGCGGGGCTTACTGCGTGATGGCATCGAAGCACATCCGTACGGACGTAAACTATGCTTGGCCTACCGCCGAGATTGCGGTCATGGGGCCGGAGGGCGCGGTGGACATCGTCTACAAACGCGAACTGGACGCCGCCGCCAACCGGGAACAGATTCGCCGCGAGAAAATCGATGAATTCCGCGACCGCTTCGCCAACCCGTACGTGGCCGCCGACCGCGGATTTGTGGACGCGGTGATCCAGCCGCGAGAGACGCGCAAGAAACTGATTCAGGCGTTGGCCATGCTGGAGACCAAGCGCGATAAGAACCCGCCGAAGAAGCATGGGAATATACCGCTGTAACCGTTGCTATTGCTATTTGACGTTAGCACATGCGAAACTACGCTCAGTCTGCCTAAGCGAACAAAAAGCGAATTACAATAGGAGCGTTCTGTGGACGTCGCTGATGACGGGCTCTTTTCCCCGGAAGTGGGTAATTGGGCCGACGAGAAGCACGCTGTAGTTTCGCTTTACGCGAAGCTTTTTTCCACCGGCATGAAGAACAAGTGGCATGACCGCGTCTACATCGAACTGTACGCTGGGGCCGGTTATAACAAGATCCGAGAAAGTTCGAGGGTCATAGCCGGGTCGCCCATCCTAGCGCTCCTCTTACCGGATGCTTTCGACAAGTACATTTTTTGCGAGGCGGATCCCAGAAGTCTAAAAGCACTTGAGGAGCGGGTGAAACGGGCAGCGCCCTCCGCAAACGTGGCGTTCATTGAGGGGGATTGCAATCAGCGAATTGATGACATCTTGGCTGAGATCCCACCTCATTCGAAGGATCATAGTGTGTTGTCGCTCTGCTTCGTAGACCCATACGACATTGGGATCAAGTTTGCGACTCTACATCGCTTATCCGTCAAGTTCGTTGACTTCTTGCTGTTGCTCGCGCTGTACATGGACGCAGCCCGGAATCAGGACAATTACGTTAGGGAAGAAGCGGTTAAGATCAACGAGTTCCTTGGCCGTCAGGATTGGCGCGAGAGGTGGAGAGTTGCACAAAGAAACGGCCTGCAGTTCCCGCGGTTCTTGGCAGAGGAGTTTTCGCATAGTATGGAAGGGCTCCGATACCAACCCCAGCCCTTTCACAAAATGAAAAAGGTCATGTTCCCAGACAAAAACTGGCCCCTATATAGGTTGGCCCTATTTTCGCGGGACTCCGTCGCTTATGGCTTTTGGGATGAGGTTCTAAAGTACAGCACCGATCAGCTGTTCCTGGGAGGCGGTTCTTGGCAATAGTTTCCAAAATCGAATGGACCGACGCGACCTGGAATCCCGTGCGCGGGTGCACGAAGATCAGTCCCGGCTGCAAGCACTGCTATGCCGAAACCTTTGCGGAGCGGTTTCGCGGGGTCAAGGGACATCCGTACGAGCAGGGGTTCGATCTGAGACTAGTTCCTGAGAAGCTGACGGAGCCTTTTGCCTGGCGGTCGCCGAAACTCGTCTTTGTGAATTCGATGAGCGATCTTTTTCAGGAGGGCGTTCCGGACACCTACATCGAGGCCGTCTGCCGCGTAATGGTCACGGCCAAGTGGCATACGTTTCAGGTGCTGACTAAGCGCTCGGAAAGGCTGAAAAAACTGTTGAGCGGGCGCCTGCATTTTGCGGCGCAACAGGAACACATCTGGTGGGGTGTCAGCGTCGAAGACCAGAAATATGGTCTGCCTCGAATCGGCCATCTGCAGGATGCACCGGCTCGGGTCCGCTTTCTCTCGATCGAGCCGCTGCTGGAAGATCTCGGCGAATTCGATCTTTCCGGCATCAGTTGGGCAATCGTTGGAGGCGAGAGCGGTCCCGGTGCCCGGCCGATGCGGAAGGAATGGGTGATCTCGGTGCGCGATCAATGCCGCAAATACCACGTTCCGTTTTTCTTCAAGCAGTGGGGCGGCGTGAGGAAAGCCAAGAACGGCAGGCTGCTTGACGATCGCACCTACGACGAATATCCCGAACGAATTGCGTCAGCGGTTCCTGACCGGGCAAGCTGTGCGGCCTTTGCCCAAGACATTCTGAATTCTTTCGTCTAAGTCCAGTTTCACGGAAAAGCGCAGACCAAGACCGCAGGGGCTAAAAGTGAGTGCGTGAGAACCTGTGCCGTCCCTGCGGGACTTCGGTGCTTTTCCCATTCTCCCCGGCACTTCCGTGCCGGGCTTTCACATGCCGCCGCTGCGCGGCTAGATTTTGGCGGTTTTCGTTCCACCACTCTTCCAGAGATTTTAGTTCTCACGCACACACTAAAGCCCAACATCAGTTACGGAGCCTGGCGGCACGGCTGAGAGCCGTGCCCTTCCCAAATACTATTCATCCTCTGCGATAACGGTGAAACGGCGTAGAATCAGCACGCCCAGGCTTACGACGCAAGTCTGCCAACGGAGATACCGGTGAAAAAGCTCTTCTCACTATTTGTCTTCTGCTTCCTGACACTCCCGCTCGTCCCGCAGGATGCTTCCACCTGGCTCTCCAACCTTCCGCAGGCCAAGGACTACGTGCAGAAGCGGGCTTCCAGCTACGACCGCAGCGGCGGCAATGCGGACGCTCGTACTATCGCGGCCGGGGAGACTCTGACGCTGCTCGACGACGCTGGACCGGGGCTGATCAGCCACGTTTGGTTCACCATCGCCAGCGACGATCCGAATCATCTGAAGGCTTTGGTCCTGCGCATGTATTGGGACGGCGAAACGACTCCAAGCGTGGAGACGCCGGTGGGCGACTTCTTCGGGCTCGGACTGGGAGAGTACTACCTCTATCAGTCTCTGCCGTTATCCGTGGGCTCGGACAAGGCCCTGAACAGCTTTTTTCCTATGCCCTTCCAGAAACATGCACGCATTACTGTGACGAACGAGGGCTCCCGCAAAGTCGACGCCTTCTATTTCAACCTCGACTATCGTGCGTACAACAACCCATTGCCGGCGGACTTGCTTTATTTCCACGCGCAGTATCGGCAGGCCGCGCCGGCCCATGGCTGGACCAATCAATGGCATTCGAACGGCGATCCGCTGGTCGACAGCAAGAAGAATCTGAACGGAGAAGGCAACTATGTCTGGATGGAAGCAACCGGGCGCGGGCACTTCGTGGGCGTGACCATGTCTGTGCTGCAGAATCAGAACGGGTGGTGGGGCGAGGGCGATGACATGTTTTTCGTCGATGGGGAGACCACGCCCTCCATCAACGGAACCGGGTCGGAAGATTATTTTCTGGGGGCGTGGGACTTTGGGGGGCACGCTTTTTCCTACGGTTTATTTGGCGCACCAGTGGTAGGGCAGGAAGTGGCGGGGGGGCGTTCGTCGGTGTATCGCTTCCATTTGGATTCTCCGATTCCGTTTTCGAAATCGCTGCGAGCCACGATCGAGCACGGGCACGCCAATCACCGGTCCGATAACTATTTCTCGGTTGCGTACTGGTATCAGACCGAGCCACACGCGGCGTTTCCGGCGCTGCCGTCTCTGGAAAAACGGATGCCCACACTGCATTTGGCGGGAGGCCCAGTGTGATAAATCTCACCGCTAGCTGGCTGACCTTCTTGCCTTCATGAGCTGATTGTTGTAGCCCCAGACCTGGTCGCGGACATAAAGCGGAAGCGCTGGATCTAGCCTCTCGACAATGTTGAATCCGTTATCCTGAATAAACTGTTTCACCGTATCTTTGGTTCTTAGAGCATCATCTCCGGTCACCGCTGCCAGAAAATCGTGGCACGAAATGCACACCACCTCGGTCTGGTTCAAGGTCTCGCTCATGCCTCGAATGGCAAATCGCTCGGCGCCTTCGATATTCATTTTCAGGAAATGAATCCGCCGCAGACGCAGTTTCTGATGAATCGTGTCGATGGTGGTGGCCGGAACCGGAATTCCCTTCGCGGGGTTCAGGCGGTTCCTCAGGTAGGCATCGGAGTCTTCAATCATGGCGGTACCGCAGGAGGTTTCGGTCACAGCCTTGTGAATGGGGATCACGTTTTCCAGGCGGTTGTAATGGGCCAGCTTCTCCAGGCAGCGATATGTCCGGGGATGAGCCTCGATGCAGATCACCTTGCCTCGCTCTCCCACAGCGCGGGAAAAAGTCAATGCCTCCTCACCTACTCCTGCTCCCACGTCCATGACCACGTCTCCGGGCCGGGGATGATAGCCCCAGAAAAAATGAGCCTGCGCCAGTTTGTCCATCTGCGCCATGTCTAAGCGGACGAATGGTTGATGATAGGCAAAGTAGCCTGCGTTGGTAGCGTGAATCCAAACTCCGCCATCGTAAAATACTCTGTTGACACCTTTATCCCGCGATCTTGCGAGATGGCTCACTAACGGGATCAAGGCGAACCTGAAACCCCTTCGATCCAGTAGCGCTTTCATCTTATCCAAGAATGGCATCGACAGCCCCCAGGCAGCATTGAGTTCTCAGCCTTCTAGAACCAGCCGGAATTCCCAAGGCCTACCGCGCAGAATACCGCCGAGATAGAGGGCAGTCAGTGACGAATAAACAATTGCGCTAGATTTGCTCCCAAAGCGGGAATTCGATTCTGGGGCTCTTCGAACGTCTGGGATTGATTTGCTGCCAGGTTTAGAAACGGGCTTCCGGGGACCTGAGAAAAGTGGCGTGAGGATTCGGTTGGGGATTCGGTGAGGCTAAAAGGCTTCGGAGCCAACAGGGGAAGCTAAAAACAAAGAGAGTTCCGAGGTGGTGTAAGGTCCATTCGTCTCGGCCAGTAGCTCGCGTTTGACCCTTGCTCGACCTGCTATCGCTGCCTCCCTTGCGGGGTGCTGCGCGCGATCTTCGCTTGGGCTCCGGGCTCACCGCCAACCGGATAAACCTACCTTACGCCTCGGAACTCTATCTCGCCTTCAACATTTCTTCTCTGTTCTCCTCAACCAGCGCTTTGCTATAGGCCCTCGCTCACCCTCCTTCCCAATCTTTCGATCAGGAAAGTGACTCCGCTTGAGCCCCGGACGCCGCACCAACCGGAAAAACCTAAGAAGCTGTCAAAGAACAATCTTGTTGTACTCCTTCTATTTTTTCCGTCAACGAAAAACCACGCTTTGTAAGTAGGTGTGTTTTCAATCGAGTGCAGCCCGTCCACAAGCGCATGACCGGATTTGGTGCAGCCCCGGAAGTCGTTTCTCGCAAATCCCGCGCCAGGCGCGGAGTTTCGCACTCTGTATCGATCCAGATCGATGTGAATGCCGGGAAGAATTCTACCTTCCGCTTGTGAAAATCCAGCACTTCCCGTGCCCCGCAAGGGATTTGGTTTCTTTGGGCATTCATGGTGGTGCGCTCACTTTGGTTACTGGAGCTGAAACCTCAGTTCGTTGGATACTTTGCCAACGTCGACTGGAAGGAAAGGCTCATATGGTCAAGAAGGTTTTGATGTCGGCAGTGGGGCTGGCTCTGGTGTTGGGATGGTGGACTTTTCAGGAAAAGATAAGCAGTGGCAAAGCGTCCGGGGGCAATGACAGAGTTCCGGCGAAAGTGTGGGAAGGTGGGGGCACGACCTTGACGATCGACGTCGAGTGCAGCGATTCGGCCGTCCTGCGCGCCTACTTTGCGGCCACCGCAAAGAATTCCGGCACCCCGGTGCGCTCGCTCGATACATATGAGAAAGTTCCAGCGGGCAGCCACTCGTGGACGATTGATGTGCCGTCCGCCGTAGGTGGAGACCTTGAATTTCAAGCCGACAACCCGAAGTCCGGGTCACGGCTCACATGGACCGTGCGTTCTGGCGGCAGAGTGCTGGCGCGGGACTCGGAGACGCTCAATGCTCCGCTTCAGGCGAACGAAGCGTTCTTCCTGAAATTCGACGCCGACGATTTCGCTGCGACGGAGCAAGAATAAGCCCGCCGTACGGTAAACGCTCGCATTCATGCGATTTCAAGCTGCTCATCCAGCAACCGCTTGTCGGATTCGTCTGAGCCCGAGAGTTCGAAAGAGTTGGTGGTGACGGCTTTTCCCTTTTCGACGCTGGTAATAACGTAGGAGAAGCCGGGCCAGTGGGCATCGGCCAAATCAGTCGATGACCAACGCGCAGGATGGTCTGGGTGCGAGTGGTAATAGCCAACGACGTCCTCGCCGCGCTCGCGGCCTTCGCGCTGGATACGAATGTAGTCACGAGGATCGATGTTGTACCGGTTGTGCGGAGAATCGGTGCGGGTATTGCCAGCGCGAGCAATAGAGGTGACGACTCGAGTACCATCTTCGTCTGCGTGACCCAACAGGATGCCGCAGCATTCGTGGGGGTAGGTTTCTTCGCCGTGTCGGCGGAGGGAATCGTAGTCGTGGCGCGTAATTTTCAGCATTGGGAAATTGAACTGCGACAGTCTTGAACCAAATTCAAAATCCCCACCCGCGCAAAAAGGCGCGAGAAGGGTGGGGCACTCAACTCATCTACTTCCTCAGCCTTCGTTCCAGAATCTCTCGCTCAGGTACTTGTCGCCGGAATCGCAGAGGATGGTTACGAACACGGCCTCGTGCCCTTTCTTCAGCGGCAGATCACGGGCAATCTTCAAACAGCCTACGACGGCGGCGGCGGCGGAGATTCCCACCAGTAGTCCGGCGTTGCGCGAGAGGTGCCGCGCCATGGCATAGGCATCTTCGGTGGCAATTTCGAGGTTCTGGTCGGCGAGTTGCGGATCGTATATCTTCGGAACGATCGCGCTGGCCATGTGCTTGGCGCCTTCGATTCCGTGAAATGACGAGTCCGGCTGCAGCGAGATACATTTCACCGCCGGATTTAGTTCCTTGAGGCGGCGCGTTGTGCCCACGAAAGTGCCACTCGTTCCCAGCATCGAGACAAAATGCGTGACTCGTCCCTGGGTCTGCTGCCAGATTTCGTTGGCGGTCCCGTGATAGTGAGCCTTCCAGTTGGCTTCGTTCGAATACTGGTCGGCGTAGAAATACTGATCAGGATGGTTGAGGGCCAGTTCGCGGGCCATGCGGATCGCGCCGTCGGAACCGTCCGCAGGATCGGTATAAAGAATGTTGGCGCCGTAGCCCTGCAGGATCTGCTTGCGCTCGCGTGAAACGTTCTCCGGCATGCAGAGGGTCACGGGGAATCCTTCGGCAGCGCCCAGCATGGCATACGCGATGCCCGTGTTGCCGCTGGTGGCGTCGAGGAGAATCTGGCCGGGGCGCAGTTGACCGCTGCGACGTGCTTCGGCGACGATGTTGGCCGCGGCGCGATCTTTGACCGATCCGCCGGGGTTGTACCATTCAGCCTTACCCAGAAGTGCTACGCCCGGCAGGTCGTCGGTGACAGCATCCAGACGCAGCAGTGGAGTGTTGCCGATGCGCTCGATCAGGCTGTGGCCGAGCGTTTCACCCAGTCCTAGGGCGATTTCTGGTGGTCCTTCAGGTTTTGCCGCAGTCGACATTGCCGCCATTCTTGTAGATCCGTATGCCATATCTGAACCGAAATGCCGTGACCAACGTAATGTGCTATATGGTTCGAAACGAGGTATGTAGTACTTTGATCAGATGAATAAGCTTCGCCCGGCGATGCACTCCTGTAAAGTTACGCTCGGTTCTTATAAAGACTGCATCTAATAGACGTGCGGACACCGGCAAGGAAAGGTTGAAGTAACAAGCAATGTCTAAAACTATTGAAGCACGAACCTACGAAGAAGCGCTAGCCTGGGTGCGCGATCACGGGTTCGATGTAACCGATGCTCCCGGCACCAATGCCCGCGTCTTCCTGCGCAAATACAATGTCTCGGCTGCAATCCAGAAGGCGCCCGACGACGCGGTGAAAATCTTCGCATATCCCGGCTACCTGATTGGCAGCGAGATTTCGAAGCTGATCAACCGAGGATACCAGCAGTTTCTCAAGACCTCCAAGACCGAAATTCCGGCTACCGCCGATCACCTGAAGGCGCTGCAGTCTTTCTCCGAGGAGTTGAAGGAAGCGCTTGGTCTGCCCAGCCTGTACAACGAGTCGCTGGGAACGGTGAGCGAGTCCTATCACTACGACCGCATCGAGAACCGCGACAAGGCGGCGGTCGACCGCCCGAAGCGTCCTTGGGAGGTCGCGGGTAGACAGGCGGCAGTCGCGGCGAAAAAGGGCCGGGCCTAGAGGGAATCTAGATCAGGCTCGCCAATCTACCGCCAGCCGGCACGTCCGGGGCTAAAGCCCAGTTTTAACACAACTCTTGACGCGGCGCTGAAGCGCCGCTCTTTCACGTTGATCGCAGCTGACAGCGCCGCGCCACCCAAAAGCAGGCGTCATCAAACCGTGCGATTTCCAGGGCTATGTTTTTTCCCGCTGTAAACAGCCTCAGTCTGTCGTCAACTCATCGAGGACAGTTCCATCGGGATGGACCAGGCGGATGGTCATGGCGAGCAGGCCTGAAGCGTGGGTCGAGCAACTCAGACAGGGATCATAGGCGCGCACCACGGCCGACACACGGTTCAGCATGCCTTCGTTCAGCTTGGTTCCGTCAATAAAGTGCTCGCTGACTTGTTGCACGCTCCGGCCAATCGCGAGATTGTTATGGCCGGTGGCCACGATCAGGTTGGCCCAGGTGATCGCGCCTGCTTCGTTCACTTTGTAATGGTGAATCAAGGTTCCGCGGGGCGCTTCGATCATGCCCACTCCCTCGAGGGCATTGACCCCGGCGGTGGCGCGGACGTGCGTTTCGAGAATCTGCGGATCGGTCAGCAACCCCTCGATTCGCTCCAGGGCATAGACAATTTCGATGAGCCGGGCATAGTGGTAGAGAAAAGCGCTGTGCGCCACCGCTCCGAAGCGCTGGTGGAATTCCCGGAATTCGGCGTCGGCGTTTGGAGTGCCGCACTGGTCAGCGGCGTTCAGCCGCCCTAGGGCACCTACGCGATACACGCCAGCGGGAAATCCCTGCGGCTTGAAGTAGGGAGCTTTCAGATACGACTCGTGCAGGCTGGCCTCGCCGATCCATTGCGCGTAGTCGTCGGCGCAGATGTGGTCTTCGAGAACCTCGCCGGTGGCGCTGCGGAAACGCAGATCGCCATCGTAGAGCTGTAAGTTCCCTTTCCGGTCAACCATTCCGGCGTACATGGTCGGAGAGGACCCGAAGAATTCGATCTCTTCTTTATAGTTGTCGAGCGCGCCCTTGAAAAAGCGAATGGTACGGTCGGCGATCGCCTTGGCCGCAGGAAACTCCGAAAGAATGCGGTCGCGTGTGGCGGCGGCCAGGGGAGAAGCCACGCCGCCGGGAACGATCCAGGAGGGATGCACGCGCTCCTGGGCAAGGCTCTCCACGATTTGCAGCCCAAACTTTCGCAGCTCGATCCCGTCGCGTGCCAGCTCTGGGTGTCCGGCGATAACTCCCATCACGTTCCGCGAGGCGGGATCGGAATCCATGCCCAGGAGGAAATCCGGCGCGGAGAGATAAAAGAAGCTCAGGGCGTGCGATTGCACGATCTGGGCGAAGTGCACCAGCTCGCGCAACTTTTTCGCGACCGGAGGGATTCGCACCGCCATGATGGAGTCGCAGGCCTTGGACGCGGCCAGCAGATGGCTGATGGGGCAAATCCCGCAGATGCGCGCGGTGATGCCGGGCATCTCGTAGAAGGGACGTCCCTCAGTGAATTTCTCGAAACCGCGCACCTGCGTGACGTGAAATTCCGTTCCCGCAACGTGTCCCTGATCATCGAGTTGGATCGTAATTTTGGCGTGTCCCTCGATGCGGCTCACGGGTTCGATGATGATGCGCTTCATGGAACACTCCTTAACCGAATTTCACCTTGAGAGTGGCGCCGGGTTTCTTGCCGTCCAGCAGGTCGTTGATCACGCTGGAAATTGCCTTCGAGGGCGGAGGACAGCCGGGCAAACACAAATCAACTTTGACGAATTCCCGCAGTGGCCGCGCCTGCTTCAGCAGAGCGGGGACGCGATCCGAAGGGATGACTTTTCCTTCCTGCGCACCATCGACATATATGCGCTGCAGCAATTTCTGCACCGGAATGGAATTCCGCATCGCGGGGACGTTCCCTGTGACAGCGCAGTCTCCGAGGGAGATCAGGACATGGGTCCGCTGACGGATCTTCTGAATCTTATTGAGATCGTCCTGGGAGCTGACCGCGCCCTCGACCAGCGTAACGTCCACATCTTCGGGAAACTCCTGCGCATCGACCAGGGGGCCATAGACCAGGTCGATCTTACGGGCCAGAGAAATGATGCCAGCGTCCATGTCGAGCAGAGACATGTGACAGCCGGAGCATCCGTCGAGCCAGACCGTGGCTACTTTCACCTTCTTCATACCTGCACTCCTCTGCGGTGCACCAGGGAGGTGACGGCATCGATCTTTTTCACCATCTCTCCAACCGCCCAACCCTTTTCAGAGAGCGCGCCAGTGGGGCATGCATTCACGCACTTGCCGCAACTGGTGCAGGTGGTGGCCTGCCCCCAGTTCTCATTCATCTCGCTGACAATGCGGGCGTGGATGCCGCGAGAAGTGAGATCCCAAACATGCGCGCCTTCGAGTTCGGCGCAAACCCGGACGCACCTCGTGCAAAGAATGCAGCGATTGTGATCGAGCACAAAACGCGGGTGCGACATGTCGATGGACAATTTGGGGAAGTTGTACGCGAGGCCTACCGTGCTGATGCCCAGGGCCGTGGCCATCGACTGAAGCTCGCAATGTCCGTCCGACACACACACCGCGCAAATGTGGTTTCGCTCGATGAGCAGCAGTTCCACGGAGATCCGGCGATAGCGCGTCAATTTCGGTGAGGTCGTCGTCACTGACATACCTTCCTGGATCGGGGTGGTGCATGCCGGGAACAGGCGCTCGGTGCCGGAGACCTCTACCAGGCAAATGCGGCATGCGCCGACGGCAGTCAGGCCGTCCAAGTCGCACAGCGTCGGAATGTACTTGCCGTTGGCCTTGGCCGCCTGCAGGATGGTCTGGCCCTCCAGCGCGCTGATGAGCTCTCCGTCGATTCGGATCGATAGCTTCTTTTGTGGCAAGGTCTTGCTCCTTTCAGCGCGCGTTTTCCTGGCTCACCCCGGCCTAGCTCGCGTTGACGGCTGTCACGTCGCAACGCAGGCAACGGCAGGTTTCATCCAGAGCCTCTTCGTGGCTCAAGCCCTTCACCACCTCGTCTTGCGAACGGACGCGGGCACTGGCGGTGAGCGCGTGGCCCGTGTGCCGCCGGTTCGGACTTGGCTCCTCCGGAGGCGTCTGTTCGTATTCCATCGCGGGGTAGAGGGTGTTCCAGCGGTCAGTTTCCATCAACTGAAGATCTATACTTCGAGCCGCCTGCTTGCCATAGGCCATGGCGTTCGAAACGTTGGAAGCGCCGGTCACCAGGTCGCCTCCGGCATAGAACCGCGGACGGCTGGTCTCAAGCGTGAAGCGGTTCACTTCAATGGTTCCGTTCTCTTTGAGGACGAGGCCGGATGCTCTGGCGAAATCCAAGTCGACGGTTTCGCCAACGGCAAAGATGACAGAGTCGCAATCGAAGCGCTGGATTTCGTCGGTTGCGACCGGCTTCCTGCGGCCCGAGGAGTCGTACTCTCCCAGGCGCGTTTTCACGATTTCGATCGCTTTGACGGCGCCCTTGGTATCCCCGATCACGCGGTGAGGAGCGGCCAGGAACACAAACTTTGCTCCCTCGTCTTTGGCGGCCCCGGTTTCTTCGTCAATGGCGGGCATGTCCTTGCGTTCGCGCCGGTAGAAGACGGTCACATCGCAGCCTTTGCGCAGAGAGGTTCGGGCGGAATCGATGGCGGCATTGCCACCGCCGATGATGGCCACCCGCCGGCCAAGGTTCAGTTCCTGCCCAGCGGCGACCGCCTCCAGGAAATTGAGCGCCGGATATACGCCTTTCAACTCCGTGCCCGATTGATAGACCCAGGATTCTTTCCACGTGCCAATGGAGAGAAAGATCATGTCGAAGTGATCGTCAAGGTCATTCAGCGCCAGATCGACGCCGACCCTTGTATTGAAGCTGAACTTCACCCCCAGGCGCTCTATGAGTTCGATCTCGCGCCGCAGGATACCTTTCGGCAACCGATATTCAGGCAGAGCAAAGCGAAGCATCCCACCGGCCTCGGACTTGCTGTCATACACCGTGACGTCATGGCCGAGCATGGCCAGATAAAACGCTGCGGTGAGTCCAGCCGGCCCCGCGCCGACTATGGCGATCTTGCGCCCGGTGGCTTCGAACTTGCGCGAGGCGATGGACTGCACCATCGGCTCATACTTGTCGGACTCGAAAATGGAATCCGCAATGAAGCGGTGCACTTCCCGCATGTTGACCGCCTGGTCGACCGTCTGCCGCCGGCACCGGCTGTCGCATGGGTGCTGGCACACTCGTCCGGTCGAAGAAGGGAGCGGATTGTCCAGGATCACCGACAGGAATGCATCCTCCAGCCGATTTTCCTTGTAAAGCTGCAGGAAGCGGGGGATGTTCATGTGCAGCGGGCAACTGTTCTCGCAGGGGGAGAGCGCCAATTCTTCGCACACTCCAGCGGTGCAGCGCCGGGCGAGGATGTGATCCTCGAACTCGTTGCGGAAATGCCGCAGGGTCGTGAGCACCGGATTGGGAGCGGTTTGTCCGAGGCCGCAGAGCGAACAGTCGCGAATATAGCGGCTCAGTTCGTCCAGGATTTCGAGATGATGGGCCGTCCCCGCGCCTTCGGTGACGCGATTCAGAATGCGCAGGCACTTATTCAACCCCACTCGGCAAGGGATGCATTTCCCGCATGACTCCGAGTGCGTGAATTCGACGAAGTAGCGGGCGACGTCGACCATGCAATTGTCTTCGTCCATCACGACCATGCCGCCCGATCCCATGATCGACCCAAGCTGCTGCAGATTCTCGTAGTCCACTGCCGTGTCGAACATCTCGTGAGGTATGCAGCCTCCGGAGGGCCCGCCCGTCTGGACAGCCTTCACCTGACCTTCTCCAACGGCGCCTTCTCCAATGTCGTAGATGAAGGTTTTGAGTGGGGTGCCCAGGGGCATCTCCACTAATCCAGTGTTTTTCACTTTGCCCACGAGCGAGAAGACTTTGGTGCCTGAACTTTTCGGGCTTCCAGTTTCAGTAAACCAGGCGGGCCCGCGGGTCACGATGGGTGCGATGTTGTACCAGGTTTCGACGTTGTTGATGTTGGTGGGTTGTCCCCATAGTCCCTTCTGGGCGGGGAATGGCGGACGTGGGCGCGGTCTTCCGGCTTCGCCTTCCAGGGAAGCGATCAGCGCAGTCTCTTCTCCGCAGACGAACGCTCCCGCTCCTTCCACCACTTCGATATCGAACTTGAATCCACGGCCGAGGATGTTCTCCCCCAGCAGTCCGTATTCGCGCGCCTGTTCGATGGCGCGATTCAGACGATGTACAGCCAGCGGATACTCGGCGCGTACATAGACGATTCCTTCGGTCGCGCCCATGACGTAGCCGCCGATGATCATTCCCTCGAGCAGCGAGTGCGGGTCACTTTCAATTTCGTTGCGATTCATGTAGGCGCCGGGGTCGCCCTCGTCTGCGTTGCAAATGATGTACTTCGGCTCCGACTTGGCCTTGGCCAGGAATTCCCATTTGTTGCCAGTGGAATATCCAGCTCCGCCCCGGCCCCGCAGCTTCGAGGCCTTGATTTGCTCGATCACGCCCGCTGGGTTCGCATCGATCAGTACTTTGTAGAGTGCCTGATATCCGCCGATGGCAATGTATTCTTCAATGTCATCGGGATTGATAATTCCGCAATTTCGCAGAACGATCTTCCTCTGGCCTTTGAAGAAGGACACGTCGCTCCATGACTGGACTTCGGGATATCCCTGACCGTATCGGACGTGGCCGGTAATGTGATCCCACTCTTCGATCTTGCAGTAGATGAGATCCGGGCTGAGATTGCCGTTGGCCAGGTCGTGCAGCAGGCGGGTGGCGTCATTGGCCTGCACGCGGCGCAGAATTACCAGAGGATTCCCCGGCAGACGCACGTTGACCAGCGGCTCCTGAAAGCAGGCTCCGAAGCATCCCACCGGCGCCAGCACCAGATCGGCGCCGCTATCCTCGATGGCCTGGAGGAATGCGTGATATAAACCTTCCGCGCCGTTCCCGCGACCACAGGTTCCCATTCCGACGGCGACGCGCGGAACCGGCGGAACGAGCTTGGCCAGGCCCGCCTCGCGTACGGCGTTGAACGCTCCAATGTCCAGAATTCGAGGCATCGCTTACTCTCCTGCTCGAATGGTTGCGATCTCCCGCTGTAAAGTGCGCTCGGTGGCATGCCCGCAGATGCGATGGTTCACCTCGACGACGGGCGCCATCGCACATTGTCCGAAGCAAGCCACAGTGCGCACGGTGAACTGGCGGTCCGGCGTGGTCAGCAACAGTTTGTCGGCTTCGTTTCCGTTGCCGTCACCGTCCTCGACACCCAGTCCCAAGTCGAGGCGAGCGCCCTGCAGCAGGTTGCGCGAACCACGGGTATGACATGCCGTCCCGCGGCAAATGCAGATGGTATTCTCGCCCTGGGGTTGGAGATTAAACAGCGCGTAGAAGGTGGCGACGCTGTAGATACGCGAAAGCGGCATTTCCGTCTTGGCGGCGATGTAGCGCAGCGTCTCCATGGGAAGATATTTGTAGCGGTTTTTTTCCTGCGCGGCTTCCAGGATGCCAAGCAGGGCTCCGGGGCGTCCCCGACGACTGCCGATTACTTTATCGATGAATACTTGTTCTTCAGTGGGAAGACTTCCAGGCGAGAGTGTTTGCATAGACACTCCTCCAAAACGATTCGCTCTCACTTAGATCAATGTATCGATCTTCAACAGGAGCGCACCGTCTCTGAGAGCACAGCAGGGAGTGACAAGAATCACAGGGGTGCCGGGATGGGAGGCTGGGAGCCAACCTCCCGCGTAGCAACGGTTTATCGGACCCCGAGCAGAATGTCGATCGTTAGCTGGTCGAGCATTTCGTAGAGCAGGTGAACGAAAATTTATGTTTTGGCCTTGGCTCGTAGAGGCTTCTTGGAGTGCTCATCGACTTCCCCTTCGCATTTGCAGTCACGTTATCTGGCCTCCGAAGGATTCAGCGCCGGCGGAGAAGATGAGATCTTTCCCACCAGGCTGTCCTCTGCCTTCTTATGCAGTTCCTGTACCTTGTGAAGTTCTTTCTCCGCATCCGTCGTTTTCCCCTGTGCCTGATACAAACGTCCTAACTGGTAATGGGCATCAGGCAGGGTGGGGTCGAGCGCTACCGCGCGGAGCAGAGCCGCCTGGGCATCTTTATAGTTTTTTTGCTGCAAGTAGATGGCGCCCAGATCGACATAGACAATGCGCAGGTTGTTCTGGACGCTTGCCGCCCGCTTGAACAAGGAAAGCGCTGCGTCCGGATGGTTGCTCTTCCAGTCGATGTCCCCGAGATACGCCAATGCCTGGGCATGGTTGGAGTCGAGAGCTAACTCCCGTTCGAACTCCTGCCTGGCTTCGTCATACTGTTGCGTCTTCCAGTGGAGATAACCCAGGCCGAAATGAACGTTGGGCTCGCTGGGCAAAATCTTCGCGGCGGTCTCGAACTCGGCGATGGCTTCAGGGGTCCTGCCCACGCCGTCAAGCGCTTCGCCGAAAAGGACATGGGCTGGGGCCGAATCCGGATTCTGCTTCCAGGATTCGGCGGAACTCCTCCTGTGCGCAGGAAAACTTCCGGGCCCACAGGCAGCTTTGCGCCAACACCTGGTGAAGCTCCGCATTGGCAGGATCCGCCTTGGCCGCTGGTTCAAGATATTGAGATGCCAGATCAAATTTTCGTGCACCGTAGTAGCTCAGGCCCAGCAGCGTCCGGGCTTGCGAGTTGGACGGATCCACTGCCAGCGCCGTGCGAAGTGCAGCGGCCGCCGCGGGAAAATGGCCCTGCTTGAACTCCGCCAGCCCCAGGTTGAGTTCGACTCCGGGCAACTTAGGATTGAGTTTGAGCGCTTTCCGGTAGGCGGAGGTCGCCTCTGAATACTTCTGTTCCTTGGAGAGAACCACACCCAAACTGGCGAAGGCCGCGGCGTCGTGCGGGCTGCGCTCGGTGACCGCTTGCCATGCCTGGGCAGCCTCCGAAAGCTTTCCCTGTTGTTCGAGAGCGATCGCGTCGGCAGGAGTCGGCACTTGGGCCGCCGCCAAGATTGAAAAGATGACCGGTGAGAGCAGCGCCCTGAGAACGAGTTCGCCCTTCCAGTTCTTCATGCCCCGGCCTGCTGCGTCAGCGGACTCCCGACCGCCCGAGAACGGACCGAGGCCTGATTTTCACGAGGGGTCGCGACCACACCTGCGTGATGTGTCCTGGGCGCCCGGCTGAGACTGCGGGAGAAGTCGGCCACAAGTATATTCCGCAGAAAACAGAAGCCCCGCTCACGGGTGCTTACCGCGAGCGGGGCCGAGTTGCTTACCATCGTGGATTAGAAGTACAGCTTCAACCCAAGCTGAATTTCCCGCGGGTCATGGGCGGAGGTAACTGCCCCGAAATTGCCCGACGAGAAAGTTGTGCTGACGTTGTTGAACTCCGAGTGGTTCCAGATGTTGAAGAACTCTCCCCGGAATTCCAGTCTGCTGCCGCGCTCCTCGCTGAAAATGAAGCTTTTGAAGACCGACATGTTCCAGTTTTGGCGGCTAGGTCCGCGCAGCGCGTTGAAGGGCTCGTTGCCCCATTCCGTCGCTACGGTTGGAGAGAAAGCCGACCCACTAAACCAATTGGCCACCGTGTGAGGCGTGCTGACACTGCCGCTGACGTTGGGCCGGTTGTTCGAGTTCGGGATAACGTTGCTGATGTTGCCGGTTCCAATGAGGGAGCCGGTGCACGAGACTGGCAGAGCTGTCTGGGCGCAGTTGGTGATGCCACCCTCGTTGATATTGAGCGGTTCGCCCGACGTCAAGGTAACGATCCCCGATACTGTCCAACCCCCAACCGTCGATCTCAGCAAGCGGTTCGAACTGCTTCTCAGGAAGGGAATATCGTAGACGAAGTTGACGAAAGCGATGCTGGAGCGATCCAAACCCGACGGCCCGTTATCATATGCGTGGCTGTAGGGGTTGGAAGTGTTGTTCAAATCGCTCACGCCGTTACCGCTGGTGGCTGGATCAACCGCCTTGGAGTAGGTATAAGCAGCCTGCAGCGTGAGGTCACGCCTCAGCTGGGTGTGAATTTCTGCCTGGAGCCCGTTGTAATGGGAATTCTGCACATCCTCCGACATCTTGATCGAGTTGAACCCCAGATAGGGAACAAAGTTGTTATAGCCGGTGCCATTGGCCGCCATTAAGGCGGGGAACAGACTAGGATCCGGGAGATTGGTCTCGCGATAGTCATTCTGATGCCGGTTCTGATTTCCCACGTAGGCGACGGACAACACTGATTTGGCTGACAGCGCGTGCTGCACTCCGAAGCTGTACTGGTAGCTTACCGGCAACTTGTTCTGTACCGCGTCAAGGCCGGTGATGCTAGCCACGGTGATGGGTGCGGTCAGTGTAGTGCCAGTACCGAGGTCAGTCGACGGATTGACCAGTGTGACGTTGTTGAACGAGACATTCGTACTGAACGGAACGTTGGGACCAGCGTTGTACATATCGTTGCCCTGAATTCGTTCGTACATGGTGCCAAAGCCGCCGCGAAGAATCGTCTTGCCTGAGCCGGATAGATCATAGGCGAAGCCGATGCGTGGACCGAACGCGGCCCAGTGGTTGTTGACCAGACCCTTGGGAACCCCTGGGGTCGTGCCCGGGATGCCGATACCGTTCAGATAGAACTGGTATCCCGCCAGGATGGGATTCGGGCTGGTGCCCAAGCCAGGACTGGTGGGCGAAATATTGTTGCCGTTCGAGCCGGGAACAAAGGTAGCGGCGTCCGCCGGATTGTACAGGTTGGGGTAGAAGTTTCCCATGCGGTTGTTGGCTTCGTAAGTGTGCGGAACACCATCCCAACGCAGCCCAAGGTTCAGGGTCAGGCGGTGGTTGACGCGCCAGTTATCCTGCACGTACGCAGCCCAGGAAACGTTGTTCCAGAGGCCGTGGTCCTGCACCGCCAGTTCCCCATAAGACGAGGCATCGCCTAACAGGAAATCAGCAAAATCGTTTCCAGTGAAGTTGTTGTTGAAGGTAAATCCGCCCTGGGTCTGGCCAAACAGATCCTGGATCTTCTTGTATAGCGCCCAACTGGCGCCCATCTTGAGCTGGTGTGCGCCTTTGGTCCAGGAAATGTCATCCCGAATTTGGTAATCGTCGGCTTTGTTGCGCCACGGCCAACTGGAAGTGGTGTAGTCGGTTCCGTTATAACCGTTGAGGTGGATTTCGGGGATGCGGTTGAGATTGTTGCCGGGGAAAAGCTCCGCCGACGTGAAACCGCTGGGGCGCGTAATATTGCCAGTTGGCAAAATGGCGATCCGGTTCCCGTTGTAGTTGAAGGCGACTTCGTTGAGCAGCGTTGGGCTGATGACGTAGGTGGTATGGATCACGCCGCTGTAAGAGGGATTCCCGAAGGTGTTGGCGGCAGTGGGTACGTTGTCGCCGCTCCACATCGCCGTCCCGAAGTTTTGCGCGATCTGTTCGTCAACCCAGTGTCCGAAGATGGAAAACTTGCTGCTGAAATTGTGGTCGATGCGGACGATTTCTTCCCGCACATGGGTGGGCACGTTATTGCCGCCCTGGAAGGTAGGCTGTCCTTTGCCATTGACGGAATTATCTGCCGGGAAAATACCAGCTGCCAACAGCGCCTGCGCGTTCGGATCGAGCATGCAGGCCGGAATCGTGTTACTGGGGAACGGGCTGCCCGGCGTGATTCCAGCCGGAGCGACACCGCCGCAATTCGCGAAAAGGATTGACGGCGCGACTGCTTTGGGTACGCTGATCGGGATGCTGCTGGGGAATACGCCGCTGTACCAATCCGTGCTCGGAACCGTTTGGTTGAGCGTTTGGCCCTGAATCAAGGCGCGCCACTCCATGTTGTAGAAGAAGAAAGTCTGGTGATCCTTCTTCCAGAAGTCGACAGGACCGCCCGCGTTGAAGCCGTAAGTATTGAACCGCAACTCGGCGACTTTCTGCGGCGCCGGGTTGAAATAGTTGCGGGCGTCGAGCTTGTCGTTGCGCAGGAACTCCCACGCCGAAGCGTGGATTCTCTTCGTTCCCGATTTGATGACTGCGGTCATGGTCGCAGCCGAAGACAGGCCAAATTCGGCGCTGTAGTTCGACGTCATCTCGCGAAACTCGGCGATGGCGTCCATGGAAGGCATGACGTCAGATCCGCCGGCACCGCCGCGGTCGCTGCTCTCGCTGCCGTCCAGCAGATAAAGGTTGTGGCTTTCGCGCATACCGTTAAAGCTCACGTTGGCGTCGCCGCCCACCGGTGTAGGAATCTGAAAATCGGCCTGACCGCTGGAGGCTCCTGGCGTCAGGGAGATCAGCGAATACATGCTGCGCCCGTTAGTGGAGAGTTGCGTAAGCTGCTGGCCAGTAATCACGTCACTGACTTCGCCATTGTCCGCTTGTACGGCGATGGCCGCCGCTTCTACGGTGACCTGCTCGGTGGTGCTGCCAACTTGCAGCTTGAAATCGACACGTGCGCGGTCATTGACGCTGAGGACTATATCCGTTTGCTCGACTACCTTGAATCCCGCTCCCTGGGCCCGGACTGTGTAGCGGCCGATGTGAAGGTCGGGAGCCACGAACTGTCCGTCGCTGCTGCTGGTCAGGTTCCGAACCTGGCCGGTCTCGACATTGGTAACCGTGATCGTGGCGTTGGGAACTGCCGCGCCGGATGGGTCGGTCACGGTGCCGACGATGGTGGCTTCCTGTGCCAATGCATGTGCGGCGAACATGACGAAGAAGGCTGCGAGGAGAACAGCAAGGCGAGAGCCGCAGCGTTTCATAGCTGGGCCAAAACTCCCGGCGATCGTGGGCGAGAGGGATTTCATGTGAAGCCTCCGAATTTAGTTGGTCGCAACTAGTTAGTCCCGGATGTCTGGGTATAGCACTGCCCCGTAAATCGTAAGCGTTTACGGTGTTACATCCATCCGGTCAGCGTTGTCAAGTAGAAAATCGATATCGTAGAGGGAACTCTCAAGGTCTCTCCGAGCTAGATACGGGCTCAGGTCACAGTTAGGTTACGCTGCGGACGTATAAACCTCCACCGCCCGGCCAAAAACATAAGCTGCGCTTGTCCAAAATGGCGAAGGGGTGCTTCGATTTCACCTGGGCGATCATATGTACTAAACTTGGTACTCCCTTTCTTTTGTTCGCAGCCTGGCTTCAGCGTCACCGGTTCCACTTTGCAGTCGGGTTGGAATTTCTTGTGGTCATCGTCCGGGACATGCCCTCCTCCGGACATACTCTAAGGACGCTGCGTCGCAGGTGTCCTTGACCACCCGATTTCCGTTGTGCTACAAGCGACGGTCGACCGTAATCGTTAACACAGCAAACATCTATCAATCAGCCAGCGCTCTCGCCAGCCTGTTGACCGTACCGGTTGCGGAGGAGGTCCTTCTATGGAAACGCACATTCGAACTATCCTGCAGGTGAGTTTTGTTCTAGTCCTCATTCTTGTTCGTGCGGATGCACAGACCGCCGGCGGCCCCGTCTATCTGGATCCTTCCCAGCCCATTCATGTGCGCGTCGATGATCTGGTAGGGAAGATGACTCTCGAGGAGAAAGCTTCGCAACTCGTGAACCAGGCGCGGGCGATCCCCAGACTTCAGGTCCCTGCCTATGACTGGTGGAGTGAAGCCTTGCATGGGGTTGCAAACGCCGGAACGGCGACGGTCTTTCCAGAGCCGATCGGACTGGCGGCCACGTTTGACGACCCTTTGATCCACGAGATGGCGATCGTCATCGGAACGGAAGCCCGCGCCAAGCATAACCAGGCCGTGAAAGCAGGACGGCGGGACATTATGGAGGGGCTGGACTTCTGGTCGCCGAATATCAACATCTTCCGCGATCCGCGCTGGGGCCGCGGCCAGGAAACGTACGGGGAGGATCCGTTTCTTACCGGACGCATGGGTGTGGCATTCGTAACGGGACTGCAGGGGGATGATCCGAAGTATTTCCGGGTCATCTCGACGCCGAAGCATTTTGCGGTGCACAGCGGGCCGGAGCCGTCGCGGCACACGATCGATATACAGGTATCGAAGCACGATATGGAGGACACGTACTTGCCCGCGTTCCGCGCCGCCGTTACCGAGGGCAAAGCGGAATCGGTGATGTGCGCCTACAACCGCGTCAATGGCGAGCCGGCCTGTGCGAATACTTTCCTGTTGCAAGATCAGTTGCGCGGCGCATGGAAGTTTAACGGCTATGTGGTATCGGACTGCGACGCGGTCGTTGATGTTTATGAGGGGCACCACTTCGCGAAGAGTCAGGCCGAAGCCGCTGCGGTTTCGTTGAAGAAGGGAATGGACAATGAGTGCGCGGACTTCTTCACCGTGGCCAAAGACAGCCACGATTATCAGCCGTACGTGGATGCCGTGAAGCAGGGGTTGCTCACGGAGGCCGATCTCAATGTTTCCTTGAAACGGCTGTTCACGGCGCGCATGCGGCTGGGAATGTTCGATCCTCCAGAGAAAGTTCCGTACGCGCAGACGCCGGAGTCCGAGATCGACAGCGCCGCGCATCGGGAGCTCGCACTCAAGACGGCGCGCGAATCGATGGTGCTGCTGAAAAACGATGGAGTGCTTCCTTTCGCGGCAAGCGTAAAGAAGATTTTAGTCGTAGGTCCGCTGGCCGAATCTGCCGAGGTGTTGCATGGCAACTACAGTGGCACGGCTTCGCATGCGGTCACGGCGCTGGAGGGCATTCGCAAGCAGTTTCCAGCAGCCCAGGTGACGTACGTTGCCGGAACCAATTTCGTGCGCCAGGAAACCGTGATTCCAGCTTCCGCACTTTCGACCGACGATGGGAAGCCCGGGTTGAAGGGCGAATATTTCGCGGGCAGCGATTTCACCGGCACACCGCAGGTGGTGCGTACGGACGCGGTGCTTGATCTCCAGCTCTTCCATCCCAATCCGCACGCAATCACTCCGCCGACGGGCATGAAGGATTTTTCTGCGCGGTGGACGGGCTTTCTGACTCCGGGCGAATCCGGCAGCTATCAAGTTGGTCTGGTTGGTTCGATGAACCGCATGTGGATGGATGGAAAGTTGATCGTGGACGATGCGGTCTTGCACGATCCCAACCCGCAGGAAGTCACCATCGCGTTGACGAAAGGGCATCGCTACGCGCTGAAGATCGAGTATCTGCGAGGAGGATTTGGAACCAAGCTGGTATGGCTGCCAGTGAGCGCCGATCCGAGTTTCGAAGCTGCTTCCGCGGCGCGTCAGGCCGATATAGTCGTGGCGGTGGTCGGCATCACTTCGAAGCTTGAGGGCGAAGAGATGAAAGTCGACGTGCCCGGATTCAAAGGTGGGGATCGCACCAGTCTCAACCTGCCGGCAGAGGAGGAAGCGCTGCTCGGAGCTTTGAAAGGGGCGGGCAAGCCCCTGGTGGTTGTCCTGATGAATGGCAGCGCGCTGGCGGTGAATTGGGCCAACGACCACGCCGATGCGATTCTCGAAGCCTGGTATTCGGGAGAGGAAGGTGGAACGGCAATCGCGCAGACCCTCGCGGGCATCAATAATCCCGGCGGACGGTTGCCCGTAACGTTCTATAAAGGTGTGGAGCAGTTGCCGGAGTTCGAAGATTATGCGATGAAGAACCGCACCTATCGCTACTTTGGCGGGCAGCCTCTGTATCCTTTCGGCTACGGGCTCACTTACTCGAAATTCGAATACAGCAATCTGAAATTGTCGAGCCCCGAACTCGAAGCCGGCAATCCTCTCGCGGTCGACGTCGATGTGAAAAACGCCAGCCAGCGAGCGGGCGACGAGGTCGTGGAACTCTATGTGAATTTTCCCAAGCTGCCGGGCACGCCTCTGCGTGCGCTGCGCGGCTTTACCCGCGTTCACCTGGAGGCGGGCGAACTGCGGCACGTGAAGCTCACGCTGCAGCCGCGCGACTTGAGCTACGTCAACGAAGCCGGGGATCGGATGGTCGCGGCGGGAGACTACGTGATTACCACAGGTGGGGGACAGCCGGGTACAGCCGCTGCACAGGCGGATGCGCGGCTTTCCATTCGCGGGGAACAAAAATTGCCGGAGTAAAATGACAGCAGGCACGTGGGTGCCGCTCCGCACATGAAGAGCTGTAAGTTTCCCTGCTCGCTGGCTGCAATATTTTTGTTGATGCTCTGGGGCGCGCCCATGCCGGCGCGTTCCCCAGCCCCCGCAACCCAAGCTCCCTCGAAAGGCGCTGAAGCGGTGAGCCCAGCCGCTGGCGACGGCCCGATCCGGTTCGCGTTCCAGCCCATTGACTTCAAGCTGGACAGTTGCGAGACGCCCGAGCGCCACGCGCCAGAAACCATGGCCGGCGGCGTGGCGGTCTTCGACTACAACAACGACGGCAAGCTCGACATCTTCTTTACCAACGGAGCGGACATCAAAACGCTCCATAAAACTTCCGCGAAATACTCCAATCGCCTCTTCGAGAACGACGGCCACGGAAACTTCACCGACGTAACCGAGAAGGCCGGGCTAGCGGGAACTGGCTACGACGTCGGAGTCGCAATTGGCGACTACGATAACGACGGATACGAAGACATTTTTGTCGGGGGCGTGTATCGCAATACGCTCTATCACAACAATGGGAACGGGACGTTCACGGACGTGACCGCCAAAGCGGGCCTGAATAGGCCCGATCCCGAGTACGGGCCGCTTTGGGCAGTCGCGGGCGCCTGGGTTGATGTGAACAATGATGGACTGCTCGACCTCGTCGTCCTCAACTATCTGAAGTGGGACTTTGATCATGAGCCCGTATGCCAGGGCTACGGCCATCGCGAGTACTGCCATCCCAAAATGTACAAGCCTACGCCCAATCAATTGTTCATCAATAACGGGGATGGGACCTTCCGCGACGCTTCCGTCGAAGCGGGATTCCGCGCACATCCGGGCAAAGGAATGGGTGTCGCGGCCGCCGACTCCGAGCTTTCCGGCAAGATGGACCTCATGATCACCAATGACAAATTGATGAACTCCTTCTTCCGCAGCAAGGGAGGCGGCAAGTTCGAGGAGGTTGCGTTCGAGGAGAACGTCGCGCTGCGGGAAGACGGTACGTTCATTTCTGGCATGGGAGTGGATTTCCGCGATCTCGATAATGACGGTTATCCCGACATTTTTCTGGTTGCTCTCGATGGGGAAACGTTTCCCCTCTACCGCAACACGGGGAAAGGAAGCTTCGTGGAAGTCACCCGGGAGAGCAACATGACGAGGCTGAGCCTGCCCATGGCCGGGTATTCTCCGACGATCGCGGATTTCGATAACGATGGATGGAAAGACATCTTCGTTTCGCGCGGACATGTTCAGTCGTTGCTGGCACAACCGAATCTGACGGTGGAACAGCCCAACACTGTGTTTCGCAATCTCGGGGGCATGAAGTTCTCAGGATTAACAGCTGAGGCCGGACTGACGTCGCAACCTCCGTCGCGACACAGGGGGTCGGCCATCGGGGACTTGAATGGAGACGGTCGCTTGGATGTGGTCGTGACCGCGATCAACGCACCGGCTGAGATCTGGATCAACCAGAGTCCGGGCAACCATCATTGGCTGGAGTTCAAGCTGCAGGGAACCAAGAGCAACCGTGATGGCATCGGAGCGAGAATCAAGGTCGTCACAAAATCGGGAGCACAGTACAACCACATGACTACGAGCGCGGGGTATGCGTCGTCCAGCGCGGGGCCCGTTCATTTCGGACTTGGGGCTGATCCGTCCGCGGATCTGGTCGAGATCCGTTGGCCTTCGGGCATCGTTCAGCAGATGCGGGATGTTGCTGGCGACCGAGTCGTAACCGTGAAAGAGCCGGCGAAATAGTGACGCAAGTTGGCGCTACGGTCGCAAGCTACTCGAATGCCTGATGCAGAGCGGGGTAGATCTTGCGGTAGGTGCGATAGGAACGCTGCATCGTGTTCGAAGCTGCCTGATTCGGAGCGATGCGAGACGCCACGCGAACCACGCTGTCGCAAGCTTCATCGACGGACTTCCACGCACCCGCTCCGACGCCTGCGAGAATGGCTGCTCCGTACGCGGCACCTTCCTCCGCTGCCACAATTTCTACTTCGTGCCCGTAGACGTCTGCTTGAATCTGCCGCCACAGCGGCGATCTCGCGCCGCCACCACCCAGCCGAATCGAGGTCACGGGGATCTGCATCTCGTCGAAGATCGTGAAAGTGTCTTTCAGGCTGTAAGCGACGCCTTCCATGACGGCGCGAATCACGTGCCCGCGCGTGTGGGAGGCCGTCAGTCCTACCAGCGCCGCACGAGCGTTCGGATCGAGATGAGGCGTGCGCTCACCCATAAGATAGGGCAGCCAGAAGGCGCCTTCAGAACCGGCAGGGGCCAAACTGGCTTCGTCGGCGAGAACGTCATAAGGATCGCGGCCGTCGTTCGCCTGCCCTCCGGGCGGCAAGCCAAAGCGATCTCGAAACCAGCGCAGAGATAATCCTGCGGCCTGCGTAACGCCCATCACGTGCCAGCGTCCCGGGATGGCGTGGCAAAAGGTATGCAGCCGTCCCTGAGGGTCCAGCGCCGGACGATCAGTCGCGGCAAAGACGACGCCGGAAGTTCCAATGGTGGCGCTTACCGCGCCTGCGCGCGCGATGCCCATGCCGACGGCGCCAGCGGCTTGGTCTCCCGCTCCGGCGACCACTGGAGTTCCCATTCGCAGCCCCGTGGCTTCAGCGCCTGCAGCGGACACCTTTCCGCAAACTTGAGGCGATTCGTACAGTGCCGGAAGCAGCCGGGGATCGATGCTGGCCTTGCTCAAAACCTCCGCCGACCATTGCCGGCTGGTCACGTCCAGGAGAAGTGTGCCCGAGGCATCCGCCACGTCTACGGCTCGTTCTCCAGTGAGGCGGAATCTCACGTAATCTTTGGGCAGCATCACGTGCGCGACCCGCGCCCAGTTTTTTGGCTCGGTCTCGCGCACCCACAGTAGTTTGGTCAGAGTGAAATTTGTGAGGGGAGGATTGCAGGTCAGCCGGATCAAGGCGTCCCGGCCGAACAACTTCTCAAGCTCGAGGCTTTGCGCTTCGCTCCGCTGATCGCACCAGATGATTGCACTGCGTACGACCTCGTCGCCGGAGTCGAGCAAGACTGCGCCGTGCATTTGGCCCGAGAACCCGACGCACGCTATCTCGTCGGCACGCAGATTGGAGGAATGAAGCGCCTTCCGGACCGCCGATCCGCAGGCCCGCCACCAATCACGCGGATCTTGCTCTGCCCAGCCCGGCCGCGGGCTGGCGAACGGCTCGTGCTCTTCCGATCCGGAGGCGACGACCTTTCCGGTTTCGTCCATCACGAGCGCCCGCGTGCCGCCTGTTCCTACGTCGATACCCAGGTAGTAAGCGATTTTTCCTCCTCGATGAGCGCTCCCGAGATGTGCGGCCCCAGCGCACCTGTGCTAGGCGAAATCTCCTGTCAGGTCGCCGGTTGTTTCCCGCTGTTGATCTAGTTTTTCCTTGGCAGACTCCCCAGACTCTCGGTGCAGAAAGAAATCCAGATTTCCCCGCATCACCAGGTGCGGCGCCAGCGCGACTTGATGCGATCGATTTGCTCCCTCCGCCAGGAAGTCGTGCAACATGCGGAATGCCATCTGGCCCTGCGCGCGGGGACGCTGGTAGATGGTCGCTGCCACAGCGCCGGATCGAATATGAGGAACGAGGTCGGGAAACAGGTCGGTCGTAATGATGGTCAGACGTTCCAGCAAGTTTGCGTCACGGGCCGCGTTGAGCACCGGAATCGAGGCCTCCGTCGTCACGTAGACGCCCAACAGGTCCGAACATTTTTCAAATAGTTTGCGGCACTTGCTGTACGCTTCCGCCTCCACGTCGTGATCTTCGATGGGCTTCAACAGACGCAAATTGGGATAAAAGGACCGCAAAGTATTTTCAAACGCGGCGCATTTCTCGGCATGCTCGGTGATCGCCATATCAAACAGGGTGATCGCTATCGATCCCTCCCGCCCGCCGAGAAATCGCCCCATCAGATCGGCAGCGATCGATCCGCTGGCCAGAGTATCGACAGCCACAATGCCCAATCGGCCGCTCTGGGGTGCGTCGGTCGCCACACACACAACAGGAATTTGTGCGCGAAAGGCGCGGCGTATCCAGGACCGTAAGACTTGGGGACGGCTGGGGAAGGTGATGATCCCATCTACCTGGTCGCGGAGGGCCGCTTCAAAAGCCGCTTCTTCTCCCTCTCCGAGACGAGGGAAAGTTCGAAACTCGATCTCGACGTTTTCGAGCAGGATCGACGCGGCTTCTTCGCGAATACCGGCGCGCACCTCATCCCAAAACGATGTGGTCCCCTTGAGCGTGTTCACCGAGATCCGCAGAGTCTTTTTGGAAGACAGGTACCGGGCGGCGAGGTTGGGCCGGTACCCCAGGGTTCTCGCCATCTGCAGAACCCGGGTCTTGGTCGTTGGACTTACGCCTGGGTTGTCATGCAATGCACGATGCACGGAACCGATCGAAGTTCCCACTGCCTTCGCAATGTCACGGAGAGTAGTGGGAGGTTTGCCCATTTTGTTTGATCGGTTCTTGACAGCGACCTGCGCCCCAAAAATAGTTCGGGGAAGCCATTCCGGCCGCCAGAACCGTAAACGTTAACGAAACTGGCGCAAATGTGCAAGGTGGTGCCTAAAGAAAATCCCGACGGCCCGCTGATCTACTGCCGTCTGAGAGCGGGAGGTGCAACTCGGCCCTTATCATCCGCAATGCCCGAGAGCCGATAAATCCAGTTGCAGATGGTATCGCGCCACACGACGGCTTCTCCGGCCTGGTATTGCAGTCGCCCCAGGATATCGCGGTAACGCTCTGCGTCGATGCGACCATCGATCGCCTTCCATTGCGTAACAAAGTCGCCGGCACGATCCGCGCCATCGTAGTGCGAATCGTAGATGTGTTGGATTACCGTTTTTCCCGAATGGAGAACGTAGGTATAGGGCACGTGGTGGAAGAACAAGAGAAGGTTGTCCGGACAGTGGGCCAAAGATTCGTACAGCGGTTGCACCTCGGGGGGATATTGGCCGACAAATCCGGTGCCGGTCGCCACGGTGCGATCCATGCCGATTCCCATATGATCGGCGCGGTGCCACTGTCCCCAGCCATTTTCCTCCGAGGACTCAGGCCCTGGATCGTAGTGATTTCCGAGAATGTTGGTGAGCGTTCCTGCGCCCAGCGGGCCGGTATAACTCTCGTACACCTGCCAGGAACTGAGCTGCATACGGTTGATGGTCTTGACCACGAGCGGGTCGCTGCCGAAGGTGAGCCGCGTCCATTCATCAACAATTTTCTCGGCGCTAAGATTGGGGTCCCACGCCAGTCGTCCGAAGCCGTAGAGATTTGCCATGGCTAGCGGACTTCCTAACCAGTTTGCATCCATCCCAACGTTGGCAACGCCAACCAGGCCGCCGGTCGGCCGACGGAAAACATGGCCCGTGACAAGATCTTGGACTGGCGCGGCGTTCCCATCGATGTGCATATCGAAGTCCAGCACTTGTTTCCACATCGGAACGAGAAAACAGAGATGGCGCTGCTGGCCGGTATATTCCTGCGTGATCTGCAGTTCGATGGCTTGGTTGGTGCGTTGCAGGCCGGCGAAAAGCGGGGAAACCGGTTCGCGCACCTGGAAATCGATCGGACCGTTCTTGATTTGAATGATGACGTTGTCGTCGAAGGCGCCGTCTAAGGGGTGGAAGTTATCATAGGCGGCTCTCGCCCGATCATTTTTCAGGTCGCGCCAATCCAGATGATGGTTGTAGACAAAGGCGCGATAGAAGACAACGCCGCCATGCGGCTTGAGGGCGCGCGCAATGACGTTAGCCGCATCCGCAGGCGTTCTGCCGTAGGTGGACGGCCCGAGGCGCCCTTCCGAGTCCGCTTTTACGACAAAGCCGCCGAAGTCTGGGATTTGCCGGTAGATCTCGTCGACCTTCTTGCGCCACCACTCGGCGACCCGCGGATCCAGCGGATCGAACGTCTCGAGACCGCCGATGACTTTGGGGCTGCTCAGATCGACGGATATGGAGAGCTGTACGCCCCAGGGACGGAACACTTCCGCGATCCGGCTGACTTGTGCGATGAAACTGTCTTCGAGAACGCCGGGAGCAGCATTGACATTATTAATCGTGCAGCCGTTGATCCCGATGGAAGCCAGCAGCCGAGCGTACTGACCGGCGCGAGTCAAGTCGCTGCGGACTTTTCCATCGGTGAAGAATATGGAAGGTCCGCCATATCCACGTTCGATGCGACCGTCGAGATTGTCCCACTGGTTCACCCAACGAATCGGAGCATACGGCTGCTGCACTTCGTCGATGGCGGCAAGACTCTCTGCACGCGCGATCTTGCTGAGCAACGCGAACACTCCGTACACGACACCGCGGTCCGTCGCAGCGGTCACGACTAGACATTCGGACCCGTTGATCTTCGCAATCTTCAGCCAGTACCCGTCGGCTCTCAGTTCCTGAGGCGGATGCAACGCCGGAGCCAGCTTGTGGAGTTCGGTCAGCGTTCCCAGGACAATGGCATTCTCGGAGGGCGAGTCGACACCCGCACGCAAAGTTTCACCTAACATTCGCCCAACGCCCTGAACTAATTCCTGCTGTGCGGTTTTGAGCACCAGCGAATCGCCGAGCACGACAGCCTCTGGCAAGCGCTGATAGCTCTTAGCCGCTTGTGGATCTAATGGAGAGTAACGTAGCCAGTCCTCGGCTCCC
Organism: uncultured Acidobacteriaceae bacterium; assembly: GCA_963791515.1. Lineage (GTDB taxonomy): Bacteria > Acidobacteriota > Terriglobia > Terriglobales > Acidobacteriaceae > Sulfotelmatobacter. Next base: position 170,183 of record CAWBSS010000014.1, on the reverse strand, counting down.
GTCTCGGCGTCGGCGGCCGGAGGTAGCGCGGTACCGCAGAGCAAAGCTGTCGCCAAAGCTGCGAACTGCAGCACCGCTCTCATGGACCGGGTTGGTTTCGTCATGCTTCCTCGGGTACTCGTATATAAGAGCAGATTAGCGGCGCATGTTCCAACTACACTCGTGCCGTGTCCCGAATATTCGCGACATAAGTATGGACTGTCATCTTGAGCGAAGCGAAAGACCTATGAACTCGCGCGGACAACTACATAGGTCCGTCGCTTCGCGCAGGGTGACGGTGTGGATTTATAGAGCGCGGACGCTACGCCGGGTGGGCTCGAACTCACGCCCGCGATTCACAATCAGATTGCTTTTCGCACGCTGGAAGCCTACCATTCGCGTCATGGAGGGCCTGCGATGAAAACGTCCGGCCCGTTTCACAACAATCTCCTGAAACTTGCGGCAATCACCTTCCTCGCCACTTCTGCTCTTGCCCAGGCACCACCCAAATACGATCCCGCCACGGAAGGCAAGTTCAAGGGAGTCGTGGAAGAGTTGAAGTTTGTTCCTCCCACGGGTGGGAAGCCTATTGCTCACCTGGTAATGAAGAGCGGCACGGATGCAGTCGACGTCTTTCTTTGTCCCAAGAAATTTCTCGACGAAATGGGTGTGGAGTTCAAAGCCAACGACGAGATCGAGGTCACCGGCTCCAAGATCAAGCAGGACGGCACGGATCTGACCCTAGCCCGCGAAGTCGTCAGAGGTGGGGACACACTTACCTTGCGCTTCAAAGACGGTAAACCTGCCTGGTAGAGGCCGCGCTTCTCGGCGTTTTCGTGACGGTTCGGACCCCCTCCCTGGTCACCGCGTTTCCACAAATCTCAATCACTTGACGCCACAGGACGCTAGCGCGCCCCGTCCGCATCGTGCTTCCTGATAATCTCAAACTAGATCCTCAGGAGATCGCAGTCGTTGCCGCCACTGATTAATGTACGCAGCATCTCGAAAGCCTTTGGAGCCGATCCACTGTTCCAGAACGTCTCCTTCACTGTTTCCGAGGGAGATCGCATCGGGCTCATCGGTCCAAACGGGTCGGGCAAGTCTACGCTTCTGCGAATTCTCGCCGGCACCGAAGATACCGATGACGGAGAAATCGCCGTCCGCAAACGAATCCGCTTGAGTTACGTGGAGCAGGAGTCAGAATTCCGGCCAGAGGACACCGTTCGGTCTGTGACTGAGGCTGCGTTGAAAGCCTCCGCCGTGCCCGAGTCGGAGCGCGGAACGCGTTTTGCCGAGACGCTGGGACGCGCGGGCTTCGTGGATCTGGCGGCGCAAGCCACCGCTTTGTCCGGAGGCTGGCAGAAGCGCCTGGCGATCGTGCAGGCACTGGTGCAGGGCCCCGACATCCTGCTGCTGGATGAACCCACGAACCACCTGGATCTGGCGGGCATCGAGTGGCTCGAAGAGGTGCTGGAGCACGCCGGTTTCGCCTGCGTGGTCATCAGTCACGATCGCTACTTTCTGGAAAATGTTGCCACCGAGATGGCGGAACTCAGCCGGGTTTATCCGGACGGATTGCTGCGGGTGAAGGGACGCTACAGCACCTTCCTGGAGAAGAAAGAGGAATTCCTGCACGCGCAATCGAAGCGGCAGGAAGCCCTGGAAAACCTGGTTCATTCGGAGATCGAATGGCTGCGCCGCGGGGCGAAGGCGCGCACCAGAAAATCCAAGGCACGCATCGACAAAGCCGGCGAGTTGATGGAGGAACTGGCCGACCTGAACACGCGCAGCCGCAGCGGGACCGCGCAAATCGATTTCTCAGCTACCGATCGCAAAACCAAGCGCCTGATTGAACTGCAGAATGTCGCCTACGAAATTGGAGGGCGCCGGCTGTTTGAGGGATTGAACTTCATTATCTCTGCCGGGCTCAGGGTCGGTTTGGTAGGTCCGAATGGCAGCGGCAAGACGACGTTGCTGCGCCTGTTGCGCGGCGAAGTTGCCGCCACCACGGGAGAAATTCGTCGAGCCGAAAAGTTGCGCATCGTGTACTTTGACCAACGTCGCGAACTTGACCCGAATGTGACTTTGCGCCGGGCCCTGGCTCCGGAGGGCGACTCGGTCATCTATCAAGATCGGGTCATTCACGTGGCCTCGTGGGCGGCGAAATTTCTGTTCAAGAGCGAACAGCTCAACCAGCCAGTCGAGCGACTCTCCGGAGGCGAACGCGCCCGGGTTTTGATCGCTCAGCTGATGCTTCAACCCGCCGACGTGCTTTTGCTGGATGAACCCACCAATGATCTCGACATCCCGACGCTCGAAATCCTGGAGGAAAGCTTGCTCGAGTTTCGCGGCTCGCTGGTGCTGGTTACGCATGATCGTTACATGCTCGATCGGGTGTCGACCATCGTGCTCGGCCTGGATGGTCAAGGCAGCGCCGAACGCTTTGCCGACTACTCGCAATGGGAGACGTGGCAGGCAGAACGCCAGCAAGCCGCGGACACAAGTGCCCGGGTCACCGCCCGTGCCACGGCCATCGCTGAACCAGCGACTCTGTCGAAAAGGAAACTTTCATATTTGGAAGCTCGCGAATATTCGACCATTGAGCAGCGCGTCGCCGCCGCCGAACAGGTACTGGAGGCAAAGCGCGTGCAAGCCGAAGACCCCGCAATCGCCAGCGACAGCGCGCGCCTTGTGAGTGTCCACGCTGAATTGGAAGAAGCTCAAAAAGAGGTAGATGAACTCTACGCGCGCTGGGCAGAACTGGAGAAGAAGCAGGCCTGATTCGAATCCGCTCAGGATGCCAAGCAAAAGGCGATAATTGTATCTCCGCGCGTTCCTGTATTTCTTTCGAGTTCTTCAAGCAAGCGTGATTCCAGGTCGTCCGGGTCAGGCTTCATCTCGCAACCTGCAATCTCTTCGTCCGACGCGCCCTGAAAGCAGAGTTCGCAAACACACAACCCATCTTCCGACTGCACTGGAGGACCAAATACGCGGCAGGTCATAGGACGCGATTCGTACAGTTCACAGTTCCCCGTCTCCGGATCGAGGACGGGACACGGCTCATCGTTGGCAAAGTCGGCAAACTGTTGCGCAGCCTCGTCTCCTTCATCTATGACGCCGCTGACGGGATCTCCCGGAAACCCCGGCGACAGGCGGGCAACCGACTCGCGAGCACGCAGTCGTACCCGCGCCGCCCGCTCGGGGGCGCGCTTTGCAAGATCGGCAAGCCCTCGCCGCAAGCGCAAGGCATCGAGCTGATTGATGGAAAACGCCCCGATGCAGCATTGCGTGCATCCCGCGCGGCAGACCAGCCAGTCTCCGCTCCTTCGGGTCACATCGGCTAACGCGGAATCCACGATCTGGATCAGCTTCTGATCGCCGGAAGATGGAAAGCGCGTCCCCACAATGTGAGGATAACGCACCCTGCAATTTCCTGATTAGTGCTGATCGAACAGTTGATCGCGATCGACGCGTTCGCCTTTGAAAACGACTAGAGAGATTCGTTCGGTAGCAGTGATATCGTCGAGAGGATTTCCATCGACCACGAGCAGATCCGCGTCATTGCCGGGTTGGATGGAACCGATTCGCTTCTCACCGCGCAACAGACGGGCAGCATCGAGAGTGGCACCCTGCAACGCCACGGCCGGCGGGATTCCCGCTTGCACCCAGAGCTCGAGCTCGTGTTGCACGGTGGGTCCGTGAATCACCAGAAAGTTTCCCGCATCACTGCCCGTGACCAGCAAGACTCCATGCTGGTGCGCGCGCTTCAGGTTATCAATGGCGACCCGCATATCGATGGGGTAGCGGGCGAGGGCGGCGCGAATCGGCTCGGCGTCCTTGGAGGCGAGAGCTTCTTCGGTTCCCTGCAGGAGTTCCGGCGGTCCGACTTGCTGCACGAGAGACCGCTTCAGCAGGCTGGTCTTTCCGGCTGCGAAATCTTTGATCGCCTCTCCCACACTCAAGGTTGGATCGTAGAACGTTCCCTGCTTGGCCATCTGGTCGAACAGCGCGTCTGAAATCGCCTCGCGAAACGACCCGTGTTCGATGGAGTTGGCCTGGGCCTGTACCGCATCCGCGACGTCGCGAGCGTCGCCCGTGTGAACCGCCAGCGGCAGATCATCCGTGTGGGCCGCACGAGCCACGGCAGCAAACAATCCCGTATCGAGACGCTTGAAAACCCGGCCAGCGGCGCCGGCTTCGAGAATCGCCTTAATGCAGTCGACGCCGCGCTTCTTCAACTCGTCGACCTGCTGCCGCGCTTGGTTGGCAGAAGAAGGCAGGCGAAGAAATTGCTTTTCAGCATTCTCGCGAATGTTGGCCGGAAGGTCATTGAAATACTCGGTGCCGTGTCCTCCCGGAGCCGTGAACAGCGGGCCGCAGGTGGATAACTCGGCACCAAGCGCTTCCGCACCGTTGACGGTGGAGCGCACTTTGAGCACGCTGTCCAACCCGTCGCCCACGCTGCGGACGGTGGTCACGCCGCTGTAGAGATAGGCAGCTAGTTCGCGCCGCATGCTCTTCTCAGGGTCGAACTTGCTCATGTCCGGATAGAAGCCACCGGGCGCCCCGAGATGAACGTGCACATCAATCAGCCCGGGAAGAATTGTTTTGCCCTCAGCCTCGATGACTTCTGCCTTCACCGACTTGGGATCGGGGCCGGCGCCCTCATAGACTTCGGCAATTCTTCCGCTACGAACCAGCACGGTTCCACTTTCAATGACCTGGCCGTTTCCGACGAAGATGCGGGCTCCGCGAATCAGATAGGTATCGCCGCGGGCGAGTTGCCGGTTCAGGACTTTGGTCTTCGCGATGCCGCTGCGGGTATGTATCTGCCACGCACCCAGCAACAGGAATGGAGCCAGCACAGCCAGCAGCCACAGTTTCGCCGACGCGCGAATCTTTTCTTCTTTTTCCCATCGAAATAATTTGTAAGCGATGAAAAGGCCGACCATGGTCGTAAGGAGCAGCGCCAGCATGGGCTGGAGGTTCGCCCCTATGCCTTCGTTCCGCAAAAGCATGCCCTGGATTCCGGTCACCATGTAGCTCGCAGGGACAAACTGCGTCACCACCAGCAGCCATGGCGGGAACATGGAAAGAGGAAACGTCGCCCCGCTCAGGAACAGCATGGGCAGGTAGATCAACTGCACGATCAGTTGGCTTTCCTGCATCGAGTTCACAACCGAGGCAAGAATCAAGCCGATGGCGCGAAAGCCAGTGATGGCAAACGTGATGAAAATCAGAATCGAGCTCATCGATTGGGGCCAGGGCATTCCGTACAGAAAGTGCGCCAGCGTGAGAATAAGAATCACGTTCGGCATATACAGGATCCAGCCGGTCACCACGGATGCGACGAGCAAGGGAGCGGGTGTAATGGGCGTAACTTTGTAACGGCGCAGAATGTTCGCTTCGCGTTCCTGCACCGCTCGTATGCCGGCGCCCATCAGTCCATTGCCGAGGATGCCGATGATGAGGACCATCGCGATGACCATCGTGATGGCTGCGCCGCGCTCGGCGTGCATCGCCTGTCCGAAGATGAAAAAGAAAATAAGCGGGAAGAGATAGTTGAAGAAAATGACCGACCGGTTGCGCAGAGCCAGCTTCAGGTCGATGGCAATGAGAGCCTTGTAGCTTTTCATTGGCGAAGGCTCTTGCCGGTCATCTCGATAAACACATCTTCGAGACTCGGCTGCTTGAGACGAACGTCGGTAAGCTCGAGCCCTTGCTGGTCAATCCACTTCACCAGATCGACCAGCGTGGCCGCCGGCCGGCGCGAATGAACCGTCAGCGTGTGGCCGGTGGAATCGAGAATGCTCTCGGTGGCCTCTGCCCAGGCGGGGCGCGGCTCCGGGAACGGTGTGGCACAGGTCACGACGATGCTCGATGCATTGCGGCTCTGCTGTTGCAGGCGGCTGGGCGTATCTAGCGCGATGATGCGGCCTTCGTCAACGATCGCAACCCGGTCGCACAGCCGCTCGGCCTCTTCGATGTAATGGGTGGTGAGCAGAATTGTGCGCCGTTCCCGCTTCAACTCCTCCAGCAGAGTGTGAATCTCCGCCCTGACCTGCGGATCGAGCCCGGTCGTAGGTTCGTCGAGGAAGATGAGTTGCGGATCGTTCACCAGAGCCAGGGCCAGAGCGAGTCGCTGCTTTTGACCACCGGACAACGTGCCGTAAAAGGCGTTCCGCTTCTCTTCGAGCTGCAAACGTTTCAGCAGTTGGTCAAGATTCACGTTGCGGGTGTAGAAAGATGCGAACACGTCCATCGCTTCGTGAACGCGGATCTTGTCCGGCAAATTCGTCGCCTGCAGGCAGACGCCGATGCGATCCTTGAGTCGCTGGCGCTGCGTATCGGGATCGAAACCGAGAACGGCGACTTGACCACCGCTGCGAGGACGCAAGCCTTCGAGAATCTCGACCGTCGTGGTCTTGCCCGCGCCGTTCGGGCCAAGCAGTCCAAACACTTCCCCCGGCTGGATTTCGAAGTCGATTCCCTTGACAGCTTGCACATCGCCGTAGGACTTCTTGAGGCCTTGCACTGAAATCGCTGGCGAAGTCGAACTCATAGGGAGACCGACAGGCTACTGGAGAACAGAGTCGCAGTCAAAAAACATCGTGGGAGATTGGGCGTGAAAAACGCAACGAAACTTGGAGATACAGTCAGCGTTACATTCCCATCAGGTTGTTCTGCAGCTTGGCGTAGCCGTGCTCGCGCGCCCAGAGATCGAGTGGCGCGGAGGCCAGTTCGTCGACCAGCGGTTCGGCATGTCCATTTTTCGTAAGGTCGACGCTCTTGATATAGGTCTTGCAGGCGTCGCAGCACTCCACGCGGATGTAATCGAAGTCGCTGGCGGAAAAGACGGAAAGGTTGCGGTCGTTTTCCTCGCCGCATCCTGGGCAAACGATCCGGCGAAACGCCCACTCGGCCAAGCAGAAAGAACAGACCATGGATCGCGCGCCGCCATCGCCCATCTGGCGCAATACACCGAGGCCGGGCTTGCGATTGCAGAAAGGACACAAGGCGCGCGCAGACGGAGCCGGGCGCGGCTGCGCGCGGGAACGCAACAGTTCGGCGTAGGGCTGAAGAAAGGCCATGGCCAGCAGTCCCTGCGCGTCGGACGGGGAGTGCTCGATCCATCCGGCTTGCAGCAACTCAGACCAGAAGTCATGGCGTGTGCGCAGTTCGCGGCTCAGTTCGGCCAACGACTTGGGGCCGTGCGTTTCGGCCACGGACAGAAACGAATCAAATCTGGAACGGAGGGTTCCCAGTTCATCCTGATTGAGCTCATCGTGGATGGAAGCAGAAGTTATTTGTCGAGGGAAGGCGGCGCTCAGACGCTGGTGCAGGTCCTCCTGAAAGCGGGCGACGTGGATATAAAACCCAAGAATTTCCGCCGCGAATGGGTGCTCACGGGCAAGTTCTTGCGCGCGATTTATACGACGCTGCCAGGGGGAGACCGTCATCGGCTGATCATCAGCTCAGTCGCGATTGAAATGCCAGGTGCGGTCACAGGTCCTCTGCGGCGCTGGCTGTAAGTGGAGTGTGCATTATATCAGCCGCATTTCCCAGATTGTTTGTTTACGCCCGCACGGCCATACTGCACGCATGAAACCTGGAAGAGCGCAGGTCAACGGCATCGAAATGTTCTACGAAACAGATGGTTCGGGAGAACCGCTCCTGCTTTTACATGGTGGAGGTGGCTGTCACGAGGATTGGGTTCACGCCGGTCGAGATCAACTCTTGCGGGAATATACGCTCCTCGCACCTGACGCCCGGGGTCACGGTCGCTCGACGAATCCTCAAAGGACAATCACGCATCGCCAGTGCGCACTGGACACACTCGCACTCCTGGACCATCTTGGCATCGAGACATGCAAAGCAATCGGCCTCAGCATGGGCGGGAACATTCTTCTCCACATGGCAACGATGCAACCGGATCGAATTGAAGCCATGGTCGTGGTCAGTGCGACCATGTATTTTCCGGAGCAAGCCCGGGCGATCATGCGGCATGTTTCGGTCGAAAATCAGTCGCCCGAAGAATGGGAAGTCATGCGGAAACGCCACAAACTTGGCGACGAACAGATCGTGGCTTTGTGGGAATGGCAGCGCGGAATGAAGGATAGCTATGACGACATGAACTTCACGCCGCCGTCTTTGGGCAGAATCACGGCGTCGACCTTAATAGTCTACGGAGACCGCGACTTTCTTTACCCGGTCGAGATGGCGGTGGAGATGTATCGTGCCATACCAAAATCAGCCCTGTGCGTGGTGCCAAATGGCGGCCACGGCCCCGTCTTCCGGGATGCCAAGGCTCAGTTTATTGAAACAACCCTCGCCTTCTTCCGGAATTGGGCATAACCGCGCGCAACACGAAAAATTCATGCAATTTTAAACTTGGCCCCGTTGACTCGCTTCCCGGCGGAGGATTATAGTTTCCCAAATTAGTGTGGAAACGACTTAGTTGTCGGCGACAAGTAGGCCGACGGCTGCAACTTTAGACTCCGTCTTACAGTCAGCTTTGTCTGCATTTTCCGCTGGCGGACAAAAGCACGCGACAGATTGCCGGGGGTTTCATGGAGCTCTCCCGCAGGACGTTTCTCAGAGGCACCATCCTTGGCGGAGCAGGCCTCTCCGTTCTGGGATTCGATTTAACTCCGGTCTATGCCCAAACCCAGAACCTGAAGATTTCGCGGGCCAGCGAAACGCGCAGCACCTGTCCGTATTGTTCGGTGAGTTGCGGCGTCATCATTTACACGCTCGGCGACAAGGCGAAGAACGCGATCCCGCAAGTGGTGCACGTCGAGGGCGATCCCGATCATCCCATCAATCGAGGAACGCTCTGTCCTAAGGGCTCATCTCTCGAACAGGACATCATGAATGATCGTCGGTTGCTCAAACCGCAAGTGCGGCGGCCGGGAGCAACCGATTGGGAAGACATCTCCTGGGATCAAGCCTATAGCGAGATCGCGCAGCGCGTGAAAAAGACACGTGAGGATACGTTCCTCGAGAAAGATGCGAACGGTCACACCGTGAATCGCTGCGAAGGCATCGCTTTCACCGGAGGCTGCACCGACACCAACGAGTTCAATTATCTGGTCGTGAAGACCATGCGCAGCCTGGGGGTCTGCTACCTGGAAAACCAGGCCCGGGTTTGACACGGCCCTACGGTCTCCAGTTTGGGGCCAACATTCGGACGCGGGGCAATGACCAATGGCTGGATCGACATCAAGAACACCGACATGATGTTGATCATGGGCGGGAATCCGGCCGAGAACCATCCGTGCGGCTTCAAGTGGGCGATTGAAGCCAAGATTCATCGCAATGCGAAGACGATCGTGGTCGATCCGCGCCTCACGCGGACCGCCGCGACTGCGGACATGTACGTACAAATTCGCGCCGGATCGGACATTGCGTTTCTCGGCGGCGTGATCAGGTATGCAATTCAGAACAACCGTATCGCCCACGACTATCTGGTCAATTACACGAATGCAGCCTTCATCATCAAGGATGGATTCAAGCTGCCGGATGACGGCCTGTACTCGGGTTTTGATCCGGAAAAGCAGGTTTACGACAAGGCGACCTGGAACTACGAAGAAGGCGGGGACCTGACCGGAAAGCCGGTCATGCCAACCCCGGCGCCGCAAGAACCACCTGCGCCCCACGCCAAGGGCAGCGATACCGGACAGGGAAAGGGATACCAAGCGGCGAGTCCCGCCGGAGCGAAAGGCGGAGCCGCGCCGGCGCCCATGTTGCCGCCGAAGATTGCTTTTGATCTTTCCCTGCAGCATCCGCGCTGCGTCTTCCAACTTCTCAAGAAGCAGTACGAGCGCTACACCCCGGAGATGGTCGAGCGTATTACCGGAATTCCGCAAGACCAGTTCCTGAAGGCGGCCGATCTTTACACCTCGGTTCGCAAAGACGGGGACATGAAAAAGGTCTCGACCATCATCTATGCGGTAGGCTGGACCCAGCATAGTTTCGGTACCCAGATTATCCGCACCGCGGCCATGCTGCAGTTGCTGATGGGGAACATAGGCCGCGCCGGCGGGGGCGTGAATGCACTGCGTGGACACTCGAATATCCAGGGCGCCACCGACATGGCGGGCATCTTCGACATTCTGCCTGGCTATCTTAAAATGCCCAATCCCGCCGACGTTGATCTTGCTACATACGTGAAGCGGATCACTCCGACATCGTCCAAGCCTGACCCGTGGGATTCGTACAACTACTGGTCGAACACATCGAAGTTCACCGTGTCGCTCCTCAAAGCAATGTACGGTCCCGCAGCGACCAAAGAAAACGACTTCGCATTTCACTATCTGCCCAAAATCGATCGCAACTATTCCTGGGTGAACATCTGGAACGACATGTACGAAGGCAAGGTAAAGGGCATCTTCGCCTTCGGCATGAATGGCGTAATGATTGGGCCTGATTCGGAGAAAAACATCAACGCCTTGAAGAAGGCCGACTGGCTGGTGGTTTGCGAAATCTATCCCGATGAGACCAGCGAGTTCTGGCGCGCTCCCGGCATCTCGACCGACGACATGAAGCAGATCAACACCACTGTTTATCGCCTGCCGGGCGCGGGCTTTGCCGAGAAGGATGGAACGTTTGTGAATTCCGCCCGCTGGCTGCAGTGGAAAAACGTCGCACTGCCCCCGCCCGGTCAAGCCAGGCTGGATCAGGAAATCCTGGCAACCATATTCTTGAAAGTCCGCGAATTGTATCAGAAGGGCGGCGGCAAATTCCCCGACCCGATCCTGAACGCATCTTTTGCGTACACGAATCCGTACAGCCCGTCGCTGTCAGAAGTCGCGAAGGAGATCAACGGGAAAGCAACTGCCGACATCACCGATCCCAAGACGAATGTGACGATTAAAGCCGGCCAGCAGTTGCCCAGCTTCGCTTGGCTCAAAGATGACGGCACCACTCTCTCCGGTAACTGGCTGTACTGCGGCTCCTGGACTGAGGCTGGCGCGATGACTCAGCGTCGCGGTACGGAGGATCCATCCGGGTTGGGCGTTTATCCGAATTGGGCGTGGTCCTGGCCGTTGAACCGGCGTGTGCTGTACAACCGCGCTTCGTGTGATATCGACGGCAAGCCTTGGGATCCACCTCGCCGGCAGGTTTGGTGGGACGAGGCTAAGCAATCCTGGGCCGGAGTCGACGTGCCCGATTTTAAAGCCGATTCACCACCGAAAGACCACATGGGACCGTTCATCATGAATCCGGAGGGCGTGGGCCGCCTGTTCGTGCCGTTGGGCGCCATGGCGGACGGGCCATTTCCCGAATTCTACGAGCCGATCGAGAGCCCGATCGCGAATCCTTTGCACCCGAATCAGTCCACGAATCCGGTCGTGAAGAAATACAAAACCGATATGGACAAGTACGGCACGGTGGAACAGGGCTTCAACGTGATCTGCACAACGTACCGATTGACGGAACACTATCACTACTGGACCAAGAACAATCCCATGAACGTGCAACTGGTGCCCGAGCCGTTCGTGGAAGTTCCGGCCGAACTTGCCGATCGCATGGGCATTCGCGGCGGAGAGAAAGTCAGAGTCACCAGCGCGCGCAGCCACTACATTGCCAAGGCCATGGTCACGCGCCGCATCCGTCCCATGAAGATCGACGGCAAGGAGATGTTCCAGATTGGCATCCCCATTCATTGGGGATTCCGCGGCATTGCGGAAGACGAGGGCAAGACCGCGAAGACTCTGACCAATCAGTTAACGCCTACGGTGATCGATCCGAATGCGTTCACGCCGGAGTTCAAGGGCTTTTTAGTGAAGATCGAGAAGGTTTAGAGCGCCACCGAGCACACAATAATGAGCGACCGCAAGACACTTCAGATCAGGCAAATCTCGGGACACTCCGGGCCCTCGGCCGGTTTTGACATGCAGCGCGATCCAGAAGTCTGCAAGCTGATCGATACCACGATTTGCATTGGCTGCAAGGCCTGCGAGGTCGCGTGCGTCGAGTGGAACGACATGCCATTCAGTCCGACCACGTTCGACAATACCTACCAGACGATGCCGCAGACGCGCTGGAACTTCTGGAACCTGATCAAGTTCAACGAACACCAACGGGAAGACGGCACGATCCAGTGGCTCATGCGCAAGGACCAGTGCATGCACTGCGCCGATCCCGGTTGCCTGCGCGCCTGTCCCGCGGACGGCGCGATCGTGCAGTACACCAACGGCATTGTAGATTTCCAGCAGGAAAACTGCATCGGCTGCGAGTTCTGCGTCTCGGGATGTCCCTATGACATTCCCAAATTCAATCCGGCGACAAAGAAAGTTTACAAGTGCACGCTGTGTTCTGACCGCGTCGGCGGAGGTCTGGAGCCGGCTTGCATTAAGGCGTGTCCCACCGGATGCCTGAAGTTTGGCACCAAGGACGACATGAAGTACATCGCGGAAGAGCGGGCCAAACAGCTCCGCGAGAACTTCGGATTTGAAAAAGCAGGCGTGTACGACCCGCAATCGATCGGCGGCACGCACGTGGTTTACGTCTTGCACGACGCGGAGAATCCGGAGCGCTACGGGGCCCTCCCTAAGAACCCGGTGATTCCGTGGAGCTATACCGTTTGGAAGTGGCTGTTCAAGCCGGTGCTGGGAACGTTCGCGCTGTTCGGTTTAGTGGGAGTTTTGCTGCACTACGTAACCGTCGGACCACGCCGGCCGCAACCGGAACCACCGCTCAGGCAGCCGCAGCCCGGGAAGGAGAGCTGATGTCGACTGCCGTTGACCGTTTCGACGATAGAGCTCGCGATGCGTTCGATCGCATCGGGCAAAACGAAGTGTACGAAGGCGAACTGCTGCGTCATCGTGTTTATACGCGCTTCCTGCATTGGATGGTCGCCCTCTTCTTTTTCCTGGCGTTGTTCACCGGATTTGGAATTTATCTGCCGTGGCTTTTCCGCTGGTTCACGCCCATCTTTGGAGGCGGCCCGCTCAGCCGCGCCATGCATCCCTGGTTTGGTGTGGGATTCGTCGTCTTTTTCGGCTTGCAAATGCTGAACTGGATCCAGCCGATGAAGTGGACCTCAGCCGACTCGAGGTGGATGCGCAATCTCGGGAACATCGTCGGCGGAAAAGAAAAGCACGATCCGCCCGATACCGGCTTCTTCAATGCCGGACAGAAAGTGCAGTTCTGGGAGATCGTCGCTGGCTCCGTGGTTTTTGTGATCACCGGGATTATTCTATGGATGGGCGCGCGCACGTTTGGACGTTGGCCGGTCGCGATCAGCTACGTGCTGCACGATATCTCCGCTGTGATTATGCTCGGCGGAATCTTCATTCACATTTACCTCAGCACCATCGGCGAGCCCGGCACATTTCAGGCCATGATTCGCGGTGCGGTTAGTGAAGCCTGGGCTTGGACGTTCCATCCTGCCTGGTACAAAGAGGTCACCGGGCGCGACCCGATCGAGGCCTGCGAGGAGGCGCGCAAGCGGGGCCGAATCGCGAGGCAGTAGTCTGTGGAGCAACTTCTCCGATCCATCGCTGGACTAATCTTTACTATGGATTTTTTGAGTTGGACTATCTGACCCTGTCTGCTCCAAAGTAGTTGTACACCCTCTGCAACGTCGCAGAAGGCTCTCTAAACTCTCGTAGTTTTGTTTCCCCACGAATGGGTTTCCCGTTTGCATCTGACTTCGTCGTCTTAAGCGAGACCTGCGGCACGTATTGAGAGGGCTTGAGAAATCCTGAATCAACAGGATGAGGGGGAGATTTGTCGGACAAAAAAGCCGTGGTCAGCCTTCGTACCGTTGCCGAACGAGTCGGACTTGCGGCATGTTCGGTTTCTGCAGTTCTAAACAATACTCCTGCATCGCGGGCGATACCGCAGCGAACAAAAGATCGGGTCTTCCACGCGGCCGCAGAGTTGAACTATCGTCCAAATCTGTGGGCGCGGGCCCTGCGAACGAAGCGAACCCGTCTGATTGCTGCCATAACCTCTGACATCGGCCTTGCTCCGGTCGCCCGTGTGCTGGCCGGCGTGCAAAGTCTGTTGCACCGCAGAGGCTATCTGCTCGCTCTCGGGACTTGGGATCGCACCTCCGGGTGGCACAACATTTCTGTCCAGCTTCAGCAACGAGGGATTGAAGGCATAGTCGCAATCGATGCTACTCTGCCGCCGGAACTGGAATTGCCAGTCAGCTTCCGTGGACCTCGACTGCATGACTGTTCTAGAGCCGCTCGCGGATGACATGCGGACGTGGCTGTCGGAATTGGGCGTATCTGCGGCAGAGACGGTTCTTCGGCAGATTGAGAAGGAAACTGTTCCTCGCAGGATGAAGATTGCTCCCAAACTCCCGAACGCTTACTTCGATCTGGCCAATGCAAATCTGGGACCTGAAGGGGACTCTCGGGAGCGCGCGTGAATGATCCTCGCGAGAACCGGCTTCCCCTTCGACACCGGCTCGGAGACGGTAAGGCCGAACCCTTCCTTGAGGGACTTTTCTCCGCTATCCCACAGAGGCTCCCGCCCGGAATTTATTGCTGCCTCCTTCCGTAACGTCCAGGCGCACCTCACAGAGCTCTCCAATCAGACTTCCTGCCCATCGGTACACATTGTGTTCACGCACCATCTTCCGCATTCTCTGCATACGCATCTGTTTTTCTTCGGGTTGCATTTCGAGGGCCGCGCGAATCGCCTCGGCGGTCTGATCGATATCGTAAGGATTGATCTGAAGAGCGTCTCGCAACTCGCGAGCCGCGCCGGTAAAGCAACTGAGGATAAGCACTCCGCGTTCGTCGTTTCTGGCGGCGACGAATTCCTTCGCCACAAGGTTCATGCCATCGTGCAAAGAGGTCACCAGACACAAATCGGCGGCACGGTAATAGGGCTGGATCTCTTGGTGACTGTGCTGCCGGTTCAACAAGACAATGGGCTTCCATTGATTCGCCTGGAATCGCCAGTTGATGCGGTCGGCCTCCGCCTCCACTTCAGCCTGCAAGTCGTGATAACGCTTGATGTGGGTGCGGGTGGGAGCGCCAATCTGAACAAAAGTAAAGACGCCCTGGTAGCGCGGATACTTTTCCAGAAAGTGCTCCACCGCCAGAAACCTTTCCAAAACGCCCTTCGTATAATCCAACCGGTCGACCCCCACGCCCATCAGAGCGGCTTCGACACCGAGCGCCTTCAGAAGTGTTCCGCGTTCTTCATAGGCCGATTCGCGCGACGGGTTTGCGAGGACATCCGCGAATTCCACGCTGATGGGGAACGGCCGCACCGTCGTGCGATGGTCAAGGCGCTGCACGGAGAAGTGCTCCCAGTCGATGCGTGATTCGACGATCCGGTCGACCGTTTGCAAGAAGTTCGTGCAGTGCGCCTGAATGTGGAACCCGACAAGGTCGGCGCCCAGCAACCCATCCACCAGTTCCCGCTGCCAGGGGCAAATCCCGAAAGCCTCCGGATTCGGCCACGGGATGTGCCAGAAGATAGCGACGCGAGCGTCGGGTCTGGCCTGTTTGATCATTCGGGGCAACAGGGCAAAGTGATAGTCCTGTACCAATACCGCCGGTCTGCGGATGTTCTCCATTTCTTCGAGCAGGGCGTCCGCAAACTTTCGGTTCACTTCCTGATAATGCTTCCAGTCGCTGGCGCGAAACAGCGGGCGGGTGTGGGCAATATGGCAAAGAGGCCAGAGCCCCTCGTTGGCAAACCCGTAGTAATACCCTTCCTCTTCTTCTTTCGTCAGCCAGATTCGCCGCAGGACATATCGCGGATCATCGGGCGGGACCAGCAAGCGGTCATGCGCGTCCACCATTTCGAGGTCGGCGTCGCCAGACCCGTGCGCCACCCAGGTACCATCGCACGCGCGAAGCACTGGTTCCATCGCTGTGACCAGGCCGCTGGCCGGTACGTTGACTTCGACCGCTTTGCCCCGCCGAACGTGCATGTAGGGTTCGCGGTTCGAAACCACGAAAAGCCTGCCATCTTCCAATCGGGCGCGAACGTGCACTGCCAGCCGATCGGCCGTCCACATGGATTCTCCTGTTTCACGCAATCGAGCTTCCAACGCGGCGGCCGAGCGGGCGACGTTCAGGCTCTCTGCAAAAGTCGCCACCTCCCGCGCCAGCGGACGAAACATCTCCAAATCCGGCACTTTGATTCGTACCACGCCACGCCCGGTGCGCAGAGCCTTCATCCAGTTGGCGGTTCGTGCGATCGGTCCGGTGATGCTCCAACGCACAATCAGCAACGTGATCAGGACGATCAGGAAAACGTGCGCTAATGCGCTCAGGAAGGTCTCCCGCCAGATGCGAAGGCTCTCTCGCCGGATGTACCCAGAGTCGTGAATGATCGCCAAACTGCCGATGAGGTCGTCTCCCCGATGCAAGGGCAAAGCATAGATGTGGATCGAAGCGCTTCCCATCCGGAGAAAAGCGTTCGTGTTATGGTTTTGCTGGAGGGCTTGCAACACGATTGCGGGTGCACTCGCCATCAGTGGCTGAAGGTTGGTAGTGACGGCAATGGGGTGGCCTTGCGGATCGTAGACTGCCAGTCCCGCCAGATGTTCCCGGTTGGCGAACTGCTGGACGGTGCGCTGCAAGGCATGTTGCGCGTCCCGGTCCAGGTCGCGTTCTACGTTCCTTGCGAGACTCTCTCCCAATACCTCCGCGCGCCGTTGCAGGTCTTTCTGCAGGCTGCGGTTCAGCATTAGAACCTGGTAATACGAAGAGCAAAGCGATACCAGCGTAACGCCAATAATGAGCGAGACGATCAGTCGAGCGCTTAGCAATCGCATCTGACACGTCCTCCGAAACCCGCGATTCAGCGGGCGGTCCCACCCCTAACAAACATCAGGAGCAACACACAGCTCTAGGATTCCGACTACTGACCAGGATTAAGGGCCTTCAGCCATTCTGCCGCGCGGTTCTCGGATACCGCGTCATGAGGCGATGGCAACAGACGAGGGCGAATCCCGCAGCGGTCGAATCGAGGGGCACAAACTCCGGCGTCCGTCGCTTCGCCAGCCAAGCAACTAGCATCCATCTGAGGACAGGAACGTGAAAAAGGTTGCACAAAGCGTGCCAAAACCTAACTACTTGATTTTCAGACGATTGTCACGCAGTCCGGCAACGAACACAATGTAATTCTTTCCCTCGGGAGGCAGCGATCCCTCCCACCGAGTAGAAAACAGAGTGCCGGATCAACTCCACAACAAGGTAGTCACGGAATCCGGCGCCAAGGCAAGTTCAGCGGTCTGGTTTTCCTGTTTCAGGGTTGCGGTTCTCGCGGGCCCCGAGTTCGTCACGACCAGAACCTTCTGCCCGTCGGGATTCTCGAAGGCAACTTGCTCCACACCCGCGATCTGGCAAGCAGATTCGAACCTCTTAGCCCCTCGCCGGACGTTGCGCGAAAAATGCGCAAAAGCCCAGTACTGACCGCTGCGCGTGATCTCCTTTGTCTGAGAATGGATCGTAACCATCCCGCCGCACGGAAACGGGCCGATGTTCGGCCGACCTTTTTCATCGAGCGCCAGATTCCAGCCGCTTAGCGCCTGGCACCAGTGACGACTCGCCTGCGTAAACGTCTTCCCCCAGTTCGCCCAGTCGGTCGCATAGTCGGGCGATGTGTAGTCGGGACCACCTTCGGTCCAATACAGTTGCGCATCGGGATGCGCCTCGTGCACCTTGTCCATCATTTCCGGCGTGCCCACGTATCCGTGAAAGGCGACCGCAGTGCAATATTTGCGTAGGTCCTCGTCGTCAAGTTCGCAGATGGCACGACCCCACAGATTGTAGTTGTGGTCGAGAATCCAGATCTTCGTGGAGAGGCCCTTCTGCCGAAACAATGGGCCAAGATGGTTCTTGACGAATCCGATTTCGTATTCCTGGGGAAACAGGCATGCGGGCATTCTGCCGTCCTGATCGGTATCCACTTCGTTTTGCACCGTGACTGCCTGCACCGGCACGCCCTCCGCGGCATAAGCCTGCAGAAACTTCACAAAATACTCCGCATACGGCCCGAAGTAGCGCTGCCGAATCGAACCGCCCAGCATCGATCCTCCCACTTTCATCCATCCCGGAGGACTCCACGGCGACGAGAATAGGAACAGGTCTGGATTCGCCTTCCGCGCCTGCCGCAGCATCGGCAGAACATACGCCTGGTCGTGCGCGATCGAAAACCTCTTCATTTCGGGATCGGGCTCACCTTCGTCATAGCTGAAGATTTCAGTAGAATAGTCGCTGGACCCGATGCATGTGCGGCAAACATTGAGCCCCATTTCCGACGGATGAAACAGCTCATGAAACAACTCGTCGCGAGCCGGCGAAGAAAGTTGGTTGAACGTGTAACACGCCGCGTCTGTAAAAGCGGCGCCGAACCCGAGCATTTCCTGAAACTTCTTGCTGGGGTCCAGCACAATCGTGTTCTCCGCCGTCCGGGCCCTGGTTCGCCAGGTCAAACTTTCCGCCGAAGCGTAGCGGAGCTTGCCGCTGGTCACGCGAACCGTGATGTCCCCTTGCGGGGCGGCCGCGGAAGGTATCAATGCCGACGCCAAATCGGAGGTTGCGGTCGCGGTCAACCCCACGGCAGATAATTTCAAGAAGGTTCGTCTGGTCTGTTCGTTGGACACGGGGTCCTCCTGGCACGAATCGCTTCGTTGTGAGTATAGTGCGCGAGTATAGTGCGTGGGTATAGTCCAAACGACCTCCAATTTCACGGGAGTATCGATGAGATTCAGATGGCAGCGCCCAACTTTGTTAGGAATGATTCTGTTTGTTGGCGCATGTGTGGTCGGAGTAAATGCGGCCGCGCAGGCGCCCCCACCCGCACCTCCGGCCTGGAAACTGGTCTGGAGCGACGAGTTCAACGGCCCCAACGGCTCCGTGATCGACTCCAACAAATGGGTGACCGAAACGGGCGGAGGAGGCTGGGGCAACAACGAGCTTGAGTATTACACCAGCCGTCTTGAAAACGCCTCACAAAAGGACGGCAACCTCGTCGTCAGGGTGCTGCGGGAGAAATACATTGGTCCCGACGACGCCACCAGAAACTACACTTCCGCACGCCTAAAGACCCAGGGTAAGTTCTCGCAGGCCTACGGACGATTCGAAGCGCGCATCAAGATTCCTCGCGGACAGGGAATCTGGCCTGCGTTCTGGATGCTGGGCGACGACATCGAGAAACCCGGCTGGCCCGCCTGCGGCGAGATTGACATCATGGAGAACATCGGCAAAGAGCCCGCGCTCGTTCACGGCACCATTCACGGTCCGGGATATTCCGGGGCGAACGGCATTGGCACTCCTTACGCTCTTCCCGGCGATCAGCGCTTTGCCGACGACTTTCACGTCTTCGCCGTGGAGTGGGAACCGAACACGATCCGTTTCTACGTCGATGACCATCTTTACGCGACTCGCACTCCCGCCGACCTGCCCAAGGGGGCGAAGTGGGTTTACGATCATCGATTCTTCCTTCTGCTCAACGTCGCGGTTGGCGGCGGCTGGCCTGGAGATCCGGACGCGTCCACCGTCTTCCCGCAAACCATGCTGGTGGATTATGTGCGAGTCTATGAACGCGCTAGTTCACGGCCTGGCAGCGCGGCGCAACATTAAACAACGCTTCGTTGTGTTTTGTGTGAGACTTTATCGCTCCGCAATATTGACTTACGCATCATTCCCTCAGATAAAATCTGGGCATTGTGCGCATGGAAAGGGAAAATGCATGAGCAAGGTACGGGTTCTGGCAGGTACACGCAAAGGCGCATTCATTCTTACTGCCGACGGCAAGCGTCAAAACTGGGAGGTCAGCGGCCCGCACTTTGCCGGCTGGGAGCTTTATCACCTTAAGGGATCGCCCGCCGATCCAACCCGGATCTACGCCTCGCAGACCAGCGGGTGGTTCGGACAAATCATTCAACGCTCCGACGACGGCGGCAAAACCTGGCACCAGCCCGGAACGCCTCCTGGCCAAGCGCCCGCTCCGGGCGGCATACCCAAAGCCGACAGCAACAAATTCGTGTACGACGCCTCCGCCGAAACCGGCAAACCTCTTACCACCCATCAGTGGTATGACGGCACACAGCATCCGTGGGAGTTCAAGCGCGTCTGGCATCTCGAACCGTCGCTCACCGATCCCAACACCGTCTACGCTGGAGTCGAAGACGCCGCTCTGTTTCGCTCTACCGACGGCGGCGAAAACTGGCACGAACTCCCCGGACTGCGCGGTCACGGCACCGGCCCCAAGTGGCAGCCCGGCGCCGGAGGCCTGTGCCTGCACACCATCATTCTCGATCCCAGCAATCCCGACCGGATCTACATAGCGATCTCCGCCGCGGGCGCTTTCCGCACCGACGACGGGGGCAAGACCTGGAAACCGATCAACCAGGGACTTCGCTCGCAATACATCCCCAGCCCAACCGCTGAGATTGGTCACTGCGTGCATCACATTGCGATGAATCCGTCCCGACCGGGCGTGCTGTTCATGCAGAAGCACTGGGATGTCATGCGCTCCGACAACGCCGGCGACCAGTGGACAGAAATCAGCGGCAACCTGCCCACCGATTTCGGATTCGTCATCGACATTCACGCGCACGAACCGGAGACCATCTACGTCGTCCCTATCAAAAGCGATGGCGAACACTACGTGATGGACGGCAAGCTGCGCGTCTACCGCAGTCGCACCGGCGGGAACGAGTGGGAGGCGCTCACCAAAGGCCTGCCGCAGGCGAACTGCTACGTCAACGTCCTGCGCGACGCCATGGCCGTGGACTCGCTCGACCAGTGCGGCATTTATTTCGGCACAACCGGAGGACAGGTGTATGCATCCGCCGATGCCGGAGACAGTTGGAATCCGATCGTACGCGATCTGCCAGCAGTGCTGTCGGTGGAAGTTCAGACCCTGCCGTGAGCCGAGGGTAAGAAACGCGGCAAGAAACAATCCGGAACAAGAAACAATCTGGGACAAGAGACAATCTGGGTGCCCCACTCTTTCGCGTTTTTTTTTGCGAAAGGGTGGGATTTTGACTTTCTCTCTCTCCAAGTGCTAGCGTCGCTTGCGATCTATTCCAGGAGAAAGACATGAAAATGATTCTCCCCGCCGTTGCGTGCTTGGTATTGCTGATGGGTGCGACAACGGCTCAAGAAAAGCAGAAGGGTGCCGAGTCAAAATCGGCCCCGCCCGCTCTCGAATCGAAGGTCCGAAGAGTTTGGGAAGATTTTAAGAACAAAAACAAAGAGTCCCTCGGAGCCAGCCTAGCCGACGGCTTCCGCGAGATAGAGGAAGGCGGAAGCGGGTTTGGTGACAAGAAAGCCGAAATTGCCATGGTGGACGAGTTCGAACTTCAAAATTACACGCTGAAGAATTTCACCGTTAAACCGCTAGGAACGCACGCAGCGCTGGTCACATATTCGGCGCAGTACGAAGGTAAATCGGGCAGCGAGGTGACGAAGTCCAACAGCATTTTCGGCGAAGTTTGGATTCACGAGGGCAATGACTGGAAGTCGCTATACATTCAAGAGACCAATTTGAAATGAACGAAGTCGTCTGGGGAGATGCGGCGCCGAAAAACAATAACCTCGGCGCCGCATCGGATGAACGCAATGATTCGAGTAGAACTTCCGCAACACCTTCGGACGCTGGCGCACGTCGGCCGCGAGGTCCAACTTGAAGTCGAAGGCCCGGTCACGCAGCGCTCGGTCCTCGACGCACTCGAAGCCCGTTATCCAATGCTTCGCGGTACTATCCGCGACCATGACACCCGACAGCGGCGAGCGTTCTTGCGCTTTTTCGCCTGCGAGGAAGATCTATCCCACGAGTCTCCGGACTCCCCGCTGCCCGACGCAGTTGCGTCGGGAAAAGAGCCTTTCCTGATTATCGGGGCCATCGCCGGCGGCTAGTAGTCCACTCTGGTAGGTATCCTAGTCCTCGAAAGCAGACGTTTTGTCCTCAGCCCCACCACTTTGAAAACGCGGCATCGGCGGAGAACGGGCTTGCATCACCCCTTTAGGCACATGATCCATTCGTCGTCGCGACTCGCACTCCTGGCTCTCTTCGCAGTTGTCATCCTCGCCCCTTTTTCACGTGCCCAGGACAATTACGAAATCCAGGTCTACGGCTCGGAAACCGTGGCACCGCGTTCGACTATGGTTGAGATCCACTCCAATTTCACCGTGGACGGCAGCAAGACGGTGCAAGACGGCATGCTTCCCACCGACCACGCCGAACACGAAACGCTCGAAATCACGCAGGGCATCAACGACTGGGCCGAGGTGGGCTTCTATGTTTTCTCGAGCATTCAGGCGGATGGCGGATGGCAGTGGGTGGGGGACCACATCCGACCGCGGGTGCGCGCTCCTGAGAGGTGGCACTGGCCAATGGGCGTGAGCCTGTCAACGGAATTCGGCTACCAGCGCGCCGCATTCTCGCCCGACACTTGGACGTGGGAGATACGTCCTATCGTCGACAGAAAAATCGGGCCCTGGTATCTTGCCTTTAATCCGGCTCTCGACCGCTCGTTTCACGGACCGGGCGTGAACCAGGGCGTAACCTTTTCGCCCAACGTGAAAATCAGTTACGACTTCACCAGGAAGGTTGCAGGCGGGCTGGAATACTACGCGTCCTACGGTTCGCTGGCCGGCTTTGACGCGCTCAGAGATCAACAGCAGCAATTCTTTCCCACCATCGATGTGGATTTCGGTCCGCAGTGGGAGTTCAACTTCGGTGTCGGTGTTGGGACGACGCATTCCACGGACCACCTCATCGTGAAATGCATCGTGGGCCGGAGATTCTCGTGGCCGAACGGAAAGACTGCGAAGCTGAAACCTGAACAACCTTGAATCGGCCGTAGGTACAACGCTGGCTCGCAGGATCCTCCTATCCGGCGGGTTCAGGAACGGGCGCTATTGACGGCGGTTCTTGCGGCGGAAGCGGATACAGCACGAGGCTCAACGGCCGATACCGTGCCGCGAAAAAATAAATCGCATACGCGGGGAAGAACACAATGGCCGGAACCGCGATCAGCGAGATCAAGTAAAGAAACGCCGCCAGCAGAATGCATCCCACGACCACTGCCAAAGTGATGGTAAAGACATTCCATGTCAGGCCCGCGGTTTTCCCCGTCAACACGGCAATAATGCCGAGCCCCACGGTTGGAATTGCGACGATCAGGCCAAGAATCACCGACGCGAGGCCGATGACAATCCCCGCGCCAATAGCCAACACGATTTTCATGCCGACGTACACGGCATAGCCACCTTGTTCTGCCTGAATCATGGGCCAGAGCCGTCGCCAGCCCTCGATGGCCCCAATATCCTCCAGCGCCATTTGTGGCACTACAAAATCCTTGGTCAGCACGTGAACCACAGCCGCGATCACAAAGAAAAGGAACATTAGGAAGAACACCACGATCCCGCTCAGCACTAGCGCCAGCACATGTTCGCGAGGCGGGCTAAACCATCCCATCCCGAAGGCAAAAACAGCGGGGATTCCCAGCAGCACCGCCATTCCTCCGATCGTGGCCAGCATAAGTGCTAACTGCCACAAAAAATACCTCCAGCCAGGGCCCTGCCTGCGGCTCCATCCCTGCCGGATGTGACATTCTTTCGCTAGCACACTGTCGAACAGGATGAACCGCATCACGCTGCTCACGTACATCATCACAATTACGAAAACGAAACCTGTTACCACAAGAGTGGCGATGAGTCCGCCCAGAATCGCGGGATCAATTTTCGGGAACCCTTGTTCCATGAAATGGCGCGAAGATCCTGTCTGATGCGGAAAGCTCGTCGGGAAGTTGAAGCTTCCGCCAGAGCCCGTCTCTCCAGCCAGCAAGCCGACGACCGCCAGTCGAGTCCACTGCCAGAAGCGAAACGGTTGCAAAAGTTGCCGTTTGGTGTGCTGGAAGGCGAGCGTGATCGTATCTACGGCAGAGATCGGCAAGATTCACCTCGACGAAATGCTTCAGCAGCAAGGTACTGCGAACCAGGAAGCGGAGCAAATCAATTCTTGTGACCAGGATGATGACGCCCCGCGGGTTTGTCGAGCCTCGCTCGGCTGGACAGCCGAGAGCCTGCCCTGAGCGGAGTCGAAGCCCGGCTGTCGCTACGCACTTGGTTATTCGTAACGCAGGGCCTCGACCGGATCGAGCTTCGATGCCCGCATCGCCGGGACCAGGCCGCTGATCACGCCCACCACGAGCAGGACTGCGGTGGAAAGGATCACGGTCATGATCGAGATGCGCAGGTGAATGTCGCCTTGGCCGGAATCGTCTTCAAACAACGGCCCCATCATGGGCAGCGTCCCGACGGACCACGCAATGAGATACGACAACAACACGCCAATCGCGCCGCCGATCAGCATGATCAGAAGAGTCTCGGCCAGGAATTGCAGTTTGATGTGGCGCTTGCGTGCTCCTAGTGCGCGCCGCAGGCCGATCTCGCGGATCCGCTCGTCCACCGACACCAGCATGATATTCATCACGCCCACGCCGCCGATTCCGAGAGTCAAGGTTCCAATGAAGGTCAGCAAGACCTGCAATCCAATGGTCAGCGCATCGATGACCGGACGAAATTCATCCCGGCCAAACATTTGAAACGCCTTGGGATCGGTGGGTGAAAAACCCTGTCGCGTCGCCACCGCGGCCAGTACTTGCGCCATCGCCTTCTTTTCGAACTGCGGAGCGATGGGCTCAAACACCATCACGGCGGCGTACCGCGTATTCCACAAATCGCCAGCCGCGGAATACGGAATCCACGACGACTCATCGTCGCTCGAGAAGTAATTACTGAGCTGGATCTTCCGCGCCATGACGCCGACCACGGTGAAGCGCACGCCGGAGACTTGCACCGTCTCGCCCACGGCCGGGCGTCCGCTGAACAACTCTTCCTTCAGTCGGCCCCCCAGAAAGATCACGCGCCGCCGTTCCAGTTCGTCCTCGGCGTTAATCCAGCGGCCTTCTGCGGGGACTTCATTGCGCATTTCGCCATATTCAGGACAGACTCCGCGCACCGGCGCTGTCCCCACCATGCGGTCGCCGTAGGCAATTCCCGGGCGCCGAACCGTCTCGAGGCATACATGCTTTACCAGCGGGGCCGTCGCCTTCACCATGTCGAGATCCGCCTGCTCGAGGACTACCTTCTTTCCGGCGCGTTGTCCGCCCGGTTGCTCGCTGGTCTGCTGCGGCCAGCAGATGACCACGCTCTTACCAAACGCGTCAAAGCCATGCACTAGAACGCTGCGGAAGCTGCTGCCGTACGCGATCAACAGAGTCACGGTGGCGATGCCCCAGACGATCCCCAGCATGGTGAGAAAGCTGCGAGTCACGTTCCGCTTTAGTGCGATCCAGGCTTCGAGAATGATTTCAATCAGCATTTGAACTCTTGCCGGCGAGATCCCGCACGACTCTACCCGCCGGCCTCATAGCGCAGTGCCTCAATCGGATCAATCGACGCAGCTCGGCGCGCAGGGTAGAGCGCTGCTCCTACCGCGATCGCTCCCAACAGCGCGGCAGCAATCAACCCGGAGCTCCAACTCGGGATCAGTCCGGCAAAAAAGTCCGGCATCGGCAACAGGTTGACCAGTGCACAGAATCCAAACGCCACGCCCAGGCCGATTCCTCCGCTCAACAGAGCGATGATCAGCGCCTCAATAAAAAATTGCCGCAGAATCGTACCCGCCGGAGCGCCAATCGCCTTGCGCACTCCAATCTCGCGGGTCCGCTCCCGCACCGCGACGAGCATCACATTCATGACGCCGATGCCGCCCAGGATCAGCGTCACGATCCCGACGGCTCCCAGGAAGAATTTCATGCCATCGGTCATCGTCTTGAAGGCCTGCGCTTCCTGCACCGTATCCCAGATCGGACACGCTTCCTTGTCGTTCGGATCGTAGCGATGCATGCGCGCCAGCGCCACGCGCACTTCGCGCTTGCAGGCCGTATGTTGCTCGACTGATTTCGGCGTCACCAGCAACTGATCGAATGTCGAGTTCGTCCCGGGGGGCTTGTCGGGAAACTCACGCCGCATCGCTGCGAAGGGTACGAAGACTTTGTTTACGTCCCAGCCGTCATAGCTGGAGTCCTGCTTTTTTTTCGCCATGACGCCGATGACGGTGTAGGGGGAGTCATTTAAATAGATCGTATCGCCCACGGGATTGCGACCCGGGAACAACTGCTTGGCTGCGTCGGAGCCGAGAAATGCCACACGCCGTGCCTCGCGCATGTCGTCCCAATCGTAGAAACGCCCCGCGCCGACGTCGAGGCTGCGAATGTAGCCGAACTGCGGATACGATCCCGTCACCGTGAAGGCGGCATTGTTGAAATTGGAATGCGTGCGCACGGTGTCCTGCTCGAGCTCCGGAATCGCGTACCGGCAGTCGGGCGATTCGGCCTGCACCACCGCGACATCCGGATCTTCCCAGTGCACGACGCGTCCGGCGTGGCTACCGCCCGCCTGCAGGCTGGTACGGCCATGGAAGACGATCATCACGTCTTTGCCTAGGTTTCGCGCCTGATCTTCCTGGCCTTTGCGCAAGCCTTCGCCGGCTGCCACCATGAGCACAATCGAGACGATGCCCCAGGCAATCCCGAACATGGTAAGGAAGGCGCGAAGCTTGTGCGACCAGAGAGTTCGCAGGACGTCGTAAATGAGATCGCGCACCGTCATGACATTTGTTGGACGCAGCCGGGAAGAGAAGGTCATCCCCGGTTGGCCTAGTGTTAGATACGCATCCGGCAGGAATTTTGTTGCAGAAAAAAGCGGGTCAGGAAGGCAATCCCGTTCATTCGCAGCACTTTCGAAACGTTCACTTCCGAGTGAACCTCGATCACTGCTTCCGGAGAACATCCTTCGCCATCGTAAATAGGGGAGTACCAAATATACTCCGCGAAGGATTCGTAGAGCACCTTCGCAATGGCGCGCGCGTCCTGCGGATCCGCTCGACGAATCTGAATCTCCGGTGACGCCTGCATCGCTCTGCGTCCTCAGCGGCGTTTCGGCTTCTACGCTTTACGCCTTCTCACGTCGCGCCGACCCTCTCCATCCACGCGTCGAACTCTTGGAGAGCCAGCTCGCACTGCACGCGATGGCGATCCTTGCGATCGCGAATCTTTTTCTCCAGCGGAGGAAGGAGGTCAAACGTGATATTTGCCGGCTGAAAGTTCTTGGCGTCCGCGTGCGTGACGTAGTGGGTTAACGATCCAAACGCGGAAGCCCTCGGAGCGGGAGAAATCTCAGCCCCGGAGATGAGCGCTGCAGCGTGCATTCCGGCCAACAGCCCGGTCGCGATCGATTCCACGTAGCCCTCCACCCCGCAAATCTGTCCCGCGAAGAAAACTCGTGGGTGCGTCTTCATCTGCAAGGTCTCGCGCAACAAGGTCGGCGCGTTGATGTAGGTATTGCGATGAATCTGTCCATAGCGCAAAAATCGAGCATTCTCCAGACCCGGAATCAGCCGCAGCACGCGCGCCTGTTCGCCAAACTTCAAATGATTTTGAAAGCCGACCAGGTTGAAGGAATCCGCCCTCAGGTTCTCCTGCCGCAACTGCACCACCGCGTACGGCATCTTGCCGGTACGCGGATCGAGTAACCCCACCGGCTTCATCGGGCCGAAGCGAAGCGTGTCGCGGCCACGGCGCGCAATCTCCTCAATTGGCAGGCAACTTTCGAAGTAATTCAGTTTTTCCCAATCACGATCTTCAACCGACTGCGCTGCCAGGAGCGCATCGTAAAAGCGGCCGTATTCCTCGGGCGTCATCGGACAGTTGATATAATCCGCCGATCCTTTGTCATATCGCGCCGCCATGTAGACGCGCGACATATCGATCGAGTCCGACTCTACAATCGGGCTGATCGAATCGTAGAAATACAAGTGCGGACTTTGTGGAGCGGGCGCCCCGGCCCGTTGAGATCCTGACTCCTCTGCCCCTTCGCTCAAGCGCGCAATCTCGGAAGCCAGTCCGTCCGAAGTCAGCGGACCGGTGGCGATGATGGTCACGTCCCGCAACTCATCGACCGCAGTTATCTCTTCGCGTCTTACGGCAATGCGCGAGTCCTGTGAGATCGCTTCCGTCACCCGAGTCGCAAAGGTGACGCGGTCCACGGCCAAAGCATGTCCCGCCGGGACCGCGCATTCCCGGGCAATCTCCAACAGCAGCGAACCCGCGCGTCGCATCTCTTCCTTCAGCAGCCACGGAGCCGTGTTCTCACTGTCGGACTTGAGCGAGTTCGAGCAAACGAGTTCGGCAAAATCCGCCGTCTGGTGGGCCGACGTCGAGCGCACTGGACGCATTTCGAAGAGTTCCACTTCCAGACCTCGCCGCGCACACTGGCAGGCAGCTTCGGACCCCGCCAGCCCAGCTCCGATGATACGAACGTTATTTCTCATCATTAGCGCTCAGCGTGCGGCGAAGCCAGATTTCTCCTGAAATGGAACTTGTAGGCAAGCGCCAGCCCGCCGACGACACCGAACGCCCCGCCCGCCAGCAGCGCACCGATGTATCCGGCTGCCACCAGCAAACCCGAATGCCAAAATAGCTGCGGCCATTTCCCCGCGACCAGTAGAACCATTGTCGAGCAAAGAAACGAAAAAACGGTAAATCCGGTGGACCCGAGCATTACATACAACGAAAGATTCCGCAGCCTCGCGAAACAGAACAAAGTCGCTCCCCCCAGCAGGCAGAGTATCCATAGAGGAACGATAAAGAAAAAGGCCATATGTTAAAACAGATCAATATCCGCGAGCCGGAATTATCTACTTACTCTGACGGGCGGCGGGCTTTCCGCGGCTGGTGAATCGTCTCGCTCCTCTCCAGCATCTCGACAAACTCGCGGATCTTTCGGGCTCGCGTCTCCGCCTTCTTCACCGTCTGAATGCGAAACAGCACCGCGTACCGATTCGCGCCATCGAGAGACTGAAAGAACTTCCGGGCTCGCGGCCTCGCATCCATCGCCGCCTCAAAGTCCTTCGGGATCTTAGCGGCTTTGGGTGAGTCGTAAGCCGCATCCCACCTTCCAGCTTTCTTGGCGGCCTCGACTGCTTCCAAGCCCGCAGCGTTCATCCGGCCGCTCGCGGTCAGTGCGACGGCCTTGTCGCGGTTAATCTTCGACCAGATGCTGTTTGCCGAACGCGGAAGGAACCATTGCAGCCACGCTTGGTCGCTGTCACCCCGCTTCTGCCCGTCGATCCATCCATAACACAAGGCTACCTCGAGCGCCTCGCCGTAGGTTACCGATTGAAGGCCCGATCCTTTCTTTGCCACCTGCAACCACAGACCCCGCGAGTGGCGATGGTTTTTTTCAAGCCACGCGGCCCAGTCGGCCTGAATTGCAAACAGGCGAACAGGGTCGTTCGCGTTGCCGATTTTCGTCTTCTTCGTTTTCAAAGTGCCTGCTCCGCCAGTCGCCGCAGAGCCTCATCGGTGAGAAGCACCGCCCGCCACTGATCGCGAAAGGTCGCACCCAACTGCTTGTAGAACTCGATGGCCCTATTATTCCAATCGAGCACCTCCCAGTGTATTCCGGAGCAGTGCTCCTCGTCGGCACTACGCTCGACGTCGGCCAGCAGCGCCTTCCGATGCCGCGCTTGCGAAACCCCGCACGCACGAATAGATCTTCCAAAAACAATCCGCGCCCCGCCCACGTCGAATAGTATCCAAAAAATACGGCGTATCCCGCAGGCTCCGTCCCACTCGGCAACGGGTGCGCGGAAACGCGGGTTCTCACCGACGCTATCTTGAACCAGATCTTCTTCTCCGATGGTCACAACGGCGAGGTGGCTCATACTCGGCCTGTTCGCGGATCATAGTGTTGGAGCAGCGCCACATCTTGGAATTGCAGGACGAATGTGAAGCACGGCAGGCGGGAACTCCTTGATGGTGGCTGAGTCAGAACAGGCATGCCGTTCGTTCCGACGTTCAGCGCGCGATTAGGGTGGCTTGGCTCGAGATGGCGACCCAACGGCCATTCTTGTACATCCATACATCAATGAACCGCCCGCGCCGCACGTACGGTTTTCCGCCTTCCATTCCCTTCATCCTGAAGATCCCTGTGACGATCACGGTGTTTCCGTGCAGATTCGCTGTCATCAGTTCCGGCAGAACCTGCTGCACGCCGGCCGATTTTACATCCACCAGGACTTCCGCCTTCGTCATGAGCCGGCCGTCAAAGTCGACATATAAGAAGGAGTTGTCGAGCAACGTGTCCATCGCTGTAACGTCTTTGATCTCTGCCGCTCGCGCCCACGCGTTCTCCAGGGCAAGAATTTTGGAGCGGGTTCCGGAGTCAGAAAACTCGTCTTGTGCCCCTAGGGGCAGCAACGCCGTGGCGAGTACCATCAACGAGCAGGCCGCGAAGTTTGCCGCACAGCGCCTCATGAGAACCTCTATCGGCAGTTCGCGTCTTTGCTTGAGGGTTCCGGAACCCTTGCGGCCTGCACTTCATCTAAGATTGATCAGTGGGACTTCCACCCTGGAGGATCGTATGTCGCGGATTAGCCTGATTGCACCGGAGGCAGCCTCTCCCGAAGTGAAGGAGATTTATGACAAGGTGCTGCGTGGCAAGCCGGGCAATGCGCAGAAAGCGCTCGCGCATCGGCCGGAGATGCTTAAGAGTTTTCTAAGCTTCTACGCCAGCGTGGGACGTTCACTGGATCGCAAGCTCTATGAACTCATCTACCTTCGCGTCTCGCTGATCAACGGCTGCCACTACTGCACGCAGCACCACGTCGCGTCGTCGAAGCGGGCGGGGCTGAACGCGGAAGACTGGTCGGCGCTCAAGGCGGGAGACTACGCACGCTACCGCGAAAAAGAACGAGCCGCGCTGACCTATGTCGAAAAACTGACGCGCACGCCGCACGACATCACCGACGGCGATTTCGCGGGTCTGAGCAAGCAGTTCTCCGAACCTGAAATCGTTGACATTCATCTGCTTACAGGACTGGCCAACCTCACCAACCGCTTCACTGACCCGCTGGGGCTGGAAGTGGAGTTTCCAGAGGAAAAGGTCTGAAAAGATTGAACAAATTGAGTAATTTGGTAATTTTGCCAGGGGTTTTCAATTACCCAATTGCACAATTCTTAAAGGATTTCCCGCGCATCCCCGACGCGCTTGGTCACGCGCTCTCTGTCCAAATATTCGAGCAGAGGGATAGCGTACTTGCGACTGACTCCGGTCAATTCTTTGAACTTCGCCACGTCCATCTTCGGAGATTTGGCCTTCTGCGCCGCGACTAGGTGGCGCAACTCTTCCAGCGCGCTGCGGTGAAAGACAAGTTCTTCGGAAATTTTGACTAGCAGTTTATCCCGCAGTAGTAGCGTGACGATCTTCTGCGCACGAGTCTTATCCACCTTGAGTCCGCCGATCACCTCATGGAGTGCCGGAACTTTCAATCCCGCCGACGCGAAGGCCTCTTCGATTTTCTTCTTGGACTCGGCTTCCTCATCCTTCATGACCACGCCGTGGCCGGGGAGTCGCACGAGGTCGCCGGCGGCCTCGATATTTTTTTCACGGACGAGCAGATCGAGCGAGGCAGTGAACACTTCCGACGACGATTTCACCTGCTCGCGTAACGCCTCCCTGGCAAACCCGCGCACCAAGGAGTTGTTTTTGTGAAACGCTTCCACCGAATTGACAATGAATTGTTGCAGCCGGACCATTGCGAGCCCGTCCACGAACAGGTCACCGATCCGCAGCACTCGCACGTCTTTCAACGTTTGGGCGAGTTGACCTTCGACGGAGTCTCTGCTCCAACCGGTTTCGGCGATCAGTTGCGACATCGAGATTCCGGCGTGACCATGCCTTGCGATCCGGGCTCTCAGCATCGCTTCCGGGTTACCGCCAGCCAGTATCTGCAGGAAGCTTTCGTGTCCCGGCATGCGCGGGATGGGGGCAGGATCGAGCACGCCGCCGCCGCCGATCGTCACGACCGGAGAGAATTGCCGGATAATGAACCGGTCCCCGGGCAGCAAAAGTGCTGGCTCTGGAAGCTTCAGCCGCGCAAACGCCTCCGCACCCGCAGCAAGTTGCTTCGTGCCATGAAGCGCGATCTCTGCCACCGTCTCCATCGTATTGGAATGGAAGTGGACTCGCGACCGATGCCTCAGAGCGCGCGGAGCTGAGGAGAGCAATCGCAACCGCACGTCCACTCGACGCGTGGCTGAAAACATCGCCGGCGGCGCCAGCGTCATGCCCCGCGACAAATCTTCCGTGCTCGCCCCCGCCAGATTCAGCGCCGTGCGTTGACCAGCAACGGCCGCGTCGGAAGCTTGTCCGTGTACCTGCACTCCGCGCACCCGAACTTTTCGACCGCTGGGAAAGACTTCCATCTCCTCTTCGCGTCGAATCGTGCCCGCCACCAGGGTCCCGGTCACCACCGTGCCGAATCCCTTCATGGTGAACACGCGGTCGATCGGCAATCGGGCCAGAGCACGCGAATCGCGGGGCCGCACCTCCGCCGCGGCCGCGATCATCGCCCGCTTCAGATCGTCGAGCCCGGCGCCCGTCAGCGAGCTGACAGCAACTATAGGAGACTTAGGCGGCTCCAGAAATGTTCCGCGTAGAAATTCCTCCACCTCCAACCGCACCACATCGAGCATCTCGGCATCTACCGCGTCCGACTTGGTGAGCACCGTGATGCCGCGCTGCACACCCAGCAATTGCAGAATGTCGAAGTGCTCTCGCGTCTGCGGCTTGATCGACTCATCCGCCGCGATGACCAGCAGCACCAGATCAATGCCACCGACTCCGGCCAGCATGTTGCGCACAAAACGTTCGTGGCCCGGCACGTCCACAAACCCGAGGTGCAGAGGCTCGCCTTTCGCATCCGGCAAGTCCATATGGGCGAAGCCCAGATCAATGGTGATGCCGCGGCGCTTCTCTTCCTCCAGCCGGTCGGCATCGATCCCGGTCAACGCCTTCACCAGCGCCGTTTTGCCGTGGTCGATGTGTCCTGCCGTACCTACAATGATCGATTTCATTAACAGAATCGTAGCAGGAGAGGCTGGAATGTAGCCTCAACAGCTTTTTCCGGCGGCTCTATCCTCCCGCGCCCCGAAATGCGACAATAGAAACTCTTCCCATGGCCACCTCTTTGACCTCCGCCTTTTCTCCGGAGACTCTCCGGCAGCATGGCCTTACGCCCGATGAGTACGAGAAGATCAAGCGACTTCTCGGCCAGCGCGAGCCTACCCTCACTGAGCTCGGCATCTTCAGCGTGATGTGGAGCGAGCACTGCTCCTATAAGTCGTCGCGTGTGCATCTGAAACGCTTGCCCACGCGCAGCAAACTCGTGCTGCAGGGACCGGGCGAGAACGCCGGCATCATCGACATTGGCGACGGCTGGGCCTGCGCCTTCAAGATCGAATCTCACAATCACCCGTCGTTCATCGAACCCTTTCAGGGCGCGACCACGGGCGTAGGTGGAATTCTGCGGGATATCTTCACCATGGGAGCAAGGCCGGTCGCGGTCATGGATTCGTTGCGGTTCGGGCCGATCCGTGTGGGCGCGGGCGACTCGCCCGCGGACGGCGCAACAACCCAGAAAGAACTCCACAAGAATCATTCCGTATTTGAGGGCGTGGTCAGCGGAGTTGCATCCTATGGCAACTGTTTCGGCGTGCCGAACCTGGGCGGCGAAACGAAGTTCGAGCCCTGCTACTCCGGAAATCCGCTGGTGAACGCTTTCGCTCTGGGCTTGGTAAGGAAGAATGAAATCTTCTACGCGCGGGCCGCAGGCGAAGGCAATCCGGTGATCTATGTGGGCGCGAAGACCGGGCGAGACGGCATTCACGGCGCGACCATGGCCAGCGAAGAGTTCAGCGAAGCCTCGGAAGCGAAGCGGCCCAACGTGCAGGTCGGCGATCCCTTTCTGGAAAAACTCCTCCTCGAAGCCTGCCTTGAAGCCATGCAGACCGGCGCGATCGTTGGCATTCAGGATATGGGCGCGGCGGGCCTGACCTGTTCGACCTGCGAGATGGGCGGGCGCGGCGGTGTGGGCATCGAAATCGAACTGGACCGCGTTCCGCAGCGTGAGACTGGCATGACTCCGTACGAGATCATGCTCAGCGAGTCGCAGGAGCGCATGCTGCTGGTGGCGCAAAAAGGACGCGAGCACGAGGTCTTCCGCGTTTTCGAAAAGTGGGGGCTCGACGCGGTTGAGGTCGGCAGGGTTACGAGCGGCAACAAGTTGCGTGTGCTGGAGCACGGCAAAGTCGTGGCGGAGATTCCGAATCCGGCGCTGACTGACGACGCCCCGGTATACAAACGCCCGCTGGCGCGATGGGAACCGCCAGTGCCGCGCGAGATGCCGGAACAAATCAAAATCGGCGGGGCCGTCGACTTCACTGCGAATCTGAAGCAGTTGCTGGCAAGCCCTAATACTTGCGGCAAACGTTGGGTGTGGCAGCAATACGACCACATGGTGCAGACCAACACGGTTGAAGCGCCGGGAGCGGGCGACGCGGGCGTGATTCGCATTAAGGGCTCGCAGCGCGGGCTTGCAATGGCGCTGGATGGGAACGGGCGCTGGTGCTATCTGGATCCGCGGCTGGGCGCGATGCACGCGGTCGCGGAGGCGGCGCGCAAAGTAGCGTGCTCGGGAGCCACTCCTGTGGGAGCAACGAATTGCCTGAACTTCGGCAATCCCGAAAAGCCGCACATCATGTGGCAGTTCTCGCAAACGATCGATGGGATCACGAAAGCTTGCGAGGAATTGGAAATTCCCATCACCGGCGGCAACGTCAGCTTCTACAACGAGACGCTGGGCGAAGGCATTTATCCCACGCCTGTGCTTGGAGTTGTGGGGATTCTCGAGGACGTGCACAAGACCGCGAAAATGCATTTCGTCGCTCCCGGACGCACCATCGTGCTATTGCGGGCGGGAGAAACGGGCGATATCACCGATGCAGAGAGCGAGTTTGGTTCTTCGGAATACGCCAAGGAAGTTCTGGGCTCGGTGTGGGGATATCCGCCGGAGCTTGACCTGGAGAAGGAAGCCGGGCTGCAGAAGGCGGTCATCGAATTGATTCAGCATGGCCTGGTCGATTCGACGCATGACTGCGCTGATGGCGGCTTGGCGGTCGCGTTAGCGGAGAAAGCATTGCCGAAAGGCGTGGGCGCGCGGGTGAATCTGGCATCTGGCGGCCTTTTTGCGGAATTCGCTCTTTTTGGCGAAGATGCGAGCCGGATCGTGATCTCTTGCGACCCGGAGCAGGTAGCCCGAATCAAAGAAGTGGCCGTGAAACACGGCGCTGCGGCCGAGGTCATTGGAGATACGATTCCGGAACGGTTAGAAATCTCGCTCGACGGCAAGCTCGTCATTTCGGCGGCGGTGCCGGAGTTGAGCGCAGCTTACGAAGGCGCTTTGGAATCGGCGTTGCGCACGGATCCGGAGTTGGTGGCGCCGGACTGATTCAAGTCAAAAGCTTGAGCCAGAGGGCATGGTTTGGTTGAGCTAAAAGCTAAGAGCCAAGGGCCAAGATCTAACAGCCGGGAGCAAAATGCGTTCTTCTGACAAATTTCATGACGAGTGCGGCGTGGTGGCGATCTTCGCCCATCCTGAGGCGGAGAAGCTGGCGTACCTGGGACTGCACGCCCTGCAGCACCGCGGTCAAGAATCCGCCGGGATTGTCACTTCCGATGGCCTGACTTCGCGAGCACACAAGGCCATGGGCTCGGTGGCGGACATCTTTACCGAAGATGTGCTCTCGAAAATGCGCGGGACCCTGGCTATCGGCCATACGCGCTACTCCACGGCTGGAGACTCGGCACTGCTGAACGCGCAACCGATCCTGGTGCAGTCGAACAAGGGATCGATTGCCGTGGCGCACAACGGCAACCTCACCAACGCGCTGCAGGTCCGCGCACGGCTGGAAAGTCAAGGCTCGATTTTTCAGACCAACAGCGATACCGAAGTCATCGTTCACCTGATCGCGCTTTCCAAGGAGCACACACTGCCGGAAGCGGTGGCCGACGCGCTGCGCCGGGTCGAGGGAGCATTTTCGCTGGTGATGATGAGTAACGACCGCGTCTTCGCGGTGCGCGACCCGCGCGGGTTCCGGCCTCTGGCCATGGGCCGTATCGCGGCACTGGAGGGTCAGAAGCACGACACCATCGTCTTCGCCTCCGAGACTTGCGCGTTCGACCTGATCGGCGCCGAGTACGTGCGCGATGTAAAACCGGGGGAGCTGATCCTGGTGGGGCCGGAGGGAATCAGTTCACGTTTCTATTCGACGGCTGCACCGCAATCGAGCTGCATCTTCGAGCATGTGTACTTCTCGCGTCCCGACAGCATCGTCTTCGGACGCGCCGTGCAGACCAGCCGCGAGGAACTGGGGCGTCAACTGGCAAGGGAAGCGGGGGTGGAGGCCGATCTTGTGGTTCCCGTGCCGGATTCGGGTGTGACGGCGGCCGTGGGATATGCCGCCGAGAGCGGACTACCATTTCGCTTTGCGTTGATCCGCAACCACTATGTCGGACGAACGTTCATCGAACCCAGCCAGAGCGTGCGGGACTTTGGCGTGAAGCTGAAGCTGAATCCAGTGCGCTCGCTGCTGCAAGGCAAGCGCGTAGTGCTGATCGATGACTCGATCGTGCGCGGCACAACCAGCCGGAAGATCGTGCGCATGATCCGGAGCGCGGGGGCGAAGGAAGTGCACATGCGCATCTCCTGCCCGCCCACGATTTCGCCTTGTTATTACGGCGTGGATACGCCTTCCAAGAAACAACTCATTGCCGCCAATAAGTCGGTGGATGAGATTCGCGATTACATTGGCGCGGACTCGCTGGCTTATCTCTCGCTGGAGGGTCTCAAGAAGGCTTGCGGTGAAGGGGAGAAAATGTCGTATTGCTCGGCTTGTTATACGGGGAATTATCCGACCGATATTATTGATGTCGAGGAAATCCAACCGGCGGCGGTGGTGCGACGCTAGGCCTCGGGCAGGCAGGAACAATAGATTCCTCGCTTCGCGAGGAATGACAATCAACCTGGAAGCAGCCACAAAATTGGACACAAAGGAATCAGGGGCGGCCTTACGGTCGCCCTAAACGTTTCACGGAATAATTATTCAGACTCTGGGCCGTCGCGCCTGCACAACGCGTGGAATGGACTGCAGATCGCGCATGATGCGAACGTCCTCCCAAGAATCGAGGAGTCGCTCAACCTTGCCAGCAATCGTTCCGCTGATTTCCAGGATAAGCCATCCGCCGGGACGCAGAGCTGCGTGGGCTTGGGGAAGCAGGCGTGCAGTGACCTCGACTCCGGTAGGTCCGGCAAACACGGCGTCGCGCGGTTCATATTTCCGGACCTCCAGTTGAACCTGATCTTCTTCCGCTTCGCCTACATACGGGGGGTTGGAGATGACAAAGTCCAGGTCGGTCAGATTGAGTCCTTTGAGCAGGTCCGCTTGATGGAAGTGAATTCGCTTCTCAAACTGATGGCGGGCCGCATTAGCGCTGGCGACTTCGAGCGCGGCAGCCGATATATCGGTGGCGTGGATCTCGGCGTTAGGAAATTCTGTGGCTAAAGCTAAGGCAAGGCAGCCCGAGCCGGTGCCGACGTCGAGAATACGCAGAGGCATTGTGCGGGGCGGACATTCTTGCCCGCCAGACTCCGTCTCATTGGCGAGAGCCAGCACGGTCTCAACTATGTGTTCAGTCTCAGGGCGCGGAATGAGAACCGCAGGGGTAACGATGAGGTCCATTCCCCAGAATTCCTGATGTCCTGTGATGTATTGAGCGGGGACGCCCCGGGCGCGTTCGGAGAGAGCAGCATCGTAGCGGCTCTGCTCTTCGGCGCTGAGTTCTCGCTCGGGATGCGCGAACAGGTAGGCGCGGTCGCAGTTGAGCGTGAACGTGAGGAGCAACTCTGCGTTCAGACGCGGGGAAGGAACTTGGTCTGCGGTGAGGCGGGCAATAGCAGAGCCGAGAGACGCTTTTAGCTGCACGGCCAATTTTAACCACAGCGGACACAGGGGCACACGGAGGAAAAGTGTTTGTTCAGGCGGGTCAGCCTTCCTGCGGATTGCGGCGGAAGATTTCAGCATTGAGAACTGTGGCGAAAGCAACCCAGGCTCCGTATGGAATGAAAGCGTTGGCGGCGGCGCGATCGACTTTCCTTGCGGCAGTAATGTAGGACGCGATCGTTCCTTCGAGCGCCAGGATGTCGGCCAGCGCGAGCTTGGGACGACGCTCCCCGAAGAAGAGTTTCGACCAGCGGGCGTTCGCGACGAGTTGCGAAATCCACAACCGCAGCGCGGCATTGCGCTCACGCGAAGGCGCCGCGCTCCAGATGCGCCAACCGGACCAGGCGATCATCGTGTAAAGCGCGGTCCATACCACGGGAAAGACGGCATCGGGCGGAGTGAAGCTCGGCTTGTCGAGTTCTCGATACCAGGAGTTGCGATTGCCGTTGCGGCTGTAGCGCGACCCGAGCCAGGCGGCGCCGGCGGTGGCCGCGCCGAAGCCTGCAAGTGCGAGCAGCGAGCGGGATTTCACTTTCGACATGACCCTTAGGTGACAACCGAGGGGATGGGGTTGCCCGCGCTATTTCGGACTGCCTGCGTGCCGCTTCCATTCGTTACCGAGATAGATCATCTGGCCGATGTGGTGCTGCATGTGAGCGGCGCATTGCACGACCATGTCGAGGCGGTTCTGGGCAGTCGCGCCGACACCTGAATACTCTCTTGACCAATCGTCAGGGGACTGGCAGTGGATGGTCTGCTGCACCATGGCGACGGCTTCGTCGAAGCGTCTCAGCGCTTCCTCTTTGGACGGAGGATTCGGGTCGTTGAATTCGCGTGGCCGGTCGCGGACGTAGCCCGTCTTCGCGATCTGCGCGCCAATGTAGTAGTTCAGGTTGCCGCTGAGGTGCAGGACCAGGTGGCCGAAGCTGTTTCCGAAGGGGAATGGCTTCTGCCAGAACTGAGTATCGGTAACGGACATAGCCAACTCGCGGACGCGGGCGGCATTCGCAGTGTAGCAGCCCGCGAGAACGGATGCGAGAGTCCTGTCAATTTCGGACATATTCTCTCCCACTTTGCGGGCAAGAATGCCTACGTTCTTCCCCTAAACTGCGGTGGCGGCCTCCTGCTTCAGTTTCTCGGCCTGGTAGTGCGTGGTTAGCGCCTCGATGAGCGGTTGGAGTTTGCCGTCCATTACCGCTTCGAGTTGGTGGATCGTGAAGCCGATGCGATGATCGGTCAGACGGTTCTGCGGGAAGTTGTAGGTTCGAATTTTCTCGCTGCGGTCGCCGGAGCCAACCATGGCTTTGCGTTCTTTGGCCAAGGCCTGTTGCTGCTTTTCCATTTCGATCTCGTAGAGACGAGAGCGCAGCACGCGCATACCTTTTTCGCGGTTCTTGATCTGCGATTTTTCGTCCTGGCAACTGACCACCGTGTTAGTCGGAATGTGCGTGATTCGTACGGCCGAATAAGTGGTATTGACGGATTGGCCGCCGGGTCCGGAGGAGCAGAAGGTGTCGATGCGTAAGTCTTTGGCTTCGATCTTGATGTCAACGTCTTCCGCTTCGGGCAGCACTGCGACCGTGACGGCCGAGGTGTGGACCCGCCCTTGCTGCTCGGTCGCGGGCACGCGCTGCACGCGGTGGACGCCGCTTTCGTACTTGAGTTGAGAGAAGACGCGATTGCCCTCGATGATGGCGATGACTTCTTTCAGGCCGCCGGCGGACGATTCCGAAGACGACAGTACTTCCACCTTCCAGCGCTGGGTTTCCGCGTATCGCGTATACATACGGAAGATTTCGGCGGCGAAGAGCGTGGCCTCGTCTCCGCCAGTGCCAGCGCGGATTTCCAGGATGATGTTCTTTTCGTCGTTCGGATCCTTGGGCAGCAGAAGCACTTTCAGCTCTTCCTCAACCGCTTTGACGCGGCCTTCCAGTTGGGTGAGCTCATCCTGGGCGTAGGCGCGCATCTCGGGATCTTTTTCGTCGGCAAGGACGGCCTTGCTCTCCGCAATTCCCCTGGTCAGATCTTTGTACTCGCGGTACTTCTCGACCATGAGCGCGATTTCAGCGTGGGCTTTGGCGGTCTTCTGGTATTTCGCCGAGTCGTTGACGATCTCCGGCGACGCGAGAGCGTTGGTCAGTTCTTCGTAGCGGGCTTCGATTTGGTCGAGGCGTTCAAACATAGGAGTCTTCCTAGAGGCGTAGCTGGCTACGTCTCGGCTCATGCCGCAGCCCGTGATTGTGGGCGAAAGAGACGTAACCAGTTACGTCTCTACGGCATTGTAGTGTTGCGAGGAGGCGGAGAGAAAGTATTCGCGGCGGGACCGCTAGGCAATCACCAACTCGCCACCACGCTCTTTTTCGAGCAGCATGGCGTGGTCGAGGGCGGCAATGGCGCACTGGGCTTGCTCGTCTGACGGAGGCTTGGTAGTGATGCGCTGCAGCCAGAGGCCGGGAGCGGTCATCAGCGCGAACAGCGATCCGCGATGCTTGGCCGCGAAGCGGATAATCTCGTAGGAAACTCCGGCGATAACCGGCAGCAGAGCGATGCGCGAGGCGAAGCGCGCCCAGAATGTGGTGAATGGGACCAGCATGTAGAAACCGATCGAGATCAGCATCACCGTCATCAGGAAGCTGGTGCCGCACCGCGGATGATAGGTCGAATATTTCTGCACTGCAACGGTGTTGAGCGGGTCTCCGTTTTCGAAGGCAAAGACGGTTTTGTGCTCGGCGCCGTGATACTCGTAGACCCGGCGAATATCCTTCCAGAGCGATACTCCCCAAATGAAGAGCAGGAACAATACGAGGCGGATACCACCATCGATCAGGTTGAAAACAATTCGGCCGCCCAGAGCGGGATCGATCTTCTTGAGTTCCGTCGCCGCTAGCAGGGGGATGTATTTGTACATGAAGATGAAGAAAGCGAGAGAGATCAGGATATTCACAGCGGCCAGCCAGTTGCTGATGGTGGCAGCCTTCTCGCGGGACTTGGAAGAATCCGCCGCGCTTCGCCCTAGCGGGACAGCCGAGAGCCCCTGAGTTTGTCGAAGGGCGGCTGTCGCCACATGATCCGTTTTCTCATCTTCCTGCATCATGTCTTCGATGGCGACATTGGCCGAGAAGCGCAGGGCGCGGTAGCCGAGATTCATGGCATAACCGAGTGTCATCACACCGCGCACGATGGGCCAAGCCATCCATTTATGTTTCTCTGAAGGGCGCTCGAGCGGTTCACTCATGGTGACGACTTCGCCGGAAGGTTTGCGGCAGGCGATCGCCCAGGCGTGCGGGGAGCGCATCATCACTCCCTCAAGCACGGCTTGTCCGCCGACCAGAGTTTCTTCCCCACTCTCGAGGGCGGGGAGAAGTTGCACGGCGGCGAGGAATCGCAGGTAATTTTTTAGTCTGCGCACGACGCTTTAGATGCTCCTGACAAAAGACACGACGCAGCTTCTAGGGTAACACATGCTGGGAGTCGTTTAGGATTGGGTTGCGTGCGGGCTAAGTTGAGGTAGGAGCGAGGGTTAGGTGATTGCCGAATGCGAGGGCCAGAGGGCCCTTCGGCAAGCTCAGGGCAGGCTCAGGCGACAGCCGGTGGGACGCCGGCGCTACGATTGGAGATTCATGCGGCAGTTGGCGACAGCTTGCGAAGCAATTGCGGGGACGACAAAGAAACTGCTGAAGACGGGGATCGTCGCGGACTATCTGAAGTCACGTACAACGGATGAGGCGGCCGTGTCGGCGGTCTTTCTTTCGGGGCGGGCGTTTCCGGCCTGGGAAGAGACCACCCTGCAGGTTGGCGGGCGGTCGCTTTGGCAGATTGTGGCGGCGTTGTCCGGGAGCCAGGAAGCCCAACTGACAGGCGCTTATCGCCGGCACGGAGACCTGGGAGCGGTCGCAGGCGAAGTCCTTCCCCAACGCGCTGGTCAGGGTCTAGGCGTGTTGGAAGTGGAGGGGGCATTTCGTCAAATTGCGGCGGCGCGTGGTCCAGCGGCGAAGGCAGCCATGGTGCGTGATCTGATTTCCCGCGCCACGCCGCTCGAAGCCAAGTACATCATCAAGATCATCACCGGCGATCTGCGGATTGGATTGAAGGAGAGTTTGGTCGAGGAAGCGATCGCCAGGGCCTACGGCGGAACGCTGGCGGATGTGCAACGCGCCAACATGCTCGTGGGCGATATTGGGGAGACCGTGCGACTGGCGTCCCAGGGCACGCTCGCGCAGGCGGCGATGCGAATGTTTCATCCCCTGGGATTCATGCTGGCGAGCCCCATCGAGTCGGCAGAGGAGGGACTGAGTCATTTCGCGGAAGCGGCGGTGGAAGACAAGTATGACGGCATCCGCGCGCAGGCCCATGTGGCGGATGGCGAGGCGAAGTTTTTCTCGCGCACGCGGGATGAGATCACCGAGTCATTTCCGGAGTTGCCGGACGCGCTGGCAGGCCTGCCTCAGGACGCCATTCTGGATGGAGAAATCGTGGCGTGGGAATATCCCAAAGATCTTTCCGACACGCGGCAAGTGGTGGATGAAGCGGCATCGGACGCGAGCGAGCGGAAGGCCGTGAACCTGGGGCGGGCGCGGCCGTTCAGCGTTTTGCAGCAGCGGCTGGGAAGAAAGAAAGTCAGCGACAAAATGCTGCAGGAGATTCCGGTCGCGTTCCTGGTGTTCGACGTTTTGTACGCGGGCGGGGAGCTAGTGATGGATCGTCCTCTGCGGGAGCGGGGGCGAATTCTGGATGAACTGCTGGCGGCGCCAAGGAAAAGCTTTAGCCACAGAGGGCACGGAGGCTCACAGAGGAGATCGCCCGCTCAGGGAGCACTTGCCTTCGAGGTGGAGAGGGGGCCACGCGATCCGATCGCAGGGGCGAGCATCATCCGCGCGCCGGCGTTTCGTGTCTCGTCGCCAGAGGAACTGGAAGAGCTTTTTGCGATGGCGCAGGAGCGAGGGAATGAGGGGCTGATGATCAAAGATCTCGATTCCTCGTATACGCCGGGCAAGCGTGGGAAATCGTGGCTGAAGATGAAGCGCGAACTAGCCACATTAGATGTCGTGGTGACCGCAGTCGAGTACGGACACGGCAAGCGCGTGGGCGTGCTCAGCGATTACACGTTCGCGGTCTGGGAGGCCGACAGGCTGGTGAACATCGGCAAGGCATACTCCGGTCTCACTGATGACGAGATCGCAGAGATGACCCAGTGGTTTCTCGATCACACCGTAGAAGATCAGGGATTCCGCCGCACGGTTGAGCCGAAGATCGTGCTGGAAGTGGCGTTCAACAACATGATGCAGTCCGACCGGCACGAGAGCGGGTACGCGCTGCGCTTTCCGCGCATTGTGCGCCTGCGGCCGGATAAGTCGGCGGAAGAGGCCGACACGCTTGAGCGCGCGCGGGAGATTTTCGAAGGGCAGAAACTTTCGTAAACTAGCGAAATTGAACGCATCCTGCGTATGCGATGTCTTGAGAATCGTGATGTGCCCCGACAAGACCCATCTGGCAATAAATCTTCGACGCGTGTTTGGATCAGCGCCGTCCGAGAAGATCGCGCAAGAGGCGTATGAAGGGAATCCTAAGCATCTGCGTCGGCTCGCGCGCCTGCGCCGCGGCGAAAAGGCCGAAGTGAGCGATCTTTGGAAACACTCAGGACTTGCTATACACCGAGATCCAAAGCCCGCTATTCGCGTACCTGCTGCCATTCTGTTTGGAGGCATGGCGCGAGGACCTTCGCGGCACGCGTAGTGAATATTGTGGCTTCGTCGAGCAGTTCTATCCTGTGTTGGCAAACAGGCAAGTTTTTGATCGGCTTCTGACGCGAGCTCAACGCACGACGGTATCGGATTTCATGCGGCGTTCGATTCTCGAGGATCGACGATCAACGAGGGCTTGCCTATCGAGGGAGCGGCGCACGCCCGTACCGTTGGATAACCGCGCTAGCGACGCACGGTGTTCTGCTCCCAGATGTAGAGCTTCTTTGGGCCGCGTGGTGGTCGGTCGATACGGTTGGCCGCGCAGTAGCGGTAGTGCAGTACGTCTCGTGCTTAATGTTTAAAGAGAATGAAAATCCGGTATTTGCCCCTTGGACCCCTAACGGCGGAGGTGGCCCTCCGTGCCTTTGGGAATTTGCGGGGCACCTGTATACGCATCGGTGGTTAGAACCGAACGTGTCTTTTTGAAGCGAACCTTGAAC
This sequence comes from uncultured Acidobacteriaceae bacterium, assembly GCA_963791515.1. Lineage (GTDB taxonomy): Bacteria > Acidobacteriota > Terriglobia > Terriglobales > Acidobacteriaceae > Sulfotelmatobacter. Next base: position 126,114 of record CAWBSS010000014.1, on the reverse strand, counting down.
GCGAGTGAGACAGTCGATGTGCTCAACCGAGCCGTTGGGCGCTTGGTCGACTAGTCCGAACGTGACGTGGCTGTAGCGGTCCAAGCGGACCTTCCGTTGTGCGAAGAGATCCTCACTGCGCGCTGCGCGGCTCTTCCGCGTCTGCTTGAAACCACTCAGGAACCCGGCAAGCTTCTCGAATGGTAAAGCTACCAGTCCGGACCGCGTGCCCACCGCTAGTCTCTCAGTGGCTGTGGTGATGGTGTTCTTCGCTCTCCGCCACCGGAATGACGCACCCGTGCGCCACTTCGCAAATCACATGCTCGAACTGGATCGTCGTATGGTCGATGCGGAAGTCGTGCAGCAGGCGCTCCTTCACGTCGCGCAGGATGCGTTCGCTGACCGACGGAGGAATGTCGGCGATCGCAATGTGGCAGGAGAGCGCGTGGGTCTCTGATCCGATGCTCCAGACGTGCAGGTCATGGACTTCATTCACGCCTTCAATCGAGCGGATGACGGACTCGATCTTATCCAGCTTCATCCCTCGCGGCGTGCCTTCCAGCAAAATATTGAGCGTTTCGCGCACGATGCCGAAGCCTGACCACAGGATCAGCACGCCGATGCCGAACGAAAGCGCGGAATCAATCCATAAATCTCCCGTGACCAGGATGGCCCAACCACCGGCGATGACGGCCGCGGTTGAAAGCGTGTCTCCAACTTCGTGCAGCAGCGCGCTGCGAATATTGACATCGCCACCAGAGCCCCGGCTCGAACGATAGAGAAGCAGCGCGATGACTCCGTTCATCACCACGCCAGCGGCAGCAACCCATATCATCACGCCCGCCCGCACATGCTCCGGATGCTGCAAGCGACGGAACGCCTCGTAGAAGATGAAAAACGAAACTGCGACGAGAGAAGTAGCGTTGACCAGCGCCGCCAGCACTCCGGCACGGTGGTAGCCGTAGGTCTTGGTGGAACTGGCCGGGCGCGACTGAAAGTAAACCGCGACCAGGGAAAGCAGCAGTGCGAGGAAGTCGGATAGATTATGTCCGGCCTCGGAGAGTAGCGCCAGAGAATGAGCGCGGATGCCGGCCACGACCAGCAGCACGATGTAGGCCAGGGTCACCCCCAGCGAGATCTTCAGCACCCGCGTAGGACCGCCCGCTCCATGAACGTGCCCGTGCATTCTTCAAGTGTACGGGTGGATAAGACGGGCTTCAAGCGTACTCGGACACGGAAGTCATGGCACCGGCCGGAGTTCAGTTTCAGGCGGAGTCTGGACTCTTACCCGGGCTTCCGACATTTTTCCCGCGGCGGTTCGGCCCTGATGAGACTGCCGCGAAATTTAAGTCGTCCGCGCGAATGCCGATGTGGTGTACAGACCGAAGGCCGGGTTGCGCAGGCACGACCCTGGGTGCCGAAACGAAACCGCACATTGGCTCGGGACTTGCACCACAACCAGCATCCTCTAGGGAAAGATCAATTTATGGACGAAATCGTTAAAGATTTTCTCATCGAAAGCAACGAGAACCTGGACCGACTGGACCAGGAACTGGTGAAACTGGAATCCGACCCTTCCTCCAAAGAGCTGTTGGCCAGCGTTTTCCGAACGATCCATACCATCAAGGGCAGCTGCGGATTTCTGGGCTTTGCCCGGCTGGAAAAGCTGGCGCATGCCGGCGAGAACCTGCTCTCACGGCTGCGGGATGGCAAGCTCACGTTGACCGAGGAGGTCACGAGCGGATTACTCGCGATGGTGGACGCGGTTCGCCGCATGCTCTCGGCGATTCAGACCTCCGGGCAGGACGGCGAGGAAGACTACGCTCCGCTTATCGAGCATCTGTCACGCCTGCAGCAACAGCAGGTCAGTGAGTCTGCGGCTCCGGCTTGCTCCGATGCTTCCGCAACCCTCTCTCCCCAGCCCCAGGCAATGACGGGGGAAAATGCGGCGAACCCAGAGGCAAATTCCGAGCCATCGTGTGCAACAGTTACTCCTCCCCGCGAAGAAAATCTCGCAGACCCGGCAAAGATGGGCGGGTTGCTGGTCGAGCGAGGGCAGGTTCACTCCGAGGATCTTGCCCGCGCTCTGGAGCAGCAGGAACGAGGCCGCAAACGGATTGGAGAGATTCTGATGGCGCAGGGAGCGGTCCAGCCGGAGGACGTACTCGCCGCGCAGCGGACGCTGGAGTCCCGGAATCCGGACGCGGCAGTGGAAAACATACGCGTCGGCATCACCCTGCTGGACCGGCTGATGAATCTGGTGGGCGAGTTGGTGCTGGCGCGCAACCAGCTGCTCCAGTTCTCCAACAGCACCCAGGACGCCGGGTTTCAGGCCCTCTCGCAGCGCATGAATCTGATTGCCAGCGAGCTGCAGGAAGATGTCATGCGCACCCGCATGCAGCCCATCGGCAACATCTGGAGCAAGTTCCCCCGCACCGTGCGCGATCTGGCTCTCAATTGCGGCAAGGAAGTGCGTGTCGAAATGGAGGGCAAGGAAACGGAACTGGACCGGACCATTATTGAAGCCATCAAAGACCCGCTCACCCACCTGGTCAGGAATTCCGTCGACCACGGGATCGAGTCGGCGGAAGACCGAGAAAAGGCCGGGAAGGAGCCTACGGGCCGGCTGGTCCTGCGAGCCTTCCACGAAGGCGGGCAGGTCAACATCGAAATCTCGGACGACGGCGCCGGACTCGACCTGGAACGCATTCGGCGGAAAGCGATCGAGCGCGGCGTGGTCCCCGCCGACCAAGCGGCGCGCATGCCCGACCGCGACATTTTCAACCTGATCTTCCTTCCCGGCTTTTCCACCGCCGAAAAAGTGTCGAACGTTTCCGGACGCGGCGTGGGCATGGATGTGGTGAAAACCAACGTGGAAAAAATCGGCGGCACCGTGGATGTGCATTCCACCGCGGGAAAGGGCACAACCGTCAAGGTCAAGATTCCTCTGACCCTGGCCATCATTCCCGCGCTGATGGTGATCTCCGGCGGCGAGCGCTTCGCCATCCCGCAGGTCAGCCTGCTCGAACTGGTGCGGCTGGAGGCGGGCGGTACCGGCAAGGGAATCGAGATGGTCCACGGCACTCCCGTGTACCGCTTAAGGGGACGCCTGCTGCCTCTGGTCTATCTCAACCGCGAACTGCAGATCGTGCCCGAGTCCGGGAAGGAGGCAGCCGGGGACACCGCCACGAACATCGTGGTGGTGCAGGCCGACGGTCGCGAGTTTGGCCTGGTGGTCGATGAGATCACCGATACCGAGGAGATCGTCGTCAAGCCGCTGGGCAAACAGCTGAAGGGGATCAGCGCTTACTCCGGCGCAACCATCATGGGCGACGGGCGAGTGGCCCTCATTCTGGACATCCTGGGTCTGGCGCAGCGCGCCCAGGTGATTGGCGAGGCCCGCGAGTCCGCTCTCAAGGAGAAAGACAAGGCCGGCCGGAAAGAGGAAACGGCGACGGACCACCAAACCCTTTTGCTGGTGCAGTGCGGCGATCAGGGCCGCATGGCCATCCCATTGTCGCTGGTGGCGAGGTTAGAAGAGTTCCCCATAGCGTCGATCGAGCTCGCCGGGGCGCAGGAAGTGATGCAGTACCGGGGACAGATCATGCCGCTCATCCGCCTGTCCCGGATCGTTGCGGGGGCGGGCAAAGATGCCGCCGCCGCGTCGGCGGACGCCCGCATGCAGGTGGTGGTGTATTCCGAGGCCGGCCGGAGCGTGGGCCTGATCGTGGACCGCATCGTGGACATCGTGGACGAAAAGCTGGTGGTGCAGAGTCCCGCCCGGCGCCGGGGAGTTCTCGGCTCGTCCGTCATTCAAAAACGCGTCACCGACCTGCTGGACGTGCCGAGCGTGGTGCGCGACGCAATTCCCAGCTTCGCCCAAGCGCCGGCGCCAGAACCAGCACCAGCACCAGCATAGGAGAGAGCAAGTCATGGCTTCATCGCAGCAGTTCTGCACGTTCTTTCTCGATGGACACTTTTTCGGGACACCGGTGCCGCAGGTGCAGGAAGTCATCCAGTACCAGGAGATGACGCGAGTGCCCCTGGCGCCCAACGTGGTTAGCGGCATGATCAACCTGCGCGGGCAGATTGTGTCCGCCATTGACTTGCGCCGGCGGCTGGGCTTGCACGACCGGCGCTCCGGCCAACTGCCCATGAATGTGGTCGTGCGTACCAACGAGGGCGCAGTCAGCCTGCTGGTCGACGAGATCGGCGACGTCATCGAAGTCGAGGAAGAGACGCTCGAGAGCCCTCCGGAGACGCTGCAAGGCTTCGCGCGCCAGGTGGTGCGGGGAGTGTACAAGCTGTCTGGACGCCTGCTTCTGGCGCTCGACATCGACCGCGTCGTGGACCTTGGCGATCTGGCTAAGGCGAAAGAAAAACGGGAATTTTAGAATCACCAATCACGGCTCCGCCGGAGCGCGGAGACTCGTAAGGAGAATGGCATGAACAGCGCGGGAGGAAAGAAAGCAACCAAGCTCGACCAACAGCGGATCAACGACGACCGGTCCGGCCAGATTGCAGCCATCAACAAGGCACAGGCGGTAATCGAGTTCAATATGGACGGAACCGTCATCACAGCCAATGAGAACTTTCTCAAGGCTCTCGGCTATACCCTGGATGAAATCAAGGGCAAGCACCATAGCCTGTTCGTCGACGAGGCTTACAAACAGAGCTCCGCCTACAAAGAATTCTGGGCCAAGCTGAACCGGGGCGAATACGACGCGGCCGAATACAAACGCATCGGTAAGGGCGGCAAGGAAGTCTGGATTCAGGCCTCCTACAACCCGATCCTCGACCTCAACGGCAAACCCTTCAAGGTCGTAAAGTACGCTACCGACGTCACGAAGCAGAAGCTGCTCAATGCCGACTACCAGGGCCAGATTGCGGCTATCAGCAAGGCGCAGGCAGTGATCGAGTTCAATATGGACGGAACCGTCATCACGGCCAATGACAACTTCCTCAGAGCATTGGGCTACACCCTGGACGAAATCAAGGGCAAGCACCACAGCCTGTTCGTCGACGAAAACTATCGGCAGAGTGCGGACTACGCGGAGTTCTGGAGCAAGCTGAGGCGTGGCGAGTACCAGGCGGCCGAGTACAAGCGCATCGGCAAGGGCGGCCGGGAGGTTTGGATTCAAGCCTCCTACAACCCGATTCTGGACCTCAACGGCAAGCCGTTTAAGGTCGTGAAGTATGCCACCGATATCTCTGCCCAGAAGCAGGCGATCAGCGCAATGATCGCTGATGCCGTGATGCTGTCGCAGGCGGCGGTGGAAGGTAAATTGGCGACCCGCGCCGATGCCAGCAAGCATCAAGGCGACTTTCGCAAGGTCGTCGAGGGCGTCAACGCCACTCTGGACGCAGTTATCAGCCCGCTGAATGTGGCTGCAAAGTACGTAGACGAGATCGCCAAGGGGGTGATCCCAGCCAAGATTACCGATACCTATAACGGCGACTTCAACACCATCAAGAACAACTTGAACGCCTGCATCGATGGTCTGGGCGGCCTGCAGGAAGGGACAGCCGTTACCCAAAGGATGGCAGCCAACGACTACACCAAACGGGAGGACGGGCACTATGTTGGAATCTTCGCCGATCTGGCGGGGGGCATCAACGGGGTTCAGGAACGAATCCATCACGTGATCGGTACCGTCCGAAGGGTATCGCAAGGGAACCTGGAGGATCTGGCGGAATACAAGAAGATTGGACGCAGGTCCGAACACGACGAACTCATTCCATCGGTGCTCGCGATGATGGACAGCCTCGGAGCGCTGGTGGCAGATGCCGAGATGCTGTCGGGGGCGGCGGTGAACGGCAAGCTGGCCACGCGCGCCGATGCCAGCAAACATCAGGGCGATTACCGTAAGGCCATCGAAGGCGTCAACAACACGCTGGACGCCGTGATCGGGCCGCTAAACGTGGCCGCGAAATACGTCGACAACATCTCGATTGGTCTGATCGAAGCCAGCGAGATTTTGCAGGCGATGGCGGCCAATGACTACACGCGCCGCGTCTCCGGCTCGGACCAGCGGGTCAAAATCACCGACGCTTACAACGGCGACTTCAATACCATCAAGAACAACCTGAATGCCTGTATTGAAGCGCTGGCAGGAGTGGGCACCGCCACGAACCAAACAGCCGACACGCTGCAGGCGAGCATGAAGTCGATCGCGCAGAACTCACAGGCGCTGTCGAGTGCTTCCCAGGAACTGGCGGCCACCAGCCAGCAAATGAGCGGAAACGCGGAAGAGACCTCGGCCCAGGCTAACACGGTCGCCACGGCCACCCAGCAGGTGACCACGAACCTGAACAGCGTGGCTACGGGCGCGGAGGAGATGACCTCCACGGTGCAGAGCATTTCGAGCAATGCCGGCGAAGCGGCGAAGGTAGCGGGCGAGGCAGTCAAGACCGCGAACGCCGCCAATGCCACGGTCGCCAAGCTGGGCGAGTCCAGCGCCGAGATCGGACAGGTCATCAAGGTCATCACCTCCATTGCGCAACAGACCAACCTGCTGGCCCTGAACGCGACCATTGAAGCCGCCCGGGCCGGCGAAGCGGGCAAGGGTTTCGCCGTTGTGGCCAATGAAGTCAAGGAACTGGCCAAGCAAACCGCCAAGGCGACGGAGGACATCAGCCAGAAGATCACGGCCATTCAGGAGGACACCAAGCGAGCGGTGGAATCGATTGGGAGCATCACCGCCGTCATCAACCAGATCAACGACATTTCGAGCACGATCGCAACCGCAGTGGAGGAACAGAGCGCGACGACGAACGAGATGTCGCGCAACGTGCAGGAAGCGGCCAAAGGATCGGCCGAAATCTCCAAGAACATTCAGGGAGTAGCCACGGCGGCCGAGAGTACAACGCACGGAGCCCAGGACACCCAGAAGGCCGCGGAACAACTCACCGAAATGTCCACGCAGTTACGCAACATGGTCGAGCAGTTCAAACTCGAAGACGACAAAGAAGCAGGCAGTCTGGCAAAGACCAAGGGGGCTAAGGGCCGTGCGGCCCATGCTTCAGCTTAACTGATTCTCACGAGGCCGCGGAGGGATCTCCTGCTCCGGGGCCTCGGTTCCTTTCTTCTCGGCGGCGCGAACGGGCGACCCAATACTCTTCTGGGGAGGAGGGCACAAACAATTGCGGCAACCCACCAAGATGCGAGTGCTCATCGTCGACGACGCAGTCGTCGTGCGCAAGACACTCTCCGATGCGATCGGGCGCGACGCGGCCCTCGAAGTCGCCGGCACCGCCAGCAACGGGCGTTTTGCGCTGGCAAAATTTCCAGCCCTGAAGCCCGACATCGTCCTGCTCGACATCGAAATGCCGGAGATGGACGGACTGGAAACGGTGCGCCAGCTGCGCAAGATCGACGCTCGCGTTCCCATCATCATGTTCAGCACGCTGACCGAGCGCGGCGCCTCCGCCACGCTGGAAGCTCTGACGCTCGGAGCCACCGACTACGTTACGAAGCCCAGCAATCGGGACATGGCGGAAACGCTGGAGGCGGTTTCTCGCGAACTGATTCCGAGAATTCGTGCGCTCTGCCATCTGCCGGAGGCCCACGCTGTGGTTGTGCCAAAACCGCCGACGCCGCCGGCAGCGCAGTGGAAGCAGCGATTGCTGGCGCCCGTCCAAGTGGTGGCAATCGGCGTTTCCACCGGTGGTCCGGACGCGCTGGCCCGGCTTCTGCCATCTCTGCCTGCGGACCTGCCCGTACCCATGCTCATCGCGCAGCACATGCCGCCGATCTTTACCTCGCTGCTGGCAGCACGGCTCTCGGCGAAGTCGGCGCTGCCGGTGCGGGAATGCAAGTCCGGGGAACCGCTCCAGCCGGGCTGCGCCGTTCTTGCTCCCGGAGACTTTCACATGGTGGTCAGCCAAGAGGATGTGCCTCGCCTGCGGGTGCATCAGGGCGCGCGGGAAAACTACTGCCGTCCTTCAGTAGATGTACTCTTCCGCTCGGTGGCCCAGGTATACGGAGGGCGCGCGTTGGCTGTAATTCTCACCGGCATGGGGCAGGACGGGCTCAAAGGATGCGAAGCCCTCCGCGGACTAGGAGCCCGTATCTACGTTCAGGATGAAGCCAGCAGCGTGGTTTGGGGCATGCCCGGCTTTGTAGTCCGGAGCGGTCTGGCGCATAAGATCTTGCCGCTCGATCAGATTGGCGCGGAGATTGTTCGGGCGACCACCATGCAAATCGCTGCCCGAACTCAATCTTGAAGTGGGCGTGACGTTCCTGAGAAATCAGTTCTTGGTCAGGCTGTTGAGGTAGCGGTTGTTATAGAACGTGGTTGTCTTCTGCACGAACTCGAGAATCTTGAGCATCCGATCACGGCCCTCCCGGTTCATTTCCCGGAACTGTATGGCCAGTCCCGAGCCGGGATCGAGTCTCGCCACCACACCCTCGGCCGACAAGTTAGCATCATCCATCGAAAATCCCAGCTTGATTTTGCTCCCCGGCGCAAGAATAGTGCTGGTTTCGACGTAACACCCTCCCATGCTGAGGTCGGTAAGGTTGGCAAACAGAGGAGTTCCACCTACCTCCATTTGCATTTCAATCGTAACCCGGCACTTCAGGCGCGGGTGGGAACGGCGGTCCTTATAAGAAAGCTGCTTCTGCTTTTCCAGATACATGCGGCGGTCGGCTTCGGCGAGAAGTTGCTCCGCATCTTTGCCGTCTTCCGGATAGAGCGAGCGTCCCACGCTGAGCGAGAGAATATCTTCGCCGCAAACTTCGTTTCCCGCCTGCCTGGCCAGGGCACGCATTTGCTCGGCCTTTTTTCCAGCTGCATCGGCCGCCAGACCGGGAGCGATGACCACGAACTCGTCTCCCCCCATGCGCGCAACGTAATCATATTCGCGGCAACCATCTTTCAGGGCCTGGGCGAAGAGGCGTAACACGCGATTGCCCTCAAGATGGCCGAAGCGGTCGTTAATTTGTTTGAAGCCGTCCATGTCGGAAACCATCACGGTCAGCCCCGAGTTGTCGCGCTTGCAGCGGGCCAGTTCGCGGTCCAGTTGCAGAAAAAGAGAGCGCGCGTTGGGCAGGCCCGTGAGGTAGTCAGTGGTCGCCGAATCTTCCGCCTGCTGGTACTTGAGTGCGTTCTCGATGGAGAGCGCCATCTTGCCGCTGACCGCGAGCAGAATGCGCAAGTGATCGGAGGTGAAGGCGTCACGCTCGCCGCGGTAGAGCGCCAGAACGCCGATGACTCCAGAGATGCCCTCCAGCGGCACGGCCAGCGCCGAGCGCAAGGTACTGAACTTCGAAGGATCGTTCAGGTATCCCGGTTCCACCGACGGATTGCCGTTGATAATCGGCTTCCGATTGTGCGCCACCCAGCCGGAGAGTCCTTGTCCAATCGGAATGCGTAGCGAAGAAAACAGCCGATAGTTGTCTCCGTTCACATATTCGGGGATCAGCTCGGCTTCGCGCTTGATGTAGATGGCGATAGCATCGTAAGGCACCATCGGCTTCAGCTTCACGGAGAACACAGAAAGCGTCTCGGTCAAACTGAGCGAAGCGCCCAGATCCTGGCTCAGTTCGAACAACGATTGCGCCTCCTGCCGAGCCGCCGCAATCGAAGACAGGAACGTGTTTTCACGCCCCGCGTAGTCTTGCGCGGTGGCGTTCTCGAATCCGGCCGCCGGCTCCAGGCCGCGCTCGATTTTGATGGAGGTGGAGAGCGGACCACTGGGATCCTGCCCCGCCTTAGTCACCGCGAGCCGTTCCAGGTATTGATAGCGCTTTTGCAGGACATCGACGACCTTCGGATCGAACGACTTAGCCGACTCGGCTGCCAGCTTTTGCATTACATCGCGCAGAGGCAGAGCGCGCCGGTATTGGCGATCGGACGCGAGAGCATCCAGATAATCCACGGCAGAGAGAATGCGCGCTCCAATAGGGATCTCCGCTCCCTTCAATCCCATGGGGTAGCCCGAGCCGTCCCACTTTTCATGGTGGGCGCGCACAATCGGCACGACCGGATAGGGGAAACGCACGCGCTCCAGAATCTCGGCGCCCACCAAAGTATGAATTTTCATCTTCTCGAATTCTTCCGGCGTGAGGCGCCCGGGCTTGGAGATGATGTGTTCCGGCACCGCAAGTTTCCCGATGTCGTGCAACAGCGCGGCGGCGTGCAAAGCCTCAAGTTCGGCTCCCTCCACCCCCAATTCTTTGGCTACTTCGATCGCATAGATGCGGACGCGCTGCAGGTGCTCGTGAGTCGTGTGATCCTTGGCCTCAATGGCCATAGCCAGAGCCTCGATCGTGCGAAGATGCAGATTCGCCATTTCCTCCACGTGGCGTTTCTCGTCCTCCAGTTTGCCGAGGTACAGGCGATACGAGCGGTAGATGAGATAAACCGCAGGCACGAGCAGCAGAGACGTTTCCCAGTTAAAAGTCTGGTTGAGCCACGTAATCGCACCGGCGATTCCGGCTCCCACCAGATAGTACGGGAACGACCAGAAATAGCAATCCACCAGAATTTGCGTGAGAGGCCGGCGCTCGCTTAGCGAAATCACTGTCGCGATGGAGCCCGCGTTGGCAATGAAGTAAACCGTCGCTGCCACTCCCAGTAAAACCGGTTTGTTGCCGATCAGCAGGTTCGTCAGCCGATGGTGGTACACGAGATAAGCAAGCGCCGTCGAGATGGAGCCCGCGCATACGTTGAACGTTACCTGAATCGCCTTGGGAGGCTCTGGGTGTAAGCACTGCGCCAGCATCGAGATCGCGCCCAGAATAAGCGTCTCGCTGAAGCTGAGTTCCAGAACGCCGATCAGGATGAAAAGAAAATTTACCGACAGGGTACCGGTAATTCCCGGCAGGTTCACCTTGAGCCGCGAGGCCAGAATGGCGATGCCTAGATAGCAGATGAATTCAGCAATGTTTTTGCTGCTCTGGTGAATTGCTCCGTAGAGCAGCGTGCCAAGTCCCGCTGTCACCACCAGACTGATGTACAGCTTGGCGAGTACAGACAGTCCTCTCCATGATCGCGAGTGTGCGGGCAGACCTCTAGCGACGCTGGTTGCGCCAGTCATTATAAGTAAACGGCTGTGGCCGGGGACGGGGATGCCCAGCTCCCTATGAATACCAGCTAACGCTTTTAGAAACAACGATTTGGATGATTTTCAATGCACTTCGGTAACTTGCGATAGGTACGGAAGGGTCTTCTTCAATTTGCAATCTGTTACGAACCGGATAAGTCTAACTGCCAGCAGGGTTTCTGCCGTTTGCGGCGCAGTTCGAATAGGCTCGGTCGAGGAAAGTCGGACGCGGCAGCCCTAGTTAGACCGAGTGAGAAACATCCTCTTCGGCGACGTCCTGGTCCGTACCCGTCGTCGAGCCCGCAGCGGAAGCCTTTCCTCGCCGCATGGCCACAATCCCCGTCCGTACCATCTCCAGCACCCCGTAAGGGCGCAGCACTTCGAGCAGGCCATCAATTTTGTCTTCCGCCCCGGTGATCTCAATGGTGAGCGATTCGGGGGCGACGTCAACCACGCGCGCCCGGAACACGCTGGCCAGTTCCAACACGTGCGACCGCGCCTCGTGCGTGGCCGCGACTTTGATCATCGCCAGGTCGCGGACAATGGCAGGCTGGTCGGTAATGTTTTCCACCAGCAGCACGTTGACGAGCTTATAGAGATTGGCCTCGATACGGCGTGCCTGGTCGTAGTCGGCGTCGACCGTGATGGTCATGCGTGAGACCTCGGGCTTCTCCGTGCGGCCCACGGTCAGCGAATCAATATTGAAAGCGCGGCGGCGAAACAGCGAGGCCACGCGCGTCAGCACGCCCGGTTTGTTTTCCACGTACACCACGTATGTGTTCAGCATGTTTTCTCTATTCGTCGGCAGCGGTCTCGACAATTTTACTGGGCCGCCGGATCATCTCGTGCAATGCCGCTCCGGCCGCCACCATGGGATAAACCGTGTCCTCTTGTTCCACCCGGAAGTTGATGAGCACCGGCCCGTCATGCTGGCGCGCCGCCTGCACTGAAGGCACTACCTGCGAGCGCTCGGTGACGGTCATGCTGCGGATGCCATAAGCCTCGCCAAGTTTGGCGAAATCCGGGTTGAGGAGCGGCGTCGCGGCGTAGTTGCGATCGTAAAAAAATTCCTGCCACTGGCGCACCATGCCCAGAAAACCGTTATTAATGATGGCGATGTGGACTTTCAGCTTCTCCTGCACAATGGTCGCGAGTTCGCACAACGTCATCTGGAAGCCGCCATCGCCCACCACCACCCACACTTCGGCTTCCGGTCGCGCAACCTTTGCGCCGATCGCCGCGGGCAGGGCGAAGCCCATCGTGCCCAAGCCTCCAGACGTGATCAGGCTGCGCGCTCTCTCGTGCTTGTAGTATTGCGCTTCCCACATCTGATGCTGGCCCACGTCCGTCACCACCACGGTGTCGCCGTCGCGCGTCTCACGCCAAAGATCGTTGATCACATGTGCCGCGTAGAGATGCCCGCTGTCGGGCAGGTTCTGGATGTCACGGACAGCAGCATCGCCCTTCAGCTTGTCGATGGAGTCGAGCCACTCGCTGCGGTCAATGGATTCGACATGCGGTAACAACTCATGCAGCACTTCCCGCAGATCTCCGACGAGAGGAACATCCACTTTGACGTTCTTGTTGATCTCCGCGGGATCAATCTCGATGTGAATCTTCTTGGCATTGGACGCGTACGTCTTCAGGTTGCCCGTCACTCGATCATCGAAGCGCATCCCGAAAGCCAGCAGCAGGTCGGCTTCCTGGATGGTGTGATTCACCCAAGCCTCGCCGTGCATCCCCATCATCCCGAGATTCAATGGATGAGATGCCGGGAACGCCCCCAGTCCGAGCAACGTGAGCGCGACTGGAATGCCTGCGCGCTCCGCAAATTCACGCACTTCGTTCATGGCTCCGGAAATGATGATGCCATGACCCGCCAGGATTACGGGCCGCTTGGAGTTGTGAATTAATTCCAGCGCCTGCTCATATTCTTTCGGCTCCGGCGACAGGTCGGGACGATACCCTGGCAACTGCGGCTTGGCGGCTTCCCAGTCGAATTCGCAGGTCGTCTGCTGCGCGTCTTTGGTGATATCGACCAACACCGGCCCGGGCCGCCCGGAGCGCGCGACATAAAAAGCCTCGCGAATGGTGCGCGCCACTTCGCTGGCATGGGTCACCAGATAATTGTGCTTAGTGATGGGCAGAGTAACGCCCGTGATATCGGTTTCCTGAAATGCATCGGAGCCGATCAACTTGCTGCCCACCTGGCCGGTGATGCAGACGATGGGCGATGAATCGAGCATGGCCGTGGCGATTCCCGTCACCATGTTGGTGGCACCCGGGCCAGAGGTGGCGACGGCGACTCCCACCTGCCCGCTGGCGCGCGCGTAGCCGTCCGCCATGTGCGTCGCTCCCTGCTCGTGGCGCACCAGAATATGATGGATCTTACTGCCCTTCAGCGCGTCATATGCGGGCAGAATCGCTCCGCCGGGATAACCGAATACGTCGGTCACTCCTTCACGCTCCAGGCACTCCCATAAGATGCTTGCGCCGCTCATACTTTTGACGGTTATGCTCTTGTCAGTTGTAATTTTGTCAGCCATGGATGTCTTGTCCTTCCGGTGCCGCGCCAACTCTTCCCTTGGCCCCTAAAAAAGCAAAACCCACCAAGCCAGCGTTTCTGGCGGGGCGGGATTCGGGAGCCTTCAAGATTTCTTATTGCTCAGCTCACTGGTTCCCTCCACACCGGAGAGGGTACAAAAACTCGTACCCTGCAGACTGCAATACTGACTCGGTGTAGATAGCGGTTATTCATAGTCGCACCAAGGATTCACAGATGGTATCGAAGCCAGGGGCTAGCTGCAAGTGGAAAGTCTTAGCAAGCCGCAGAGCGGCGCTAGAATACAGCCCACACGGCGCAGGCCGTGGTCGGGCCATTGGAAAATGAGCAAGCCCTGCAAGGGGGGAAGAAGGGCTAGAACGCAAACTCCGGATGCACGGCAAAGTTACCACGCACACCCGTTACACCCGAAAAACTTGCTGCTGCACGTCCAGAGCCGCTTGCGCCACATTCTCAGGCCTGCCAAGATCCCGCCAATAAAATTCGTCCGCACGAAACGCAACAATTTTTTCTCCCTCGCCCGCCAACCGCAGATAAGAAGAAATAATCGAGAAAGCCCCGCCTTCCGTCATCCTCACGAGAAGACGCGGAGAAATCACATGTACCCCGGAAAATGCCAGTGCCTGCGTTTGCGCTGCAGGCCGGACAATTTCGGGGCTTTGATCACGCCCGGCTCGCCGTCCACATAATTGATTCCCTTCGTCAAACAACAGGTATCGGGAAGTCTCGCGTTCCTGCACCGCCAATGTCGCGAGCGCCTGATTCTGTCGATGAAATTGCACCATGTGAGCCAGATCAATTGTGCTGAGTACATCGACGTTATGCAGAAGTAACGGCTCTTCCGAATGGCTGGAGTCTTCGAGAAAGAACCACGCTGCTTTCTTGAGGCCGCCGCCGGTGTCGAGCAAAACGTCTTCGCGCGAGATTTCAATTCGCATCCCAAAGTTGTCGTGCTTCTTCAGATAATCAACAACCATGTCGGCAAAGTGATGCACGTTGACGATCACTTCGCGAACCCCAAACTGGCGCAGGCGGTGGAGTGTGATCTCTAACAGGGTGTGACCAGCCACCTCCACGAGTGCTTTAGGGCGTTCGTCGGTGAGCGGACGCAGTCGCGTACCGAGGCCGGCAGCCAGAATCATGGCCTTCATTGCCCGGCTCGCTCCGGCTTGGCTCGTTCCGGTTCTGGCTTCTCCGCTCCAGGAGCCTCCGGTTCCATCTTCTCCAGTTCACGATGCCTCACGACGACCTCGATGCCGTTCCGTCCTTGCAGGCGTTTCGCAACTTGCTCGGCCAAGTACACCGAGCGATGCTGCCCACCCGTGCATCCGAACGACACCATCAGGTTCTTGAATCCCCGGCGCTGATAACTGTTCACACTGGCATCCACCAGCGACATCACACTGGCCAGAAACTGATGCACGCTCTCCTGTTGGTTGAGGTAGTCGATCACCGGCGCGTCCCTGCCCGTGAGCATCTTGAAGCGCTCCTCGCGTCCGGGGTTCGGCAGGCTGCGTCCATCAAAAATGAATCCACCGCCATTCCCACTCTCATCTTTCGGCAGGCCGCGATGAAAAGAGAAACTGTAAATGCGTACGACCAGACTGTCCGCATCCGACGCCAGACCCTGCAATCTCTCCGAAGCCAGCATGCTGTGGAAGGCGGCAGTCAGCGTCGGAAGCGCAATTGGTAGCGTGACATGGTGCAGCAGCCAGCGCAGGTTTTTCAGTGCGTAAGGCACACTCTGCAGAAAATGCACCTTGCGCTCATAAAATCCGCGAAACCCATAAGCCCCCAGCGCCTGCATGATGCGGATATAAACGTAGGCATAGTAGTGCTGCATGAACGTTTCGCGCTTCAAATCGACGAAGCCGGCCAGCGTCTCCAGATAGTGATCGAGCAACTGTTGGCGCAGGTCCGGCGGCAGATCAGCCTTGGCGTCATACAGAAGAGAAGCGACGTCGTACTGCAGCGCGCCCTTGCGCCCGCCCTGATAGTCGAGAAAAAAGGGCTGTCCTTCGCGCAGCATGATATTTCTCGACTGGAAATCGCGATAGAGAAAATAGTCGCGCCCCGCGCTTAACAGGAACTTCGTCAGAACTCTGAAATCGTCTTCCAACGCCTGTTCGCTGAAGGGAATGCCCGCCAGCCGCAGGAAGTAATACTTGAAATAATTCAAGTCCCAGGCGATGGACTGCCGATCAAAACTCCCGCGCGGATAACACACCTTGTAGTTCAAGTCGCGGCCCGCCTCCACCTGAAACCGCGGCAATGTGGAGATGACTTTCCGATAGGTTTCGACCGCTTGAGGAGCGATCTGCTCGCCGGCGCGATGCTTCGAAAGAAACTCAAAGAGCGACGTGTCCCCCAAATCCTCTTCGAGATAAGCCCCGTGATCTAGATCCTGAGCATAGATCTCCGGCACAGGCAAACCATGCTCGCGAAAGTGCCGGGAGAATTCGAGGAAGGCGGCGTTCTCTTCCCGCACGTCGTACAGAATGCCTACGACGCTGATTTTTTCGCTGGCCAGCCGGATGATCTTGCGCCCCGAACCGCCCAACTGCCCTTGCAACGGCTGCACCCGCTCGACCGGCGAGTGGAAATGCTGCTCAAAGAGATTTCTTAGAACGTCCATGAAGTCTGCCCACGGCTCGACGATTCACCACAAAGATATCATCGAAGCGCGACGCCATCATCGGGCTAACCGTCGGGAAGTTGCGCAAGCTGGTGAAAGATCTGGTGGCGGCGGTAGGACTCGAACCTACGACCTACGGATTATGAGCCCTAAAGCGGGTGTTGAAAATGCAATGGCGATTTTGCAACATCAGTTGTCCTATGGGCGGATCCGTCTGGTCATCGAGTTCCTGGCGGCGACGAGATGGTTAGCAGTTAGCCGCCTCCGGCCCAAACCCAGCCTGCCAGACAGCCTCCTTCAATGCAGCTGAATTACTTTCGTGATTCGCTCAAAGGCCCAGTCAATCTCCTGACGACTGATGATGAGCGGTGGTGCAATGCGAATCACTCGGTCATGCGTTTCCTTGCACAGGATTCCTTCCTCCTTGAGCGCCTCGCAGTATGGGCGTGCGGGGCTTCGGAGTTCGATGCCGATCCACAAGCCTTTGCCGCGTACCTCTTTCAAATCTGAGCTGCGCAGCGTCTGCAACAGCGTCAGGAAATAAGCGCCGAGCTCGGCGGAACGTTCCACCATCTTCTCGTCGATCAGAACGCGCAGCGCGGTCCGGGCGATGGCGCAGCCCATGGGATTGCCGCCGAAGGTGCTGCCATGGTCGCCGGGCTTGTACACACCAAGAATCTCTCGAGACGCTAACACAGCCGAGACCGGATAGAACCCGCCGGCGAGCGCCTTGCCAATGATCAATACATCGGGTGTGACGGCCTCATGCATGTAAGCAAAGAGCCTGCCGGTTCGCCCCAGACCGGATTGAATTTCGTCGGCCATCAGCAATACATGATTCTCGCGGCAAATTCCCGCCGCTTCCCGGAGAAATCCCTTAGGTGGAATGACTATTCCAGCCTCACCCTGAATGGGCTCCACCAAGAATGCGCAAGTGTTCGGGGTGATGGCTTCACGGAGGGCGGTTGCATCGCCGAATGGAATGACTTTGAACCCCGGAGTGAAGGGGCCGAATCCATCGCGATATTGTTCGTCGGTGGAAAAGCTCACGATGGTGACGGTGCGGCCATGAAAATTATTGGCGCACACAATGATCTCGGCTTTGTCCTGGGAAATTCCCTTAATCTTGTAACCCCACTTGCGGGCCGTCTTAATCGCGGTTTCGACGGCCTCCGCACCTGAATTCATGGGGAGCACCATGTCGAAGCCAGTCAAGTCATGGAGTTCCTTACAGAGCAGTGGGAGTTGCTCGTTGCGAAATGCGCGCGAGGTCAAGGTGACTTTCCGGGCCTGCTCCTCGAAGGTTTGCAGAATCTTGGGGTGACAGTGTCCTTGATTCACGGCGGAATACGCCGCTAGGCAATCGAGGTAACGTTTGCCCTCGACGTCATACACCCAGACCCCTTCCGCACGCTCGATCACAACGTCGAGCGGATGATAGTTATGAGCGCCATACCGGTTCTCGATTTCGACGAAGTCTTGGGTGTGTAAGGGTCTCGCTGCGAGTTGCGTTGTCATAGGTTCCTTTCACCGGGCAGCTAATCGTTGGGTCCAGCGCACTTCGCGTTCATTCTCTTTCCAGCCACCAGGCATTTCCTCCTGACTGCTTCTACTCCAGCAGCATAGTCAACAGCGCCATGCGTACGTAAAGTCCATTCATGGCCTGACGGAAATACATCGCTCTAGGGTCGGCATCGACCGACTTATCTAACTCGACGGTGCGGGGCAACGGATGAAGGATCAGCGCATCCGCCTTCATGCGCTGCACGACCGTCGAATCAATGGCATAACTCCTGAGGCCGTTTACGTCCCGGAGTCGCTCCGGCCGGATTCGGGTCTGGTAAACCACGTCCACCTCGCTAATCACCCGGTCAATATCCGACTCCAGTTCGTAGCGGACACCATGCTCATCGAGATAACCCAGAATGTCCGCTTTCATCTGGAGCTGCGGCGGACTGACGAAGAACATCTTCACCCGTTCAAACTTGGCCAGCAGATACGCCAGCGATCTCGCCGTGCGCCCCTTGTCCAACTCCCCAATAATGGCAACGCTCAGGCCATCAAGCGGGCGCTGTCGGTAAATCGTGTAGAGGTCGAGCAACGCCTGGGTCGGATGCTGGCCACCATTTCCATCCCCAGCGTTGATCACCGGCACGGGCGAGACTTCCGCGGCGCGGCGCGCACCGTCATCTTCGGGGTGTCGGATGACGATCACGTCCGAATAACTGCCGATAATTCGGATGGAGTCCTCCACCTGCTCGCCCTCGACCTCCGAAGAAAACGCACCGGCATTCTCTGTGGATAAGACCCTGCCACCCAGCCGATGCATGGCAGCCTCGAACGAGAGTCGAGTGCGGGTAGAAGGGGCATAAAAAAGAGCGGCCATGATTCGGTTCTGGTAATCGAGGGAGCCTCCACGCGCTACCACGCGCTCCATGCCTCGCGACCGCTCGAATAATTCCATGAGTAGGGGAACAGTGAATTGTTGAGATTCGACGACGTGTTTCAATGTCGTCCCACTTCTCACCGGCGACTCCAGAGTAGGAGACTGGCTTGGTTTGCGAGCGATAGTCGGCTGGGGCATTAGCGTCCTCCCACCGGAAGTTCGATCTGTGCGCTTCGCTTGAGTTCCACCCGGTCGTGCTCGGGGAATATATGTGTTCCGGCAGATCCCACGACCGACTGGCACAGATTTTCGCAAGAAGTAATGATGGCTTCCTTCCCGCCGTCTCTCAAAAAGCGCAATACGGATTCGATTTTGGGGCCCATGTTCCCGGGTGGAAAGTGGCCATCCTTCGCGTACTGCTCCAACTCAGCCGCGCCGACGCGACGCAGCGGAGACTGCTTGGGCTTCTTGTAGTCCAGGTACACATAGTCGGTGTCAGTGGAAATAACAAACAGATCTACGCCGAGGCGGGAGGCGAGCAATGCGGAGGCGCGATCCTTGTCGATGACAGCCTCCACGCCTTGCAATCTGCCGTTCCTCCAGACCACAGGAATTCCTCCGCCTCCGCACGCGATGACTAGCACGCCCTGCTTGACCAGATCGAGAATAACCTGCAGTTCAACAATGTCGATCGGGTCCGGAGAAGGTACGACGCGGCGATAACCGCGGGCTGCGTCCTCCACGATCTCCCATCCCAAAAGGCGGTGGCGCTCCTCGGCATCGACGTGCGAATAGAAAGGACCGATGGGCTTGCTGGGGTGCTTCATCGAGGGATCGTCCGGCGAGACCAGGCTCTGAGTAAGAACAGTCGTAACCGGCACGTGCAGACCCGCGTGCTGCAGTTCGGTTTGCAGTGATTGCTCGAGAAGATATCCGATCTCACCCTGGGTAGAGGCCCCACAAACGTCCAGCGGGTGCCCAGGAACCTGGCTCGCTCCCCGTTCCGAGCGCAGAAGCTGTGCCCCGACCTGCGGACCATTGCCATGCGTGAGCACGAGCCGGAAGTCGGCACGAATCAAGCCGACAATCTGGGCCGCTGTCCGCTGGGCGTTTTCCCGCTGCTCGGCGATCGTGCCCTTTTCTCCCGCGCGAATCAGGGAGTTTCCGCCAACGGCAAGGAGCATGGTCTTCATAAGTTGCACAGTTCCTACGCGTGCATCAACTCTCGCAACTCGACCAGTCCCGGCAGTTTGACGAACTCGCCTTTCATCAGTTCCAGCATGATCGCCTTTTGTGCGTGCAGCCGGTTCTCCGCCTGCTGAAATACCAGTGACTGCGGTGAGTCGATAACATCATTGGTGACTTCTTCGCCGCGATGCGCAGGTAAGCAGTGCAGAAAAATGGCATCGCGCTTGGCTCGGCGGAACAGAGTCGCGTCGACTTGGTATGAAAGGAAGATATGTTTCCGCGCCTCCGCTTCGGCCTCTTGCCCCATGCTTGCCCAGACATCGGTATAGATCACATCAGCGTCTGAAACCGCATCTTCGGGATCATTGGTTACGGTGCAGGTGCCACCTGTCTCGCTGCCCCGCTCGCGAGCCCACTGCACAGACTCCGCGTCGAGTTCGTATCCAGGAGGCGTGGCGACCCAGACATGCGCTCCTAACTGGGCTCCGGCAAACGTCAGTGAGCGCGCAACATTGTTGCCATCGCCCACAAATGCGATCTTCAGACCCTCGAGATTGCCTTTAGCCTCCCAAATCGTAAGGTAGTCCGCCATCGCCTGGCAGGGATGACTGTAGCCGGTCAGTCCGTTGATGACGGGAATGTTGGCGTAACGCGCCATCTGCACAACCACTTCGTGGTCAAACGTGCGGAGCATGATGCCCTGCACCATGCGTTCCAGGTTCTTGGCCACGTCGTACACCGACTCCCGTTTGCCCAGATTGATTTCAGCGGGAGAGAGGTAGAGCGAAAAGCCCCCCAGTTGCTGGATGCCGACATCAAACGTTACCCGGGTGCGTAAAGAGGGTTTCTCGAAGATCATGGCCAGAGTCTCGCGCCGGAGTGCCGTGCTATAGGCGGTCGGGTCAGCCTTAACCTGGCGGCCAAGAATGAGCAGGTACTGGATCTCCGAGTGCGAGAAATCTCGAATCGAGAGAAAATCCTTGCTATTCATTTTCCGACTCCTGTCAGTGCTGGCTCGTGCTCGTGCGTGAACTTGGCAAGCAGTTCGGCCAAGCTGGGCTTGGTGAGTTCGTCTACTTCGTAGGTCACGCGGAGGTTCGGCTTGTCGAGTCTGATCACCCGCTTAAGGTCAATCGGCGTGGCGATCAGCACAAGATCGCACGGAGTGCGGCGGATGGTTTCCTCGAGCTCATGTCTTTGCATAGCGCTATAACCCATGGCCGGCAAGAGGTTCGTCAGGTGCCGATAATGTTCGTAGGTGCCACGGATCGATCCGACGGCATAAGGCCGCGGGTCCACTAGTTCTGCCGCCCCACACTGCCGTGCCGCCACCACGCCGGCGCCATAAGGCATCTCTCCGTGCGTGAGGGTGGGACCGTCCTCCACTACCAGTACACGCTGCCCTTTCACGAGAGCCGGCTCGGGAACGGAGACTCGGCACGCCATCTCAAAAACAACTGCCTTCGGGTTGTGGACCTTTATGTTCTGGCGCACCGTTTCAAGGTCACGCTGATTGGCAGTGTCCACCTTATTGATCACGATCACATCCGCGCGCCGCAGGTTGACCTCACCAGGAAAGTAGGACAGTTCATGCCCAGCACGATGCGGATCTACGACCACGATTTCCAGATCGGAGGCATAGAAAGAAGTATCGTTGTTGCCTCCGTCCCACAGAATGACATCCGCCTCCTTCTCGGCCTGCGCGAGAATTTTTCCGTAGTCCACTCCCGCATACACCACGGTCCCTCGGGTGATGTGCGGTTCATACTCTTCGCGTTCCTCAATGGTGCATTGCTGAACGTCGAGATCCTCCATGGCGGCGAAACGTTGCACCGCTTGCGCCGCAAGGTCCCCGTACGGCATGGGATGCCGAATGACCACTGGCCTTCGACCGTGCCTACGTAACTGTGCGGCGACCAAGCGCGAGACTGGGCTCTTGCCGCATCCAGTTCGCACGGCGCACACGGAAATCACGGGGACCGACGACTTGAGCTGCGTGCGCCCGGTTCCCAGAAGCCAAAAGTCGGCGTCCGCCGCTACCGCACGCGAGGCGAGATGCATCAGGTTCTGGTGGGAAATGTCGCTGTAGGAAAACGCCACCGCATCAACCTCGTACTCGGCGACCAGGTTCTCTAGATCTTTCTCTTCGAAAATGGGGATGCCTTCTGGATACAAGCTTCCTGCAAGCTCCGGCGGATAGCGGCGGCCGGCAATATCTGGAATCTGTGCAGCGGTGAATGCAACTACGTGGTAGGCGGGATTATCACGAAATAAGACATTAAAGTTATGGAAATCCCTGCCTGCGGCACCAAGAATCAAGACTCTCTTCATGGGGCAATCCCTCCAGCTGAGATTGTTTTGCTCTTTATGTTCTCGCTGGTGGACAGTGCCGGCTGTACCCCTGATCACAGCTAAGGGTGATTTGCTGGCACAACCAAAGCCGCTATTGAAGAGAAGTCTGTTGCGGATTTTCTTGTGATCGCGATCACGTCGCAAGCGCTCGAGTCCGTTTGCAAGCTCCTGCCTAAGTCAGGCGACCACTGGAAATGACTTCTGCGTTGCGGATCCGACCATTCTGGATGGTTGGTCTAGCAAACAGGAAGTAATACGGTTCCTTCCGGTTGCCCGTGACTCGGGAACAATCGCTAAAGGTGACAGGGTGACCCAACTCTTCGGGGTCCTCCGCGGGCGTTCACATGCGTAATAGACCCGGACGCATCATATGCCGCAGGAGCCCTCTCGTTTATTCTCAAAAGAACTGGGCCGATGTGATCCACACCGGCCCCGTTTTTGCCCTTGGTGTTAGCCAACGCCTCAGGGACAGCTACAGCCACTAATGACATCGGTGTCCAACGTGACTGCGCCATTCCGCGCCAGCACCCTGCCTTCCAGATTCACGCCGGTGGTTATTGTGATGGATGTCAACGCCAGGATGTTTCCCTTGAATACAGAGTTTGTTCCCAGAGTCGCTGAGCTGCCGACCTGCCAGAAGACGTTGCAAGCCTTGGCGCCGTTGGCAAGGACAACATGGCTACCGCTCCCCGTCGTGAGCGTGGACGAGATCTGGAAAATGAACACCGCATCCGAATTGCCCTGAGCATCGAGAGTGACATCGCCGGATATGGCAAGCGACGACGTGGACTTATAGACGCCAGCGGTAAGTGTCTGCCCGACCAGATCTCCGGCGACCGAAGTGCCGCCCGATCGTCCAGCAGCATCGACATACCCAGCAGTCAAGGCGGCCTCGGCCAGGGCCGCGGCACCGTCCGCACTATGGATCGTCCCGCCTGCTAGTCCAGGCGGAAATCCAGTCACGGCCGTACCCGGAGATACTCCAACATCCCCGGAGACTACGGTAGAACCGGTGTTAGTGACGGTGCTTCCAGCCAGGACCGAGAAATTTCCTACGTTAGGACAAAGAGCTATCGGCTGCGTTCCACCGCCCTGGCACGGACCGGTTGTAAAAGTCTGTTGAATTGGCGCAACCGGCACTTCGCCCATGTCCTTGGCTCCGGCGGTGACCATAATGGTGTACTTTGTATTCGCTGCCAGGTTAGCCGAGGGCGTGAGCGTGGCCTTTTGAGTGACCACATCATAGGTCACGGTGGAGGTCACACCTACAATGAAAAATGTGCTGGGATTGATGGTCAGTGAGTCCATTTGCTCGTCAAAAGTGGCCACGATCTTCTGGTCCTGTGGCACGCAAGTGGCACCTGCGACAAGATTGACGGCAATAACGTACGGGGCAGAAGTGTCTGTGGTTGGGCGAGTCGTGAACGAGAAATCGAAGGGCGCGGCCAGTGGAGTTCCGCTCGAGTCCTTGGCCCCCACGGTAATAGTCGCGTTGTACATAACATTGGCGGCGAGGTCAGGGGAGGGTCTGAATCCACCAATCTTATTGATTGTGTCGTAGGTAACTGTGCCGGTAGCACCCGCGACCAAAAAGGTACTCGCGTTGATGCTTGCCGGATCCATGGGCTTGCTGAACACCACAGCAATCTCACGGTTAGTGCCCACTCCGTCACTTTGGGGGACCACCATCATTATTGTGGGAGCGTCGGCAACGACCGAAGCTGGTGGGTTGGCAACACCGCTACAGGCAACAAGAAAAGCCAGTACCAGAAGGGCGGTTGAGCCCTTGGAGAAACGCAGGATTGACATACGATTCCTTTCACGGTACCTCGGCGACTTCGGGCGGAAACACACCAAGCAGCCAGACTCACGCTTGTAAGGGCACGATCGGAGCCGAAGTAAGCGTGCAAACAAAAACTCGGGGCTCACCTGAAACATGAGCCTTCCGTACATTTACGCGAAAATCATCCCGCCTGATCGCCTAATCTGTCTGTTCAGAATCGCTCACTTTGCCGTTTTGTATCAGGCGACGAGGATTGGCTGCTCCGTGCTGGCAACTCCTAAGACCTCGCGAACCGAGGCGCAGAGTGACTTCGGCGGTCACGCTTGCATAGACACTAAGATGAAATCGGTGCGACGAGTAGCGCCGAAGGCATCTCGCTAATCAGAACTTAGTCGAAATTGCCATCACCTACTGATGGAATCCCGCGATGGCAAATACCAACCTCCGCGCCTCCGCCTAACTCCAAACAACTTCGCCCAGGCGAAACGACTGCATTGCCTACTTGCCATCCTCCGCGCGGAAAAACGCCGCCTGGCGATACTGTTGCCAAGTTTCAAGACTCGATTGGCGTGGTCACCACCGGAAGATGAAACCCACGGGAATGGCAAACGAGCCGGAGCAAAACCTCTCGAGCGGCCGGAGATGCCATCAGCCTCCACACCGACAGAAGCACGGAGCGCTGTGCGGCAAATCACAGACGGAGAGATCCTGGAGAAGTAGCTTTATCCTGCTAGTCAATATTCGTCTGCTTGTGCGCCGCCATTTATTGGGCGCCATCGTGCCGTGTTCGTCCTTCACAGCACGAAGAGGAGGTAGTCCCATGCCCCTTGACAGTCTGGAATTCCGCACATCTCTTCAGAAGTTGCTCGTCGGGCTCATTTTGATTCTTGTTCCTCTCACGGTTTTTGGCTTCTATGTGGCAATGCAAGGAGACAGCCACATACGCCAGGCGAACGGTGAGAACTTTCGCGCGCTCACACTCACCGCGGCAGAATCTACGTCTGAGTTCATGGCCAGATGTGTGACGGATGTCGGTGTGATCGCCAACACCCCGGGTTCCGTGCAGGCAGTTACTGTCGCGAACCGCCAATATGAGCGCCTTTCGGAGGAAGCTGTTCGCGCTAAGATCGATGCCATTGAACAAACTTGGGAAAGTTCGGAGACGGATGGATTGTCTGCGAAGATCCTCACCTCTGACTTGGCCCACCAGTTACGGCGTGCGCGTGAACTCAATCCTACGCTGCTGAAGATCACGGTCGCTGATGTCACGGGAACGACCGTCGCTGCGACCGATCGACCGGCACATTACTCTCAGACGGACCGGGAATCCTGGCGCGTGCTCGTCTCCGGGGGCAGTGGCGCAATCAACGTGTCGGATCTGCGCTATGACGATCAGAGCCGTCTTTACTACGTCAGCATCGCCTACCCCATCCTGCAAGAGGGAACCGGGAGATTTATCGGTGCCGTAACCACCACGGTCGACGTCTCGCCGCTGTTTGCTCAACTCAACCGCCGGCAGATCGGCCGCACCGGCCGATTGTTCCTGGTGCGCGAGGACGGAACCGTGATTGAGGCGCCGGGTGTGACTCCTTCGATGAAGATCAAGTCGGAAGAGTACGCTGCCATCCGTGACGCCCTCGGAAGCTTGCGGGGCCGCGAAGCTGGTTACATCTTCGCCACCCTGTCGAATGGCGAGTCTTACCTCATCGGTTTCGCCGATACCGGTTTGAAGGACGCCTACCCGAGTCTGCCCTGGACCGTGCTGGCCAGCCAGGAAGCCAGGGAGGTCACCGGCCCGGTCCGCAACATGACCGCTTTCGCTCTGCTGGTGATGATCCTGGCATTGTTGATGTTGTCACTTCTCGCGGCCTATGTATTTCTGCATCGCAAGCAGGAACTGGAGGATATCGAAGCGCGGGAGGATCAGGCGCGTCCCGAGACCACGTGACTGCCGGGGCAGAGGCTGCATAGTACGCTCTGCCATGGTTTCTGTCCGAGCCGAGTTGTTTTCTTCAACGGCGAAGTCGAAAAGTGGAACAGTTCCCATTTTATTGGAGAAGTTATGTAGTGACGGCTTCAGAGCTAGCGCAAGGATATGGTCGTCCGAGTCGAAGGGCAGCTTGAGGACTGGCGCCCGCGGGAAGCTCGTTTCCGGCGTCGCAACCGAACGCAACTGGCCGCGCCCGGCCTGGAAGGCAAAGCCTGTAAACGATAGAAAGTATGGTGGCGGCGGTAGGACTCGAACCTACGACCTACGGATTATGAGACCGTCGCTCTAGCCACCTGAGCTACGCCGCCACTTGCCTGCAAATCGGGGAGGATGGACGAAAGGAACCATGGCGCCGGTACGCCATTCGCAGCACGGCGCAACGAACCCGGAGCGTTACATCCAATGCTCAATTCTAAGAGCGGCTGGGAAATAGGTCAAACACCGGCCCATCAACCCGGATATACTCTGCGGCATGTCGCGCGATGCGGAGAGTGAGTGCGATTGACCTAACCTGAAATAATCCGAGCATCCATGAAAGCGATTGCTGTCATCCCTGCCCGCCTGGCCTCCACCCGTCTACCGCGCAAGATGCTGTGCGAGATTGCGGGCAAGCCGCTGATTGGAGTGGTCTACGAAGCCGTGCGCTCCTCGCCGCTACTGGCGGAGGTCTTCATCGCCACCGACTCCGAAGAGATCGTGGGAGTCTGCCGCGAACACGGTTGGAATGCGCAGATGACTTCGCCGGCGCACCGCAGTGGCACCGAGCGAGTGCACGAAGTGTCCGCTCGCGAGACGGCCGAAGTCTACATCAACGTCCAGGGGGATGAGCCTCTCACTCGCCCAGAGCACATCGCCACTTTACTGCAGGTCATGCAAAATCCTGCCGCACAGGTAGGAACGCTGATGACTCCCGCAGCCGCGGTCGATGTCTCGAACCCGAATTCGGTGAAAGTGGTGACGGATCTCAGCGGGCGCGCTCTGTATTTCTCCCGCGCCACCATACCTTTCGATCGCGATGGCGCGCGGCCGCCTTACTTCAAGCACCTCGGGCTCTACGCCTACCGCAAGACGGCTCTGGACCGGTTTGTCAAACTCCCGGAGTCATCGCTCGAAAAAAGCGAACGTCTGGAGCAACTGCGCTTTCTGGAAAATGGCATCCCGATCTTCGTGGGCCAGACTCCGCACGACAGCGTGGGGGTTGATACCGAAGAAGACCTGCAGCGCGTGATCGAGATCCTGGGAAGACGCTGACCCGCGGAGCTTCAAACCTGCGGATTCATGTTATGCTTTCGGCCCCATTCCTTTGCCGCTGCCAGACGCCTGGAAATAGCAGGATGCGAATGGAAAAACCATTCCACCCACTTCGAAGGCGTTCGCTCCGCGAGGTTCTGCTCCGCCAGCTTGTTCATCGAGGTGATGAACGGGTCCACGCTTGAGATGGACTCGAAGGCATACCGGTCCGCCTGCCGCTCGTTAAAGCGCGAATATGCATTGAGCGCAGGCATCAGCACGAATGAAAGTGCCACGGAAACCAGCGCCAGCAAGGGCATGTTGGCGAAGTCAGACAGTTCCTCGAACATGTGCTGGTCTACCGCGTAGTGCAGAACCCAGTTCGCCGCCCAGAAACCGAACAGCGTGATCCCGGCCTGCACAAAAATACTCTTCAGAATGTGGCGATGTACATGGTGCCCGAGTTCGTGCGCCAGCACCGCTTCGATCTCTTCCGGCGTGTAGTTGTCGAGTAGCGTATCGGCCAGAATGATGCGGCGGGTGGCGCCCAGCCCGGTCAGAGCCGCATTCGCCTTCTTGCTTTTTTCCGAAAGTTTCCAGCGGTACACGCCGCGCACCCGCGTCCCGGCGCGTTCGCTCAGCACCACCAGACGCCGCCTCAGGTCCTCGTTATCGAGCGGCTCGAACTTGTAAAAGATAGGAAAGAGTACAACCGGCGCCAGTTGAGCCAGAACAATGAACAGGCCCATGAACAGCGCCCAAGCCAACATCCACCAATGCTGCGGCCACTGCCGGATCGTTAAGTACAACACCTCCACCACTACACTCCCAAGCACGAGTCCGACAAGAAAACCCTTCACCTCATCCCATGCCCAGGAGCCAAATCTCTGCGTCGAAAGCTTGAACCTGCGCTCCAGCAAGAATCCGTAGTAGTCGAGACCAATGCCCAGCGCCTTGCTGATCAACAGCAACAGCAGCAGATACATGAAAAGCGACAATGAATAATTCTGAAATCCAAGACGATAGGCCAAGTCGCGCAGCCAGTCCGACCACCCTGTGACCAACAAGACAATCAAAAACACAAACCCAACCACAAAATCGGCAACGCCCAGCCACCGCCGGATGCGATTGTAGCGGCGGGCCTCAGGCGAATCGGACTGAACCGGATTGGGATCGTCTGCCATAAAAATCTTACTGCCGATGGATTATTTGCTCCTCACGAAGCTCTCGCCTGTGGCGAGTAGTTCGCTGACTAGTTCCGGCGACGACGCTTCGGTGTAAAGCCGCAATAGCGGCTCCGTCCCGGACGCGCGGAACAATACCCATGCTTCCGCTCCATTCCCGTTGGTTGGCGCATCCAGGAAGAACTTTGCTCCATCGAGGTGCTCCTTCTTGAGCATGCGGTAGCGCCCCAGAGTCTGCGTGCTCTCCGCGCGAGCCCGCTGAATCGCGCTCTGCTTCATGTCTTCGGGAATGTGCAGATCGCGACGCCCATAATAATGTGGGCCAAACTCACGCTGCAGGTCCGCCACCAACTGCCCCAGCGGCTTGTCTTCCTCCGCCATCACATTGGCGAGCAGCAGGCAGTTCAGCACACCATCGCGTTCAGGCAGAAAGCGCGAATAACCAATGCCGCCTGATTCTTCTCCCCCAATCAGGATGTCGCCCTCCATCATCAGATCGGCAATGTATTTAAACCCAATGGGAGTTTCGTGCAGCGTGCGCCCATATTTCGCGGCGATGCGGTCGAGCATGCGCGTAGTATTAAAAGCTCGCACCACATCCCCCGGCCATTTCTTGCGGACCAGCAGCCAGCGCAGTAAAACGCAAAAGATCTTGTGCGAGTCTACAAAGCTGCCGTCTTCGGCAACCGCTCCGATACGATCTGCGTCACCGTCTGTAGCCAAGCCGGCGTCGCACTTCTCACGAACCACCGTCTGCTGCAGCATCTCCGTATGCGGTTCAATCGGCTCGGGATTGATCCCGGGAAACAACGGGTTCAGTTCCTGGCGAATCGCCACATACTGCACCCCGCGCTTGGCAAATACTCCAGTGAGTACGCCGCGTCCCGAACCATACATCGCATCCACAGCAAACTTAAACTTCGTTTTCGCGATGAGGTCCATGTCGGCAAAACTGCAAACGGCCGCGACGTAGGACTTCTTGAGGTCGACTTCCTCAATGGCGGCCTTGCTTCCTTTCGGCGCAGCCCCGGAAGCAAGTTCTTCCTCGATCTTTTTCATGATTGCGGGCGTAGCCGATCCGCCGAATTTACCCTTGAACTTTACCCCGTTCCAGTTCCACGGATTGTGGCTCGAGGTCACCATCACTCCGCCCGCCGCGCCTTGATGTTTCACCGCGTAAGAAACCGCGGGCGTGGGCGTGTAATCGTTGGCAAGCTTCACCGGGATCCCGGCAGCAGCAATGACTTCGGCCACAACTTGCGCCGCGCGAGGTGAGGCAAAGCGTGCGTCGTATCCCACAAACACTCCGCGTCGCGACTCCTCGTATTTCAGCACGTAGGAAGCAATCGCGCCCGCAACCCGCCGCACATTGTCGAAGGTGAAATCATCGGCAATGATTCCACGCCAGCCGTCGGTTCCGAATTTGATCTCTTGCGCCATGGTTGCCCAGTGGTTAGTGGTTAGTGGTTCGAAAAGACAAGTCGTAACCGATCTTAACTAGCAACGAATCACTAGTCCCTTCATTACACGAGCTTATGCAGCTTTTTCTCGTCGAGGTACTTTACAACTTTGCCTACATCCTGCGCGTGTTGCCGGGTCGTGATCAGCAGGGCATCCGGAGTTTCCACCACAACCAGGTCGCTTACGCCTATCGCCGCAACGAACTTTCCCGGAGCATGAATGTAGTTGCCGCGCGCATTCAGAAGAAAAACGCCAGAACCCGCTACCAGATTCCCTTCCGGCGGACTGCTCTTGGCGGTGTGGTGCTCATGCAGCGCAGTCCATGAGCCCAGATCGTTCCAGCCAAAATCAGCCGGCAGGCAGAAAATGTTTCCCGCCTGTTCGCCCTTGGCCGATCGCGGCTCCAGCACAGCATAGTCCACGCTGACATTTTCGCACTTGGGATACAGCTTCCGAAAAGTTGCGGCAAACTTGCCCGTACCGAAGGCATTGGCGATTTCTTCCAAAAGAGGCGCGGTCTTGGGTAGATGTTCCCGCAGCGCATCGGCCAGCGTACGCGCACTCCACAAAAACATTCCGCTGTTCCAGAAAAAATTCCCGGCGGCGACAAATTCTACAGCTTTTTTCGCGTCGGGTTTCTCCGTAAAGCGGCGCACGCGCAGGGCTTCACCCTGAAAGGCGCTTCCAGCCTCGATGTACCCGTACCCGGTTTCCGCGCGATTCGGTCGGATGCCCAGCACCACGATGTTCGCGCCAGCCGCCGCAATCTCAATCCCACGTTCCAGAGTCTCGCGATAGCGTTCTTCATCGGCAATCACGTGATCGGATGGGAACAAGGCAATCACCGCCTTGGGATCTTCCCGCAAGAGGAGAAATGCCGCCAGCCCAATCGCCGGAGCGGTATTCCGTCCAACGGGTTCGGCGAGCACCTGCTCCTTCGGCAATTTCGGAAGTTGCCTGGCGATGGCGGACCGCAAATCTTCGTTGGTGACGATCCAGAAATTTCTTGCCGGAGCCAGCGGCAACAGGCGTGCCACGGTCTGCTGGATCATCGTTCGCTTGCCGTCGAGCGCCAGCAATTGCTTTGCGCGCTTCTTGCGGCTGAGCGGCCAGAAGCGCGTACCGCGCCCTCCGGCTAGAATTACGGGATAGAAATTCAAGTTCTTAGCCACGATCTTGTCCACAAGTTTTTGGCGAACGCTGGATTTTAGAAATCAGGCTTCAGATTTCAGATCGTTCCATTTTCAGACTTACGCCGTCCGCTCGCCCCACTGAATTTCATGTCATCGCACGAAGAAATCCGAAATCTGAAATACTCTCCTACATTCTCGTTTCCGGCTCGGGCAGCGGCTTTCCGGGCACATAGGCCCGCAAAAACTCCAGCGTCCACTGCGGCCGAACCCCGAATTTGCCAACACAGGCGGGAACCACGACCGCGTCACCCTTCACCAGCGTAACCGGATCCATCCCCGCCGCCTCGATCACTCCACAGCCCTCGACGGCCACTAGAATCTGCACCGAACTCCGCCCTGAATCGTCGCGGGTCGCAAGTTCCAGAGGTTCCTTCGCCTCGAACATATCCACCACAAAGTACGGCGCTTCGACCAGCGGTGCGTGCCGGTTCTTGCCGCCACGAATCTGCTCCGGCGCCGGGCGCACCACCTTCCCCGATTTCACCTTCTCCTTCACCGCCGCCATGCCATCTTTCAGATGCAACTCGCGCGGACGCCCGTAATCATACAGGCGATAGGTCGTATCGGATTGCTGCTGCGTCTCCACCACCACCGATCCTGGCCCGAGCGTGTGCACCGTGCCGCCGGCGACATAGATCATGTCTCCCGCATAAACATTGATCCAATTGAGAACTTCCTCCGCGCGCGTCTGGTGTATCGCTTCTTCCAACTGCGGTGCGGTAACACCCGGTTTAAGGCCCAACGCAATTTGTGCACCCGGTTTCGCGTGCGCGATGTACCAGCACTCGGTCTTGCCCCAGGGCTGGCCCACGCGCCGGGCTTGCTCATCGTCGGGATGAACCTGCACCGAAAGTTTTTCGTGGGGAAAGAGAAACTTGAGCAGCAATGGAAACCGCTTGGAATCGCGCGCCGCCTCGCCCACCAGGTCCCGCTCGTGCTCCTTGCTCAACTGCGCGAGCGTCTTCCCGGTGAGCGGTCCATTGGCCACTTTGCAATCGTCTCCGCTCAGCCAAGCCTCGCCAATCTTCTCCTCGAACTTGTGGTTCGGATAAATCGGCGACAAATCGTGCGTACCCCACGGACGCGGATCAAAGCCCGGAAGCATCAACAATGGATAAAGATTTCCCATACCAAACTTACGCCCACAAAAAAGACCGCTCGCAAACGGAACGGCCTCCTGCCGAACCCAATGACCACAACACCAACCTGCCCTACAGCGCCGCGAAGAACTTCCGCATGCGTTCCAATCCACGATCCAGCTCAGCGTTCGAAGTGGCGTACGAAACGCGAATGTGGTCGCCCGTGCCGAAGCCCTCGCCGGGAACCGTAGCGACGTGAGCCTCGCGCAACAGGCGCCCAGCCACGTCTGACGCGGACTTCAGCCCACCCCGCCCCAGGAACGATGAAATATTCGGATAGGCATAGAACGCGCCTTCCGGCAACGTGCAAGCCACGCCCGGGATGGAGCGCAGACCCTTCACCACATGGTCGCGAAGCTGAATGTACTCGCGCCGCATCTGCTCCACGCACTCCTGCGGTCCCTTCAGCGCGGCCACCGCGGCCTTCTGCACAATCGAAGTCGGGTTCGATGTCGACTGGCTCTGCAGCTTCGCCATTGCACTCACCACCGCCGTCGGCGCCATCGCATATCCCAGTCGCCATCCCGTCATCGCGTAAGTTTTCGAAAGCGATCCCAGCACCACCATTCGTTCCCGGTATTCGCGCAGCGACCCCACGGAAAAATTCTTGCTCGTGTAATTCAGATACACATAGCACTCATCCGACAGGACCCAAATCCCCCGCTGGTGCGCCAGACGAATGACCTCGGTCATATCTTCCGCGCTCATCACCGCTCCCGAAGGATTCGACGGCGAGTTCAGGATAATGACCTTCGTCCGCGGCGTGATCAGCCTGGCCACCATGTCCGCCGTCACGCGAAATCCCTGTGCCTCGTCCGATTCCAGCAGAACGCAATTCCCGCCCGCATAGCGAATAATGTCTTTGAACGAAACCCAGTACGGGACCGGCAAAATCACTTCATCGCCGTGATCCACCAAGACTTGGACGGCATTGAACAACGCATGCTTGCCGCCGGTCGAGGCAATCGCTTCCTCGCGCCGGTAATCGGAATCGAAATCCACCGCGTGGCGATGGACGATGGCATCGCGCAGCTCGGGCGTACCGGCCACCGCAGTGTATTTTGTGAAGTTCCCTTGAATCGCGGCAATGGCGGCGTCTTTAATGTGCTGCGGGGTCGCGAAGTGCGGCTCACCTGCGCCAAAATCGACCACGTCGATCCCCTGCGAGCGCAACTTGTCCGCCTCCGCCACCACCGCCATGGTGGCGGAGGGTTCGATGCGGTTGATTCTTTCAGTGAGTCTTAGAGCTTCCGTCGTTGCCGTGATCATGCCTTTTTCTTCCTTTTCCTCGGTACTTCCACCAGTCGCGTGTCCCGAAGTTTGTATGCGGGCTCCAGTTTCTCCCGCAGTTTTTTTTCTACCACATCCGGCACGAGCCCGCCCACCGGCCCGCCCACTTGCGCCACTTCCCGCACCAGCCTCGAACTCACATACGAATACTTGTCGGCTGGCATCATGAACACCGTTTCCAGCGTCGGCTCGAGCTTGCGATTCATCAGTGCCATCTGCAGCTCATATTCGTAGTCGCTGATCGCGCGGATGCCCCGCAACACGCATTTCGCGTCGATGGACTTGGCGAATTCCACCATCAACCCGTCGAACGTATCCAGGCGGACGTTTTTCAGGTCGGCCGTCAACTCTCGAAGCATCTCCAGCCGCTCCGCCACGGTGAACATCGGGACCTTCTCCGAGTTCCGCAGGATCGCGACTACCAGTTCTTCAAAGATCTTGCTACCTCGTTCAATCAGATCGAGGTGCCCGTTGGTGGGCGGATCAAACGAACCGGGATAAACAGCGATGCCCTTATTCAATCGTCCTCACTGGAAGGCCGCGGGTTGAGCACTTTGAGCAACAGAGAAGCAAAGAAGATTTTATGCGGGTGGGAGCAACAATGGCAATCGCGGAACGAAAAAGTCCGGGCAGCGGACGATAGGAGAACCCGGGCGCGGCACCAAGCACACCGCACCCGGAGGCAACGAACCTTAGCGCTTAGCCGC
The DNA here is from genome assembly GCA_963791515.1 of uncultured Acidobacteriaceae bacterium. Taxonomy (GTDB): domain Bacteria; phylum Acidobacteriota; class Terriglobia; order Terriglobales; family Acidobacteriaceae; genus Sulfotelmatobacter. The sequence continues at coordinate 91,985 of CAWBSS010000014.1, read as the reverse complement.
CACCGGCACCTTGACCGGCTCAGCGGGAGCGCTCGGCATGGTCGTCACCCGCGCGCCCGAAGGCGTTGCGGTCTGGGCTGGTACCGCCGCCGGATGCGGCGGGCCCTGAGTCAATCCCAATGCCTTGCGTACCTCGGTATCCAGTCTTGCCATGACGTCCTTGTTGTCTTTCAGAAACTGGCGGGCATTCTCCCGGCCTTGGCCGATCCGCTCGCCCTTGTAGCTGAACCACGAGCCGGACTTTTCCAGAATATTGTTGTTCACCGCGATGTCGAGCAGATCGCCCTCGCGCGAAATGCCTTCTCCGTAGAGGATGTCGAACTCCGCCTCGCGGAAGGGTGCTGCAACTTTGTTCTTCACCACCTTCACTTTGGTTCGCGACCCGGTCACTACGTCGCCTTCCTTGATGGCAGCAATGCGGCGAATGTCGACACGCACCGAAGAATAAAACTTCAGCGCGCGTCCGCCGGTGGTCGTTTCCGGATTGCCAAACATCACGCCAATCTTCTCGCGAATCTGGTTGATGAAGATCAGACACGTTCTCGACTTGGAAACCGTCCCCGTCAGCTTGCGCAGCGCCTGCGACATCAACCGCGCCTGCAGACCCATGTGGCTGTCGCCCATTTCACCGTCAAGTTCGGCCTTGGGCACCAGTGCAGCCACCGAATCCACCACCAGCACGTCGATGGCGTTCGATCGCACCAGCGCCTCCGTAATCTCCAGCGCCTGCTCGCCGTAGTCGGGCTGCGAGACCAGCAGATTGTCCACATCCACGCCCAGTTTCTTGGCGTAGCCGGGATCGAGCGCGTGCTCGGCGTCCACGAATGCAGCCATGCCGCCCATTTTCTGCGCCTCGGCAATTACCTGCAGAGTAATCGTGGTTTTGCCCGAAGACTCCGGCCCGAACACTTCCACCACGCGCCCGCGCGGAAAGCCGCCCACCCCCAAGGCCGCGTCAAATGAGATCGACCCGGTCGGGATCACCGCGATCGGCACGATCGCTTCCTTCGACCCCAACCGCATGATCGAGCCCTTGCCGAATTGCTTTTCAATCTGTGAGACCGCCAGTTCGATCGCCTTGCCCCGTTCGTCCGCCATGGGAGTGGCTCCTTTATGAGTGCAGAACTAAATGAAATCTAATCTGGCCGGATTATACATACAGATCGAAGCGAAGAAAAGGCGAATCAAGATAATTAACCTGTGGGAGGTTCCAAAGCGGAACTGGCCTCCTTACCTACCTCTGCAGCAAATCCACCGGCGCCGTCACATCATGCACTCGGAAGTATTTAGCCAGCGCCGGATACTTCCGCGCCACGGCTTCATACATCGCATAGGCCACGTTGCGGTAAGAAACGTGCCCCGCCGGCGTAGTCCGCAGCTCAGAAATGTAAACCGCCTCGGCAAAATCCATCTTGAACAACGCCCGCTTACGGAACGCCAGCGGAATCGCATACTGCGAATTCTCCTCGGCTTCCGGAGTCCCGCGACCAGCCAGCTTCTCCACCGCCGTCTGCACCCGCCGCATTGCCGCCTCAAATCGTCCGCGCTCGCCGGCGTCTTCCATGTCGAGCAGCATTTCGTATCCATGCTGCGTAGTGAATCCCTGCATCACCTGGATGCACCGCCGGTGCCGGTGCATGTCGCGGAATCCGCCCGTATCCATCAGGATATCGAAGCGGAACTGCTGCCCCGCGCGGAAGCCGCGCAGCATCTCGTCGTGCCGCCCGCGATGCCTCAGCCCCAGATCGATAATCTCCCGCCGCCGTCGCTCTCCCGCAACTTGCACCGCCTGCCGAATCTGCCGGTACGAATGATGACAATGCTCATACAGCAATGTAGTCGCAATCTCGACCTCGAGCGGCTCTTCATCAAGCAGGTCCACAATCGCCTTCGAAGGCGCAAGCGGCTCCGCAGCCATCAACTCGCGCGCCGCCTGCCGCAACTCGCGCCGCGTTTCCATTTCATATACGTTGGGATCGGCATACTTCACCAATGTCGGCGCCACCCGCACCTCACGCAGCAACTCCTGCTCGGCCCGCGCCCCGAGCTCAGGACTAACGGCACGAATCTGCGAAACCAAATCCCGCAACGACTCAGCATTGACGTTATAAGCCGCGCCCGTCGCCGCCTTCTTCAGCGACTCGCCCAGCACCCGCACTTCCTTGTGCGTATGCGACAGCAGATGCGCCACCTGCGTCTCCAGCGTGCGCGCATTGACGATCTCGCCCAGCGAAGTATTCGTCGCCAGCGGCAGCAGATAGCGCGTGATATCAAACGATCGCGCCTTCAAAGTGCGCTCGTACCCGTCCTGCTTCATGTCGGCAGGCTTGGCCGTGATGCTGATCAAATACTGCGTCATATGCGCCGAAAGCGCCTCATACTCAGCGAACAGAAAGTCCAGAGTCTCGCGATAAAGCTTGCGCGCTTCCTCATCGGTGCCGAAGTCCGGTGTGTAATAGCCGCTCTTCTTGAAATCCTGATAGCGCGTCGACCGCTCCTGCCCGTCCCAGCGCTGCTCATCCGCCAGTTCGATAGCGGCAAGAATTGACAGTCTCTCGACCGCCAGCGCGATATGCGCCAAGTCCGCAATCGAGCGATGCCCGTACTGAAAATAAAACGTGTTAAGAAATTTCTCCGCCTTTTGGGTGCTGATCTCGCGCAGCGATTCCTTCATGGAAAGCGCCGACCGCGAATACTTTGCCATGGCATAGGCCTGGATCTCCGGCTCAACCCCGAACACCGCGAACACCTCGGTAGAAGGCGCGTCGGCAAAGAGCTTTTCGGGTGGCGCCGCCTGCTCGGCAGCCGAAGCCCGCTGTGTCGAGCGGTGTCCCGAACCAGCGGAACCCGCATCTGCCGCGGATGAATTTTTGTTGGAAGGTTCGGGCATCACGATCACATTGTTGGTTAGAGTCTGAGGCATGAGTGTGGGAATGTTACTCGGCGACCTTGTGGAATAGCAATGCGATTCGTCGTAGTGAGTCAGTTTACCCCTCGTGGCTCAGTATCTCTTTTGCGCTCTTTGCGAATCCTTTGCGTTCCTAGCGGTTAAAGTCTTTTCTTGCTGCAAGGTGCTCTACGCAGGGAAAACCCACACCTTGGAGCGGAGTCGCCGATTCGTCACTCGATTTTCTGCCCGCGCCCCGACGCGTATAATTCGGCCTTCTACCCCGATCATTCAACTAATTTGGAGAACTCTCATGTCTCTTTCAGGACGGGTGGCGCTGGTCACCGGAGCGTCGCAAGGCATCGGACGCACCTGCGCCCTGCGCCTCGCCAAAGACGGCGCCGCCGTGGCGGTGGCGGCTCGTAATCAGGAAAAGCTCAACGAGTTGGTCGGCGAAATCACCAACGCGGGCGGAAAAGCAGCCGCATTTGCTCTCGACGTCGGCGACGAAGAGCAGGTCAAGTCCACCCTCAAGTCCGCCATCGCTCAGTTCGGCAAAATCGACATTCTCGTCAACAATGCCGGCATCACTCGCGACCAACTGGTCATGCGCATGAAGCGCGCCGACTGGGACGCCGTCCTCCAAACCAATCTCACCTCCGCCTATTTCTGCATCCAGCAAGTCATCGGCTCCATGCTCAAGCAACGCTGGGGTCGCATCATCAACATCACCAGCGTCTTCGGCCAGATCGGCCAAGCCGGCCAGGCGAACTATTCCGCTTCCAAGGCCGGACTGATCGGCCTCACCATGGCCATCGCCCGCGAAGTCGGCTCGCGCAACATTACCTGCAACGCCGTCGCCCCCGGCTTCATCGAAACCGCCATGACCGCGGGCCTGAGCGACGAATTCAAACAGACCGCCGTCAAGCAGATTCCGCTAGGCCGAGTCGGATCTCCCGAAGATGTAGCCAGCGCCGTGGCCTTCCTGGCCTCTGACCAAGCTTCCTACATCACCGGCCACGTCCTGAACGTGAACGGCGGCATGCTGATGGGATAGTTTCCAAAACGCCAACCACAGAGGACACAGAGAAAATGAAAGCCGAACATACGATTCCTCCGGCTTCCTCTGTGTCCCCTGTGCCCTCTGAGGTTAAGGGTTTTACGGTTGCGCAAGCCGAGTCGCCAACCCAGATTGCACAAGCCCGCGAGCTCTTCCTCGAATACGCGCAGTCCCTCGGCTTCAGCCTCTGCTTCCAGAGCTTCGACAAGGAACTCGCCGCGCTCCCCGGCGACTACGCCCCTCCGCACGGCCGCCTTCTGCTTGCAGAGTACGAAGGTCAACTCGCGGGATGCGTGGCACTGCACAAGCTTGAGCCCGGCATCTGCGAAATGAAGCGGCTCTATCTGCGACCACAGTTTCGCGGTAAAGGATTAGGCCGCGCGCTCGCGAACCGCGTCGTCGCTGACGCGCGCCTCATCGGCTACCAACGCCTGCGCCTCGATACTGTCGAGCCAGTCATGAAAGATGCGGTCGCAATGTACCGTAAGATCGGCTTCCAGGAAACCGCGCCCTATCGACCCAATCCAATCGCCGGCGCACTGTACATGGAGCTGCAGTTATAATCCTCCGCACGCTTCGTCCAGAATGTCCCCTGTCAATAACGGAAAGGAACCACCATGAACAAAGTCCCGGTACTCGCGCTCGCTGTTCTGCTCGCCACCGCATCCGCCTTCGCCGCCGACGGCAAGCCCGTCTCCTACAAAAGCGGCGACGAAAGCGTGCAAGGCGTTCTCTACACGCCTGCTGGCAAAGGACCGTTCCCTGCTCTGGTCGTCGTTCACGAATGGTGGGGCTTGAACGACTGGGTCAAAGATCAAGCGTCGAAGCTGGCCGACCAAGGCTACGTCTCGCTCGCCGTCGATCTTTATCGCGGCAAGGTGGCCACCACGCCCGACATGGCGCATGAAATCATGCGCGGCGTCCCCGAAGACCGCGCCAAGCGTGACCTTCACGCCGCCGTCGAATTTCTCAAGTCACAGCCCACCGTGAGAAAAGACCGCATCGGCTCGATTGGCTGGTGCATGGGCGGAGGCTATGCGCTCGACGTGGCGCTGCAAGAGCCCGATCTCGCCGCCACGGTCATCAACTACGGCCATCTGGCCACGGATCCCGAAGCGTTGAAAAGAATCAATTCTCCCATCCTTGGCCTTTTCGGCGGCCAGGATCGCGGCATCACCCCCGACGACGTTCACAAGTTTGAACAGCAACTCAAGCAACAAGGAAAGAAGGTCGACATCAAGATCTACGACGACGCCGGCCACGCTTTCGAAAATCCCAACAACAAAGACGGATACCGCGCCGCCGACGCAGCCGACGCCTGGAAGCGCACGGCCGACTTTTTGGCCATGACTCTGAAAAAATAGCGGCGAAATCTCCGCCGGTCGACAAGGGCGGCCGGACGCTGGGTTCAGCTCGCCCGCTTATTCCTTATACACTGTATAAGCAATAACGATCCCTGCAGATGGACGGCGCGATTTTCCTATGGCACCGATGTCCGGTTCATGGCACGAATTTCCCACTTGCCAGAAGATACTGATCTGGTTACTATGACCCATCCTGTCATGCTCCCTACCATGAATATCGGCGAGACCATCCGCAACTACCGGCTTCAGAAAGGTATGTCTCAGGGCGACATCGAAAAGCGAACCGGCCTCCTGCGCTGCTACCTCTCGCGCGTCGAAAACGGCCATACCATCCCTTCGCTCGACACTCTCTCCAAGATCGCCGGTGCCATGGAACTCCCGTTGTCGCAGTTTTTCGCAGAGCCCGGCCACACCAATGGTTCCAAGGGACTTCCGCAACTTTCCGACGACGAAGTCCGCTTCCTCAGCCAGATCCGCCGCTACTCCACCAGCCTCAACGACAGCGACCGCAAGTTGGTTCTCGCCATGGTCAAGAAAATGGCGTCGAATTCAGGAAAATAACTCTCCGCCGTCAGTTCTCAGCCATCAACTCAACCGGACGGAAGGCATCGTACTTCCGTGCCAACAGCGCTCCCACCATTTCAAGGGCAGTCTGGTTTGACTGAAAGCTGATCGCTGACAGCTTACTTTCGTGCTATTCCCCTTGGTGACCCACAGGCACCTCGCCCTCGCCCCTCCTCCTCACTACACTGTGCATGGAGACACCTGTGACCACTGACGAGGAACTGAATGTTCTCGACTCGCAACTGCGCCGTCTAAAGATCGAGTACGAGATCTACTTCAGCAATCCGAACAAAAGGCCGCCCACCGACGTGGAGTGGAAGGTTTTAAGCCTTTTGCGTAAATTTTCCGACGGCGGCCGCATGAACTTCTCCCAGCGTTACCGCTACAACGAAATGGCCCAGCGCTATGCCGTTTACAGCGACCTGTGGCGCAAGAAGTCCCGCATCCGCGAAGAAGGTTATCGCCGTCCGCAGGACGCACTGCTCTCCGTGCAGGGAGTGCGGATCGCAGAAGAAGAACACAAGCCGCAACATCACCCAGTCTATGGCGTAAGCCACGCGGCCGCCGCCGCGCCCGCTGGCGCGGTTTCATCCCAACACTTCACCTTGCACAGCGTCGACCAGGCGGAGCGCGAGCAGGTCGAGCGTCTCTACAACACTCTGGTCGCCGCCAAGAAGAAAGCCGGCGAGAGCGTCTCTGGCAACTTCGACTCTTTCACGACGTTCGTTCAGAAAAAGACGGAACAGATCCGCAAACAGTATCACTGCGAAGACGTCGAATACTCCGTCGAACTCACCAACGGCCACGTCAAACTCAAGGCCAAAGCGAAAACGTAAGAACCGCCAGTCATCATTCGTCGTTGGCGTCCTCTCCGCACCAAGATCCGGGTCAGCTCCCTTTTCGAGACCTTCGCGTTCTTGGCGGTTAGATGCTCTTTCCTAAATTGCTCAGAACTTCTCTCCCCTCGATTTGGACCGAGTCCGAACGACCGGCCACGAGTTTGCTGATAGAATTTTCAGTCACTCTCACCCATTGGATTCCACTCTGAGGCCATCATGTCCCCCGCTTCTCAAAAGATTCAGCGCGCCATTCTCAGCGTCACCGACAAAACCGGACTTGTGGATTTCGCCCGCAAGCTCTCCGCGCTCGGCATCGAACTCATCTCCACCGGAGGCACCGCCAAGCTCTTGCGCGATTCCAGCGTGACCGTCAAAGATATCTCCGAACTCACCGGATTCCCCGAAATGCTCGACGGCCGCGTCAAGACGCTGCATCCCAAAGTGCATGGCGGCATCCTGCATCGCCGCGATGATCCTAAACACCTGGCCGCCATTGCCGAGCACGGCATCGCTCCCATCGACATGGTGGTCGTGAATCTTTACGCCTTCGAGAAAACCGCAGCCAAACCTGGCGTTGCGTTCGAGGAGTTGATCGAGAACATCGACATCGGCGGTCCGTCCATGATCCGCTCCGCCGCCAAGAATTTTCGCGACGTCGCCATCGTAACTTCGCCCTCCGACTACGACTCCATCGCCGAAGAGATGTCCCGCTCCTCCGGCGCGCTCTCGCAGCAAACCAAGTGGCGTCTCGCGCAGAAAGCCTTCGCCACCACGGCCGCCTACGATTCCGCCATCGCCTCCACGCTCGAACGCATTACAGCAGATTCCTTCCAGTTGCAGCCGCCAACAGGTGCGTTTCCGGCAACGCTACGTTTTACTCTGCACAAAGCGCTCGACCTGCGCTACGGCGAAAACCCGCATCAGCAGGCCGCCATGTACTCCGACGGATCGGGTGTGGGCGTGGCCAATGCCCGGCAACTTCAGGGCAAGGAACTCTCCTACAACAACATCGTCGACCTGCAAGCCGCCTGGGATCTCGCCCAGGAATTTAACCAGCCCGGATTCGACGACCCGGTCTGCGCCATCATCAAGCACACCAATCCGTGCGGAACCGCCACCGGCAAGACTCTCGCCGAAGCCTACAAGCGCGCCCTTGAATGCGACCCCGTCTCAGCCTTCGGCGGAGTGATCGGCGTGAATCGCCCCGTTGATGGCGAGGCGGCTGAAGATATGCACAAGCTCTTCCTCGAAGTCATCGCCGCCCCCGCCTTCGACGAGGCCGCCAAAGCCAAGTTCGCTTCCAAGAAAAACCTCCGCCTCGTGCAGGTAACCCCAGCCAATCAGAAATGGGTTCTGAAAAATGTTTCTGGCGGGATGCTGGTGCAGGACGCGGACATCCGCCCCTTGCAAGACGCTGATCTAAAAGTCGTAACCAAACGCGCCCCCACTCCCGAAGAAACCCGCGCCCTGCTCTTCGCCTGGAAGGTCTGCAAGCACGTGAAGTCCAACGCCATCGTCTACGCCCGCGATGGCCAGACCGTCGGCGTCGGCGCCGGCCAGATGAGCCGCGTGGATTCCGCCAAGATTGGCGCGATGAAAGCCCAACTTCCATTGCAAGGGACCGTCGCCGCCTCCGACGCCTTCTTTCCTTTCCCGGATGGCATAGAAGAAATCGCCAAGGCCGGGGCCACCGCCATTATTCAACCCGGCGGCTCGCAGCGCGATCCCGAAGTGATCGCCGCCGCCGACCGGCTGGGACTGGCCATGCTGTTCACCGGTGTCCGCCACTTCCGCCACTGAGTGAATTGGTGATTTCCTGATTGTCGATTGCTGATTGTAAAGATATCTATCGGTGATTTAAGACCTTCGGGGTTTCCATCAGCGATCAAGAATCAACAATCAACAATCAGCAATCCCCCACGGTCCCTGTCCTTCCGGTTCCTCCCAGCTTCGCGCCCCCAGCAGTGTTTTTTTCCATCGCACCGATGCTCGGGTTAGAATAAAAGCACCTTTCCCCCGGCGGCTTTGCATCCAAATAAGCTGAGGTTTCGGAAACGCGCTTCCAGCGCAGTCAGGTCCAGAATGAATCGAATTTTTCGCGCTTTTTTGATGATCTCGGTGGCCGCAACCGCCGCTGTAAGCCAAACCAGCCCATCCGCTCCCGCGGAATCCAATCCGACCGATGCCAAGGCCCAGTCCTCGCCCCGCAAGGTCGACCGCGCCGCGGCCTATTACCATTACACCCTGGCTCACATGTATGAGGAGATGGTCACAGCCTATGGCCGCAGCGACCTGGCCGCCAAAGCGACCGAGGAATATCGTCTCGCCATCGATGCCGATCCCTCGTCGGAATTCCTGACCTCCGGCTTGGCCGAGCTCTACGTAAAAACCGGCCGCATCGCCGACGCCGTGAAGGAAGCGCAAGACATCATCAAGCGCGATCCCAAGAATCTGGAAGCTCACAAACTGCTCGGCCGCATCTATCTGCGCTCCCTCGGCGACATGCCCGGCGGTTCCGGCTCCGACAACATCCTGAAGCTGGCCATCGACCAGTACGAGCAGATTGTGAAACTCGATCCCGAGAGCGTCGACGATCATCTCCTGCTCGGCCGTCTCTACCGCTTGAACAGTGATCTTCAGAAGGCCGAAGGCGAACTCAAGACCGCCATCAAAATCGATCCTAGCTCGGAAGAAGCCGTGACCACGCTCGCCATGCTCTACACCGACGAAGGCGACACGGCCCACGCTCTAAAAGTTCTGGCCTCCATCCCCGACTCCGCGCGTTCCGCCAAGCTTTATGCCGCCCTCGGCGCGGCCTACGAGCAGCGCAAGGATTACAAGAGCGCCATTGATGCCTACCGCCATGCCATCGTTCTCGATCGCGACAATCTCGATGCCATTCGCGGCCTCGCCGAAAACCTTTTGAACGACGGACAACTCGACGCGGCACTCGAACAGTACAAAGTTATCGCCGACTCCAATCCGGAAGACGCTCAAACCTACGTCCGCATGGCCGAGATTTATCGTCGCCAGGCCAAGTACGATCTCGCACTCGAGAATCTGAAGCGCGCCGACACCCTGGTGCCCGACACCATGGACGTTCCCTACAGCATGGCCGCCGTTTACCAGGCGCAGGGTCGCTACGACGATGCGGTCAAGCTGTTGCAGGGTCTGCTGAAGAAAACGGAAAAAAGCGAGACCGGATCGAGCCAGGCCGACCGCAACAATCGCGCCATCTTCATCGAGCGCCTGGGCATGGTCTACCGCGAGCAGGAAAACTACACTGCCGCGGTCGAGACCTTCCGCAAAATGTTGACCCTGGGCGATGAAAACGCCCGCAGCGGCTATCAGGAGATTATCGACACCTACCGCGAAGCCAAGCAGTGGCCGCAAGCCACCGCCGTCGCCAGGGAAGCGGTGCAAAAACTGCCAGACGATCGCGACCTTCGCATGGTGCTCGACGCGCAATTGGCCGACACCGGCGAGTTCGACAAGGCCGTCGCCGACATTCGCTCCTTACTGAAGGGCGGCCCCGAAGATCGCGAGGTCTATCTCCGCCTGGCCATCGTCTACACCCGCAGCAAGCGCTGGAGCGAAGCCTTAGAAGCTCTCGCCAAAGCCGAGCAGGTGTCGACCAAGCCCGACGACAAAGCCTACGTCAGCTTCCTCCGCGGCGACCTCTATCAGCGCCAAAAGATGTTTGAACAGGCCGAAGCTGAGTTCAAGAAGGTTTTGGCCACCACCGCACCCACCGATCCGCAGAGTGCCGCTACGCTCAACTATCTCGGTTACATGAATGCCGATCGTGGCGTGAAGCTCGACGAATCGCTCAACTTCATCAAGCAGGCTTTGACCTTCGAGCCCAACAACGGCGCCTATCTCGACTCGCTCGGCTGGGCCTACTTCAAGCTGGGCAAGTACGATTTGGCGGAAGAAAATCTGACCAAGGCCGAATCCCACATGGGTACTGATCCCACGGTGCAGGAGCATCTCGGGGACCTTTATCAAAAAACCGGCCGTCTGAAACTCGCTGCCGCCCACTGGGATCGCGCCGTTCAGGAGTGGAACAAAACGGTCCCGGCTGAGATCGACACCGAGGCCTTCGCCAAAGTCCAGCAAAAACTCGACGCCGCGAAAGTTAAACTGGCCAAAGAAGAATCGAGCAAACAGTAACCACCCTCATCAGCCTGTCATCCCGAGCGAAGCGAAGGATCCCGGGCAGATCAGCACGACCAGCGGCCTCAAGAGGGATTTTCACCAATTGCTATGAGGTTCTATTCCTCATAGCCCGGCGGAAATTGCCAGCTTCCGGTTTCTCTCGGCACTCGGCGATCGCAACCGCGTACTCTGCTAAACTCCGAACATGCTCGCCGGCTACGCGGTGCACGTCGAACGCTCCCGCGGACGCCGCTTCCCTGAACCACCGCACCCCTACCGCAACGACTTTCAGCGCGACCGCGATCGCGTCATTCACGCCCGCGCCTTCCGCCGCCTCGAAGCCAAGACCCAGGTCTTCACCCGCCGCTACTCTGACCACTTCCGCAACCGCCTCACCCATACCCTGGAAGTCTCACAAGTCTCTCGCACCATCGCCGGAGCGCTGGGCCTCAACGTCGACCTCGCCGAAGCTCTAGCCTTGGTCCACGACATCGGCCACCCGCCGTTCGGTCACGCCGGAGAAAAAGCGCTCAACGCCGCCATGCACGAGCACGGCCTCATCTTCGATCACAACCTGCACGCCCTCCGCATCGTCGAAGATTTCGAGCAGCGCTACGCCGCCTTCCGCGGTCTGAACCTCACGTTCGAGGTCCGCGAAGGCATCATCAAGCACTCGCACGACTACGACGCGAAACAACATCCCGAACTCGCCGAATACTTGCTCAATCAGCGTCCTCCGCTCGAAGCCCAACTCATCGACCTGACCGACGAAATCGCCTACAACACCGCCGACCTCGACGATGGATACGAAGCTCATCTCCTCTCGCTCGAAGAAATCCGCGAAGGCATCCCCGCCTTCGAACGCTTCTACCGCGAAGTCGAGCAGATCTACCCCGACGCCCCTGACAAGCTGAAATTCAACGAGGCCCTGAAGCGCGTCCTCAATCGCTTCGTGGACGACCTGATCACCCACACGCGAGCGCGCCTGCATCAAGCTGGAATCCAAACCCTCGACGACGTCCGCAGCCATCCCGACCGCCTCGCCGCCTTCAGCCCCGCGGTCGAAGCCGAACGCAAGCAAAGCAAGGATTTCCTTTACGATAATCTCTATTACAGCTCAGCCCTGGCCGGAGAAAAAGACGATGCCGAGCGCGTAGTCGGCGAACTCTTCACCTTCTGGATGGACCACCCCGACGCCCTCCCCCACAACTACCGTGACAAGGTCGAGAAGAAAGAAGATTCCCTGCCGCGAGTAATCTGCGACTACATCGCCGGCATGACCGACAACTTCATCTTCGAGCAATACGAAAAACACTGCGGCATTCGTTGAGCGAGGTTTATGTGGACACAGCGAGTGAAGTTCATGTGAAGACAGTGAGTGAGGTTTATGTGGGGACAGCCGCCCTCGGCTGTCCGCCGGGCAAAGCCCGGCTGTCGACAGTCATGCACTGAACCCTGTCATCCTGAGCGAAGTTGCCGTCCGCCAAGCGGACGGCAACGCAGTCGAAGGATCCCTACCATCCATGCACTATCGGTGCCGACTCAGGGAGTTCTAACAAGGAGTGACGACGGTCGGTCAAAGTGCGTGGACTCTGTTTTCGACAGGTGTTGCAGTCGTGCATCTGCGGAGCTACATTGTCGGGGTGAGACTCTTCGGCCTGCTGTTACTCATGGCAGCTTCTCTGCACGCGCAGGCTGACCGTGCCAATCTCAATGAAGGCTTCGATAAGCCGTCGAAGAAGACCGTTGTAGACCTTGGTCCATCCCCGTTCTACAGGGCTTCTCAACACGTCAGAAACAAACTGACATGCTACTACTATTCCACTTTCACCGTTAAGGAATACGACCAAGGGGAGAAGGGTTCAGAGTGGTTGTCGATTGTCCCCTCGGCCCAGGCTGCTTGCACGCGGAGGCACAGGGAGGACGAAAAAGTTTACAGGGAGTGGAGCGGATATTTCCGAGGTGTAATGGGCACCGTTGCGTTCTTTGTTGCTCCTGACGGTGACAACGGAGGACTGCCATTCGCGGGCTTCGATGTCAGGACGGGACGAAAGCTATTTGAGGATTCTTCCTTACTTGACTACTATCAGAAAACACTGCATATCAAAAATGCGTTCCGCATCACCAACTGGGCGGGCCAAATTCCCCGGTTGACCTACTTCCGCGTTGTGCGTGCCGGTTGTGACTTAAGAATAGAACAGGCAGATTGCTGGAACAAAGTCAGGGCCCAGTTTGGTATCACGCAAACCGACATGCCCGTTTGTAGCGGCTATGAACAGGCTGAGGGAAGCTGGGAATCAGCGATCGTGTATCCAGTGTCTGTTCTGCTGACCGATTCTCCAAAAATCGAAGCCGTAGATGGCCCCGTTTTCTGTTGGCCGACAGACTAGCTCGGCCGTTTCTGTGGACAAATCGCCATCGCACTTACTAGCGGCTGTTTCGAGTATTCGAATCCAGTCGCCTGACCGTTCACCTCCCCGCCACCCCCGCCACTACGTCAAACAAAATCCGCGGCCCCCTCCGCACCTCCTCCACCCGAATCCGCTCATCATTCCCGTGCTCTGTATTCCCCTCCTCATCCGTAGCCACATAAGGATTGAACCCATACGAAATAATCCCCAGCGGCCGGTACCGCTGATTCTCCGTATACCCGCTGGTGATGTGCGGCACGACAGGCGTCCCCGGAAAATATTTTCCCGACACCGACCGGATCGCCGCAAACAGCGCATTATCCGTCCCCGAATAATTCGCCACGCGAAACTCCGCATTCAGCGGCTCCACGGTGACGTTTGGATCGTTGACCACCCGCCGCACAGCGGCCAGCACCGCCTTCGGATCGCCTCCCGGCAGAATCCTCACATCCAGATTCGCCCACGCCTCCGGAGGAATCACATTCGTCTGCTCCGATCCTCCCATCATGGTCAGCGAAATCGTGTCGCGCAAAAGAAAGTTCAGCGACTCATCCTTCTCCACTTCCTCCTGAAACTTCTTGTCTTCAATCGCCTTCTTTATATTGCGATATTGCGCTGCCCGCTCCGGCGGCTCATACGGAGCCATGTCGCGCAAGAACTCATCCACCACCGGCAGCACCCGCATCGGCGTCTGATAGGCCAGAATCCGGTTCAGCGCCCGCACCAGCCGGTTCGGCGCCGAATCCGCAATCGGACGCGACCCGTGGCCCGGCCTTCCATGCGCCACCACGTGCATCCAGTAGGTAGTCTTCTCGCCCACATCGACGCCCACGTACTTCACCTTGCCGTTCTCCAGCAGGTTCTCTCCACCTTCGTTGATCAGAAACTCCGCGTTCTCCAGCAGGTCGCGCTGATGTCCGATGAACCAGTCGCTCCCCGTTCCATCCGCCTCTTCATCCGCGACGGCAAGAAAAATCACGTCGCGATCCAGCGCCACTTTCTCGCGCTTCAGCATTACCATCACCACCAGTTGCGCCAGCCCTTCATCCTTCATGTCCTGCGCCCCACGTCCCCACAGATAACCGTCCTTTATCTCCCCGCTGAACGGAGGCACTTTCCAGTGCGCTGCATCGCTGGTCACCACATCCATATGGTTCAGCAGAACGATCGGTCGTTTCCCTTCACTAGTTGTGTGCGGCAGCCGCGCCCAAAGATCCCCCCGCCCCGCCGCGTATTCGAAAACGCGATTCTCGATCCCTTCCTGATCCAGAATCTTCTTGTAGAACGCCACCGCTTTCATTTCGTTCCCCGGAGGATTCGTCGTGTCAATGCGCAGATACTCCTGCATCCACGTCACTGCCAGGTCGGAATACTGTTGTAGATGGTCCGCCGGAATGTGCGACGAGGCCATCCCCGACCCCTGGCCCCAGATCAGTCCACAAGATACTAGTAACGTGACCCCCAGCAATACGCCACACCGAACCCAGTTGTCTCCCAAACGTTCCTCCCCCAAAAAGTCGATTCCCACGCAGTTTTTATATCAGGTTTGCCAAAATTACCCTGCCTTCCGCACCCAGCCTGGCTTTCCCGCCGGAGCGGTACTACAATGTCTATAGATATCAAGCATTTAGCCCTTCAACCTTAGGGCCCGATTTGGCATCCCACATGTAGTAGAAGAGACAGGCGCCACCGTAGTGGGCGCCGAAAGGTTTAAGGCCGGGCGTTGCGTCAGCGCGGGCCTATTCAGCAAAACCTGTGGCTTTCTTTTATCGTCAGGACGCAATCGAATTCAAGCACGCCTAGGCGTGCCGGAGTGGAGCTCAAAGCTCCCCCAAACTTGGAGGAAGTCCTTTATGAATAACCGTTTATTTTTCGCCCTGCCCTTGGCTGCTGTACTCGCTTTCCCCGCCCTCGCGCAGACCACCTCGTCTACCTCAGATCAGACTCAGCAGTCCGCCGCCACTCAGACTCAGTCGACCCCGACTGACAATAGCAGCGCGAGCGGCAAAGCTCCTCTGGCAGCGCCGTCCCGCGAAGGCTTCTGGGGACGCGTCAATCCCTTTGCCCGCAAAAACTATGTGAAGCGGCAGACCGAGCCCATCCGCGACCGCGTCAATGAACTCGATGAGCTGACTTCCGCGAACGGCAAGGCGATCAAAGACACCGACGCCCGCGCCCAGGCTGGCATCAAGCTCGCCTCCGACAAGGCCAACGAAGCCGACCAGCACGCCGTCGACGCCGGAAACAAGGCCACCGCGGCGCAGCAATCGGCACAGCAGGTCACGGCCCGCGTACAGACCGTTGAGACCGTGGTTGGCAACATCGACCAGTACAAGGCCTCGAATCAGACCGAGATCCGTTTCCGTCCCGGCCAGACCATGCTGAGCAAGAACGCCAAGGATGCTCTCGACACCATGGCCACCGGCGTCAAAGGCCAGCGCGGCTACATCATTGAAGTCCAGGGGTTCTCCTCCGGCAAGGGCCAGACCGCAATCTCCAACTCGCAGAAGATGGCCGAGTCGGTCGTGCGCTACCTCGTCCTCAACCACGAGATTCCCGTCTACCGCATCTACCTCGTTGGCATGGGCAATGCTCCCGCTCCCACCGCGACGGATGAAACTGCCAAGACCAAGCGCCTCAGCGGAGGCCGCGTCGAAATCAGCCTCCTCAAGAACGACCTGGAACAGCTCTCCAGCAATACCGGAGCTCCTGCCACCACCGTCGACCAGCAACAGCAGCCGAAATAAGTTTGGGACCAACGGGCGCCTCGCCCAAAGTCCCTCCCCCGGAAAAAGCCTCTCGCGTAAGCGAGGGGCTTTTTCTCGTTACCACCGCTGCTCACACTTCCGGTATTCTCACGTCCATACTTGGCAGGACCTATGCACGATTTCAAACTCGCGCTGCGCCAATTTCGGAGGTCGCCGGGCTTCGCCGCCGCGGTCATCCTCACCATCTCGCTCGGGATCGGAGCGAACACCGCCATATTCACCCTGGTACACGCGATTCTGCTGAAATCTCTCCCGGTCGCCAATCCTGCAAGTTTGTACCGCATCGGTGACCTTGACGATTGCTGCGTCAACGGAGGCTTCATCAACGACAACGGCGACTTCGACATCTTCTCCTACGACCTCTACCGCCACTTCCAGGACACCACGCCCGAGTTCGAACAACTCGCCGCCTTCCAGTCTGGGCACAACAGCGTCAACGTCCGCACCGGACAAGCCCCCGCGAAAGCAGAAATCGCCGAATACGTTTCCGGAAACTACTTCTCCACGTTCGGTCTCGGAGCCTTTGCCGGCCGCACGCTCCTTTCCTCTGACGACCAACCCGGCTCAGCCCCAGTCGCGGTACTCAGTTATCAAGCATGGCAAATCAACCACGCCTCCGATCCCAGCGTAGTCGGCTCGACCTTCTACATTCAAAACAAGCCCTTCACGATTGTCGGAATCTCACCTCCCGGTTTCTATGGAGACCGCATCGACAGCAATCCGCCCGCTCTCTGGATTCCGCTGAACATGGAACCAATCATCGAAGGCGAGACCAGTATTCTGAAACAGCCCGACACTAACTGGCTCTACATTCTTGGCCGAGTCAAGCCCGGCGTCACTCCTGGAAGCCTGCAAGCCAAACTTTCCAACACTCTGCGTCAGTGGCTCTCCACCCAGCCCGCCTACACCCTCAATGGAGCACAGACCGAGATTCCGAAACAACACGTGGTGATAACTCCGGCCGGCGCCGGGATCCAAAACATGCAACAGGAAGCAGGCAGCGGCCTCCACCTGCTGATGGCCCTCTCTGGCTTGGTTTTGCTCGTCGCCTGCGCCAATATCGCGAATCTTCTGCTGGCCAAGGGTGCGACCCGTCGCGCCGAGACTTCCATCCGCATGGCTCTGGGCGCAGCGCGATCCCGCCTCGTCCGGCAGATGCTGGTCGAGAGCCTGCTGTTGGGCTGCGCAGGCGGAGTCCTGGGCATCGCGCTCGCCTATGCCGGAGCGCGGATGATCCTGGCTCTCGCTTTCCCCGACTCGCCTCAACTGCCCATCCATGCCAGCCCGTCTCTGATCGTCCTCGGATTCGCTTTTGTCCTGTCGCTGCTCACGGGAATCGTATTCGGGATTGTGCCCGCATGGATCACCTCCCACTCCGATCCCGCGGAAGCTTTGCACGGGGTCAATCGCGCAACCCAAGATCGGGCTTCGCTGCCGCAGAAGTCGCTCATCGTGTTTCAGGCCGCGCTCTCTCTCGTGCTGCTGATCGGCGCCGGACTACTCACGCAAAGCCTGCGCAACCTGGAACATCAGAACTTCGGCATCGCCACGGCTAACCGCTTCGTCTTCCACTTCGATCCCGCCGGCGCCGGCTACACCATAGCCACCGTTCCCGCCTTCAACGAGCGCGTGGAACGCGAATTCTCAGCTCTTCCCGGCGTCCAGAGCGTAGGCGTGGCCCTCTACAGCACGCTCGAGGGCAATAACTGGGGCGAGGGTGTCCGCGTGGAAGGTCGTGCCGACCAGGGGCCAGAAGCCCAAAATGGTTCCTCGTGGGACCGCGTCAGCCCGCATTTCTTTGAAACCGTCGGCCAGCCCGTGATTCGCGGCCGTGGCTTCACCGAACAGGACACCGCCACCTCTCGCATGGTGGCAGTCGTCAATCAGGCCTTCGTCAAGAAGTTCTTTCCCAACGAAGATCCCATTGGACACCACTTCGGAACCTTCGATCGAAAGTACGCTAGCAACTACGAGATCGTCGGAATCGTCGCCGACGCCAAGTACAACAATCCCCGCGACCCCGTGCGCCCTATGTACTTCCGTCCTATGACTCAATTGAACACCACGATCAAGGAACGCAGCGCCATCACCGCCGAGACTCGTTCCCTGTTCCCCAACTCCGTCACTCTTCGCTACACCGGAGACGCCGCCGGCCTGGAGCCGCTCGTCCGCCGAACTCTCGCGAACATCAATCCCAACCTCACTATCCTCGACTTCAAGACACTTGAGTACCAAGTCGCCGGAAACTTCAATCAGGAGCGTCTCGTCAGCCGCCTGACCGCTCTGTTTGGATTGCTGGCGCTCGTGCTGGCCTCTGTGGGGCTGTATGGCATTACAGCCTACTCCGTGGCCCGCCGCACCAGCGAAATCGGCTTGCGAATGGCTCTCGGCGCCAACCGCGGTAACGTTGTCGCCCTCGTCCTCCGGGGCGCATCCTGGCAGGTGGGACTCGGGCTTGCCATCGGTATCCCGGTCGCGCTGCTGGCCGGGCGCTTGATGGCGAGTCAACTCTACGGCGTGCGCACCTATGATCCCTTCACGCTCGCGGCCGCGGTTTTGATCCTCTCCGCGTTCGCGGCACTCGCCGGGTTCATCCCCGCAAGACGCGCGGCCAGCATCGAACCAATGAATGCCCTTCGCACCGAATAGTACTGGCACCAGAGGTACCGGACGTGCGAACTCCGCGGTTGAAAGAAGGTGTGTGTGTGAACTCAATCTCGGCAGGAAAAATGGAAGCTGCCCACGCACGTATCAGGGCTGTTCATCACCTCCTTATATTCGGTCGCCTCCCCAGTCGCAAAGCGGCGAAAAAAATGCAGCCCACGCCGCATGCCGCAGCCAGCCCCAGAGGGGCGAAAGACGACGCAACTTCGAAATGCGGCGTCATGGCGCAGTCAGAGATCTCGCCGCGCCATCGCTAGACTCCCGAGCCACCGCCCCCCGCACTATGCTAAGCTCGTCCGTCCGAGGAGGCGTAACCGCGAGTGGATCTCTACCGCTGGCTGCCACCCGATGCCGTCAAAATCGTCCTCGTTCTCTTCCTGTCCTTCCTGATTGGACTGGAACGCGAGGAGCACAAAACCGCCGCCGGTTCCTACTCCTTCGGCGGAGTCCGCACCTTCCCCCTGATCGGATTCATCGGCTACTCCATCGCTCTTCTAGCCGGTACTCAGCTACTCCCCGTGACCCTGGGCTTCCTGGTGGTCGGCGGCTTCCTGTTGCTGTCCTACTGGCACAAGCTTTCCGGCGCCGAGGCGGCCGGGGTTACGTCAGAGATGTCTGGCCTTACGACCTACCTGGTCGGAGCCCTCGTCTACTACGACCATTTCTGGATCGCCACCGCCCTAAGCGTAGCCAGCCTCTTACTGCTGGAACTGAAGGCGGCTCTCGAATCCCTAGCCACCCGCACGGCTCCGCAAGAAATTCTCACCTTCGCCAAGTTTCTGCTACTCTCGGCGGTCATTCTTCCGGCACTCCCCAATCAGGAATTTGGCCGCTTTCACATCAACCCCTTCAAGACCTGGCTCGTCGTAGTCGCCGTCAGCACGATCTCCTATGGCAGCTACGTCCTGCAGAAAGTCACGAAAGAACGCGGCGGAGTGGTCCTTACCGCCTTTCTCGGCGGAGCCTACTCTTCCACCGTGACCACGGTAGCGATGTCGCGCAGGGCCGCCCGCGAACACCGCCCGCACCTCTTCGCCGGCGGCATCCTGATCGCATCCGGCGTGATGTACCTGCGCCTGGTCGTCCTTCTGACTCTTTTCAATCGTCAATTGGGCGCGATGCTCGCGCCGGCCTTCCTTGTCCTGGCCGCAGTCGCCACTGTCGTCGGATGGTTGTGGTCCCGCAGGCCAGATGCGGACACCTCCGAGTTCAAGCGGCAATTCGAGCCTGGCAATCCGCTGGAACTCATCGCCGCTTTTCTCTTCGCTCTTTTCTTTCTTGCGATGCTGGTGGCCACACAGTTGGCCGTCACCTATCTCGGCCGAGCCGGCGTCAACATCCTCGCCGCCATCATGGGAGTCACCGACGTAGATCCCTTCATCATGGGAATGACCCAGGCCGGGGGCAAGCTTACTCCGCTCCAAGTCGCCGCCACCGCCGTGCTGATCGCCGCAGCCAGCAATAATCTGATCAAAGGCATCTACTCCTTCAGCCTGGCCGACCGAAAGACCGGCATCCAAAGCCTGTCGCTCCTGATCGCCCTGGCCGCCGCCGGGCTCATCCCTTTGTTGTGGCTCTAACCTCGCTCTTGCTCCCGCCACACTACGTTTTGTCATTCCGCCCGAAGGGAGGAATCTGCTTTCCGCTCCATTACAACCGGACGTCGAGGCTCTCGGATATTCCAGCGCAACTTTTTTTGATACCGGAAGAGTTAAAATACTTGTTTTGTTGGAGTTAGGATTGCGCGATATGGGTGTCGGTCCGCAAAATATTGGATCATAAGGACTTACATGTAAAATATTATGGAATAAAGAGTTAGCTTTTAGAAGTTGGTGGGACGAAAGCCGAGGTCGCGTTGCTGCTCGGTTTCTGATTCTCGGGCACAATGCGAGTGTGCGCTTCCTGTTTTTCTCAGTAAAGGTTGTTCGTCACAAGAAGTGCGATTTGGCTTGTGGAAGACTGTGGATAAGTGCAGCACGGTGTCTGCTTGCCCTGCGGCGGCATGTACCATACGTTGGGTTGATGAGACGTGCAAACTCCTGGCCTTTTCAGTTGCGCTGAGCGTAGAGGAAAGCAGATTCCTCCCTTCGGTCGGAATGACAAAAACCAAAGCAGATTCCTCCCTTCGGTCGGAATGACAAAAAACCAAAGCAGATTCCTCCCTTCGGTCGGAATGACAAAGATCTTGGTGCGCTAGGTATGCGAGATCCTTTCGACACCGGCGTCGCCTGGTTGACCCTGTCAGGCACCATGACTAGAATCCGGATCACATCCTTCGCGGGGTCCGTCATGAAACGCCTAGCGTGCCTTCTGCTATTCGTCTCCCTCTTCACATTCGGCGCCTTTGCCGACGACGATCACGACCACCAACATCACGAAGGTCTCACCGAGACGCAGCTCGGAACGGTCCACTTCCCGGTCTCCTGCGCCGCGTCCGTGCAAAAGACCTTCGCCCGCGGCGTCGCACTGCTGCACTCGTTCTGGTACGAAGAAGCCGAAAAGGAATTCGTGCAGATCGCCAAAGACGATCCGCACTGCGCCATGGCGCACTGGGGAGTCGCCATGAGCATCTGGCATCAACTCTGGAATCAGCCTGATGCCAAGGTCATTGCGCGCGGGTTGGACGAAGTAAACACTGCCAGGAGGTTGGCCGAGAAGGCCACCCCGCGCGAGAAGGCCTACATCGCCGCCATCGTAGCGTTCTACTCCGACGCGGAGAAGCTCGACCACGCCGCCCGCGCTAAAGCCTATTCCGACGCGATGAAGAAGGTGTACGAGTCTTATCCCGACGATCACGAGGCCGCCACGTTCTATGCGCTCTCGCTGCTCGCCTCCGAGCCGCACAACGACGAGAGCTTCGCTAACCGCCTCGCCGCAGCCAGGATTCTTGAGCCGCTGTTCGCAGAGGAACCCGATCATCCCGGCGTAGCCCACTACCTGATTCATGCCTACGACAAGTCGCAACTGGCCGAGCGCGGCATCCCGGCTGCCCGCCGCTACGCCCAGGTTGCTCCCGCCGCTCCCCACGCGCTGCACATGCCCTCGCACATCTTCGCCCGGGTCGGCCTCTGGCAAGACGACATCAACTCCAACCTCGCCTCCGTCGCCGCTACTCGTAAGACCGCTGCGATGGGGATGGGCGGCGAAGCCCATCAGTTCCACGCCATGGACTTCCTCGTCTACGCCTACCTGCAAAGTGGCCGCGAAGCTGAAGCCGCTAAAGTCATTGAGGACGTACGAACGATGCACGCCATGCCGTCCATGTACGGAGATGATTTCGATCCGCACACCTATGCGAAGGCGCGTTTTGCGGCTAGCTATGCGTTGGAGTTGCATCAATGGCAAGGAGCCGCCTCTCTCGCTCCCGTACCCGGCGCCGATCCTGGGGTCGATGCGACCACGTTCTTGGCCCGAGCCATCGGGGCTGCCCGCAGTGGCCAACTCGCCGATGCCCGCAAAGACGTTGACCAAATCAAATCGCTCGCCAAAACGCTCTCCGACAAGAAGCGGCAGGACGAAGCAGACTTCCTCAATCGCCAGATCGCTGCACCGCTGGCTTGGATTGCTCACGCCGAAGGGCACGATGAAGATGCCATCAAGCTGATGCGTCCGCTCGCGGATCGGGAAACGGAAGGAACCAGCCAGACCGGTGAACTGCCGGTACATGAAGTCCTAGCTGACTTGCTGCTGGAGGCAAACCGTCCGCAGCAAGCGCTCGTCGAGTATCAAGCCGACCTCAAGCTCAATCCCAACCGCTTCAACGGCCTGTATGGCGCGGCCCGCGCCGCCGAAGCGGCTGGCAAGCAGAACGATGCGAACGAATACTACGCCATGCTCGTGAAGGTCTGTGAAGGCTCAAACTCCACGCGGCCAGAACTAAGCCGCGCCAAACAATTGCTGGCCAGGAAATGACTTTCTCATTTTGTCATCCTGAGCAGTCGAAGGATCCCTATCGAGCAGGCATCATCAGCCGTTGAAAGGCGTTTCAGGAGAACCATGTCATCTTGATGAAGAGTGCCGCCAACATCGCCAGCGCCCCCAGCAGTGCGTTGTACTCGCGGTGCTTCAGGTACAGATCCAAGGAGAATCCTCCACCGTCTTCGTTCGTGCGGGCCAGCGCGATTCCGGGAAACATCCTGGGCACTCGTCGCGCATATTCCTCGAATTCAGGAAACTTCTGCCGCAGAAACGCCTCCTCATCGCGAATCACGGGAACATAGATAGCGAAGAGCATTACCACGAGCGCAACGCCCACCCACCAACTCCGCGCCGCGACGGCAAACCCCACCCCGATCAGCAACGATCCGAGATAAAGCGGGTTTCGCGTATGAGCATAGGGGCCGGAAGTCGCGAGCGCCTCGTTTTTCCGCACGTGGCCCGACGCCAGCGCGCGAACCAGAAGTCCCGGCGCAATCACGATCGCGCCGAGCGCGATGAAGCGCCACGTCGGCCGCGCCAGCCAGAAATACAGCACCGCAAACACGAAGCCCAGCGGCACCCGGATGCGACGCGCGACGCGCGACCACTCAGCCATGAGCGTCTTCCGTTGCAGCATCCGCAAGCAAACTGCGCGCTGCATTCACGACCGCCTCGGCGCTTATCTCCAGCATCCCCTCGTCCGGCGCCGATCGGCGCGCATGTGTGGTCGGGCTCACCGGATTGCGCAACACCATTCTGCGCGTTCCATAAGGCCCGTTGCGCGCCGGATCCGTCGGCCCGAAAATCGCCACGACCGGCACCTGCAATGCCGCCGCCAGATGCAGCGGCCCGGTATCTCCTCCGATGAATACCCGCGCCCGCCGCGTAAGTGCGATCAACTCGGTGATCGAACATCTCATCGCCTTCGCCGCACCCTCACTCACCGCCTCAGCTTCGCGCGCCAGATCCTCTTCTCCCGGACCGTAGTTCAGAATCGACCGCACTCCATCCTCGGCCAAGGCGCGAGCCACCCGCCCGTAACGCTCGGCCGGCCATCGCTTCGCTCCCCACCCTGCTCCCGGATTCAGAATCGCGAAGCCGCCGACTGCCGCGTCCGCCAACCGCTGGTCAATCCTCCGCTCCGCATCGACATCATGAGGGAATTCCATGTGCGGTAGGTTCATCTTCCTCTGAGCAACTGCCTCAGCGACAGACAGACTCTGCTCAATCACATGCGACTCCGCGCGGAATCGCCCGGCGCGTGTACCAAAGGCTGGCGGGAGACTCCCGCGGCTCGGCCGTGCCATAAACCACCCGCGCGCCCGACCAGCGCGCCAGCACCGCGGACCGAATCGCCCCCTGCAGATCAACCGCAACGTCATAGCGCGCTGCGCGAACATCGTTCCAAGTTTTCGCTATCTGCTGCACAGTCGAAATGGTAAACAGCGTCTTCCTCCACCCTGTCAGGTTGACGGTATGAACCCAATCCGCCAGAGGCCGCTGCGCCGAGCGCGGTCCCCGCCGCGGTGCTCCGGGCGCACACAGAAGTTCGGCCCATCGCTCTTCGATCAGCCAGCCAATCATCACCTGCGGAAACGCCTCGCGCAGAGCCTGAGCCGCGGGCAGGGTGTGGATCACGTCGCCCATCGCGCTCAGGCGCACGATGAGCAGGCGGTCGATGTTCGTACGGCTTTCCGCCGCCACGATCAAGATTTCCTCGGCGACAGCCGCGAGCGGATGATCTCGCTGGTGGAGTGATCTTTCGGATCGCCGACGATCTCGACGCGTCCTCCGTACTCCGCGACCACGTCGCGCTCGGGAACAGAGTCCGACGGTGTAGTCGGTCCCCTTGGCCTGAATGTCCGGGCGAATCTCGCGGATGATCGCTCGCACATCGAGTTCAGGAAAAATCACGACCGCATCCACGTCGGCCAGCGCGGCGACAATTTCAGCGCGCTCTTCCGCGGGCATGATGGGCCGCCCTTCGCCCTTGAGGGCGCGCACCGATTCATCGGAATTAATGGCGACCACCAACCTGCCGCCCAGTGCCTTCGCTCCGCGCAGATAGCGCACGTGGCCCACATGCAGCAGATCGAAGCCGCCATTGGCCAGCGTGATGCGTTCGCCGGCGCGCCGCCATTCCTCCACGCGCTCGCGCAGTTCTTCACGACTCAGGATTTTGTTGGATGCTTTCACTTATGTGCGTTCAATGATGCAATCTCAATGAGGTCGTGTCGCCGGCGGCGTCTGCTCGATTGCGTGCAGCAACTCTTCCCGCGAAACGGTTGCCGTGCCGCGCTTCATCACAACAAGTCCGCCCGCGTAGTTGGCCAGTTGCGCCGCCTCTTCCGTTGTCGCTCCGGCGGCGAGCGCAGCGGTGAACGCCGCGATCACCGTGTCGCCTGCGCCGGTCACGTCCGCCACCTGGTCGGAGCCGAAAATCGGAATGTCCACCGGCTTGTGCTTATGATCGAAAGCCACCATCCCGTCGCGCCCGCGCGTGATCACCAGCGATTGCAGCTTCATGCGCGCCATGATCTGCTCCCCGGCGGCGATGACCTTGTTCCAGTCTTGCCCGATGCGAACGCCGAGAGCTTCTTCGACTTCGGGTTCGTTGGGAGTGGCCGCGGTTACTCCCGCATACTGCAACATCCGGTAGCGCGAATCGAGGACAATCGGCACCGATCCCAGCTTCCCTTTGTCCCGTAGCGTATTCACGATTGCGGGAGTGGCCGCGCCGTATCCGTAGTCCGAGACCAGCAACGCGTCCGACGCATGCGCGTAATTCCGCGCCGCCAGGTATAGTTCCCGCGTCAAATGAGGGTTCGGCGCTTCCTGCGGCTCGCGGTCGACGCGCACCACCTGCTGGCGCGCCGTATGCGTCATGCCTGCCAGAATGCGCGTTTTCGTGACCGTCGTGTAACTCTTGTCCTTGAGCACGCCGCTGACGGCGATCCGCTTATGGCGAAAATATTTCAGCAACATCCGCCCAGGTTCATCGTCCCCCACAATGCCAACGGGGAGGACATTCACTCCCAGATCCGCCAGGTTATTCGCGGCGTTGGCTGCGCCACCGGGTGCAACGGTTCGCTCGCGGTGCTTCAGGATCAGGACCGGAGCCTCGCGCGAGACGCGCGAAATCTCGCCGAATACAAACTCGTCCGCCACCAGGTCTCCCAGCACCGTCACGGTGAGGTTGGGGAAGGCTTCGACAATCTTTTTCAGCCGGTCGGACTCTTTGAGATGTTTGGTCATGTTGAGACGAGTCTGCGCCTGCAGCGCCAGCCTCTCGTCCAAGTGCGTGGGCGAAACGGCGCTACGAAGACAGATTCTCTCATGCGCGGTGCTTTCGCTCGTCGATCTTGTGCAGCATGGTATCGACGGCGTTAGCTGCATCCGAGAGTTCCATTTTTACGGGTACCACCGCGAGCGGGGCGAGAGCGGATAGATAGCCTCCCAGGTTCACCGCGTCTTTCTCGGTGGTCACGAAGCCACCTGCCTCGCTGCGCTGCTTGAGTTCAAGCAACTCGCGGATATCCTTCTCGCGGTAAGCATGGTGGTCGCGGTAGAATGCCTCGGCGACGGGCTCAATATTTGCCGATCGCAGTTGCAACATAAAATTCTGTGGCCGCGCTATGCCGCAGAAAACCACAGGCCGGAGCGGAACATTCTGTGGCACAATGCCACGCCGCACGCGCCATACCAGTTTTCCCTCGATCGGAAATGACTCCGCCGAAGCACCACTGGCTAGCACAACCGCATCCGCGCGCCGCAAAGAACTCAATGTCTCCCGCAAGCGTCCAGCAGGGAGCAACCGGTCGCTGGTATCCTGCGGCGTGACCAGAACAATATCGAAGTCGCGAGCCAATGCGCGATGTTGAAATCCGTCGTCAAGCAGATGAAGTTGCGGTCCGAATTTCGATTCGGCGAAGCGCCCTGCCTCGTACCGATTCTCCCCGACGATTACCGGCACCTGCAGCTTGCGGGCAATCAGAAGGGGTTCGTCGCCGAACTCCTGCGGCAGGCCCGCGGGATCGACCAACCGCACGCCCCTCGACCAGCGCCCGTAACCGCGTGACAGGACATCAAACTTGATTGCGCGCGCCTTGAGCAACTCGCCTAGCAACAGCACAAATGGAGTCTTGCCCGACCCGCCAGCGGAAAGATTGCCAACGCTGACGACCGCACCTTGCAGCCGTCGCGCCCGGAGAACTCCCCGATCATAAAGCGCATTCCGCGCTCCGACCACGCCGCCGTAGATGGCTGAGAGGGGATTCAATCGGTGTGCGCGGCCTGAGCCGATGCCGGCAGAGGATCGCGACCGTCCGACATCAGAGTCTTCAGCGCTTCCATCGTCCGCGAAGTCGCGCCCATCTGCGACCGCATCGTTTCTTCGGCGCGCCGGCCAAGAGCCCGCCGTTCGGCGTCGTCCGCGAGCAGTTGCATCAGAGTCAAGGGCAACTCCGCCAATCCCACGATCCGCACGGCGTCCCGGCTTTGAAACAGGGTCACAATGTCACGAAAATTTTCCGTGTGGTTCCCGGTCACGATCGCGACCCCGTGTTGCGCGGGTTCGATAATGTTGTGTCCGCCCCGCGGGACCAGGCTTCCGCCGACGAACGCAACATCGGCCAGAGCATAGAGCGCGGCCAGTTCTCCGATGGAATCCACCAGCAGCACTCCGCCGGCGAGCGCTTCTCCCTGCCATTGCGATCGCCGGAACGACGGGATGCCCAACTGCTGCAGGAGGATCGCAACCTGATCGAAGCGCTCGGGATGCCGCGGAGCCAGAATCATCGTGGCGCGCGGATGCCCCACCCGCAAGTTCTCAAAGGCCTTCAGCAGCGGTGGTTCTTCGTCTTCGACCGTACTGCCGCAAACCAGCACAGGACCGGCGCCTTCTGCCGCCAACGATTGGCGGAGCCTCTCTACAATGGGCGGAGAGGAAGGCAAACTCATGTCGAACTTAAGATTTCCCGTGACGTGCACGCGCTGCGTTTCGGCGCCGATCGATTGCAGCCTGACGCTATCTTCTTGCGTCTGCGCCAGAAACAGGTCGACGTGCACCAGCATCCTTCTCAGGGCCCAGCGAAAACGGCGGTAGTTCGGCCATGACCGGTCGGAGATGCGCGCATTCACCACCGCGATCCGCGCCCTGCTGGCATGCGCCAGGCGCAAAAAGTTTGGCCAGAATTCGGTTTCGGCAAGCACTACCAACTCCGGTTTCAGAACTCGCAGATAAGGCCGGATCGCGAACGCAAAGTCCACCGGGAAGTAGAAAACGTTCGCTTCGCCAAAGCGCTTGCGCGCGAGCGCTTGTCCCGTGTCGGTGGTGGTCGACACCAGCACTCGATGATTCGGGAAAGTTCGTCGTATCTGCTCCACCAATCCGCTGACGGCGAGCACCTCGCCGAGCGAAACCGCATGAACCCAGAGGACGCGATCTGGCTGCGAGCCTGCGCCAGTCGCAATCAGTCGATGCGGAACCCTGCCCAGGCGTTCGACAAGTCCGCTTCGATATTTGCCGTGGCGCAAAATCTGGTAGAGCCAAAAAGGCAGGCTCAACAGCATACCGAGCGCCAACACCAGACTGTAGAGAAGATAGCTCAAGCTGAGCCATTCTAAACCGCCTCATGGGCGGGAGCACCTTGCGCTCTATAATCGGATCTATGCAGTCCTTGCGATTCACTTGTCGCTCCGTCGTTCTGGCGCTTTGTTCTGCGTTGTTTCTGCTGGTTTTGCTGGGGGCCAAGAGCTTCGTGAAGCCGGTGGCGCGGTCCGCCATAAATTATCCCGCACACGATTTCCATCGCGACTCGAAAGTCGCCATCGCCGCCGACCCCTACGACACGCCGGAAAAGGTGAAGATCTTTTCCGTGGATTTTGCAGCGCACGGGTTCCTGCCCGTTTTTTTCGTGGTGACCAACGATGGCGACCAACCGATCTCCATCGCCAACATGGAAATCTCGCTGATCACGGGCAATCATTCGAAGCTCACACCTATCTCTGCGGACGACCTCTACCGGCGTCTTTCGAATCCCCAGGCCAGTACGCGGCCCCGCCCTGTCCCGCTTCCTCTTCCGCGCAAAGTGAAGGGCACGATCAGCAAGAAAGAAATGGATGAGATCGAGTCCTCGCAATTCGCGGCCAAGGCGGTTGAGCCGCACGGCACGCAATCAGGATTTCTGTTCTTCGACGTGGGCGGGATTTCTTCGCCTCTGCCGGGCGCGAACATCGACATCACCGGCGTAGCCGATGCGAAGGGGAACGAACTGATGTACTTCGAAATCTCAGTTGACAAGTACTTGAGCGCGCCGGAGAAAACGAATTAAGAGCCATCTGGGCACGGCAGCCGTGCAATTCGAATTAACCGTAGATTCGAACCGACATCGGCGTTAATGTAAAGGCGTTGATCAGCAACTGGAGGGTCTCATGAGCAAACATAAGTCGGACAAGTCATCCAACCGGAATCGGCGAGACTTTCTTAAGACGGGCGGCCTCCTGACCGCGGCTGTTCTGGGCTCGGCCGCTCTTCCAGATGTTGCACGCGGCCAGGCAGGTCCGGTCGCCAGTTCTCTACCCTCCAATTCGGCAACCACAAATTCCATGCCGACGCGGAATCTGGGGAAGACTGGATACAAAGTCGGCATCTTCAGCCTGGGAGGGCAAGCCTCACTCGAGAAGGCCAACAATGAAGCGGTCGCCGTACCTATCATCGAAAAGGCTCTCGACCTTGGCGTGAATTACGTCGACACGTCTTCAATCTACGGCGGCCCCGATCGCTGGAGCGAGCAATATGTCGGCAAGGTGATGAAGCACCGCCGCAGCGACGCGTTTCTCGCGACCAAGACGAAAGAGCGGACGCGCGATGGCTCCCTGCGCATGATCGAGACCTCGCTCAAGCTGTTGCAGACCGATCACGTCGACCTGTGGCAACTGCACGACATCGGCACGATGACGGATATCAACGAGATTTTCGCCAAGGGCGGAGCCATGGAAGCATTGCTCGAGGCTCGCGAGCAGAAGATTGTGCGCTATCTCGGCATTACGGGGCACTACCGCCCCGACGCGCTGATCGAGGCGATTCACCGGCATCCCTTCGACACGATCCTGATGGCCGTCAATGCCGCCGATCCGCATCATTACAGTTTCTCCGAGCAACTGCTGCCGCTGGCCGTGGAGAAACAGATGGGCATTATCGGAATGAAAGTGCCGGCGCGCGGACGCATTCTTTCGTCGTGGACTCCGCCACCGATTGAGCAGCAGAAACATTCGTGGGAAGGCATGGTACTGGCGCCGACCGCGGGCACCCTCGATATGCGGCAGGCGATGTACTATTCGCTGTCCCTGCCGGTCAGCACGGTAATCATCGGCTGCGATGCGATTGCGCAGCTCGAACAAAACGTGCAACTGGCGCGTGAGTTCACTCCGCTCAACCAGCAACAAATGGCCGCGCTCACCGAGAAAGCGCAACCGGTGTCGAAGCAGTCGCTGTTCTTTCGGTTTTATGAGCGGGCGTAGGATTCTTTGGTTTGCCGGGAGGCGCTCCGTGCTGGTGGGGAAGCACGTCACCGCCCTTCGGACATTCTGCCCTTTATAATCACTCCCTATGGTCACCACGACGGCCGATTCCATTGCCGCCCACGCCACCTATGAGCCAGTCATCGGACTGGAAGTGCACGTTCAGCTGCTGACGGCGACCAAGATTTTCTGCTCGTGCTCGACGCGGTTTGGCGCGCCGCCGAATTCGAACGTCTGTCCGGTGTGCCTGGGGATGCCCGGCGCGCTGCCCGTGCTCAACAAGAAAGTCGTGGAGTTCGCCACGCTGGCGGCGATGGCGCTGCAGTGCCGCATCAACGAGACTTCCATTTTCGCGCGCAAGAATTATTTCTATCCCGACCTGCCCAAGGGCTACCAGATCTCGCAGTATGACAAGCCGCTGGCCGAGTTTGGGTTCATCGAGGTCCCCGCTGGCGGCGGCAAGAACCGGGGTGAAACGAAAAAGATCGGCATCACCCGCGTGCATCTCGAAGAAGATGCCGGCAAGAGCCTGCACGAGGGCTTCCCCGACTCGGACGAGAAAACCGCCATCGACCTGAACCGCACCGGCGTGCCGCTGATCGAAATCGTCAGCGAGCCCGACATCGCCTCGCCCGACGAGGCCTACGAATACCTGACGCGCCTGAAAGAAATCATCCTCTACACCGGCGTCAGCGACTGCAACATGGAGGAAGGCTCGCTGCGCTGCGATGCCAACGTCAGCGTGCGTCCGCGCGGCCAGAAGGAATTCGGCACCAAGGCCGAAATCAAGAACGTGAATTCGTTCCGCTTCATTCGCGAAGCGCTGGAATACGAAATCGGACGTCAGATTGACGTCCTCGAATCGGGCGGCAAAATCACCCAGGAGACGCGCCTCTACAACGCGAACGAAGGCAAGACCTACAGCATGCGCTCGAAAGAGCAGGCGCACGATTACCGCTACTTCCCCGAACCGGACCTGCTTCCGCTGGTGGTCGACGAAAAGTGGAAGGCCGAGATCGCCCGCACCCTGCCCGAACTGCCCGAGGCGCGCCGCGCGCGCATGGTGAAGGACTACGGCATCACCGAATACGACGCGCAGGTGCTGACGTTTTCGAAATCGCTGGCCGATCAGTTCGAGGAGGCGGCGAAGGCCGCGAAGAATCCCAAGCGCGTCGCCAACCTGGTGCAGAGCGAGTTGATGGGCCGCCTCAAAGCCAAGGGCATCGAAATCGAGCAATCTCCGATTTCGATGAAGGGAGTAGCGGCATCGGCCGATCTGGTCGAGGCTGGCACCATCTCAGGCAAGATGCTCAAGGATCTCTACGATCTGTCTTTCGAGCGCGGCAAGGATTTCCCCGTGGTCTATGAGGAAGAAGGCCGCCCGCAACAGTCCACCGACACCTCGGCGCTGGAAAAGATCATCGACGAAATTCTGGCCGCTAATCCTAAGCAGCTTGAGCAATACCGCGCCGGAAAGAAAACCATGCTGGGATTTTTTGTCGGCCAGGTGATGAAGGCGTCCAAAGGCCAGGCCAGCCCGCAGATCGTGAATGAGCTCCTGGCGAAGAAACTGAGCTAGCGTTGATTTTTCTTCCTAGAGCACTGAGAGAGCTGCGGACTGGCTCACAAGAGATGGAAATTCACAACCAAAGTCAAGAGCGCCGCAGGCGTGTCCGCCCTACACAGTCACATGAGGCGAGCACTTTAGTCATCTAACGCACCCCTCTGCCTTCCCGATACCATGACACTGGTCTGCCTGTCTTTGGCTGACCGCTGGGGAATTGCCATGAAATTCAAGCTCGACCGCATCATCAGCATCGCGACGCTGGTGGCCTCGCTGGTGGCCATTGTTCTGGTCCTGAAGAAACCGGCGCCGGTGGCGCACCCGCAGATTCCCGCTGCCATCGCTGAACACGCCCAGTCATTTGACCAGAAAATGGCCGAGTTCCAACAGGCCACGCAGCAATCGCCGCCGAGCGTTTCCTACGGGACTTCGAAACCCGGGGCCGGACAGGCCGCACCGCCCAGCCCCAAGGCTGAGGTACACATCAATTCCGAGGAGATCAGCGCCGTGCTTGCGCAGTCGCTAGGCAACGCCGCCGGAGCGCCCAGCCTTTCTCCCGACTCCAACATAGGCAGCGTTGCGCCCACAATTAAAGATCAGCAAGTCAGCTTTGACGGCGACCTGGTGCACGGCCAATTCCTCACCGAAATTGCCGGCAAAGACGTGTGGGTTACGATTTCGGGGCACATCGGCGACAAGGATGGCTACGCCACGTTCGATCCCACGGAATTTAAGGTGGGTGATCTGAGTGTTCCGGTATCGCTGGTGAATCCGGCTCTGCAGAAGAAACTGGGCGAGGAGCGCGACCGGCTGAAGCTGCCGGACAATGTGGGCGCAATGAAAGTGGAGAACGGCGAACTGGTGATGGAGCAGAAATAGCTGGTTGTGTAGAACCGGGTCTCGGACCCGGTCAGGCCGCGCCAGCGGCCTCTGACGAGCCAGGTAAAGCGAAGATTGCAGATTGTAGATTCCAGAGTTGACCGAAGCCAGCTTTCAATCTGCAATCTGAAGCCTGCAATTTGCCACCTCCATCGACTGCAGTCAGAGTGAACTCCGATCCGGTGCCATACGATTCTCAGCGGCCAGCTTCGCGTACCAGCGGCCCGAATCCTTGATCGTTCGCTCCTGCGTTTTAAAGTCTACGTAGGCCAAGCCGAAGCGCTGGCTGAAACCTTCCGCCCACTCGAAGTTATCCAGCAGGCTCCAGGCGTGATATCCGCGAACATCGGCGCCGTCGGCGATGGAGCGAGCCAGGGCAGCCAGATACTCGCGATGGTAACCGATGCGGAGGCTGTCGTGAACTACTCCGTTCGCGTCCGGCCGGTCGTTATACGAGCATCCACTCTCGGTAATTTCAATCACGGGCCGGTTGTAGTCGCGCGTAATGCGCAGGACCATGTCATACAGCGCTTTCGGCCAGACTTCCCATCCGAAGGCGGTCTTCGGCCCCTGTTGTCCGCCATCCATCTTCACTGGAAACAGCCAATCTTGCGTGTGCGCGACGCGCTCCATCGCCCCCGGTGCCGAGGCAATGGTCCGGTAATAGAGATTGATGCCGATGAAATCGAGCGGCGCCTGGACCTTCTCCATGTCGCCCGGCTTGATCCTCATGGCGGTCTCCGGCAGAAAGGTAAGAGCTTCGGGATAACGGCCGCGCAGCGCAGGCTCCAGGAACCAAACGTTGGTGATGGCGTGCGCGCGCGCTGCCGCCAGCTTATCTTCCTCGGAATCGGTGGCAGGCTCGCACGGCGACATGCTGAAAGCGGTGCCCACGCGCGCTGCCGGCCGAGCCGCCTTGAGCGCGCGGAACCCCGCGCCCTGCGCCAGATTGACCACGTGCGTGGCGCGTAGAAAGTCGAGCAGGCTCTTGCGTCCGGGAGCGTGCGTGCCTTCGAGGTGGCCCAGATCCACAAACGCAGCGGGCTCGTTAAAAATCATCCAGTCGGAGACGCGGTCGCCCAGCGAATGCGCGACCAATTGCACATAGTCGGCAAAGCGGGCCGCGGTATCGCGATTGCTCCATCCGCCGGCATCTTCGAGAGCCTGGGGCAAGTCCCAGTGATAGAGCGTGACCAGGGGCCGGATGCGCGCCTCGAGCAACGCATCCACCAGGCGGCTGTAATAATCGATCCCTTTGGAATTCTCCGCGCCCGACCCGGAAGGCTGAATGCGCGGCCAGGAGATGGAAAACCGGTAGCTGTTCAGGTTCATCGCCCGCATCAGGGCAAGGTCTTCGCGCCAGCGATGATAGGAATCGCAAGCCACATCGCCCGTGTCGCCGTTCTTGATCCTGCCCGGAGTGTGCGCGAAGCGATCCCAGATCGATTCGCCCTTGCCGTCTTCGTTCCAGGCGCCTTCGATCTGATAGGCGGCGGTGGCCGTGCCCCAAAAAAATCCCTTCGGAAATGTGACTTGGGAGGATGTGTCGAAACGCCGGGCCGCCGTGACCTCCGAAGTTGCGGTCCTCGCTTTGGAAGATCCACTGCACCCCAAGAACGCAGCAGGCAGTCCCGCAGCCGCGCCGGCCCCGAGAATCGATTGGACAAACTTGCGGCGTGTCAGACGCAAACTAGACTGGGTCTCCTTTACCGATTGTGTTCCCTGGGGCCTTCAATTGTGCTTGATGAACTTTCCGTTCTTTTGTCCGGTAAGCGAGTTATAGAGCGTTTCCAGAAATGCATCCTCGCTGATGAAGTCTCCAGAATACTTCTTCCACGAATCGAGGAGCTTCGCCTGCTTCATCTGATCGAGAGTCTTGCCGTCCGCGAGCGCCTTGGCCACTACCTCGCGTGTCGCCTTCAGCATGGTCAAATAGGCCCGTACATCTTCCAAGTTCGACACCGGCCCATGCCCGGGAATAATCTTCACATCCGGTGGCAGCTGCGCGATCACCTTCTCCACCGCGTCAATCATCCCGTTGATGCTGCCGCCGCTGTCGACGTCAATGAACGGAAAACCGTAGGTGACGAAATCGTCGCCCATGTGTACGACATTCGACTTGGGAAAAAAGATGATCGAGTCGCCGTCCGTGTGGCCAGCCGGAAAGAAGAGAGCGCGGATGTCTTCGCCGTTGAGATGCACGGTCACATCGTGATCGAAGGTAATGATGGGCAGCGCCTCCCTGGCAGCGGGCTTGACGTCCATGTGAACGGAACCGCCATTGCCTGCCGCGCCGCCGTTCTCCAGGCGCTTACGCACGTTGTCGTGCGCAATGATGGGCGCCTGCTTCTGGAAGTAAGCGTTTCCCCCGGTGTGATCGCCGTGATAGTGCGTGTTGATGATGAATCGCACCGGCTTTTCGGTGATCCCTTTCAACGCGGCCTGGATCTTTTCCGCGAGGGGGGCGTATTGATCGTCCACAATCACAATGCCGTCGTCGCCGACAGACGCAC
The DNA here is from genome assembly GCA_963791515.1 of uncultured Acidobacteriaceae bacterium. Classification (GTDB taxonomy): domain Bacteria; phylum Acidobacteriota; class Terriglobia; order Terriglobales; family Acidobacteriaceae; genus Sulfotelmatobacter. Next base: position 56,875 of record CAWBSS010000014.1, on the reverse strand, counting down.
CAATGTTCCCTCCCGCGCCTTCCAGCATGTAGACGTTGCCGGCCACCTTGGTGACCTTCATCTGCACTTTGCTGAAATCTTCGTCTTGGGCTGCAGCCAGCCCGAACGCAAACAGCAGACTCACGGCCAAAACGAATACGCTACGCATAGTCAGGCGCCCTCGCACGAGAACAGATTCTAACGGAAAATGGTGAATCGTCACTCCAGCCAGATGGACTCTAATCCCACATAGGGCACGGCTTTCATCCGCGCCCTGCCTGCAAGCTTCTCGCAAAGGCTCCCGCTTGCCGGGGGCCGGCCCCATTATTCCGGGCTCAAACTGTCAAACATCTTCCACAGCTTGTCGACGGTGGCGCGATAAATTATCCAGCCGTTGCCATTATCTGAAATTTCTCGGAAGAGCAACTCGCCGCGGCCATCGCCGTCGGCATCCACGGCGTCAACCAATTCGAGGCGTGGCGTGATGTCGAGATGATACTGGTCGGTGACCCCGACAAAGAGCTTGTGCAGATTGTGGTAGATATCCGGATGGGCCACCAGCAGGATCGAATACTGAAGGTCGGAATCGGCCGCAGCATGCGGACTGCCCGCGGGCGGCGGAGGCATGTGGGCTTGAGCAGTGAAAACAAGGACCGGTTGGTCGTTGGTCCACAAGTCGTAGGCCTTCATCTGCGGGTTCTCGAAAATTGGCTCCCCGGTTTTAGAGGCCGGTTTCTTCGATGCCGTAGCACGCCGCGCCGTTTGTGGGCTCGCCGCCTTTGGCGTGGGCATGATCTTTGCCTTAGCCTGAGCGTCCACATAAGCGCGAACCTGCTCCTTGGCCAGCGTCGTCATTTGCTGAAGGCGTTCTCCCTCTTCATCCTTGAGCCACTCGAAGACGAACGACCGGGGCTCGGGCCCGCTCGCATCAGAAATTGCGGGAATCAACTGGACGGGCCCCTTGTCGGCCGTTTGCTCAGGAGTCTTGCCGGCATTCGCCCGGGACGCAGCGGCCACCGCGCCAGGCTTGCTGTAGCCAGGCACTTCATCTTCGGGCAACGGCTCGACGGGCTTCCCGCGCCGCAGTCTCGGCCGGTTGGCTTCGTCGGCTCCGCTGTCGGACTGTGGCGTCGACGGGCGATCGGCCTGCTTGGCGTCGCTGGGCTTAGCGTCACTCGGCTTGGCGTCGTTGGGCTTGGCGTCGCCCGGCGCCGTAGGCGCGGACGAGTTTGGCGCAGGCGGACTGGGGCTTGTGGGACTCGATCCGGTCTGACTCGGGCTCGTCTGACCTGATCCCGCAGGTTCCCCTGTGCTCTGCGGCGGCGCAGCAGCCGGGGTGTTGCCCGCAGGCGGCGTCTCTTTCGGCGCGCTTCCGCTCCTTGTAAGCCGAGGAGGTCCGTCCCCGGTGTCGATTCCTACCGGTACCGTCTCCGCTTTGAGCGCAGTCTTCGGCTTCTCGGTTCCTGCCGGAAGCCATGTGCCCGTCCCGATCCATGGAGTCTGCACATTGACGGCGTTGCTGTGCAGTGCGCTGTTGACCGTGAAGAGGCCCAACGAACTACCTGCGCGTTCGCCCTCGTAGACCGTACCCGGCTCGAGGGCCATTGGGATGGGCGTGGCCTTGTACGCGGTCGCGTCCCAGAACTTGCCGCCGATCAGAATCGCGATCGGCACCAGCGACGCCTTGCCGTTCGCCGTGAGTTGGACCACCCCCACGGCCCGCGGCCCCGCGTCTTTCTTTCTGGGGGCCTTCCGTTCCCCGGGCGTGATCTGGGGCCGTTCTTCCTGCGCAGCCACTATGACGGCCGGCCAAGCTACACAGACGAGCAGCGCGACGAAAAACGATCCCCGGTATAAAATCTTCTGGAAAGCCACTTTGCCGGATGCCGATTGGTCAGCATTTGCGACATTCGACTTCGACTTGCTCGGAGAAACTCCCATGAAGGTCAATGATAAGGCTCCTGACTTTACTTTGCAGGACGAGAACGGAAAAGAAATGGCGCTGAAAGGCCTGCGGGGCAAGACCATCGTTCTCTACTTTTATCCCCGCGCCGACACCCCGGGTTGCACTATCGAAGCTCGCGGGTTCCGCGACACATATCAAAAGATGCAGAAGACGGGCGCAGTGCTGCTCGGCATATCGCCCGATACTCCAAAGGCGCAAAAGAAATTTCAGGAGAAGTTCGATTTGCCCTTCACTCTGCTGGCCGACGCCGACAAGAAAGTTGCGGAGGCGTTCGGCGTCATGAAAGAGAAGAATATGTACGGCAAGAAGGTGATGGGAGTGGCGCGCACCACATTCATCATCGGCCCCGACGGGAAGATCCAGCATATATTCGAGAAGGTGAAGCCCGAGGGCCATGCCGACGAAGTATTGGAATATTTGAAAGAATCGGGCAAGGGCGCGGCTTAGCGGCCCGTGGCGAACGTCTGAATCCCCGAACGCGCTATGGTCCGCAAGCGAAAAATCATTGTCTACATTGCCGCGAGCGCCGACGGCTTTATTGCCCGGCGTGACGGCTCCGCTGACTGGCTCGAGCGTCCGCGTCCGAAGGGCAACTACGGCATGGGTGCGTTCTATAAATCGATCGACACGATCCTGTGGGGCAGGAAGACATGCGATATGGCGCTCGATTTTCAAAAAAAAGGCGTGACCGGGTCGGCCTTCGATACAAGAGTTAAGAACTATGTCTTCACGCGCAGTCTGCTGCAATCGACGGCGCCAGCGGGCGTGGAGTTCGTGAACGAACCAATCAAAGAGTTCGCAACCCGTCTGCGCGAAAAAAAGGGAAAAGACATCTGGATGATGGGTGGCGCGGGCATCATTGCGTCGTTTCTCGACAAAGGAGAGATCGACGAGTTCATGATTCACGTGATTCCCAAATTCATAGGCGAAGGCATTCCATTGATCGCGCCCGGCCGTCGCACGGTGCCGTTGAAACTGATCTCCTGCACGAAGTTCACAGACGGCGTGGTCAAGCTGCACTATGCCGTCCATAAGGAATCTTCACGCCTTTAGGCTGGGCAGAGTGTCCGAAGGAACTATTCCGGTTGGCCCTCGTATCATTAACATGGGAGTTGCGTTTTGCGCGCTCGCCGTTTCGGAGGAAATTATGCGCGGTCTCATCAGAGTATCTGCCGTTTCTGGAATCCTACTGTTGGCTTTTGCCGGGGCTGTCGCGAAACCGGTTCCTTCCCCTCCGGACGATCGCAGCTCCATCGTGATCGTCTTCAAAGACGGCCACCGCCAGAGCTTCGCCATGGCCGAGATCGCGCGCATCGACTTCAAGGCTCCAGCCGTGATCGTTTACAAGGATGGCCACCAGGAAAAGATTTCCCCCTCCGACATCGCCCGCATTGAGTTTGGAAATTCATCGGTCGGCGAAATGATGCCCGGACGAGGTCACTTTGTTGGCAAGTGGGAAGTCGGCGAGGGCAACGGCGGGAAGTTCTTCATCACCCTCGACGCAGACGGAGGAGCCAGGAAGACGCTCGGCCCTTCGCACGGAACCTGGACCCTGGTCGATGGAGAGGCTCGGATCAGCTGGGACGATGGCTGGCACGACGCGATCCGGAAGGTGGGAACCAAACACGAGAAGCTTGCCTACGAACCTGGCAAATCCTTCGACGACCCGCCCTCCAACGTCACCGCCGCAAGAAACACTCAGCCCAAACCGATCTAGCCCGCCGCGCTGCGGTTAAAATTCGCTTGATGCGCAAGTCGCAGGCCTCCAGGCAAACCCGGCAGATTCGTCCGCTGGATCGTGCTTTCTTCAGCCGCGATCCGCGCCGGGTGGCGCGCGAACTGCTGGGTAAAGTGCTGGTCCGGCAGAGGGAGCACGCAGACGTCCGGCAGGCCGCGGGCGCGCGTCTTACCGCCCGCATCGTGGAAGTCGAAGCCTACCTCGGTGCCGAAGATCCCGCCGCCCACGCCGCCGCCGGAAACACCGCCCGAACTTCCGTGCTGTTTGGGCCGCCCGGACACGCCTACGTTTACTTTATCTACGGAAACCACTACTGCCTCAATGTCTCCTGCGAGCCCGAAGGGCGTGCCGGATCCGTTCTTATCCGCGCCCTGGAACCGCTCTCCGGCAAGGAAATAATGGCTAAAGCCCGCGGGATCGAAATCCACGGTCCTAAAGACCTGCTCAAGCTAACCAGCGGACCGGGACGGCTGGCGCAGGCTTTCGCCATCACCCGCGATCTCGACAACGGGTGCGATCTGACCTCCGTAGCCAGCGGCCTGTGGATCGGCGAAGACGGATATGGCCCGCACGGCGTCCGCATAACCCCTCGCATCGGCATCACCAAGGCCGCGGACAGACCTCTCCGCTACATCCTTGCGGGAAACACCTTCGTCTCCGGGCGGAAAATACGATCCCAGTAGATGGTCTGACTCCGCCTTCGCGGACTGGAAAGCCAGCGGCCTTTCAGGCTGCATGACCGGGTCAGAGACCCGGCCCCACACAAGCTCCGACCAGGTCCTTTCCTCTGCCCTCAACGGCGGCGGAACGGCGGCGCCCAGCGCTTGACACATGGGTGTAGACTTGGCTCCGGGTTCGAGTAGTCGAAGAACCTTGCTGGCAAAGGCCTTTCGCCCGCCCTTGTGGACAATTTTTCCGCAACCCCTGCAGCGGTGCGAATCATCTGAAGACTCGGGAGCCCGCATGCCTCGCCTGGCGCGATGTCGGATTCTGGTTGCGGCGCTTGTGATCTGCGCCGCGACGACGCCATTGCTCATGGCCGCCGACGGTGCCATTGCCAGTCGGCCTCCCGCAGCAGTTTCTTATATCCTTGTCGGTTTTGCGGGCGGCTTTGTGCGCCACGATAATCCCCACCACGGACCCGTGCGGCTGGCCCAGCGCATTCGACAGAGTCTTCCGAAAGGCGACTCAATCCAGGTTTTTGAGAACCGCCATAGAAAAACCGCCTACAAAACCATTCTCCGCCTGCTCGACAGCAATCACGATGGCGTCCTCAGCAATCAGGAAAAGTCGCAGGCGCGCATCATCCTGTTCGGCCACAGTTGGGGAGCGTCTGCCGTGGTGCTGCTGTCCCGTGAACTGGATCGCGCAGGAATCCCCGTGCTGCTCACGGTGCAGGTGGACAGCATAGCCAAGCCCTGGCAAAGCGACAAAGTCATCCCGGAAAATGTTGCCGCGGCGGCCAACTTCTATCAGCCGCATGGCCTGGTCCACGGCCGCGCACAGATCACAGCCGACAACGATTCGAAGACGCAAATTCTCGGAAACTACCGTTTCGATTACCAGAAAGAGCCGGTGCAGTGCGTGGGAGGATCATGGTTCCAACGGGTCTTCACCCCCAGCCACCTGCAGAGCCAATGCGATCCCCGCCTGTGGACACAGGTCGAGAGTCTGGTGCGTCAGCGCATGGAACCTCAACCCGGCGTCGTCGCAGCCCTTCCCTGATATGGTGTGACCCTGTCAACATCTTCGAATCGTTGGGGTGGTTTTTGCATTTGTCTTTTCGAGGACAGGATCAGCAGCAGCCGAGGCAGGTAATGGCGACGATTGATCAAGCTGATATTCGCGGGTCGGAACCGCATAATCATGATCCGTCGGGAGCTGCCTCTGACTAAGTGCGCGAATCCGGCTAGGCCTGTCGCATAGGGAAGCCGAGGATTCTCCTCGTGCTGGCTCCGGCTGCGGCTGACCCTGTCCTCGAATTGGAGAGCGTTGTTCATGGGTTGAATCGTTTTTGCTTTTTCCTTATTTGGAAAGTTTTTGCCTTTGTTCTTTCGGTTCCCCTCATGCCGCCAGTTGTTGTTTGCAGGACGCTTCGGCCTTGATCCCGATGGCCCAGATGAAGCCCAACAGCTCGCGTGCGACTGCCGTCATGGTCTTTCTCTGCTCCTTGCCTCGAGCCATCAGCGTCATGTAGCGCTTGTGCAGGCGGTTCTGTGCTTTCCATGCAATCTCGGTAATTTCTGCCGGAAGTCCTTCCTGTCGCTTGCGCAACCGGGCTCCGATTGCAGGCCGGTGTCGATAGCTCCAGGCCGATTCGACCACGATGCGTCTGAGGTGCGCGTTACCTGACTTGGTAATGCCGCCTCTTCGAATACGCTCGCCGCTGGAGTCTTCGCTGGGAAAGGCTCCGCTATACCCCATCAGATCCCGCGCGCGCTCGAAGCGGGAGGTGATGTTGCCCAGCTCGACAGCAATCGTGACTGCCGAGATATGCGCAATGCCGCGCAATGCCTGTAAACCGCGAACCACATCCTGCATCGGCACGGGAGCCAGCTGAATCACTTCCACAATCGACTGCTCCAACCGCTTGACTCGTTCTTCCATGTGCTGAACTTCGTTCAGACAATCGAGCAACGTGGCCTCCTGCGCCGGATGTGTGTAGCGCACCTGCTGGACCCACTCCACGTAACGTTCCGTCCACGCCTTCACTTCCAACCGAGGACGCTGGCCCGTACGGAGCAGGAACTTGGTCAGCCGATGCTTCGCGCGCAGCTGATCTTGCTTGGCTGCCTCCCGTTGCCGGACAAGATCGCGTAAGGCTTCCGATGCCTCATCCGGCACCCACCCTGCGGTCAGATCGCCGGAGCGGTGACTCCGTGCCAGCTTCACAGCGTCCCGCCGGTCGGTCTTTACCTTGTCCCCGGGCTTTTTCGGAACCAGCGACGGCGCCACCACATCGCACTTGACTCCCAACTGCGTCAGCTGCCAGTAAAGTACGAACCCCGTCGGGCCGGCTTCATAGCAGGCCCGCAGATGCTCGACCGGTCCAAGTTTTCTGATCAACTTGCGGATCGACTCTTCGCGGTTGGCAATCGTTCCCAGGCTGCGAACCTCTCCATCCGCCTCTGCTACTGCCACGGTTATCGTTTCGGCATGGACATCCAAACCCAAAAATCGTAACTTCTCTATCATGACCGGTTCCCTCCGCTTGTGGCTCTGGACTAAAGTTCTTCAAACAAACTCAGCCTAACCCACGACCAGCGCATCGAGCCGGTCACACCATAATGACTAGCCGTAGGGATTTCGGCGAGATGTCAGCAGCGCGATTTTCTTCGAGTGTTCCAGGATATTTTCTGCGCTTCGTTTTCAATCTGATTTCACTACGATGGCAACCTGCATGAGCAACCGTGGGCCCGGTTGGGGCCTTACCCCTCAAATCACGTCGTTTCACTCGATATACCCCCCACGCCTGATCATGCAGCCGTTAGGTTGCTTTTCTGGTATTGCCCACGTTAATATGCAACCCAGAGGTTGCGTAACATGAACAACTCTATTGAGAAGCGCATTGAGCTCAAGGCTCCGATTTCGCGGGTCTGGCGTGCACTCACGGATTACCGTGAATTTGGCGAATGGTTTCGTGTGAAACTAGACGGACCCTTTGTACCGGGTCAAGTCTCGCGCGGCCAGATTACTTATCCCGGCTATGAGCACGTCAAATGGGAAGCGGTCGTGCAGAAAATGGAGCACGAGCGGCTCTTTTCCTTCACTTGGCCCCATCCCAAGTCCTTCGAAAAAGGGGACTACCCACTGGACCACTCAGAGGAACCGACCACGCTCGTCGAATTCAGGCTAGAGAAGACCGCCAGAGGTACGTTACTGGTGCTCACCGAGTCGGGCTTCGATAAGCTTCCCGGTGATCGCCGTCTGGAAGCGTTCCGAAGGAACGATGGCGGTTGGACAGAACAAATGAAGAACGTCGAGAACTATGTCGCGCAGAAGCCATAGCAGTGTGGCCGCTAAACGAAGGACGCACGCGCTCGTCTTTGCAGCTCTGGGCGACGCAACCCGGCTATCGCTGGTTGCAAGGCTCTGCAAGGGACAGCCACGCTCGATCTCTCAGTTAACGGAGCGTACCAAGCTGACTCGGCAGGCGATTACCAAACATCTGCGCGTATTGGAGAGTGCCGGAATCGTGCACAGCGTCCATGCTGGCCGCGAGAGCCTGTTCGAATTCGACCTGGAGGCGATTGCAGAAGTCAGGGAATACCTTGGTTTCGTCTCGGAGCAATGGGATCAGGCTTTGTCAAGACTAAGATCCTTCGTAGAAGACTGAACGCTTTGGAATGTCCTTGGGGCGCGCGCGCAGCTAAGAAAGGAACTTGCTTCTTGCCCGGCGGGGCAACTTCCGGCTTGGAATGAGAGTCAAAATAGGGGTAGGATTAGTGGAGGCGGGTTGCCCTCCCGGGCAGCCAACCGCCGTTGGGTGGAGGGAACGGAAATGAGGAAATCCACCTTGCTGAAAGCTCTTCTTGTAGGTATCGCTTCTGTCACCCTCGTCTGTGCACCCATACCCGCTTTTGCCCAACATGGCGGCCACGGTGGTGGCGGCGGTGGAGGTGGAGGTTTCCACGGTGGCGGTGGTGGCGGATTCCACAGCGGCGGCAGCTATGGCGGCGGTGGCTTCCATGGTGGAGGGTATTCCTACGGCGGCTCTCGCGGTGGTGTGTACGGAGGTGGCAGCCGCTACGGACGGATGGGCCGAGGATCGCCATCGGCACGTAGTTCCGGCGCATCGAGGGCTTGGTCGTCGGAGGGCGGAGGTTATCGTAACGCGTCGCCTGGCTGGCATTCGTTTGGAAGATCGGGAAACAGCGGCGGCATGGCTGCATCTCGCGGCACCGGTATGGCTATGGCGCACAGCGCGGGTATTGCCGACGGTCAGTGGCACTCCTTCGGAAGCGCCCACGGTGCGGCTGCACCGGCGCTAGAGTCGAACGCGCGATCCGCGGCGGTCACGTCGTTCAGCCGTGGTGGCTTGCAATCCGGCAGCTCTGCCTGGCACGGCGGCTATTATGGCGGCCGTGGTTATTACGGCTGGCGCGGCGGCTATGGCTGGGGAGGATGCTGGGGTTGCGGCTGGGGGTTTGGCTATGGCTGGGGCCTTGGCTGGAGTCCTTTTTGGTATTGGCCATCGTACTGGTATAGCCCATGGTGGGGCGACGACTATTCTGCGCCCAGCTACATTTACCCGTATCCTTACTAAAAGGACGCAGGCCTCGACGCAGGCGTGATTGGCAGCCTCGGAACCGGGAGCAGGATGTTGTCGATCAGCCGCGTGCTCCCGACAAACGCGGCCACGGCTGCGAGCGCGCCACCGGAAATATCCTCGACGGGATCCAGCGTGTCCGGGTCCACGATCTCGAAGTAATCGAGACGCACGGAGACTTCGTCGGCAAATTCCTCGCGTCCCGCGGCCACCAACTTGGCCGCTTCCCGTTCGCCCGCTTCCGCCAACCGCTGCACGCGCAACAGCGAACGATGCAACACCAGCGCCCTCTTCCGCTGCTCGGAATCGAGATAGGCGTTCCGCGAACTCATGGCCAACCCATCGGGCTCGCGCACGATCGGGCAAACCACAATCTCTACCGGTAGATTCAGATCGCGCACCATGCGCCGAATGATGGCCACCTGCGCCGCATCTTTCTGCCCGAAAAACGACACATCCGGTTCCACGACGTGAAACAGCTTTGCGACCACCGTGGTGACCCCGCGAAAATGTCCGGGCCGCGAACGCCCGTCCAGCTTGTCACTCAGACACTCCACCGTAACCCAGGTCACGGCGCCTGCCGGATACATTTCTTCCACCGACGGCGCGAACAGCAATTCCACGCTTTCGCGCTCCAGCAGTTCCCGGTCGCGGTCCAATGATCTCGGATATTTCGCCAAGTCTTCGTTAGGGCCAAACTGCATGGGGTTGACGAAGATCGACGCCGCCAATACGTCGGAAGATGCGCGGGCCGCCCGCACCAGCGACAAGTGCCCCTCATGCAGCGCCCCCATGGTCGGAACAAATCCCAGCCGCTTGCCCGCGCGCCGGACGGCACGAGACGCAGCCCGCATTTCGTGAATGGTAGTGCAGATTTTCAAGGATGGATCGTGCGATTGTGATCGCGCTTCACGCCGAAGGCACCCACTTCACCGCGATATGCGCGCTCTCCAGTATCCCGCCTACAATACCTTTGGTGCGGCGAATGGCGACGCCATCCTGATCGGAGGGCTTCGTGGTGTTTTCCGCAGCCGCCACAACGCGGCCGTATGGCCAATTCGAAGCGGGCAAGGCCGCCAGCGCCGGAAGCAACTCAGCCGGCTTCAGTATGATTTCCGCGTTATCGGCAACATCGAGCAATGCCACCCCGTCCGGACGGACGATGAGGTAAGGGTTGCGCCAGGCTTTCATGTCGTGGATGCGCTCGAACTTAGCGGAATCCGCCGCGGGAATGGCCTGCAAAACAACTTCAGGAGCAGGTGGTTGCGCGGGATTCTGCTGCGAACACGCCACCAGAGAAATCCCCCACAGCAGAATCAACCACATCCGCATGCACAGAAACTTGCCAATCACGGGGCCGACGTTACCTCACCATCGCAGGAACGTCGTTTTTGGCCGCCCACACTAGCGCCACGATCCATCCGATTACGCTCCATCCCAGAAACAGATTGAGCAGGAAGATCGAGAGCAGGTCCCGCTTGCTTCGGGCCAAGGCAATGATCGACGGCAGAAAATACATCAAGAACGGCAAGCCGAGGAGTGGGAAGAACAGAAACATTGACAGAATCATGAACGGCCTCCCTTTCTATAGCCTAGCACTATCGAGGCCATGCTGCAGCCTCCGCAATACCAACGCCCTTTTTGCACTTGCGAAATCCCGCGACGAACTCCGGCCACTGGAAGATACGCAGGACCTCGGACCTAAGTTCCCTGGCACTATCGGTGCCGATCCGTGCGCGGCAAAGAATTTTACCTTAACGCTGCAGTGCCCGCTTCCGCGAAAGAACCGCATCCAGCCCGGCTCCGGTTTCCTTCGGGAGATGATACGACTCGTCGTCCGCCGGGTATTGGTGCGACCGCACGTCGGCGCGAAATGCCTGGACGGCGTTCGTGATTAGCGCCGCCGCATCGCCGTAGCGCCGCACAAATTTTGCCGGAGGCCCAAATGTCAGATTCAAAATGTCATGAAACACCAGCACCTGTCCGTCGCACTCGGGCCCGGCGCCAATCCCGATGGTCGGAGCGCTGATTTCGGCCGTAATCATGGCTGCCACCTCGCGCGGAATGCCTTCGAGAAAAAGACATGCCACAGCGGCACGATCCAGGGCTACGGCATCGCGCATGAGCTGTTCAATGCCGCCAAGGCTCTTTCCCTGCACCTTGTAGCCGCCCATCACATTCACCGATTGCGGCGTCAGGCCGATGTGCCCAGCCACTGGAATCTCGGCGTCAATAATCTGGCGGATCAGGTCGGCGCGCTTTTCCCCGCCCTCGATTTTCACCATCTCAGCGCCGCCTTCCTTCACAAAGCGAGCCGCGTTGCTAACGGCAGTTTTGGGATCAATTTGATAAGACCCGTACGGCATGTCCGCGACCAGCAGCGCGTTCTTCACGCCGCGCCGCACCGCCTTGACGTGGTGAAGCATCTCGTCCATGGTGACCGAGAGCGTGTTCTCGTAGCCGAGCATGGTTTGGGCCAGCGAATCTCCCACCAGCACCATGTCGATCCCGGCCTCATCGACCAGGCGAGCAGCGGCGTAGTCGTAGGCCGTGAGGCAAGTGATGGGTTCGTGACGGAGTTTCTGTTCCCGCAGAGATGCGGTCGTGATCTTATGGCGAGGCTCGCCAAGCGGGGTCAAACTCATGATGTCCTCCAGTGCCCCTCCGCCTCGGGCGGATAGAGCCTGTGCACGCATCGTGGCGTCTACACCTTAGATGACGCTGGGACTATTGTAGCCGCAAAAGCAGCCTCCGTCGATGCTAGTCTTCGATCACATCTATTCGCCAAATGAAACGATATTTAAGTTTACAATGTGATAGTTGTTGTGATATATAGTAGTTCATCATGACGTTCGATTATGAAGCTTGGCTCAAGACAGCCCAGGACCGGCTCGAGTTCCTGTATGGGCAAAAGGTCGCTATCGAGACGGAGATCACCCAGCTCGAGGCTGGCATCAAGGGGTTTGCACCGTTGGTGAGTCAGGCGACTCTTTGGCAAGGCCCGCGGGTCGGCATCACAGATGCCGTCACGAATGTCCTTAAATCCAACCAGAGTCGCCTCTTTTCTGCAATCGAAGTGCGGAACGAACTCCTGCGTCTTGGCGTCTCTCTAGAGCAAAAGAACCCTATGGCAACGATCCACCAAGTCCTCGCACGGCTGGTGGAGCGAGGAATCGTAACGATCACAACCCATGAAGCCGGACGAAATCGTTACAAGTGGGTTGAGGGTTGGGAAGGCAGAAAACTCAGACGGAGTAGACGTAGCTCCGCAACTCCCCGTCCTCCCGAGACCAACGACAGCCCCAAGACACCTGCGAGCTGAGGCACTTTGATTGCGAGATACAAAAGGCTGTTTCGTTCTTCACCCGAAGCCGCGATCTTCGTCTACGGAATGATCCACCTGATCCTGCTGTTAGCGGCTGCCGAGGTCGAACAAGTGAAATCGCTTCTTCACGCCCTAGGACTTCGATAATCAGAAAAAGGGAGTACGAAATGTACACGCGCCGAATCACCGCAAAAGGTCAAATCACAATCCCCGCCGAGTTGCGCAAACGACTTGGGATCAGGGCGGGAACGCGCGTCAACTGGATCGAAGAGCAGGGCAGGCTGGTACTAATCCCGATGACTGCGCGTGGGATAAAAGAAATCATGGGATTTCTCAAGCCCAAACCCGGCGGGCCATCCGTCTTTGAAGAATCGTTCAAAGAGCGGGCCCGGGAGCGGCAGCGAGAAGATATCAGAGCGGCACAGTACGATGCTGAGTTCAAGGGAAAGAGGGCCAAAGCAGAGAGGATCATGCGGCGCTATCGCAACACTCTTCGGGCCTTGGCAAAGTAAGCGCTGACCGCGCCGAGCCAACGACTACCGGCCAACGACTGCCCCTACACCCCCACCGCGTCCTGCCCGCCCAGCGGCAGGAAGTACTGCGTCCCTTTGATCGGCTCGGTAACCTTGCGCAGGAGTTCCTGCAAGTCTTCGTTGCGATCGACGAAATCAATCTCTGACGTATTGACGATCAGCAGGTCCGAAGACGTGTAGTGAAAAAAGAAGTGTTCGTAGGCCTTGATCACTTCTTCCAGGTACTCGTCGCTCACGGCCCGCTCACCCGGAGCGTTTTTTTTCTTGAGTCGCTTCTTCAGCACCTCGGGCGTAGCCTGCAGATAAATCACAAGGTCGGGCGTGGGCAACTGCTCGCGGAAGTGGTTGTAGTAACGGTTGTAGGTATCAAGCTCCTGGTCGGTCAGATTGAGGCAGGCAAATAGCTTGTCTTTTTCGAAGATGAAGTCCGAAACCACGGTCTTCTGCGATCGCGGACCCAGATCGAGCGCCTGCAACTGCTCGAAACGCCGCACCAGAAATGTAAACTGCGCCTGAAACGCCGCCCCGCGCTCGCCTTCGTAAAATGAGCCAAGAAACGGATTCGCCTCGGGTTCCGTCACCCGTTGCGCATTCAGCCGCTCGGCCAGGATGCGCGCCAGCGTGCTCTTGCCAACGCGGATGGGGCCTTCCACAGCAATGTACCGAGGCAATTCGAAAAGATTGGCCATGAGTTCGCGCGATGTTCTCGGAATTGGCAGGATATCTCGGTTGAGGCTCACTGGCAATTGCGGGATGAGTTAACAGGACCGATTGGGTAATTGCGGAATTGACTGTAATTGGGTAATTGAAACTCTTCGCACCCAGGTTTTCAAGTAACCAATTACAAAATTTCCCAATTACTCAATCCATTACAATCCCTGCATGCTCAGCCTTGCCCTGACCGGAGCCGCCACGCTCGGCGCTGTTGCCGCGGGATATCAATCGATGGCGCCCACCGGACAGTGGTACGGCCGGACCTTCACAGGCCTCGCCCGCGGGACGAAACAACTCGCGCTTACCTACGATGACGGCCCCAACGATCCGCACACGCTGCGGTTGCTGGAAGTCCTCGCCGGACACGGCGTGCAGGCAACTTTTTTTCTGATCGGACGCTACGCTCAACAGCGCCCCGAGATCGCCCGCCAGATTGTCAACGCGGGCCACATCGTCGGCAATCACACGTTCACCCATCCGCTGCTGATCTTCAAGAGCGCGGCCGAAATTCGCCAGGAACTCTCCAACTGCCGCTCCGCGCTGCAGGACGCGATCGGCGAGCAACATTCCAATCTGTTCCGCCCGCCGTTCGGCGGACGCCGTCCCGCGGTGCTGCGCATTGCGCGCGAGTTGGGTCTTGAGCCAGTGATGTGGAATGTGACGGGCTACGACTGGAACGCGCCTCCGTCCGCCGTGATCGAACAGAAAGTCGCGAAGCAGATTCGCGGCGGCGACGTGATCCTGTTACACGACGGCGGCCATAAACATATGGGCGCCGACCGCTCCCAAACAGTTCTGGCCACCGATCAGCTGATTCCGCGCTATAAGTCAGAAGGCTACGAGTTCGTCACCATTCCGCAGATGTTGGAAGGAAAAGCCTGAGAGGCCACGCTTGGTGCTCAATACAAACGTACCTGCCTATCCCTAGACCGACTTCTGAACCAGCTTGTCGAGGATCATCGATGAAATACTTACTTCTGTTTCTCTTTTCCAGTGCGCTGTTGGTCGCGGCACAGCCTAAGGCCCTTTTTTACATGATCGACAATCCCAACTCGGTGAAGTCGTTCTCCGAGCACGTGGACAAGATCGACACCCTGGTGCCGGCCTGGTATTCCGTTGATGGCAACGGTCTGGTCTGGGGAGGCCCGAATCCATTCGTGCTGAAGACCGCTGCAGAGCACCACGTGCCAGTCATGCCCATCGTGGCCGCTATGGTCCAAGCCGAGTTGCATAAGCTGTTCACCACTCCCGCGGCGCGAAGTGCCTTCATCGCCTCGCTTCTCAGTGAGTGCAAGAAGTACGGATACAGCGGCTTTCAGATTGACTTCGAGAATGTGAATTGGACCGACCGCGATTTGCTCTCGAGCCTCGTCAGCGAAACGGCAACCGCTCTTCACAAGGAAGGCTTGCAGCTCACGATTGCGACTGTGCCCAACGCTCCGGGTTTTCCGGGAAAAAGCAGCTATTCGCACTGGCTTTATGCCAACTGGCGCGGCGCCTACGATTTGAAAGCTCTGGCGCAGTCCGCCGATCTGATTTGTCTGATGACTTACGACCAGAACACGCGCTGGACCGAGCCGGGTCCAGTGGCTGGCTACCCCTGGACCGTGCAGAACCTGGAATACGCGCTGCAATTCGTTCCCAAAGAAAAATTGTCGCTGGGCATTCCGCTTTATGGCTACCACTGGTTCGCCGGCGATCCCGGCAAGGATGAGAAGCCGAACCCGACTGCGGAATACATCGGCCAGCAGGATATCGACCAATATCTGGCCGCCTATCATCCGCAGGTGGAGTGGGACTCCGCCGATCGCACATCCTGGTTTTATTTCTACCGGGACGATACGCGCGAGTGGGTCTTCTACACCGACAAACGCGGGTTTCAGGAGCGGCTCAGTCTGGTTCGCGAGCGCGGCTTGCAAGGCTTCTGTTCGTGGGTGCTCGGCACCGAAGACCCCGAGATATGGTCTCTGCTGCCCTCTCACAAGTGAGGTCCGATTCAGCCGCGCATCGCAGCAAACGCCTGCTTCGCCGCCGCAATTGTCCGCTGAATATCTTCCTCCGTGTGCGCCGCTCCCAGAAACGCCGCCTCATACTGCGAAGGCGGAAGGTACACGCCACTTTCGAGCATGCTGCGAAAGAATTTCCCGAACGCCTCCGTGTTCGACTTCGACGCCGAATCCCAATCCGTCACCGGCCCCGGGTTGAAGAACCAGGTAAACATCGAGCCCACGCGGTTATGGCAAAGCGCGACGCCGGCTTCCTTCGCGGCCGCCGCCACGCCTTCCACCAACTCGCCGCTCAGCTTCTCCAGCCGCGGATAAATCTCACCCTTGCGATCCCGCAATTGTTTCAACATCGCGCACCCCGCGGCCATCGCCAGCGGATTCCCCGAAAGCGTCCCGGCCTGGTACATTGGCCCCAGCGGAGCCACCAAGTCCATAATCGCTTTGGGTCCGCCGTATGCGCCCACCGGCAATCCTCCGCCAATAATCTTTCCCATCGTCGTCAGGTCCGGGCGAACGTTATACAGTTCCTGCGCTCCCCCGAACGCCACCCGAAATCCCGTCATCACCTCGTCAAAAATCAGCACAGACCGTTCGCGCTCGGTCAGCAGCCGCAGCCCCACCAGATAATCGTCTGCCGCAGGAACGCAGCCCATGTTCCCCACCACCGGCTCCACAATCACGCAGGCAATTTGGTGCTTGAATTTCTGGAACGCATGCTCGACGAGGGAAAGATTATTGAAGGGCAGAGCCAGCGTGAACTGTGTGAACTCCTCGGGTACCCCGGCCGACCCCGGAATCCCCAGCGTTGCCACGCCAGACCCGGCCTTCACCAGCAGAGCATCCGCATGCCCGTGATAACAACCTTCGAATTTCACTATGTATTTGCGTTTTGTGTAAGCCCGCGCCAGCCGGATCGCCGACATGGTCGCTTCCGTCCCGGAACTGACGAAGCGGACTTTCTGCATGTGCGGAAATGCCCCCAGAACCAGTTCCGCCAGGTCCGCCTCCGACGGGGTCGAGGCTCCAAAGCTGGTGCCGTTACAGGCCGCGCCCACAATCGCATCCAGCACATTCGGCTCGGCGTGCCCCAAAATCAGCGGTCCCCACGATCCGATGTAATCAATCAATTCGTTTTCGTCGGCGTCCCAAATGTGCGATCCTTTGCCGCGCACGATAAATCGCGGATCTCCACCCACCGAGCGAAATGCCCGCACCGGCGAATTCACGCCTCCCGGAATCATGCTCTCCGCCCTCAACTGGAGGCGGCGCGACTGTTCGGTTTTACGCGATGGAGTGGACGGCATCGAATCCTCTCGACGTGGAGAAATAAGATGTCAACAGATCGAACCCCTGCAAGCGACTACTATAGCAGCGCGCCGAATCCAGAATTCATCCGATATTCATCGTTCTGCAATCCCTTTGCAACATGGCGACAGTACGCTGGAGTCATCAAGTCGCCCTTCTAACCGGGAGGGTTTTGAGGGACAGTCTCGGGGGCTCCGGACTGTCCTTATTTCTTTTCCTTGAACTTGTGCGGGCCAGGTGGTGCTGGGTTGTCTGTATGGGGCGCGCAGCGTTGCTGTTTCTTCTCCCTTCTGCCATGAGCTTCAACTGAAGAAAACCCAGCAAGTGCCCGCGTTAACCACAATTAATCCGTCATCGTATAATCATTCCCGATGATTACCGTCTCCAAGGAGGACTACCTCAAGTCGATCCTCGAAGCGGAAAGCGAGGGCGAAGCGGTCATCTCCGCGCGCCTCGCGGACCTATTGAAGGTCTCCCCGCCCGCGGTAACCATGGCGCTGCGCCGGCTGAAGAAAGACGGCCTGGTGCGCGTCGAACCCAGCGGCGAAGTGCGTCTGACCGCGGCAGGCCGCAAGATCGCCCGCAAGCTCACCCTGCGCCATCATCTCATCGAACGCATGCTGTCCGAACTTTTTGGCATGGAGTGGTGGAAGGTCCACGACGAAGCTGAGCGCTTGGAGCACGCCGTCTCGCCCGACTTTGAAGCCAAACTCCTGGCGAAATTGGGCTCCGGCGGAGCGTGCCCGCACGGAAATTTGAGTGAACTCGAAGGCCCAGCCAGCCGCCGCCGCCGGGGACTGGTCCTACTTGCCGACGCCCAAATCGACAATACCTACACCGTCAGTGGAATCTACGAGCGCGACCGGCATCTGCTCGAGTTCTTGGAGCACCGGGGCGTCCGTCCCGGTGCGAAGTTGCGGCTCGTGGAGCGCAATTACGACCAAACCCTGACCCTGTCCACCCCCTCAGGAACTGTCTCTCTAGGCCCTGCCGCGTCGGAGCGAGTGTGGCTCGCTCCCGCTAGTCGCCAGAAACGCTGATGGACTCTACCGCACTGTCACCGCCGCGCACAATAGTTAACTATAGTTCATCTCTTGATATATACTTCTGCTAACAAACTGGGGAGAGCAGTGCCATGGGCCTCGCTGGAACACCGCTCTGCTAAATGCCTGCTAGATGAACGAGCCGAAGACAACATCGACGCCTCCCGGGGAATTGCCGTCCGACGTCTCGGACGGAGGGCTGATCGCGGCCCGCGGCGTCGTCATTACCCACGAAGACATCGACCGGGCCCACGACCGCGAACGCGTCTTGACCATCCGTACGCAGCACGGTCCGTGGTCACGCGCGAGACTGCTCTGGCTGCTCATTGGTCCCGGCATCCTCGTCATGCTGGGAGAAAACGACGGCCCCAGCATGCTGTCGTATGCCGCTACCGGAGCCCGCTTCGGCATCGGCTTCTTCCTCCCCTTCGTAGTCCTCACCTTCCTGATGGCCTGCGTTGTTCAGGAGATGACCGTCCGTCTGGGAGCGGCCACGCACCGCGGGCACGCCGAACTCATCTTCGACCGCTTCGGACCCTTCTGGGGATGGTTCTCGATGATCGACCTCATGGTCGGCAACTTTCTCACTCTGGTCACCGAGTTCATTGCCATCCGCGCCGGCCTGGGATTCTTCGGCGTTCCTCCCGCGGTCTCGGTTCTCGGCGCATGGCTCGTGCTGTTCGTCGCCCTGATGGCCCATCGCTATTGGACCTGGGAGCGCATCACCCTCGTCGCCGCCATGTTCAACCTGGTGTTCATCCCTGTCGCCCTGCTGAGCCATCCCCACTGGGGAGCCATCGGCGGCGCGCTGTTCACCTGGAAACCGCTTCCCGGTGGACTCACGCAAGAAACGGTTCTCATCCTGCTCTCCAATATCGGAGCTACGGTGACGCCTTGGATGCTGTTCTTCCAGCAGAGCGCCATCGCCGACAAGGGCCTGACCACGCGGGACATCCGCTTCGGCCGCATCGACACCGTGCTGGGTGCAGCTTTGGCGGCACTGGCCGCACTGGCCACGATCGTAGCTACGGCTCCGCTATTCGCCCACGGCATGTCCACGGGCAACTTCGAAGCCGCTGAGTTCGCGCAAGCCCTCCAGCCCTTCGTTGGCCATTGGGGTTCCGCGCTCTTCGCTCTCGGCATGTTTGAAGCCGGAATGGTCGCTGCGGTAACCATTTCAACCTCGTCGGCCTATGCCTTCGGAGAGGTTGCCCACAGACCCCATAGCCTGAATCTTCCCTTCCAGCAGGGAAAATCTTTTTACCTCGTCCTGATTCTCGAAGCCGCCGCTGCCGCCGGACTCGTCCTGATTCCCGGCATCCCGCTGGTCTACATCGTGCTAGTGGTCAACGTAATCGCAGTCCTGGCCATGCCGCCCGCACTGTTGTTTCTCTACATGCTGGTCAACGACCGCGAAATCATGAGAGACCTCGTCAGTCCCATATGGGCAAACATCCTGGCGCTAGGAGTGGTAGTCGTACTGGTTGGCGCGGGAGTTCTGTTCGGAATCAGCGTAGTCGCTCCGCACGCCTTGTCATTGATTGGAGGCAAGTAGATGGACCCAGAATTCGATTCCGCGTCGAGCGCTGAAATCAGCGGGGAAGATCTCGCCAGCATAGTTGCGTCCCTGGAACCAGACCAACTCATTTCCGCCAAAGAAAAACATCATTGCCCTCGCCGCCAGCTCACTCGCATTGAAATGATGCTGTTCTGGGCGCTGCGGTTTTATCTGGTCTTCATGTTCGGAGTGGTGATCTATCAAGTCTGGACGAGCGTCCGCTAGTTCGTTGCCGAGGCCGGCGATCCGGGTAAATCGCTTTTGGAAAGCGAAAGTGGATGAGCAATGTACCCAGTTAAGGAGAACGACCAAGGCAAAGATGCTGCCCTCCGGTCTCGCCGAGCCTCCCGTGAGCCAGTTCGGTCCTTGCACAGAGGTGTTCAGGAATCGGCCGGTGCCAAGAAGGCCGCCCTCAGGCGTTCCGTAGAAAAAAGTCTCTGCCCAGTCCCAGGCCGCATGGAATCCGATGGCGAACCAGAGGTTACTCGTGCGACGAATCATGAGACAAAAAAGTAATCCGGTCGCGATCACCTGCAAAATGCCAAGCACGTTTTCTTCCGAATGCCTGGTGCAGAGGAATAACAAATCCTCTGCGCTGCGCAAGGCTGGGCTCTTCTATCTCGTCTTCGTGATGTTTTCCTACACGACAGGCGGTCCCTTCGGACTTGAGGACATGGTGACGACCTCGGGACCGGGGATGACGCTGCTCTATCTGCTGGTGCTGCCCTTTTTCTGGTGTATTCCGGTGTCGCTGGTTTCGGCGGAACTGACGACCGCCATGCCGGTGGAGGGCGGCTTCTATCGTTGGACGCGTGCGGCATTCGGCGACTTCTGGGGATTCCTTGCCGGATGGTGGAACTGGTCCGCCTCGTTTCTGCTGGGCGGGGCCTATGCGGTGTTGTTCACGGATTATCTGGTGTACTACTTTCCGAAGATGACGTGGTGGGAGCACTACCTGGTCTCCGTGGCGCTGATCGCGGTACTGACGTGGATCAACGTGCGCGGCATTCAGATGGTGGGGCAGGTGGCGACCGCGCTGGAGATTTTTATTTTTGTGCCGGTAATGACGATGATCGTCATCGCTCTGTTCCACTGGCATCACAATCCGTTTACACCGTGGGTGCCTCGTCATCAGCCCACGTTCAAGATTTTCGGCGTGGGGCTGGCGCTGGGTTTGTGGCTGTACTCGGGTTACGAACAGCTCTCGACGGTGGCGGAGGAGGTTGAGAACCCGCAACGGGCTTATCCGCGGGCGCTGGCTTTGGTGGTGCCGCTTTCGATCGCGGCGTACTTTCTGCCTACCTTGGCGGGTCTGGCGTCAGCGGGAAACTGGGAGAAGTGGCATACGGGATTTTTCTCGGATGCGGCCAGGATAATTGGAGGGCCGTGGCTGGGCACATGGATGACCCTGGCCGCGATGGTGGGCAACGTGGCTTTGCTGAACAGCACAATTCTGACGACGACTCGCATGCCGTTCGCCATGGCGGAAGACGGATATTTGCCAGGTGCCCTCACGCGCAAGCATGCGCGCTACGGAACACCGTGGCTGGCGATCGTGGTGTCGGCGATGATCTATGGTCTGCTGGCGTGGCAGAGCTTGGGGCAACTGATTTCGGTGTACATTTGGCTGCGGTCGGCGACCACAGTATTAACTGTGCTCTCGGCTTGGAAACTGCGCCGCACACAACCCGAACTGAAGCGCTCATTCAAGATTCCGGGCGGCCGCATGGGCCTGCTCTACGTGGTGGCCGCGCCAGTGGCAATGGCCTTGGTGGCGCTTTTGGGCAGCGACCGGTTTGGGATGATTGGCGGCGCGATTGCGATTGTGGTGGGGCCGCTGGTGTACGGGATTGTCAGACGCCGGACTTCGGCCAGCCAGACCGGAAAGTGACTTTAGGATCAACAGCGAGTTGTGCCAACTCCTCTCTAGATATACACTTATTTAGGTATATCTACGGAGGAACTATGCAAGTCGCGAAATGGGGAAACAGTTTAGCCGTGCGCTTGCCTGCGGCGGTAGTCGAAGCGCTCGAACTGAAAGAGGGCGACCAGATCGAAATTCGGGTCGCGGGGAGCCGCGCTTTCGAAGTCAGCCGCGATCAAAGCCGGCAACGCGCCTTGGATAATCTGCGCAAGCTACGGCGTCCTTTCCCTCCCGGATTCGTCTTCGACCGCGAGGAAGCGAATGAGCGATAGGGCGTTTCTCGACACGAACGTCTTTGTGTACGCCATCGTCCAGGATGATCTGCGCTCTCACGACGCGGAAGAATTGATTGCTGAAGGTGGAAAGGTCAGCGTGCAGGTCTTGAACGAGTTTGCGGCAGTGGCACGTAGGAAGACAAACATGGCTTGGAGCGAAGTTCACCTTGCCCTGGAGAGCATCAAGATCCTCTGTCCCGACCCGCTCCCCATCACGCTTGATACTCACCAAGAGGCATTAGCAATCGCGGAAAAATATGGCTATAAACTTTATGATGCTTTGATTGTTGCCTCTGCTCTAGAAGCGAGATGCACGATCCTTTACTCGGAGGATATGCAGGACGGGCAGGTGATTGAGACGAAGCTGACAATCCGGAATCCGTTCCGATGAGAGTTGCGATTTTCAACTCGCTCGCACTTATCCCTCCGTCCTGGCGAGGAAAAGCCGAATAACTTCACTGCATTTTGCGCCGTCTCTCAGACGCCTTTTGCAAGCCTGCGACGTCGTGAACCTCCACTATCGCAGTCTTGAAACACTCATGGTCGTCGGACGCCTTGAAAGCGTGCATGAATTTGGTAACCTCGTCGGCATGTCCAGACCTGATCGTTCTATAGACAAATAGCGAGAGCGAAAAGTTGTCCCAATCCCAACAGACGTCCCGCTTTCCGCGGATGTTGATCCAGGAAGAGTTTCCACTTAGCTCACCCAATCCAACAACTTGTACCACGCCCCCGCGAGCGGCAAGAACCACGGCTTCCCGTTGTACAAGCCGAGCGGAGCGCCGGGGAACGGAATGCCGACAAACGGATTCTCCGGCTTGTCGCCTGCCATGAGTTCCGCAATCTTCTGGCCTTGGTAGGTAGCCATGGCGACGCCGTGGCCGGCATAGCCGACGGCGTAGTACATGCCCTCGAGTTGCCCAGCGTGGGGCATAATGTCGAACGCAAAGTCGAGCGTCCCTCCCCACACGTAGTCGATCTTGGCGTCGCTGAGTTGAGGATAAACATCGATCATGCCGCGGCGCAGAATCTCTGCGCTCTGGCGGACGGTCTGATCGGTCTCCGGGAAGAACGCGGCGCGGCCGCCGAAGAGCATGCGGCCATCCAGCGTGAGGCGGTAGTAGTACAGATAGTTCTTCGAATCGTAGATCATGCGGTTGCGCGGGCTGAGTTCGCGCCCCAGCTTTTCCGGCAGGATTTCCGTAGTGATGATGAACGAGCCGATGGGGATAAGCTTCTTTTGAAGAGCGGGCGTGGCCTTACCCGTGTATCCGCTGGTCCCGACAAAGACTTCGTGCGCCCAGACGCGGCCACGCGAGGTGGTTAAGTTCCAGCCCGCTTCGCCCTGGCGCGAGTCGCGCTGAATGGTTTCGACGCGAGTATGCTCGCAGATCTGTGCGCCGGCTCTCATGGCGGCGCGGGCGAGTCCGGCAACGTAGCGCGCGGGATTGGCTCCGGCGCTGACTTCATCCACCATCCCACCGTAATAGATGGTTGATCCGATCTCGGCACTCAACTCGTGCTTCTGGACCACCCGCAGCATGTGGTTGAATTCGCGGGCAATGACTTCCGCCTGGCGGGCGTAATCGTCGAAATGCTTCTGCTTGCAGGCGACTTCGAGATGTCCGCAGCGTGTGAAGTCGCAGTCAATGGCTTCTTCTCGGACAATCTGTTCGACGCAATCCAGGGAGGCGAGCGAGGCGGCATACATGCGCTGGGTGCGTTCGCGACCGTACGTGGAGATGAGCTGGTTGACGCCGAGCTTCATCCCGGTCAGCACCATTCCGCCGTTGCGGGAACTGGCGCCCCAGCCGATGGTTTCCGATTCCAGCGCCGCAACTTTCGCGCCGCGCTTGGCGAGTGAGCGGGCGGCAGAGAGGCCGGTGAAACCTGCCCCGATCACAGCTACATCGACGACCTCAGGGATCGGTCGGGAATCGTCAACCGTAGGAAATTTGGTGGTGGTGAGCCAATAGTTGTGTTCTTGCAGGGGCATAGGGTGCAGATCCAGCAAACAAAACCCTTAACCACAGCGGCAGAGGAACACAGAGTAGCCTACTGGGTTCGGGGCGACCGAGCATTTTAGCCCAGCCGCGCCCGGTGGTACATGTACCCGCAGTAACCTGTTCGCTGGCCCTCGGTCCCCCACGGTAATCTTGCCCCAGTTACTGGCTCACCCTAGTCTGAAGGAGCATGGCCCTTCGTTGCCTGTTGTTTTCCTCCGATGAGGGAACGGCTGAGCCTATTCGCCAGGTGCTGGCCGGTCTCGGTGTAGAGGGAGAGCACTGTTCCGAGGCGGTGGCTGCGGTCGAGAAAGTCACCCATCAGAATTTTCAGATCGTCATTATCGATTGGGATAAACAGCCGGAAGCTGGACTGCTGCTGACGACGGCCCGCGAACGCAAGGCCGCCGAACGGCCGCTCACGCTGGCGATTGTGAGTGATGATCTCAGCGTTCCGAAGGCGCTGCAGGCAGGCGCAAATTCGATTTTGCGCAAGCCCATTCTGGTCAACCAGGTCAGAGATACTTTGACAACCGCCCGCGATCTGCTGCGCGCGAAGCAGGAATCGGCGGCAGCCGCGGCGCAAGCGGCCGCCGCAGGGGCGTCTGCGGGTTCGTCAACAACGCTGCCTGCCAGCCGGGAACAGCGCGAAGAAGAACCTCTGCGGGCGCGGGAGTTTCTGCAATCCCCTTCGAGTCCGGGAACGCATTTCGTTCCCAAGTCGCATGCGCCTGAGTTTGTCTCGGCCCTCGAGCCGGTGAATTCACCAAGAGATTCGGAGCCGGTTGCCGCGTCGGTGGCGGAGAAGCCCGCTCGGCCTTCACCTGCTCCGGCTTCACCACTTCCGCCCGATGGCCCCCGAGGCTTGGAATGGTATATGAAGACACGGGCGGGAACGTCCACCACGATTCCAGCAGATGCGCAGGCTCCTCCGGTTCCCGCGAAACCCGAATTACTAGGGTTTGACCAGACGCCTTCGCGCTCCGCGGCGCCTGCGCGGCCGAACTCGGACGACGTCGCGCGAGGAATCGTTCCCGAGGCCAAGCCAAGTGAGCCCGGCATCCAGGACCACAAGAAAGAAGCGGAACTCTTCGCTTACATGGCGGGCGAGACGAGCGACTCCGAGGCCGTTTCCCGGCCAAAGTCCAGGCTGGGAAAAGGTGCAATCATCGGCGCCTTCGTTCTGGCCGGCTGCGCGATTCTGGCTGCGCCGCAAGCGCCATGGCACTCAAAAATGCGGGGGATGTGGGCTCGCGGGCAGCAGGCGATGCACGGCTGGCTGAATCCACAACTGGTCACGCCAACGCAGGCACCGGTGGCTCACGAAGACTTTGGTCGTGCCGGGGATGAGTACAAGTTGCCGGTCGGGGAAAATATTCCGGACGCCACGACCGATCCTTCGCAAATTCAAGTCGTTCCGATGATTGATCCGACGGCCAAGAAGACAAACAACGACACGCCGAATCCAGACCAGCCCGCAGCACAGCCAGACGGAGTGGGCACCACTACGAACGGTCAGCCGCCAACTTCCGCGGTGCAGGTCCCGGAAAAACAGCTTTCCCCGTCTGAGACGGTGCCCCCTGCCAGTGGACCACCTTCGACCGGAAGCTCTCCATCGTCCGGTTCGACAGTTATTCCGGCGGCTGCCGCGCCGGCGCGTTCCGATTCACCGGCGACGGCTGCTCCAACTTCATCCTCCGTGCCTTCGGTTCCAGCGCAACCCGTGCCGCCGAAGAATCGGCCACCGCACGATGCATCGTCTCCTGGCAATGTGCCATCAAGTCTGAAATCGCAACTAGCCTCGATGGCCCCCGATGCGAGCGGTAACAAGGCGCCCGAGGCTGCCATGCCTTCGATTGAGCCGGTGGCTGTTTCCGAAGCTACCGAGCGGGCCCTTCTGACCGAGCAGCCTGCCCTCGCCTACCCCGCCAGTGCCAGGGGACAGCAGGGGACAGTTACCTTGCAGGTTCTGATTGGCCGCGACGGCACTGTGCAAGACGCAAAGTTCCTGCAAGGATCTCTGGCCTTTGCGCGAGCCGCGATCGACGGCGTGAAGCAATGGAAGTTTAAGCCCTACACCATGAACGGGCGAGCGGTATCGGTGCAGACGCTGCTGACAATGACCTTTAAGCCGACGCCGTGAAAGTAAGTTGTTTGTTTTGTTGAAGACGGCGGCCAGCGATTGCGTCCCCACTCCAAGCTCCCATTGACAGCCAGATCACCTATCGCAGGCTTCCGCGTCTCTTAAATGCCCCGCGTTACCGAAGAGGCTCAAATCAAGCAGCCGAGGGCGCGCAAACTGCATCTACAGAGGTATAATCAGGAGAGTTTCTCAGGAAGTAACTCCTTCCAGAAGAAGACCAAAACTGATGTCCATGAAAACCAAAGCAGCGATTCTCGTCACCTCCTTTGCCGTATTACTGTTTGTCGTTGTGGGTTCTCTAGGAGGCGTGCACGCCTCCTCGAACGACGGCTCTTACCGTCAACTGCAGGTTTACAGTGAAGTGCTCTCGCGCGTGCGCAGTGAGTACGTGGAAGAGCCCAACATCCCAAAGGTGACGGACGGCGCACTGCATGGACTTCTGGAGTCGCTCGATTCCAACTCCAGCTACATGTCGGCTGACGCCTACAAGGCGTACAAGACTCACAAGACAGAATCCAGGGGCGGGATTGGCGCTGTGATCTCGAAGCGATTTGGGTATGCGGCCGTAGTCGCCATATTGCCCGGGTCCCCCGCGGAGAAGGCAGGAATTGAGCAAACGGACATCTTCGAATCGATTGAGGGACAGAGCACGCGGGAAATGTCGCTGCCCGAGATTCGCAGCCTGCTTGCCGGCACTCCCGGATCCACCCTGAATGTTGCCGTGGTACGCGCGCGCAAGGCAGAGCCGCAGAAAGTCGTGATTACACGCGATGTGGTGAGCATTCCTCCGGTGGCCGACAAAATGATGGAAGACGGCATCGGCTATGTGAAAGTCGAAGCCCTGACCAAAGGCAAGCCGCAGGAGATTGCCTCGAAGATCAAGTCCCTGGAGAAGTCGGGAGCGAAGAAGGTGCTGCTCGATCTCCGGAACTGCGCCGAGGGCGACGAGAGTGAGGGCGTCGCGGTGGCGAATCTGTTCCTGAATCACGGCACGATCACTTACTTGCAGGGGCAGAAGTTCCCGCGAGAGGCCTTCAATGCCGACCCGGCAAAGGCGATCACGAGTCTTCCAGTTGCTGTTCTGGTAAATCGGGGAACTTCGGGTGCGGCTGAGATTGTGGCGGCTGCGATTCTGGAAAATGCGCGCGGCGACGTGGTCGGCGACAAGACGTTTGGCGACGGCTCCGTGCAAAAGACGATCGACCTGCCCGATGGCGGCGCGTTGATCCTCTCCATCGCGAAGTACTATTCACCCAGCGGAAAAGCCATTCAAGACGCGGCCATCACGCCCAACGTTCTGGTGGCGGACGTTCCAGACGATGCTACGGGTCCGGACGACGAGGATACTCCGGCCACTCCGGAGCAGGAAGCCAAGCCCAAGAATACAGTGGATGATCAGTTGAACAAGGCCGTGGAAGTGCTGAAGAGCCGAGCCAGCTAACTCCGCGTTTCCGGTGTTTTATTTGATCGCGCGCCCACGGGCGCGCGATTTCTTTTGTTCGTCAACCCCTAACGAGGGAAGACCCCACGAAATGCTATTCTGACCTCGACCCTTGATGATGTCTCTCTACGAAACTCTTCCACCCGTGGAAATCGGCGGGCGCAGGCTGGTGAGCCGCGTGCTGTTCGGTCTGCTTGTGCTGATTTCAATCCTGGTGGGAGCTACGGCCGGGCTGTTGGTGGTGTACACAACCGACCTGCCGCAAGTCGATGCGCTGGAAGCTTACCGGCCCAGTTCCATTACCGAACTCTACGACGATCACGAGCGGGTGATTGGATCGTTCGCGCTGCAACGGCGTGTGGTCGCGACCTACGACGATTTCCCTCCGGTCTTGCGCGATGCGCTGGTCTCGATCGAAGACAAGGATTTCTACCGGCACTCCGGAGTGAACTTCTGGCGGATTGTGGGCGCAGCTTATCGCGACATTGCATCGGGCGGCCGGGTGCAAGGAGCGTCGACGCTAACCATGCAACTGGCGCGCAATCTCTTTCTGTCGCCGGACCGGTCGTTCCATCGCAAAGTGCAGGAAACCATGTTGGCCATCCAAATCGAGCGGCGCTTCACCAAGCCGCAGATCTTCACCCTTTATGCGAACCAGATTTTCCTGGGGCACGGTGTGTACGGGTTCGAGGCCGCGTCGGAGTTCTACTTCAGCAAGCCGGCGAAGAAGCTGACTCTGGAGGAAGCGGCTTTGCTCGCGGGGTTGCCAAAAGGCCCGACGGTGTATTCGCCCATCAACCATCCAGACCGCGCGCAGAAGCGGCGCAATCTGGTGATCAACGCCATGCTGGAAGACGGCAAGATTACGGCCGCGCAAGCCGCCGATGCGCGATCGGCGCCGCTGGTGCTGCGTCTGGCGCACGACCCAAATTCGCTGGCTCCTTATTTTGTGGAGGAAATCCGCCGCTATCTTGAGGGCAAATACGGAACTGATCAGGTGCACGAGGGTGGCTTGAAGGTTTACACCTCGCTCGATGTGGATCTGCAGAGGGCCGCGAATCAGGCGGTGCTCGACGGCTTGGCTGCCTATGAACGGCGCCATGGGTGGAAGGGACACTTGGAAAACGTCGTGGCCAACGGTGTGGTTCTCGACAAATATTTTCATTCGGACTGGGACGACGAACTCGAGGTGAACGGATACATTCACGCACTGGTGACCTCTGCGGGAACTGGCATCGCCACTTTGAAGTTCGGAAGATACACCGCGGCTCTCGGACAGGCCGACGTTGCCTGGACTCAACAAAAACTGGCGGCCATTCTCAAAACCGGGGACGTCTGCTACGTCAAGATTCTCGCGCTCGGCACGAACGGCGCGGCGCGCGTCAGCCTGGAGCAGGATTCGGGAGCGCAAGGGTCGCTGCTGGCAATCGACAACGCAACCGGCGGAATCAAGGCGATGGTGGGCGGCCGCGATTTCAGCGAGTCGAAGTTCGACCGCGCCACCCAGGCCATGCGGCAGGTGGGGTCTTCTTTCAAGCCGTATGTCTACACGACGCTCATTGACCAGGGCGCCAGTCCCGACGATACGGTTCTCGATGAGCCCATCAGCTTTGAAACCCCCTCCGGGCCTTACTCTCCGCACAACTACGACGAAAAGTTTGAAGGCATCATTACGCTGCGGCGCGCGCTGGCCCAGTCCCGCAACATCCCGGCTCTGAAACTGGCGAACAAAGTCGGCATCAAGAGTGTGATCGATTATGCCGGACGCTTCGGCATCACGGCGAAGCTCCCGCCCTATCTGCCGGTGGCGCTGGGAGCAGCGGAAATTACATTGATGGAGCAAACCTCGGCTTATAGCGTTTTTCCTAACGACGGGGTGCGCGTGATCCCGCGCTACATCACGCGCGTGACCGATTACGAAGGACGCGTGTTGGAAGAAGATTTTCCTGAGGTAAAGGATGTGATCAGCGAGCGCACAGCCCGCATTATGACCTCGATGCTGCGGGAAGTCGTGCTGCACGGTACGGGGATCGCGGCCGCCAAGCTGCCTTTTCCGGTAGCGGGCAAGACCGGGACGACCAACGATTTCACCGACGCCTGGTTTATGGGATTCTCTCCCACCATGACTTGCGGAGTCTGGGTAGGCTACGACGAGAAAAAATCCTTGGGAGCCAAAGAAACGGGAGCACATGCGGCGTTGCCTATCTGGATGAATTTCATGACGGTGGCGATGGCAGGAAAAGATGTGGGCGATTTTCAACCGCCGCCCATAGCGCCGCATGCGGTCGCTCAGAAAGTAGATACGCCAGACGCGGCCCCAGCCGCGGAAGAAGCGCACTAATGCGCCGGAGAGGAATCATGAATAAGAGGACCTTCTTTAGCCTGCCGATTCTGTTCCTATTTGTCGCCCTTGGCGCGGCTGGGCAACCGACTGGGAAAGAGACGACTCCTGTAGATGGTAAGACCGCCGTCGAACACGTCCTGCGCGCGCAGCAAGAAGCTTGGAACCATCACGACCTCGACGGCTTCGTGGCCGCATACTGGAACTCTCCAGAACTGACTTTCTTTTCCGGTGCCAAGCAGACCAGTGGCTGGCAGCCGACGTTGGACCGCTACCGGGAGAGGTATGCGAGTCCGGGGCATGAGATGGGGACTTTGGATTTCTCCGGATTGCGCATCGAGATGCTGGGGCCGGAGGCCGCATTCGTTCGCGGGGAATGGCATCTGACCATGCCGGATGGAAAGACTCCGCACGGCCTCTTCACGCTGATATTTCGCAAATTTCCTGAGGGCTGGAAGATTGTGCACGACCACACTTCAGCGGCGGAATAAATTGCTCATGGATTCTTGCGAGAGCCGCTCTCATAAACGGAGCTTGCTAAGGCGGGGGCTGGGAAGGGCACGACTCTAAGAGGTTGCGGAAAAACTACAAATGTGTGCATCACCGTGGAAGAGCGGCCCTTCCAGGGCCGCGTAAAGCATGTGAAATCAGCGTAGGCTTCAGCCCCTGTGGTCGCTGTTCCTCGCAAAACCGCGTTTTTCCGCAGCCTCTTTAAGTCGTGCCGCTAGAGACCGCATAAACGCTGGGCTTTAGCTCCTGAGGTTCGCTCTTTCCCCTTCCCGCGGACCATCGGTGAGACCACCTCTCCCTCATTTCTTTACGCGCAACTGCACTCGAGTTCCTTCGGGGAGAGTACCGTTCAGCACCTCGACAGCGCCGTTGCGTACGATGCCTTCGAATTCCTGCTGATTCGAAGACGGCGCGGCCGAGGCGGCCGCGGCTACATGGGTCACACTCCGCCCCATGCCCTTGTCCATGGCGTCGTTGGCCAACTGGTCCGCTTCCTGATTGTGCTCGCGCAGGGCGTGTCCGATC
Source organism: uncultured Acidobacteriaceae bacterium (assembly GCA_963791515.1). Classification (GTDB taxonomy): domain Bacteria; phylum Acidobacteriota; class Terriglobia; order Terriglobales; family Acidobacteriaceae; genus Sulfotelmatobacter. The sequence goes on along the minus strand of CAWBSS010000014.1, from coordinate 26,277 downwards.
GAGAACCAATCGAGTTGCGCGATCAATTCCTTGGCGCGGCCGTGCAGTTCTTGCAGGGTCGCGTTCTTCACCTTATAGATACCCTTGATCTGCCGTACCAGCAGCTCCGAATCGCTGATCAGCTTGAGTGCCTTTGGACCGTGCTTAAGCGCGTATTCGAGGGCGGCGATCAGTCCCTGATATTCGGCGAAGTTATTGGTCTGGTGACCGAGATATTCGCTTAGGGCGGCGACCTTGCGTCCTGATTCGTCCTGGACGACGACCCCATAACCGGCCGGGCCGGGATTCCCTCTCGCACCGCCGTCACTGTGCGCGATCAGATAGTGCTCGGGAGGATTTTCGCGGGTTTCGAAGAGGCGCTTGGTTCCGGAGCTGCGGGAAGAATAAGAGGGCATGCCCGAGTCTACAACGGAGACGACGATTCGAAATTCACAACCATCCCGCTTGACGATTTGACATCCAACCTTGTCTTCCAGATCAAGAAAGCAGATCATGGTCAAGGCGTATGCGGTGACCGGAACGGCCGCCGCCAAGCGCATAAGTCCTTTGTTGTCAAGATTTTGACTGATAAGTTCTTTGCCATCAAGATTTTGCGGACACTTTTTGCAAACCCCGCGTCAGCCAAGCCTTTCAGAGGCAAGGGGGGAGGGGGGATACCCCCCAAGGTACAGACCGGGCGCATCCCTGACAAAACAGACCGGGAGCATTCCTGACACTGTGATCGATTTGCGAAGGCGTGTAGAAGAACGGCATGCCTTGGAAAGCGAGCAGTGTGATGGACGAGAAGGTACGGTTTGTCTTGGAGTATGAACAGGATAACTACAGCATGACGGAGCTTTGCCAGCGTTGCGGGGTGGCGCGGGAGACCGGGTATGTGTGGTTGCGGCGGTACCGGGAGCGCGGGCTGGCCGGGCTGGTGGAACTAAACCGGGCGGCGCTGCGGCATTGCAACCAGACGGCGGGGGAGACGGAGCAGGCGGTGCTGGAGTTGCGGCAGGCGCACATGCGCTGGGGGCCGCGCAAGCTGAAGCGGGTGCTGGAGCGGGACCAGGCGCATCAGCGCTGGCCGGCGGCGAGCACCATCGGCGAGTTGCTGAAGCGCGAGGGCTTGGTGGTGGGACGCAAGAAACGGCGACGGACCGCGCCTTACACCGAGCCGCTGGCGCATGCCGACGGTCCCAACCGGGTGTGGTGCGCGGATTTCAAGGGCTGGTTCCGCACCGGCGATGGCGAGCGCATCGATCCGCTGACCATCTCGGATGCCTACAGCCGGTATCTGCTGCGCTGCCAGGCGGTGGAGAAGACGGACACGGTGCGGGCACGGGCGATCTTCGAAGCGGCGTTTCGCGAGTATGGAATGCCGCAGGCGATCCGCACCGACAACGGAGCGCCGTTCGCTTCCTCGGCGGTGGGCGGACTGTCGCGGCTGGCGGTGTGGTGGATGAAGCTGGGCATCGTGCCGGAGCGGATTGAGGCGGGACATCCGGAGCAGAACGGGCGTCACGAGCGCATGCATCGCACGCTGAAGCAGGAGACGGCGCAGCCGGCGGCGGCCAACCGGCGGGCACAGCAGCGGGCGTTTGATCGCTTCCGCCAGGAGTATAACGAGCAGCGGCCGCACGAAGCGCTGGGGATGCAAACTCCGGCGCTGTGGTATGAGGCGTCGCCGCGGGAGTATCCGGCGCGGGTGCCGGAGCCGGACTACCCGGCGACGATGCTGGTGCGCAGCGTGCATCATCAGGGCCAGATCCGCTGGAAGAAGCACGACGTGGTACTCAGTCAGGTGCTGTGGGGCGAACGCGTGGGCCTGCTACCGATTGATGAACGCTGGTATACGATTTACTTCGGGCCGTTTGCCATCGCCCGTTTCGACAGCCAAAAGCTGCGGGTGTGTCCCTTGGCCAAGGAGGAAGGTTTCTATATCGCTGATGCAGGGGAAGGGGACGCTTTGGAGTGCACCCCAAAAGTGAGACAGGCGATTAAGGGGCCAGCTACATTGAATGGAGGAGAACAGTGCTGGTGCCCCGACAAGAGTATTCCCGTGAACTGAAGTTGGCTGCGATGCGCGAGATCGACTCCGGAAAAGGTATGGCGGAGGTGGCTCGCATGTATCAGCTCAGTCCCAAGCGATTGGAGACTTGGAGAAGCGAGTGGCGCGCGAAAGGCGAGCTGGCCTTTCCTGGCAAGGGTGCGCAGCCGCAAAGCAAACTCAATGCCGATCGGATCTCTGAGCTGGAACGTAAGATCGGCCAGCAGACGATGGAAATCGATTTTTTAAAAAAAGCGTTGCGGCGTTTCAGGGAACATCCTCTGCCAGTCGCCGTCAATGGCGGCACCGACTCTATGAGCAAATCCAAGAGGCGGGCGAAACGGGGGCAATCGTGAACGGGCTGTGCCGTGCCGCGGGAATAAGTCGGGCAGGCTACTACCGTTTCCGGCAACGCGGAAAAACCAAGCGTACGGATATGGATTTACGCAGCCAGATGCAACGCATTGCGCTGCGGTGGCCGGCTTACGGGTATCGCCGGGTGCATGCCGAACTCCTGCGCCAGGGTTGGACGATCAATCACAAGCGCGTCTTGCGACTGCTGCGAGTGGACAATCTACTTTGCGTGCGGCGCCGAAAGTTCCTGCTCGGGACCACCGACTCCAAACATGGATTGCCGATCTATCCCAACGTGGCCGCAGGCATGGTGCTGAGCAACATCAATCAGCTCTGGGTTGCCGATATCACTTACATCCGCTTGCAATGGGAGTTTGTGTACTTGGCCGTTGTGCTGGACGCATTTTCCAGACGCTGCCTCGGCTGGGCTTTACGACGCAGTTTGGAATCCGCCCTTGTTCTGGAAGCGTTACGTATGGCTTTGATGCGCCGCCGCCCACGGCCTGGGCTCGTCCATCATTCCGACCGTGGGATTCAATATGCTTCGCGAGACTATACGGCACAACTCGAGCAACATGGCATTCGGATCAGCATGAGTCGATTGGCAACGCCCTACGACAATGCCCGCGCGGAAAGTTTCATGAAGACTCTCAAATACGAGGAAGTCTACCGCACCGAATACCGCGACCTCGAGGAAGCCAGGGCTTTGATCAAGCAGTTTCTGGAAAAAGTCTACAACCAGCAGCGCTTGCATTCGGCGCTGGGCTATCGTCCGCCGCTGGAGTTCGAACGCAGCTTACGACCCTTGCGAGCCCTGGAAAAGAGACGAGCATGAGTTTTTTGAGGCATGAGGAAATCTATCGATCCGATGTAAGACCCGGCTACAGCTGGGAGCGGCAACCCCTGGTCGCCGCCCCAGCGCTCATCGGCTGCGATGAGTTTCCAGTCGGCTATTCCTTGGCGGGTTGCCCTCCGGCAGAGCCTGCCTCCGCTTCACCGACTGGTGACGATTCTCAACAATCCACTTTGCCGTACAATGATTTTTCAGCGAACGGCAACTACCCCCTTAACTTCGTGTCTCAGTCCAAGGGTGCACTCCACTCCACTTCCCCTTCCCCTGCACCCCATCCCCTCACCGGCGAGGAGGAAAAACTGTCAGGGATGCGCCCGGTCTAAACTGTCAGGGATGCTCCCGGCCATTCACCAAGCGGGCCCGCTTTCCGGAAACGGAACGCGCGTCAAAGCGCGGTCAACGGCGAGTCATTGCGATATTTTTGTAGGAGATTTCCACAGCCTGATACGCGCGCACTCAGCGTCCGGCGGCGAGGCGCGTGGCCAGGCGCGTTGGCAGATTCGCGGCGAAGATTCGATCCTGCGCTTCTTTCAGATTGTAGGGCGTACGGTGGAAGTGAACGACCAGCGCGCCCGTGTCGAAGAGCGCGAAAGCTGCGCGCCAGTCGCCGTCCCGTGGCTGGCCCACGGAACCGGGATTGATCAAGTATCGCGCGTCGGGCTTCAGGTGCAACTGGACTGATTCGGCTTGGCCTACGGTACGATACTCCGGACGGAAACCGTCGGCGGAGGAGTCGTTGACAAAAAATCCACCCTGCAGATGCGTGTGTCCAAAGAAAGTTAAAGGAGTAGTCAGGGTGATCAGCGGCGCGAGGGCGTCCCCCAGCGAAACAACATATTCATCCTCATCATTGGGAGAACCGTGGACCAACTGCACTTGGGGGAAATCCGGCAGGGGAACGGGGCCTTGCGGCAGGGCGCGGAGCCACCCGAGATTTTCAGGCGTCAATTCGTTGCGAGTCCAGATGGCCGCGGAAGCGGCCATGGGGTTGAAATCGTCGAGGTCCAAGAGGCCGGTAACGGCTTTGTCGTGATTGCCGCGCACGAAGACTTCCCCCAAGTCACGAGAACGGGCGGTCACTTCATTGGGACTGGCGCCGTAGCCGACGATGTCTCCGAGGTTTACCACCGCGTCGAACGAGGGGGCGGCAGCGAGGCTAGCTTCGAGAGCTTCGAGATTTGCGTGGATGTCGCTCAGCAGCAGTATTCGCAAGGATCACCGGACAAACTGCCGATTATAGACTAACGTTTGGCACTAAGATGCCCTGCGCGGGCGCGAGGGAGAAGACACTATGATCGGGCGCGGATTGTTTGGCTGGCGATTCAAGAACGGAACGCCTTTATGGTTCAAGGTTATTGTGGCGCTCCTGATGGCAGACGCCTTGCTGCATTTTGGACTGCTCTCGACGGTTTCGAACTGGGCACTGCCCTCACCAGACCATGTGCATCCGTATCGCGTGCCTTTCCGAGACGGAAATATCTATTTCGTCCAGTCTTGGCTGGGTAGCTACTTGGACGCGTGGTGGATCGGGCCGGGGCTGCTGGCAATATTGGTCTTGCTCCTCTTGCGGAACCGTGATCAGCTCGAGCGGGTCCTCTGATTTTTTCTTGCGTCAATGCTTTGCAACTAAGTGTTCACAACCGGGCAGCGGGCCCAGTGCCCGGCCGAGACCTGGACCAGTTGGGGAAAATCGCGCGCGCACGCGGGAATGCGAAATTCGCACCGGGGCTCGAACCCGCAACCCGGAGGCATGGCTTGTAATGCGGGGACTGTGCCTTCAATCGTCTGCAGTGGACGGGCACGGTCGGTCTTGAGATCGGGAACAGCGCGGAGCAAGCCGCGCGTGTAGGGATGCGCGGCCGCCTGAAAGATGTCTCGTTTCTCGCCAAGTTCCACCAGGCTGCCGGCGTACATGACCGCGACGCGATCGGCAATCTGCGAAACCACCGCCAGGTCGTGAGAAATGAAAAGCATTGCCAGTCCGAACTTGGTGCGCAGTTGCGCGAGCAGTTCGAGAATTTGCGCCTGAATCGTGACGTCGAGCGCCGTGGTCGGTTCGTCGGCGATCAGCAACTGCGGGCGGTTGACGATGGCCATCGCGATCATAATGCGTTGGCGCAAGCCGCCAGAGAGTTGGTGAGGATAGTCGCGGGCGCGGCGCGCGGCATCGGGGATAGCAACGTCGTCCATGGCATCGACGGCGCGCTGCCAAGCGTCATTTTTTGAAATGGAGTTGTGCGCAACCACCGCTTCGGCGATTTGCTCTCCCACGCGCATGACCGGGTTGAGCGCGGTCATCGGTTCCTGAAAAATCATGGCGATGCGAGAGCCGCGCAACTGGCGCATGACATCCTCATCCAGCGTTGGCAGATTCCTGGCCTCGGCGGCGCTATTTGCGAAGAAGATTTCACCGGAGACTCGAGCCTGCGGTGGCAGCAGGCGCATGATGGCGAGGGAGGTGATCGACTTGCCGGAGCCGGATTCGCCGACCAGCCCCAGGACTTCGCCGGGTGCGATGGAGAAGCTGAGGTCGCGGACTGCAATTAAGGAGCGTGCGGGGCCAGTCGCCCCCGGCTGTCCGGTTGGACGCAGGGCAGCGGAGACTTTCTGTCCGGGAAATTCGATGTTCAATTGGCGGATGTCGAGCAGTGGCTGCACGGTTTCATGGTAGCAGCGCGGGCAAAAAACCGTCGCCCTTCGGGCGACCGGACAGCCGGGGGCGGCTGTCCCCACATGAGCTTTCTTTATTAGCTACTGTCCCAAAATTAGCGGCAGGCCGTTCTTGTTATTGCCGATCACAACCACCTTGGAGTTGGGGCTCTTAGCCAGGTTTTCTGTGGCTTCGATTCCCTTCCATTCGAGTAGCGAGGGCGTGATGCCTTGGGCAACGATCTGCTGGAAGTCGCGGACTCCGGCGGCTTCGATGCGCTTGCGCTGGGCTTCCTGCGTTTCTTTTTGCAGGCGGAAGTTCATGGCCAGCGACTCTTGCTCGGCCTGCTGCTTGGCTTCGATGGCGGACTTGAGCGTGGCCGGCAACTGAATGTCGCGCAGCAGCACGTTTTCCACGGTCAGCCCGCGCTCTTTGAGTTGCGAGCTCACCTGATCGTAAATTTGCTTCGCCACCATCTCACGCTCACCGGTGTAGAGAGCGTTCGCCGTATGAGACGCCGTGGCTTCACGGATGGCCGAGCGCAAAGTGGGCTCGACAACCACGTTCTCGTAGTCGGCGCCGATCTTCTGGAAAACCTCCGCGGCGCGGTCGGGATTGAGGTGGTAGATGAGTGAAGTGTCGAGGCTCATCATGAGTCCTTCGCTCGAAGGGACACTGGCGGATTCTTTGAGCGTCTGCGTCTGGATGGAAAGCTCGTTATTGGTTTTCAGCGGATTGATGAAGTGGATGCCCTCACCCAGAGTCCCGTCTGTCTGAACTTTTCCGAAGAGTGTGAGGACACCCACGTGTCCGGTTCCCACCCTGGTCACGGCGCTGAAGAACAGGATCACGAGAAGGAATGCGGCGATTCCCAAGCCGATCAGGCGAAGCAGGCCGCCGCCGTGGCCGCCGCCGCCGTCAATGATTCTGCTGCGAGCTGGATCGAAAATCGTCATCGTTATTCTCCCTGTTCTTTCTCAGAGATTCTAAGTGGCGAAAGAAGGCGAAATAAGTGGCTTCTGGGGCTCGGGTCGTGGTTTGGATGTTATCTCGTTAGGAGTGCGGCCTTCGACGTTAGGCCTCGAGTCGTAAAGCCCAACCCAAGACCCAAGGCCCGCTCTCCTGAATCTTGCTGCCCGGGTGCCGCATCTCTTAGAGTAAGTCCATGAGCAAAATTCACATTCCTACACCTTTACGTCAGTATGTTGGTAAGCAAGCCTCGGTGGAAGTATCCGGGGCAACCGTTGGCGAAGCGATGAGCGCTCTGGTGGCGCAGCATCCGGATCTGCGGAAGCATCTTTACACCGAGGAAGGCAAACTCCGGGCCTTCGTCAATCTCTACGTCAACGACGAGGACATCCGCTACCTGCACAAAGAAGCGACCGCGCTGAAGGAAGGTGATAACATTTCCATCGTGCCTTCCATCGCCGGAGGCGCGATCTGACTGGAGATTCTTGAACCGCGAAATGGAAAGTCTGGAATTGAAGCCTGCCGCCAAAACGCGCTGTTGTATGGGTTGCCCTTCCTGGTGTTAGTGTCTGGATTGTCGATGCGCAGTGCGTCGATTCCAAAACTCAGCAAACTGATCATTCATCCGAGGACTCTATGGCCACCACCACAGAAATTCCAGTAACGCTCAGCAAGGACGAAATCCTGCGCTACTCGCGCCATCTGATTATGCCCGAAGTCGGTATGGAGGGGCAGCAGAAGCTGAAAGCGGCGCGCGTGCTATGCATCGGCACGGGCGGGCTGGGATCGCCGATGGCGCTGTATCTGGCCGCGGCGGGCGTGGGCACTCTGGGTCTCGTGGACTTCGATGTAGTGGACTACACCAACCTGCAGCGGCAGATTATTCATTCCACAGCCGACGTGGGGCGCAAGAAGCTCGATTCCGCGGCGGACAAACTGAAGGGAATTAATCCCTTCCTGAACCTGCGGACCTTTGACACGCGGCTGAGCAGTGCGAATGCGATGGAGCTATTTCGCGACTTCGACATCATCGCCGACGGCACCGATAACTTTCCTACACGCTATCTGGTGAATGACGCGTGCGTGCTCTCCGGCAAGCCGAACGTCTACGGATCGATTTTTCGGTTTGAGGGGCAGGCGAGCGTATTTGCCACCGAAAATGGGCCGTGCTATCGCTGTCTCTATCCCGAGCCGCCACCGCCGGGATTGGTTCCCTCGTGCGCGGAAGGCGGAGTGCTCGGCATTCTTCCCGGCCTGGTGGGCGTGATGCAGGCGACCGAAGTCATCAAACTAATTCTTGGCATCGGCGATCCGCTGATCGGGCGCTTGCTCCTGATTGACGCCCTGGGCATGAAGTTCCGCGAACTCAAGTTGCGCAAGAACCCCGACTGCCCGGTGTGCGGGACGCATCCGACCGTTACCAAGCTGATAGACTACAACGAGTTTTGCGGCATTCGCGGGGAGGAAAAAACTGTGGCCAGCGGAGTTCCGGAAATTCAGGTGGAAGACTTGAAGCGGCGTTTGGACGCCAAGGACGACCTGTTTGTGCTCGACGTGCGCGAGCCCCATGAATATCAGATCTGCAACATCGGCGGATATTTGATTCCGCTGAACGATCTGCCCAAGCGCGTGAGTGAACTCGATTCCAGCCGCGAAATTGTGGTCCACTGCAAGATGGGCGGGCGCAGCGCCAAGGCAGTCGCATTTCTGCAGCAATCAGGCTTCACGAAGGTGCACAACCTGGCCGGCGGGATTACAGCCTGGTCCGACCGCGTGGATCCGAAGGTGCCGAAGTACTGAAGAGCGGTGGCTAGTTGCAGGTGTGTAGTTGTTCGTCGAAAGGGAGCGCGAAAGCGCTCCTTTTTTGTGCGTCGGATCATTGCTGAACTGCCCTTGTAGACGCATAATGGCGAGTTCCTAGGCCCTCTCCCCCATTCCCTGATCTGATCAAGACGGGAGATTCCGTGAAAACATTTCTACACTTGTCAGCCTGGTGGATACTGAGATCTCTCATTTGAACGCGGAGTTGGAGAGGCTAGCGACCCAGTAGGCGAAGGCGCGGCACGGATATTCGAAGTGATAAGCGGGAACACGCCCGTGCTTCCCCTTATCACTTCGTAATCCGGTTGTAATTTGCGTTGATGTTTACTTGCTGGATCCAGCCTGCATCCCGTCGCTGGAGTCACCCAGTTCGAGGGCGAACTTCTTGCGCTCGAAGCGAACTGCGGAGAGCGTGGCGGTTCCATCGTCGTTGCGCTTCAAGACGGCGGCGTTGTTTTGCGAGGGAGCGTTCAAGTCCACGACTTTCGCCGGTACCTTGGCGAGCACCGTCTTGCCCTGCATGATACTGACTTCCACGTTGGGACCGCTGCCTTCCCACTCGAGTTTGTAGTCGCCGGGTTTGAGTTTGGCTCCGTTGATTGTCGCAGAACTCTGCAACGTCAAGCTGGCTTTCGTCGCTGCGAACGCGCTGGAGGCCAGCAGCAGAGCCAACCCCATTACCAGACTCTTTGAAACTGTCGCGAACTTCATAGCTGCTCCTTTTTTCTTTCCCGAAGTAACGTCGGGAAGCGGTTGGGGCGGCCCGGTTCACGACCAGCGCGAGAAAACACTTGTGTTTCCTCACGAATCGCCTACAATGCTGCCGCCGGGGTTGTGCAGACAAGTCACAAGCTTGCTCTGCCGCGATGGGGGTTTTCTCACCTGGGCCGCCAAACCGAGTGTGAGAGAATCCCCAGACCCCGCAGAAAATGTCGGATCACTGACCAGCGTCACCCCTGCGCCAGCCCTTTACCCACTCCGAGAAACTACGCATTCGCCCCTGTCGAAGTTCCTTTTTAGGTGCGATGTCATCGTACTTTCTTGGACGCTGGCCACTTCTTTCCGGTAGCAAGAAATCTCGCTAATCCACTGTCAGCAAAGGAACATCAGGAGGGTGTTTTGTGAAGTTGCCGGGATGGGAGCGCGAGATGGCCGGTGGGTTGCAGATTCGCGGGGATACACAATCCGCGAAAGCGCTCACGAGGAGAATTGCTGCGGAGTCCGCGGATGAATCAGTCCGCGTCGCCGTGCTGGCGCTCGACGGACCAAACGCTTGCCTGATTCTTCTCGAACGGATAAACGTGCACCATCCAGTTGAAGATCACGGGATGAAATGTTCCGCCGGCCGCTTCGCAGGCTTCCTGCGTGGTGATGGATCCCCGCAAACCGAACTGTGGATGCGGCGCCAGAACTTCCTTTCTGCGGTCAGCCGGAGGGGCGCAGAAATTCACGTGCTCGTGCCACTGCGCCACACTGAGCGGGATGCGCTCGTCGAGTTGATCTTCCGTGTAACGTTTGGGCGCGGTGTACATCACGCCGATTAGCTTGTAATCGTCGCCGTGCTTTTCGTAAAGCAGTGACGTTGGGTGCTCGGGATTGAAGCGGAAGGCCGCTTCCATGGCATATCCGTAGTTGGTGAAGTGGTACATCTTCTGCGCAACTTCCGGATGGAAAATCTTGTAACCGTCGGCCAGAGCGGTGTGATAGTCCGTGTATTTTTCTGAGGCCTTGTGCGCTTCTTCTGCCACCTCGTGGGCGCGCGCCGCGTCACCCGGCTTGGGCTGGCGCAAGGCTGTCATCTTCATGTGCGGGCCCATGTCCATGTGTCCTTCCATGGAGTTCATGACGTGAGCGCTGGCATCGCTGTCGGCGTCTTTATCGCCACCCATGGGCATGTCTTTCATATGCATGTTCGACATGTCGTGACCCGACATGCCCGGCATCGGCTGCTGGCCGGCGGGCGGCGCACCACTTGACGGCGTGCCCGGGGCTTGCCCCCAGGCGATGCTGCACATGATGCAGCACATCAGGATGGCACTGAAGATCACGATTCGATTCCGCATAGGAAAGTCCCCCACCTCTCAGTGATATTAACCCTGCCGCAAGCGGGATGTTTCTGCCAGATATCCCGGGTTACCTGCGATTACAGAGGTAATCGGACTTTCTGAAGTTAGGCGGGATACTCCGTTCTGCGCGCAAACCCCTTCCTTCCGCCTGAAACGGCTACGATCCGGATGACTCCTATGAAACGGAAACTGCCGAGACTCAAACGGGAGCAGTGCCCGACGTTGCGCTGATTGGCGGCACGGCTGAGTTTCTGATACACCTGATTCCTTGACGCTCGAATCCGCTATCTTTCTCTTTTTCGCTGGAGCGCTCGGCGGAGCCCTGAATTCCGTCGCGGGAGGCGGCAGCTTCATCGCATTTCCGGCGCTGCTATTCACGGGCGTGCCTCCCATTCCCGCCAATGCCACAAACACGATTGCGCTGTGGACTGCAGCTGCGGCTAGCGGAGGCGCGTATCGCAACCAACTGGATGTTCCGCGTCGCGTGATGATTCCGTTGCTGGCCGCGAGTATGGTCGGTGGGTTGGCCGGAGCGTTCCTGCTATTGAAGACGCCGGCTCACACGTTTATGCGAGTGCTGCCATGGCTGACGCTGGGCGCGACTTTGCTTTTTGCCTTCGGCAGAAAACTTGCGGCGGGGCGCAAGTCCGTGATTGAGCACGAGGCTTCGACAGCGGCGCTTGCGGGGACCACACTGTTTCAACTGGGCGTCGCCGTCTATGGGGGCTACTTCGGTGGAGGCATGGGCATCGTGATGCTCGCCATGCTGGCCACGCTGGGCATGACGGACATTCACGCCATGAATGCGCTGAAAAGCGTGCTGGGCTTCGTGATCAACGGCGTCGCGGTGGTCACCTTCATTGTGGCCGGAGCAGTGTATTGGAAACACGGCATCGTGATGATCGTCGGCGGAATTGTGGGCGGATACCTGGGCGCGCACTATGCGCTGAAGATGCCGCAGTCGTGGATCCGGATGTTTGTTGTGCTGGTGGGCGCGGGCATGACCGTGTACTTTTTCTGGAAGTCGTATTGAAAGACCGAAATTAGCCACGGATCAACCTGAAGGCTGGGCTTGATCCGTGGCAGAAGTTTATTACTGCAGAGGCGCGGAGACGTGTTCGTGGACGATGAGCCATTTGCCGTCTTCGTTTTCAAAAATCACCGTCCAGCGGAAATTGCCCATCTCGACTTTTCCTGCTTTGGTGGTCATCTCTTCTTTCAGCGTAGCCGTGGCCCAGACCAAGTCACCGTGAGGATGAATGCTCACGTCGTCGTTGAGCGTGAACTTCGCGCTCTTGTAGCCGGAGACGACATTTTTCACGCCCTTCTCGTATTCCTCCCAGCTGTCGTATTTCAGCGGGGCAATGTCAAAAAAAGTGTGCGGACCGGTTGCGTAGAATTTCGCGACGTTGGACGTATCGAGGGTTGACCACCCGTCCCAGATTTTCTGCAGGTAGGCTTTGTCGGGAGCGGGCCCAGCAGCGGTCTTCTTCGTCGCCGGCTTCTTCATCTGCGTGAAGCCGGACAGGGTCAGGGCGAGCAGACACAGCGAAACGGTGATAAAGCGCTTCAACATTCGTACTTCCTCCAGGGAATTCGGCGGAATTCTCGCATAAGAGCAGCAAAACCGTAAAGAGGGCGTTGACACAACGCCAACCAAATTACGCACCGCCCCCAATTCCGTTTGACCGATTTCCACAGCACACGTTAAAATGATTGAGTTTGCCTGTACTCGCCGACCCGTTCTGGGGACGCCTGCCTTGGCTGCTGAAGCACCGTGGCGGAAAACACAGCAAGCACAGGAAATCAGCAAGCCCCTTGGTTGCGCCCGTGTGCGCCCCGGGGTCCGTTTAAGAGTTCCGTTTCACGAATTCCAGATACGGGCTGAATTTCACGACATTTGACGGAGGCATACGTATGTACGCGGTAATCCGCGCCGGTGGAAAGCAGTACCGGGTGGCGCCCGGCGATGTAATTCGAGTGGAGAAAGTGGGCACCGGCACCGACGGACTGGTGGAGTTCCCGGTGCTGGCGGTTTCCGGCGAAGAAGGCAAGGTGGGCCAACAAGCGGATGCACGGGTGGTCGGCGAGATTGTGGAAGAAGGCCGCGGCGCGAAGATCCTGGTTTTTCACTACAAGCGCAAAAAGCAGTACAAGAAACTTCGCGGGCACCGGCAGGCGTATACGGCAGTGCGCATCTCCGAGATCGCTTTTGACGGGCAGAGCTTCAAGGCTCCCGAATTGCCCAAAAAGGAAGCGAAGCCGAAGAAAGTGGAAGCTCACGAGCACGAGTCGCACGAGCACGAAGCGCCGGCGGCGCACGCGAAGGCCAAGAAGCATGTGGCGAAGAAGAAATCTGCGCCGAAGAAGGCCGCAAAGAAGTCGCATCCGAAGAAGAAATAAGAAAGCGAGGGCAGGATGCCCTCGCGACAGCCGGCGGGACGCCGGCGCTACTTTCCAAGGAATCTCTTATGGCACATAAAAAAGGACAAGGTACTTCACGAAATGGCCGCGATTCGAACGCGCAGCGGCTTGGGTTTAAGGCATTCGGCGGGCAAGTCGTGCCCGGCGGCACCATCATTGTTCGGCAGCGTGGCACGCGGGTGAAGCCGGGCTTGAACGTTGGCCGCGGCAAGGACGACACTCTCTTCGCCAAGATCACCGGACGCATCAAGTTCCTGAACAAGGGATCCATGGGCAAGTTCGTGATGGTCGAGCCTATGGAAATGGAGTAGCGGCTCCGCTGTCGGAAGGTTCGCGGGGCGGGAGCGCCCGCGTCACACAGCCTCGCCTTCGGGACGAGGCTTTTTTGTTGCGCGCTCAGCAGTGCATAACGACGAACGACGAACGATCGAAACTAATGTTCATCGATGAAGCCAAAATTCGGGTTAAAGCGGGAGACGGCGGGAACGGTTGCATGGCCTTCCGGCGGGAGAAGTTCGTCCCGCGCGGCGGACCGTCCGGCGGCGACGGGGGGAAGGGCGGCGATATAGTGATGGAATCCAGCGAGCGCCACAACACGCTGGTGCATTTCCGTTTCAACCCCGAACACAGCGCGGAGCGCGGACGCCATGGCGAAGGTTCGAACAAGACCGGTCGCGATGGCGGGGACGTGGTTCTGAAAGTCCCTGTAGGAACGATTGTCTACGACGACGAGACCGGGGAGAAAGTCTTCGAATTTTCGCAACCCGACCAGACCTTCGTGATTGCCCGCGGCGGACGGGGCGGACGCGGAAACGCGCGCTTTGCCACGTCTGTACACCAGGCGCCTCGGGAGCACGAGGCGGGGCGTCCGGGCGAGGAACATACCTACCGGCTGGAACTAAAACTGCTGGCCGACGTGGGGCTGGTGGGATATCCCAACGTGGGCAAGTCCACGCTGATCTCGCGAATTTCAGCGGCGCGGCCCAAGATTGCGGATTATCCCTTCACCACGCTCGAACCTAACCTGGGAGTGGTTGCCGTGGGCGATGCGAAAAGTGAAGTCAGTTTTGTAGTCGCTGATATCCCGGGGCTGATCGAGGGGGCGCACACGGGGGCGGGACTGGGCACGCAATTCCTGCGGCACATCGAACGCACGCGGCTGCTCGTGCACTTGGTCGACGTTTCCGACGCGAGCGGCCGCCCGGATGTGACATCAGATGCCGAAGTGATCCTGGGCGAACTGGGCAGCTTCGGGGCGCATCTCGACGAGAAGCCGATGATCATGGCGGCGTCAAAGATCGACGTTGTTAACAAAGATAAACTGGCCGACCTGAAACGCTACTGCAAGAAACATAAGCTGAAGCTGTACGAAATCTCCGCGGTCACGGGCAAGGGAATCGAGGAATTGAAATACGCGATGGCCGCTGCAGTGGAAGAACTACGCGAGAAAAGTTTACAGCAAGCGTCCGAGCAAACACCGTAGACCGCAAAGACCCCTGAAGCCTCGTGAAGCGCATGCAGCAAACAATGATAAAAAAGGCAGCCCGCTTGAGCTGCCTTTTCCTTTTGAACCTGCCGCAGCTTACGCTCGCGTTGGCATCGGGCCGTGCTGGAAGTGATACTGCAGGATCCGCGCGGCCAGCGCGGGGGTCAGAGTTTGTCCGTTGTGTTCCACCGTACGCACGACTTCTCCGCGGCATACCACTTCCGTATCCGAGAGTCCGGCAATTTCCGCCGGGAGCACAAGATTGATTTCCAGTTGAGCGCTGGGCTGCAATAACTCGTCGGCCTCAAAAAGCATCCCAGACCGGCTGATATTTTCGGTTGTGCCTACATGCCATTCCTTCTCGCCGAGACGGCGATAGCGCAGAGGCAATTGAAGGTGGAATCTTTGCGCGCGCGCAGACGGAACTTCTCTTGCGCGCGCGGCTCGGAGTGGTTCAGCAGACTGCATGGACATGGCGACCTCCGGGGGAGTTGGAGTTGCATCGAGCACTTCGCGCACTTTGCTTTTCAGATCGCGAAGGTTAAAGGGCTTCTGGAGCAGACGTACGCCGGCATCCAGCATGCCGTTGTGTCCGATCACGTTCTCGGTATAACCGGACATGTAGAGGACTTTCGCGTTGGGGCGGATTTCGGAAATGCGCTGGGCTAACTCCCGGCCATTCATGCCCGGCATAATGACGTCGGTCAGCAGCAGATGGATGATCCCTTCATGCGCTACCGCAATTTGCATGGCGACGGCGCCGTCGGCCGCCTCGATCACCTTGTAGCCCTGCTTCTCGAGGTACTGGCGGGCGAGATAGCGCAGGTTGGCCTCATCTTCGACCAGCAGGATGGTTTCCGTGCCGGGTTCGACTTTGCGGTACTCGACGGGGGCGGCGACCGGCATGGCGGTTTCGCCGGGTGAGGCGACGCGGGGCAAGTAGATTTTGAACGTCGTTCCTCTCCCCACCTCGCTGTGGACCCAGATGTATCCTCCGCTCTGCTTGACGATCCCGTATACCGTCGACAAGCCGAGGCCGGTTCCTTTCGTTCCCTTGGTGGTGAAGAAGGGTTCGAAGATGTGCGATTGAGTTTCGTTATCCATGCCGTTGCCGGTATCGCTGATTGCGACCATGACATAGTCGCCGGGCCGCAAAGGCGCGTGAAACCGTGCATACTCGTCATCGAGCGTGACGTTGGAGGTCTCGATGGTGAGCTTTCCTCCCGACGGCATGGCGTCCCGCGCGTTGACGGCGAGGTTCATGATGACCTGCTCGATCTGCCCCGCATCGGCGCGTACCGGCCAGAGATTCGGGCTGGGAACCATCACCAGGTCGATGTCCTCGCCAATCATGCGGGTCAGCATTTTGATGTTTTCCGTCGCCACGTCGTTCAGGTTGACGATCCTGGGGGCCAGCATCTGCTTGCGGCTGAAAGCCAAAAGCTGCCGGGTCAACGACGAAGCGCGTTCGGCGGCGCTGGCGATTTCCTGGGCTGGACCGCGCAGTTGAGGCTCGGCCCCGAGGCGTTCGAGGAGAAATTCCGAGTAGCCCGAAATCACCATCAACAGATTATTGAAATCATGCGCGATGCCGCCCGCGAGACGTCCCACGGCTTCCATCTTCTGAGACTGGCGCAATTGTTCCTCGAGGAGACGGTGTTCGGTGACGTCTTCGGCAAACAGTTCAAACACGACCCCGCCATCCCCGCCGTTGGTGACCGAGCGGCCGGAAATGCGAACCACGGTAGTAGTGCCGTTCTTGCGTTTCCATTCCGCCGTCAGTCCCTTGAAGGGTTCCGCGGAACGGAGAAAATCGGCGAGCTCGAACCACTGGTCGTTATCCGCATAGAGGCCAAAAATATGCTGTCCAATCAGTTCGCGGGTCGAAGCGTTGCCTAGCAGTTGCAGAAACGCTGGATTTGCATCGAGAATCTTGCCAGTGGAGTCACACCGGCAGATGCCATACGGAGCGTTCGTCACCAAAGACCGGAAGTTCAGTTCCGAGCGACGCAGGTTCTCTTGTGCGGCTCGCAAGGCCGCGTTGAGCCAGCAAATCAGCATGGCCACAAAAAAGAACAGCGAGAGGCGAATGATGGCCGTGCGCGACTCCGCCGGGCTGTGCTGCCCGGTGAGCGAGTAGTAGGCGCTAACGGTAAGAGCGAAAGCGGTGGCGACCACTCCTGGCTTCCAGCCCCCGTACCAGGCGCTCACCATCACGGCCACACCGAACAGAGCGAGGCGACTTTCGGACACATCAGCCAGCAGAACCGTGGGAATCAACGCCAGGGCCGTGCTCAACACAGCGACTCCATACCGGAGTATGGGCGCACGTGCCGGAGGAATGCGGAGTAGGGGGAGGGTTACTCGCATGGGACTAATCCTAGTTCCAAAATGGGAAACAGGATAGTTACAGGAGTTCATTCCTTCTCTGCGGTCGGCCCTGTGTCACAATGGCCCATCACCTCTCGAAAAGATGGCCGGTTGGACCATGGCAGAATGATTCGGCTTGCATGTAACGCCGGGAATCTGGACACTAGGCGGGCTGACCACATTCCATGAACATTGGACTATTTGGCGGGACCTTCGATCCAGTTCATCGCGGACATCTGGCCATGGCGCGGGTGGCGCTGGATCACTGCAAACTGCAGCGGATTCACTTTGTGCCGGCGAACATTCCTCCCCACAAACAGCGGCAACCGCTTTCGCCTTTCATACACCGGTTTGCCATGCTGGTTCTGGCCACTGCGCAGGAGAAGGCCTTCGTGCCTTCGTTGCTGGAGGCTCCGGAAGAGGGGGCGGCACCAGTGAGAAAAGATCACCAGGAAAAACCGAACTACACGATCGACACGATCCGACGACTGAAACAGTCATTCAAGGCGAGCGACAAACTTTTCGTCCTGATCGGCATGGACGCGTTTGCCGATATCGCCAAATGGCACCAGGCCGAAGCGCTGTTCCGCGAGTGCGAGTTCGTCGTAGCCAACCGCCCGGGGTATTCGCTGGCCGACGTGGCAAACGCCCTGCCCGCGAGCCTGCGTCCGCGGCCCGAAGTGACCAGGCCGTTTCAGAAGCACGCGGCCACCGGCGATCTGGTTCTGAAAGGAGCGACCATCCATCTGATCGGAGATCTGCATCAACCGGCTTCGGCCACGGCGATCCGTCAGGCGGCGGCGGCAGGCAAGCCGCTGGGCCGTTTTGTGGACGCGCCCGTGGCAGAATACATCAAGAAGATGGGGTTGTATAAATCGTCGTTGATCGCTGGTCGTTAAGCGTTGGCCAAGCCTGCGACATGATTTGTCGTGCCGTGGCCGGCACTGATTTGCGCCGACCGTCAGTTACAATGGAATCGAGCTAACAACGACGAACTACCAGCGACTGATCCCTGAATGAAGAAGAACGAACTCAAAAACCAAATCGCAGCCGCTATCCAAGCCTGCCTCGAGAAAAAGGCCGAAGAACTCAGCATCCTGGAAATGGAAAAAGGGTCGGGAGCATTCACCGACTACTTCGTACTGTGCAGCGGAACCAATCCGCGGCAGGTCCAGGCTATTGCCGACGAAGTGGAGCTGCGTTTGAAGGCCGCGGATTTGCGCCCGGCGCATGTCGAAGGCTACAAACAGGCAGAATGGGTGTTGCTGGACTATGTGGACTTCGTGGTGCACGTTTTCTCGGAGAAGGCGCGCAAGTTCTACGATCTGGAGCGGCTGTGGAAGTCGGCGAAGCGCCTGGAACCGTCCGACTTGAAGACCGCTCCCAGGAAGCGAAAGGCTGAGGCTAAGCCGGCCGCGCCGAAAAAGAAAAAGATTAAAATAAGGAAAGCCTCGTAATTCTTCTCTGGATTCTGAAGGTTCCCCATGACATCGCACCCAGACTCCAGGCCGGATTGGGGAACTCAGTATCGCCTCGTTGCCGCTGAGAAGTGGAAGACCAAGTCGGCAGCCATGGGCCAGTCGGTGACCGATGCGCTGGTGGAATACGCGCAGCCGGCACCGGGAATGCAAGTGCTGGATTTGGCCAGTGGGTCTGGTGAGCCTGCAATTAGTCTGGCATCTCGCGTGGGGAGGCATGGTCATGTCACCGCGCTCGATCTGAGCGCGGATCTTCTCGAAATCGCTGGCAAGCGCGCACGCGCACGCGAGCTCAACAACTTCACCACCCAGCAAGCGGACGCGCACAGCCTGCCTTTTCCGGACGACAGCTTCGATCTCGCAACCTCGCGCTTCGGCGTAATGTTCTTCCGCGATCCCAGGCTTGCCTTCCGCGAACTCCGGCGCGTTTTGCGGCCGGCGGCGCGGGCGTGCTTTCTGGCGTGGGGGTCGTTCGACCAGCCTTATTGGCAAAGCATGATGGGCGTTGTGCACAGGCACGTG
Source organism: uncultured Acidobacteriaceae bacterium (assembly GCA_963791515.1). Lineage (GTDB taxonomy): Bacteria > Acidobacteriota > Terriglobia > Terriglobales > Acidobacteriaceae > Sulfotelmatobacter. The sequence goes on along the minus strand of CAWBSS010000014.1, from coordinate 7,255 downwards.
GGCGGCCCTTTACTGCAGCCCGGTGGGCCAGATCCTTTCCGCTTTGCCGCGCCCGGCAGCCTGTCGGAAATTTTGCGCAGTGCGGGATACAACGCGATTGAAGAAGAGACCAAAACGCTCCCCTGGACGTGGCCTGGCCCCGTCGAAGAAGTGTGGGAGCAGGTGCAGGCCGTCGCCGTTCCCTTTCGTCCCATGCTGGAGCGCGTTCCTGAGGATCAATGGCCGCAAATTCACGCCGAGGTGCACGCCGCCGTGCGCCAGTACTCGGACGGAGAGAAGATCGCGTTCGGAGCGTCGGTCGTGCTGGCCTCGGGGAAAAAGTGAGGCAGTGTTCGCCCGTGAAAATCAAGATTGCATGGATCGGGAAGACGAAAGAACCAGCGATCGCATCGCTGACGGAAGAATATCTCAAACGAATTTCTCGCTACGTGTCGGTCGAAGGACTCGCGATGCGCGACGAAGCGGCCTTGCTCGAGATCTGCGGCCGAACGGCGGGGTCGAAAGGCGGAGCGAAGTCTACTCTGGTACTGATGGATTCGCGCGGTAAGGAATTTTCCTCCGAGCAGTTCGCCAAATTTCTCGGAGATTATCAGGACCGCAATCCTTTGCCGCTGGTCTTTGCCGTGGGTGGGGCGGACGGCTTCAGCGACACAGCGCGAGCCGCGTCGCTGCACACGATCTCACTCGGGAAGATGACTCTGGCGCATGAATTGGCGCGAGTGGTTCTGCTGGAGCAGGTTTATCGGGCGTTTACGATTCTGAAGGGGCACCCGTATCACTCCGATCATTAAGTCGAATCGCTAGTGCTCTTGCGAATTCTGCCGTCACGGTTCTTAGTTGGCGCTATGACTTGGTCTCGCGACTCCTAATTGGTGCAACATAGCACTCATTTACGGGGTTTTGAGAGCCCACCAGCGTGTAGCCCTGGGTCGAGTAGTGAAACTGCTTCCCAGGCTCCGAGAGCAAAGCATCGTTCTTGAAGAAGTCGAGCCCGGCCTGGATCGGATTCTCGAAATGCTTCGTGTTCCCCACTTCAGGATCGTCCTGAGAACTGCCTTTATAGTGCCGAATGCCGGCCAGATGTCCCATCACCTGGCGCGTGGTGATCGGCGATTGCTTCTGCGGAAAGGCCGGGCAATATTTCTGCACGGGCGCGTCGAGATCGAGCTGTCCCCGCTCCCACAGTTGCATCGCGGCTGTGGCCGTGAGCGATTTGGAGATGGACGCCAGACGGAAGAGCGTATGTTCGCTGGCGGGCGCATTGTTCTCCACATCCGCCAAGCCGAAGCCGCTGGCCCACTCGTACTCTCCGTTCTCGACCACCCCTACTGAAACTCCCGGGACATGGGTAGAAGCCATGAACTTCGAGACGGCAGCTTCGATCTGGGTACGCTTTTCCGGAGAGAGTTGGTGTTCCTGGGCTTGGGCGTATCGGCCAAAAGCCGCGCACAACAGCACGGCTACGACCAGCGATCTCAGTGCGCGTGCCGGTTGCAGCGAGAACTTTCCATTGGAGGTCATGAGTTACCTTCCGATAAAGTTCTCTATTGTAGGCCAGCTACGCGCAGCCAAACCACAAGGACTCAGGGCGCTCGGCCGCCGAGCCCCGTTCGCCCTACTGCGTCACGGTGGCCTGATAGCTTACCGCCTGCCAGTGCCCCGTACGACGGACCCAGATCCGGGTATAGCGATAGGGACCGCTAAAGTCTTCCCCAAGCTGGTGGCCCTTCACGTCCGCTCGAGCCGTGACCACGGCCGTGTCGCCGTAGACGCGCACTACCATGTCACTCACGGTGATGGTGTCGTAGCGAAGCTGGCCACTCTTGCGAGCCGATACCGTGTCCTGCTTCGTCGTCACCTGGCCTAAAGGAGTAATCGCAACATAGTCTTCGGCAAATGCGCGCTGAGGGAAGTCAGGGTCGCGGTGGAGACTGGCTTCCTTCGCCTGCCGCTCCATATCAACGATCTCGCGAATCGTGGACTGGTCAGCTGGATCGATGGAGGGCCTGGGGTGAACCGCCACATGCTGGGCCGAGAAGGCCGGCAGGGCCACGAGTACGGACCACAATAACACTACACACCTGTTGATCACGATGAGACCTCCGCGGTTTGCGAGGGGACAGAGATCCGCCTGACCGAGCTACGAAACTTTGGATGCAGCAGTTCCGTGGAAAAGTACCCGAGCGCGACATTTATATCGACATCTAGAGCCTGCGAGTATTCACAAGTCATGCTGGAACCTCTCTCCCTAAGAATGCAGACTGTGCCGCGGCCTGTGTCATTTGCATTTTTGGAAATACCGAGCGGACACGTGTCCCCTATTGAGCGTTGCATAATATAGTTACAGTGGAAACAGTTCTGCCTGTCGCCAGAAAGCGATCACCAGCGAGGGTCGCTGGCGCATGCGACGCAGGGCGCGGCGGGCATAGTGGCTGAGTTGGCAGAAGTTCTGGGGACAGAAGTTGGGTAATTCGTGTTGCTTCCAGTGCGACCACAGATACTCGACCGGATTCAGTTCCGGGGCATACGCGGGCAGAAACTCCACCCACAATCGCCCGCGCTGCTGGCGAATAAACTCCCAGGTGGCGCGGCTGCGATGGCCCGGCAATCCATCCCAGACGATGAGCAGCTTGCCGGGAATGTGGCGCAGCAGGTGCGTCAGGAACTCGATGATCTGCGGACTGCGGATCGCGCCCGGAAACAGCCGAAAGTAAAAGTTCCACCACGTCACCCCCGCCATCGCCGACAACATCTTCCAGTTGAAGTGATACTGCAGCACTGGGGTTTGTCCCCGTGGCGCCCAGGTGCGGCAGCGGTGCGGGCGCTCACTCAGTCCGCTCTCGTCGATGAAGACGATGGTGCGGCCTTCGTTGCGGGCTTTTTTTTAATCTCCGGCCAGCGCTGCTGCTTCCATCGCCGATCTTATCTTCATCGCGCTCCAGCGCCCGTCCCACCGGACGCTGGCAACTCCATCCCAATTGCCGCAGAATCCGCCAGGCTTGCGAAGGGTGGTACTTCACCCCGCATTCCTGCTCGATCAAGTGGGCCACCCGCCACGAAGTCCACAGGTTGGTTTCGTATCCCAGCGCCTCGGGCCCGCGCTTCAGACCGCGCTCGATGCGCCGTAAATCTTCGGGCCGCAAGCGGGCCCTGCGCCCAGCGTGGCTGGCCTTCTTCAGCGCTCGTATCCCGCCCTGCTTCAGCTGCTCCGCCCAGCGGCTGACCGACTGCCGATGCACTCCCACCTGCCGTGCGACTTCGGCCGGATGCACTCCTTGGCGCAGCAACCGCGCCCCTAATAAACGTCGTTCCTCTAACTTCCGAAAATCTCGCCGTACTCCCGCCGGGTTTCCCATAACCGGAGAGTAGCATAGGACCGCAAGAATGTCACTATATTATGCAATTCTCAATAGGAGGCTGCCCCACTACAAACAAGTCACTGCAACTCGCCTTCCATGCAGAGTACCGCCCAAATCCTTGACAAGATGGAGCCGACCGCTCTCGGCACCCGATCCTGTTTTGTCCACTCCGGGACTGGACTGTCCAGTATCGGACAGGAGTCGTCCAAGTTAGTCTCTGTCTCGCCTCGATCGTCCCAGTGGATGGTCGGCATACAGGCGAGGGGCAGCATCGAGTAGAATCAAACCTCTGATCCAGGCATGGCTGACATCCGTCGTGGTCTGATCATCGTGAATACCGGGCCGGGTAAAGGCAAGACCACGGCCGCCATGGGAACCGCACTGCGAGCCGTCGGCCAGGGGATGCGGGTTCTGATGCTGCAGTTCCTGAAGGGCTCGTGGCACTACGGCGAGCTCGATGCCGTCCAGGCCTTCGGCGACAAGTTTGTCATGAAGCAGATGGGCCGGGGCTTCGTGAAAGTAGGAGCGGAGAAACCTGATCCGGAAGATGTGCGCATGGTCGAAGAAGCCTGGACCGAGGCTGATCGCGCCATTCAATCCGGGGAGTGGGACCTGGTCGTTCTCGATGAAATTAACTATGCCATCAGTTACGGCATGCTCGATCCGGCCAAGGTGGTCGCGAGCCTCCATCGGAAGCCAGAGATGGTCCACGTCATCTTGACGGGCAGGAACGCGCACCCCACAATTGTCGAGGCCGCGGACACGGTCACCGAGATGCGCCAGGTCAAGCACGCATACGAAAAAGGCGTGATGGCGCAGAGAGGAATCGAATACTGATTGGGCCATTGTGTAATTGGGTAATTGAGCAATTTTCTGGAGCTCCAGGTTTTCAATTACCCAATTACAAAATTACTCAATTACAAAATTCCTATGGCTTGGTTTAAACGCGAATCCGGCGAGCTCGACACCTCGGGCGAGAAAAAGTCCGCACCGAGGGCTTATGGGTGAAGTGTGAGGGCTGCCGCCAGATCATCTGGAAAAAGGACCTGGAAGAGAACATGAACGTCTGTCCGAAGTGCGACAAGCACTTCCGGATTGATGCCAGAACCCGCCTGGCCCAGTTGCTCGACGACAACCAGTACGACACCTTCGACGGCAATCTTTCATCGACAGACCCGCTGAAGTTCGTGGATCTGAAACCCTATTCATCGCGACTGAAACAGGCGCAGAAGGATACGGGCCTGAAAGACGCCATCATTAATGCTCAGGGAAAGCTGCTGGGGCGACCTGTGGTGGCCAGCGTGATGGAGTATTCCTTCATCGGCGGCAGCATGGGCGCGGTCGTGGGCGAAGCCATTACGCGCGCGGTCGAGCGCGCGGCCGAGAAGCGCATGCCTCTGATTATTGTGTCCGCGTCAGGCGGCGCTCGCATGATGGAAGGCGTAATCAGCCTCATGCAATTGGCAAAGGTTTCAGCGGCGCTGGCGCGGCTGGATAAGGCCAAGGTTCCTTTCATCTCGCTCCTGACCGATCCCACTACAAGCGGCGTGACGGCATCGTTCGCCATGCTAGGGGATTTGAACATCGCGGAACCCGGAGCTCTCATCGGATTTGCCGGGCCGCGCGTAATAGAACAAACAATCCGCCAGAAGCTACCACCCGGCTTCCAACGCAGCGAGTTCCTGCTGAAACACGGGATGCTGAACGCGGTGATCCCTCGCAAGCAACTCAAGCCCTACATCGCGCGAGCGCTGGAGTTTATGGTGGCATAAAACAAGCCGTCAGCTATCAGCTGTCAGCCATCAGCTAATGCAATTACGTCCATCGACGGATTAGCTGGATTCTCTAATGCTTCACGACGACCCAACTTCCCGCCGCCCGCTCCACAACATTTTTCAGTCGTCCGTAAGGTTCGTAATCTAATATTCCAGCTGAGAGCTGACGGCTGAAGCTGCTCCATGTCTTACGAAACCGCAGTCGCGAGCATGTTCGCGCTTGGGCACGAACTGACCCATACGCCGTCGAACAAATTCGATCTCGAGCACATGCGCGTACTGCTGCATGCCATGGATCATCCCAAGCGAGCGTTTCCCGCCGTGTTGATCGCGGGGACGAACGGGAAGGGCTCGACCGCGGCGACTCTTCGTCGATCCTGCAGGCATCCCGGTTGAAGACGGGCCTCTCTCCCTCGCCGCATCTCATACGGATCAATGAACGCCTCCGGGTGAACGGAGAAGAAATCCGCGACAGCGATTTTGCCCGCCTGCATGGCGAAGTGGATCGCGTGGCGGAGCGACTGGTCGAGTTGGCAGAGTTGCCTTGGCATCCCAGCTTCTTCGAGATGATGACAGCGATGGCATTCGCTTATTTCGCGCGCGAGCGGGTGGAAATTGCAGTGCTCGAAGTGGGCATGGGTGGGCGGCTGGATGCGACCAATGTCGTCGAGCCACTGGTCAGCGTGATTGCCGACATCTCGCTCGACCATCAGAAGTTTCTGGGCAACACAGTAAGGGAAATCGCGCGGGAAAAGGTGGGGATCATACCGGCCCAGCGGCGTGGTCGTTGACCCTGCCGCAACAGGCCGAGGCGAACGACGTAATCGGCAATGCGATTCTCGACTTCGCGGCGCGGGGGGTCAGCGCCGTGCAGTATGTGCCACCGGTGTCGCCGGGCAGTACCGAGTACCTCGTACCGAATACCGGGAAAGATCTCTCTAACGCGAACGCCGCAGAGGATCGCAAGCCACCGTTCACTTGCCGGTACCCGCTGCAAGTAATGGGGAAACAGATTCTCGTGGATACGCCTCTGGTGGGACGGCACCAGTTGCAAATGTGGCCCTGGCTGTGGCTGCGGCGGAGGAGTTGACCAAGAGCGGACTTCCTGGAATCACGCCTGAATCAATTCCGTTAGAATCGCCAGACGCGGTGGCCAGGGCGCTTTCAAGTACTCTCTGCCAAGAGCGGTTGGCCGGAGATTGTCCTCGATGTGGCGCACAATCCGGCGGGAGCGTGGGCCCTCCGCTCCGCCCTTTCGGAGCGCTATGACAACCGTCCGCTGATTTTCGTTTTCGGAGCCATGCGCGACAAGGCAATCTCAAGATGACCGAAATCCTCTCTTCCGTTGGCCCACAAGGTGATCGCCACGCGGCCGGAGAATCCGAGGTCCGCGTCCCGGAAGAGATGCGGCAGGCCGGGAGCCGCACCGGATCTGAGATTGAGGCGGTCGCCGAGGTGGCGGTGGCTCTGGAAAGAGCTCGCGGCGCCTCGGGGCCGGCACGGTCAGTTGTAGTGACGGATCGATCTACCTCGTCGGGGAAGGTGAGCGGCCTCCTGGGAGTGAGGACTTGAGGCCCATCCCGGCGGTTATGTATGTATATTTATGTATGACAAACGTTCCTGCAGGAACACTGTGGAAATCTTCCGCTACTCCCCGGATGGACAACCAGAGCCTGCCCTGAGCGAAGTCGAAGGGCGGGAGCTGTCCCACGCGTGCCGTTTCGCCTAGAATGGAAGTGTGCAGGAAGTGAATTCATCAGTCGATCAGGTGGAAAACGGCCAGTCGGAAAGCGGCGTGCCCCGGCCGGTTCCAGTCGCCTCTCCGCGGCGCAGTCCCCACGCCATTCCAGGGTCGGAGCACGGCTGGCTGAGTCGGCTGCGGTCGTATTTCAGTTCTTCGATCCGCTGATTTGGCTCTACACGCTGGTAATGGGGCTGCTGGCCCTGCCGGGCGGGCTATTCGACCGCAGCGGACGGCGTCTGCACTGGTTTTCTACAACATGGTCGTGGCTGATCATGAAGACGATCGTTTCGCCCGTGACCGTGACGGGGCTCGAGAAGATCGACACGTCGAATCCCCACGTCTATGCGGTCAATCATGCATCGGCGCTCGACATTCCC